>PNKE01000078.1 GCA_013822245.1 Candidatus Solibacter sp.
TACCAGGCGTCTGCCTGGGGTCAGCGCCAGGACGGCGCTGGCCCCAACCTCCCACTGATTCATCCCGATCCGTGGAACTTCGCCAACCGAACTCCGTCATCATGAGGCGTGGAACGAAAGACGGCGATCCAGCGCGGAGCGGCCCTTTTAGCCGGCTTGTCGATGGCCGCGGCAGCAACTCTTTTCGCCGCCGGGGCGGTGCTGGGAGATAACGCTATGCACGTCCGAAGGGTGCCCGCGTCTCATCCAAACGAATGTCAATGCGGGCAAGTTGATGTAAAAGCGCGAGATGGCGTGAGGCTGTCAGGCCGGTTCCTGCCGGTCGAGCGCGCCGGGCGGGCACGGTGCGCCATCGCCTTGCACGGCGTCGGCGACCACGGTGGCAACGCCCTGTGGCTGGCCCGGATGCTGGCCGCGGCCGGGTATTCGGCACTCTTGGCCGACAGCCGGGCGCACGGGCAGAGCGGCGGCGAACTGGCAACCTACGGGGTACTGGAGAGAAATGACGTTTCCTCGTGGGTCGATTTCCTGTCGTCTGCGCCGGAATGCATCGACGGCATCTACGCTTACGGGGCCTCGATGGGGGCGGGCATCCTGCTCCAGAGTTTGGCGGGCGAGAGAAGGCTGAAGGCGGTCGTGGCCGAGTGTCCGTTCCCTTCATTCGCGGAAGTGGCCCGCCATCGCATCCGAGGGTTCTTCCACGAGACCCCCTGGATGGGGGCCACGGCGGCACGGCCCATCGTCTTCGGCGGAATACTCTATGCGCGTGTCCGGTACGGAATCGACCTTGGCGCCGCCGCGCCGGAAAAGTCTGTCGCCGGCGTGAAGACGCCCATCCTGATCATCCATGGAGACGCTGACGACAACATCCCGCTGGGGCAGTCGCAAGCGATCGCCGCCCGCAATCCGGAGATCCAACTTTGGGTGGTTCCCGGCGCGCGGCACACGGGGGCCGCCTCGGCTGCGCCAGAGGAGTTCAAGCGCCGGTTGCTGGGCTGGTTTGACGCCCACTGAGACTTGTCGCCTTGATCGGGCGGGGCAGTCCCGCTAGGGTAGGTTCATGGAACCCACCGGCGAGCGGCGAGGCGACTGGATTAAACGGCTGGGACGCTACGGCATCATCATCGCCGTTGGCTGGGGCGGACTCAGCCTGCTGGCCCGCCGTTCGGTCTTCCACCCCATGAAACACCCCGAAGGCTGGTGGCAACTCCAGCAGCGAGTCGGCGTCGAGGACGCCTGGATCACTGCCCGCGACGGCGTCAAACTCCATGGCTGGTTCGCCGCGCCGCCCGATGCCAAGCTCGCCACCCTCTTCCTCCACGGCAACGCCGGCAACGTCACCCACCGCGTCCAGGCCATCCTGGCCATCCGCGAGGCGGGCAGCGCCGTGCTGGTCCTGGACTACCGCGGCTTCGGCAAAAGCGAAGGCAGCCCGTCGGAAACCGGCGTCACGCTCGATGCCGAGGCCGCCCTCGCATGGCTCCAGCAGAGCGGATTTCCGCCCCAACGCGTCGTCCTCCATGGCGAAAGCCTCGGCTCCGCCGTCGCCGTCGAACTGGCCACCCGCACCCGCTGCGCCGGTGTCGTCCTCGAAGCCCCGTTCACCAGCGCCAGCGCCGTCGCCGGAGCCGTGGTCCCCCTGCTCGGCCGCACCCTCATCTCCGGCTTCGACTCGCTCAGTCGCATCCGCCGCGTCCACGCACCCATGCTCGTCATCCACGGCACGCGCGACGAAATCATCCCCTTCGAGATGGGCCAACAACTCTTCGCCGCCGCCAATGAACCGAAACACTTCCACGCCGTCGAAGGCGCCGGCCACAATAACATCGCCGAAACGGCCGGCCCGGCGTATGCAGCGCGCCTCAAAGAGTTCTACCGTTTGCTGCCTGTGCTCCCTCCCCAATAGAAGACCCACCATAGAGCGCCTCAGCAACTCAGTCTATGAGGCGCTGCATGGTATTCTGACGGCGTGGAATCCTCTCATGGTTGAGTTTCAGCCGGCGTTCAGTACTGGCCTCGGAGCGGTCTACAACACGGACTGCCTCAACCTGCTTGCGTCGTTGCGGACAGAGTCTATCGACACCGTGTTCGCCGACCCCCCATTCAACATCGGTAAAGACTACGGCAACGGCTCAGACAAGGACCTCCTGCATCATGATGACTACCTGGAGTGGTGCTTCGGCTGGATAGACGATTGCATCAGAGTGCTGAAGCCGGGCGGTGCTTTTTTCATCTACCATTTGCCGCAGCAAGCCTTCCGGTTAGCGAACTTCCTGGAAAGCAGGGAGATGTATTTCCGGCACTGGATCGCATTGTCCATGAAGGGCACGTTTCCGAGGGGGAGGAAGCTCTATCCTGCGCATTACGCATTGCTCTATTTCACCAAAGGTGAACCCGCCACCTTCAACAGGGTGAGGCTGCCCATCCCCACCTGCCGCCATTGCGGAAAGGACATCAAGGACTACGGCGGCCACAGGAAGTGCCTGAATCCTCTGGGTTTGAACCTGACAGACTTCTGGGACGATACCAGCCCCGCCCGGCATCGCAAATTTAAGGCACGCTGGCACATCAATGAACTCAAGCCAATGATCCCCGGCCGGTGCATCGAGTTCTCCACGAACGAAGGCGACTTCGTCCTTGATCCGTTTGGCGGTGGCGGCTCCACCTTCGAGGCGGCGCAAAATCTGAATCGGCATTGGGTAGGCACGGAGTTGGTTGACTGCTCCCTCATCCGGGATCGCTTCCACAGAAACCTGCCTCATGTGCGGGAAGAATTGCCGGAGGCGCTGCGTGGCCTGTTGATCAACCCAAACCCAAACCTATCCCTCCAGCCTAGACCATGCCTAAGATCGTTGAAGAAATCTACTATGACGGAGCCAAAGCACGCGTTGAACGGCTCGGGCTCTCCCCTCTTGTTGACGAGATCAAGTCAGCCGTTACAGGGTTCACGCTAACCGTCAAGGAGGAGACCGACGCGAACGGAGGGGCCGCCGTCCGAAAACTCATCGACGCGCAGTTCAGTTCCTTAGGGGGGTGGACCAAGAAGACCGTCGGCGATATCGATTGGACAAAGTGCAAGCAGGTCAACGGCACCAGGGTCTGCGTCGGAGTGGAGGTTCAGGTTTCAGCACGGTCGGACTTGTTGGTGATAGACATGATCCACCTCACCGCGGCTTTCCGGGAGGGGAGACTGGATGCCGGAGTGGTCATCGTCCCCAGCGACCGGCTCGGCAAATTTCTCACTGACCGCGGCCCCTGCATGTCGGACGCGAAGAAACACGCGAACACGGCGCGTCTTGAAGACTCCCCGTTGATCCTCTTTGCCATCGAGCACGACTCCGCCGGACCTGCGTTGGCCAAGCAACAAAAGGCATCATTCAAGCAGAACAAGAAGTGGCAGTAGCGGCCGCGGTTGCAAGTTTCGCGGTCTCTTTGCTGCGATCATCCCCCATGGGTGATTCGACGAGGGTTCCCCGCAATTCATACCGCTCTACGAGACGGTGATCGAGGACTTCAGCATTGCTCCTCAGGCCGAGTCAGATAGCCGGCATGGAACGACGCAGTTTCCTGACCCTTCCCGCTGCTGCCGACGCCATGGCCGCGCCCCCGCTCGCCGCCTGGGAGTTCACGAGCGCGTGGTCCGGCGCATGTTCGATCCCGCGCGCGCTGCCACGGCGGATAGGATAGAGGCGGCTCTGGAGGTTCCTGGCAAGTCGATGACAGTCGAAGCGCTCGACGCAGCCTGGCCAAATGACTGTTCACTGAACGATCCTGATCCGCCTGGCGACGCCGGCTCGGCGCGCCGGCTGGCGCCGGTATGGCCGCGGAATGTTGTTGCTCATCTTCCGCTTCACGCCGCGGGCGTGCTTCAACGGTGCGTCGAGCACGCCGGCCGGACGCGACAAAGCAGGCGCGCGCTTCGCGCAAGTTACGCCGGATGCCGGGGAGAAATGCAGGCTAGAATCAGTACATGCAGTCGAACAAGGCCCGCTGGTTGACTCTCCTCGTCACCGCCGCCATCTTCTTCGGCGTCACCGTCGCCATCGGGTTCGCCATCGTCCCCGAGCCCCGCTCCTCCACCGATCATCTCGTCATCGGTACCATCGCCACTCTCGTCGCCCTGGCCGCCGTCTTCGTCATGATCATCACAACCATCTATCGTGGAAGCGAGAACTTCGTCCGCCGCCGCCCCAAGCCCGGCGAACCGGACTCCGTCGATTCCAAAGAAACACCTAATACTTGATAGAGATTAGGCTATATGCTACACTGGGGACGCCATGGATACCCCCCGCCCCTCTCCGGCTGAAGGCCTGAAGTCCGGCAGCACTCACCTCCGCGGACCCATCGCAGAGGAACTCCTCAACGATTCCCCCTCCTTCACCAAGCCCGCCGTCGGCCTGCTCAAGTTCCATGGCGTCTACCAGCAGGACGACCGCGATCTCCGCAAAACCAGCCCGTCCAAGGTCTATAGCTCCATGGTGCGCGTCGGCGTCCCCGGCGGCCGCCTCACGACCGAACAGTACCTCCACCTCGACTCCCTCGCCGACCGCGCCGGCGACGGCACCCTCCGCATCACCTCCCGCCAGGGCGTCCAATACCACTACGTCGGCAAGCGCGATCTCAAAGCCCACATCGCCGCCATCAACGCCGCCGGACTCGCCACCTGGGCTGCCTGCGGCGATGTCGTCCGCAACGTCACCGCCTCGCCCGAGCCCCTCGAAGGCCGCCCCGACTTGTCGCCAACAGTTCGTTTGGTAGCCCGCGAACTCAAGCCCAAGTCCCGCGCTTACATAGAGATATGGATGGACGGCGAGAAGGCCGCCTCGCTCGATGAGCACGAAACCGAACCCCTCTACAGCGACACCTACCTCCCCCGCAAGTTCAAAATCTGCTTCGTCCACGCCGGCGACAACACCGTCGATGTCTATGCCAACGACCTCGGCTTCGTCGCCCACGCCGCGGGCGATCAGGTGGAAGCGTTCACCGTCCTCGCCGGCGGCGGCATGGGCCAATCCAACGGCGTCAAGGGCAGCTACCCCCGCCTCGCCGATGTCGTCTGCGACATCCAACCCGGCGAAGTCCTCGAAGCAGCCAAAGCGGTCGTCTCCATCCACCGCGACTTCGGCAACCGTTCCAATCGCAAGCTCGCCCGCCTCAAATACGTCATCCAGGACCGCGGTATCGACTGGTTCCGCCAGGAACTCGCCTCCCGCCTCGGCCGCCCATTGACCCCGGCCCGCCCGCTCGTCTGGACCCGCGGCGACGATTACCTCGGCTGGCGCCGCTCCGCCCCCGGCACATGGTTCTTCGGCCTGCGCGTCATCAGCGGGCGCATCAAGGACGCCCTGCGCCCGGCCATCCGCGCCGTCGTCGAGGAGTTTCGCCCCGAGATCCGCTTCACCGTCCAGCAAAACATGCTCTTCTGCGGCATCCCCGAATCGCGCAAAGCCGATTTCGAAGCCGCCCTGCGCAACGAGGGAATCGTCACCGGCGACGCCCTGCCGCCCGTCCTGCGCCACTCCATGGCCTGCCCGGCGCTGCCCACCTGCGGCCAGGCCATCACGGAAAGCGAACGCACACTGCCCGAAATCGCCGATCAGGTCCAGTCGCTGTTCAATGGAGCGAATCTCTCAGCCCTGCCCGTCCGACTCCGGACCACGGGTTGCCCGAACGGCTGCGCCCGCCCCTATACGGCCGAGATCGGCGTCGTCGGTGAAAGCGTCAATCTTTACACCCTGTACCTCGGCGGCTCGGAAACCGGCGAGCGTCTCGCCCGCGCGTGGCGCAAACTCGTCCCGGTCACCGACATCGCCACCACCCTCCAACCCCTGGTCGGCCGTTTCGCCACCGAACGCTCGCCAAACGAATCCTTCGGCGACTGGTTCACGAGGGTCCAACCCGAATGACCCGTCAATCCAACCTCCTCCACAGAGGCCGCGAGCGTAGCGAGCGGGCGCCTGCCGTAGCTCCGCAAGCCAACCGCGAACGCAGAGGGCGGGTCCGCTGATGACAACCATTTACCTCATCGGAGCCGGACCCGGCGACCCCGACCTGCTCACCGTCAAAGCCGCCCGCCTGCTCGCCCAGACCGGCGCCGTTCTCTACGACCGCCTGGTCTCGCCCGAAGTCCTCGCCCTCGCCCACCCCGGCGCCGAACTCCACTTCGTCGGCAAGCGCGAAGGCGAACAGGAGGCCATCCAAAACGAAATCCTCCACCTCATGGAAGACTGCGCCCGCCGCCACCCCTCCGTCGTCCGGCTCAAGGGCGGCGACCCGATGGTCTTCGGCCGCGGCGCCGAGGAGTGGGCCTGGCTCGTCCAGCGCGGCTGGAACGTGGAAGTCGTCCCCGGCATCTCATCGGCCATTGCCGTGCCATCGCTGGCCGGCATCCCCCCCACCTTCCGCGGCGTTTCAGGCGGATTCGCCGTCGTCACCGGCCACCGCCAGGAAGGCGGCTGCGACCAGTGGGCCGCCTACGCCCAGGTGGAAACGCTCATCATCCTGATGGCCGTCGCCCGCCGCGCCCGGATCGCCCAGTGCCTCATCCGCCTCGGCCGCGACTCGCAGCAACCCGTCGCCTTCATCGAAAACGGGACGACGCCGCGCGAACGCGTCATCGTGACAACCCTCGCCGAAGTCGCCGCCGGACAGGTGGAAGTCTCCAACCCTGCCGTCATGATCGCCGGCGACGTCGTCCACCAGCGCGCCCTCCTGCGCGAAGCCGCCTGCAACTTCGCTGCGGCTTGACCCTGCGAGTCCTGGGAAAAGACCCGGATTCCGGGCTTCAGTACTCTTCGATGAATGCGGCGATTGAGTCGAGGTCGCCCATCGCCTCGACGGAGATGAGTACCCTATCGGCCATGCTTCGAGCGCAGCCGCTCGCCGGCGTCCCTCAAAGTCGTCAATCGGCCCTGCTCTGAATCGGCGAGTCCGCGGCGGATCGCGGCAACGGTTTCGGCCTTGGCAAGACGGTCCAGCAAGTCCTGATAGCTCGCCGCATCCTGCACCACCAAATGTGCCCGACCGTGACGCGCCATCACAATCGTCTCCCCGCGCTCCACACCACCGGGCAGATTGTATAACTGAGTTCTAGCCTCGGAGGCTTTGATCTGGCGCACAGTCACTCGAACCTGCAAACACCCCGCCAGGGACCCGCGAATCTCAACCCCGCCCGCCCCTACCCCGCCGCCCGGATCTCCACTCGCGCGTGGATCTCCCGCGCCTGCTCCGGCGTCGGGCAACTCACCCCCGGCAGCCGTGCCGGCTCCGTCCCCGCCCACACGCCCTCCGCGCCGCGCGCGCCACTGTGTTGTTCCGTACCTCCGTTCCCTGGCCGGCGTGGCGGGTCGTGAACACCGGCCTCAAGAGGACGGCCACCCTCGCCCGCAGCGGGATGTCGCACGGAGACACGCGGCCCAAGGGAATCCTTGAACCGCACCGCCACGGGGGCGGCGGAGAGGTTGGCCTATACTGATTGAATGCCCGGACAGCCTTCCGCTGAAGTGCAGCAACTCTCGGTTATTGTCCTGACCGGCGCTAACAGAGCAAGCGCGCAACAAACGCTGGAGGATATCGCGCAGCAGACGATACGGGAGAAGATCCAGTTGGTCGTGGTGGACTTCGCCCCGCTCGATGTAGCTGATCTCGACACCCGCGGGCTGAGGTGCGCTTACCTTCGCCACCCCGAATTCCGGTCGCTGGCTCGAGGGAAAGCCGCGGGCATCAGGGCATCCCATAGCGGCATCGTCGCCTTCATTGAGAACCATTGCCGCCCGTCTCCGGAATGGGCCGAAAAGGTCCTGGCGGCCTTTTCAGGGCCCTGGACGGCGATCGGCTATGCGTTCGTGAACGGGAGCCCTGACAGCTACCGGTCCCGGGCTGCCCTGCTGGCCGACTACGCGCCGTGGGCGTACCCGGTGAACTCCGGCGAATGCAGACATATGCCGGGCAACAACATCGCCTACAGGAAAGAGTTCCTCGACTCACTGGAGCCGGATCTGGGCCGCATTTTCGGGGTGGATTTCAACGTACACGAGATCCTGCTGGAAAGAGGCGGGAAAATGTACGTCGAGGCAGAGGCGATCGCCGCTCACCAGTGTTTCGAATCATGGATTGAAGTGTTTGCCGCCAATTTCGCTTACGTGCGGGTGCTGGCGGCGACCAGAGCGCGGAACCAGGCTTGGCGAACGCCGAAGAGGGTGGTTGCGGCTCTGGCCGCCCTGGTCTTGGTGCCGCCGCTGCGGTTCTGGCGGTTGCTCCGGACGCTTCCCGGGCGCAAGGGGATGGCCGCGAGACTGGCGGCGAGCCTGCCTGTGCTGTTGCCGGCATACTACGTTTGCGCGGTAGCGGAATCGGCGGGGTATGCCTTCGGCGGCGGCGACGCCGAGGAGCGCCTGCTTTACTGGGAACTCGACCGGGTCCGCGAATCGACCGCTTCAACGCCGGCGGCTGGCGTGGTTTGACGAAAGTCCGCCGCAGGCTCCAGCATCCCTCCTAGACGATACCCTGAGTGTTTGCACGGCTTGCGGCTAGGCTGCCTGGCGGATCTCGACACGGGCGAAAATCTCGCTGGCCTGACTGAACGTTGGGAAGCTCACTCCAGGCAACATGGCTGAGGCGGTCCCCGCCGCCACCCCCCACTTGAGCGCCTCGCTGAACCCCGACCCGCCATCCAGCGACCATACGAACGCCGCCGCCAGCGCGTCGCCCGCCCCAATCGGGCAGATCGCCTCGATCCGCGGCGGAATCGCCTCGAAAACCTCGCCCGTCGCCGCCACGCCCACCGCGCCCCGCGCGCCCAGCGAAAGTATCACCGACTGCGCCCCCATCTCGCGAATCCTGCGCGCGGCGTCGGTGAAATGCGCCCTCGTGATCAGCGCCCGGTCCAGCAGTCTCTCCGCTTCGGCCTGGTTCGGCGCCACCACCGCGGGCTTCTCTTCCAGCGCCGCCAGCAATGCGTCGCCGTCGGCATCCACCAGCACCGGTACGCCCCGCCGGTTCGCCGACCTCACCAGCCGCGCATAGAAATCATCCGGCACGCCCGGCGGCAGGCTGCCGCACAGCATCAGCCACGATACTCCGGCCAGTTTCCCGCAGATCGCCTTCTCCACCTTGGCGACCTCACCCGCCGACAACTCCGGCCCCTTCTCGTTCAGCTTGATCGCCAGGCCGTTACGGTCGGCGATCGTGATGTTGGTCCGGATCTCGTGCTTGATCTTGATCAACTCGGAGGGGAATCCCTGCTGCGCGAGAAACTCCTCGAACAACTTCCCTGACTTGCCCCCCGTCACCGCCACGGCCAGAGTCCCCGTGCCGAAACTGTGCAGCACCTGGCTGGCGTTAATCCCGCGGCCGCCCGCCGATTCGTGCGACGCGAGGATGTAAGCCCGGTCCTCGAAGACCAGTTTGTCGGCGGTCACGTTTCGGTCGATCGCCGGATTGAGCGTGAGCGTGAGGATCAAGCCAACATTCTAACAACCGGATTCCGCCGCCGCCGCCCTATTTTTCGATCTCGCTCAGGGCAGCCGTTCCCGCTTCAGCCACCGCTCGAAGAACTCCTGCCACGCCGGATCGATCTCCGGCCCGTTCGCCTCGTGCCCGTCCCTGGTCAACGCAAACCGAATCCTTTCCGGAATCCCCAGCAGCGCATAAACCTCCCGCGCCCGATTAAAATACCCCCACGACTGCAAGTCGTCCGAATCCCCGCCGCAGTCCTCGCAATCTCCGCGCCCGCCAATCAGCAAGAACGCCCGCGGCGCGGCCAGCGCCATCAGTTCATGGTGATCATGCTCGAAACCCGGCCTCGACTCGTCCGGATTCAACATGCTCAACACGGTTCGCTTGGCCGCCGGGATCGACGGCTCCTCCCGCGTCCAGTCCAGATACCACGGCGCATACCAGTTCGTTCCGCCGTTGATCGCGATATGCGGATCCAGCGCCACCGTCGCCTTGAACTCCGGCGCGAACGCCGCAATGTAGACCGCCGCCTTGGCGCTCAGCGAAAATCCGATAAACCCGATCCTCTCGCCGTCCACCTGCTTCAGGCTCCTCAGATATTCCGCCTCCCGCCGCGCGTCGTGCACCATCTTTGCCATCGGCAGCCAGCGTCCGAACCGTTCCCGCAGTTTCTCCCCAGCCGTATTGGCCCGGTACGACGAACCCTCCCGGTAGTTCCTGATGAACGACCACCCCGTCAACACCACATAGCCCCTGCGCGCCAGCCACGCGCCCCACCGCTTCTCGGGCTCGGTGAAATCCGGCGTCGTCGACGTCCACGCCACAACCGCCGGAAACGGACCCTCGCCCTGCCCTTTCGGCAACAGCAGCAGGTAGCTCTGGTAGAAATCCTTCTCGATCGGCAGGTCCAGCCTCACCCTCGTGTAGCCGTCCATCTCCCGCGTCTCGATCACCCGCGCCTTGCGGATGTCGCCAAACCACTGGCGGTCCGCCCGCGAAGGCTCCAGTTTGCCCAGCAGCGCCGTCCAGAACCTGACGATCTCCGGCCTTCGCCGCTTCCGCCAATCCTCGGCCGACTTCACCCCTTCCACCAGCGACGGAATCTCGTGCAACTCCGCCCCCGGCTCCTGCGCCGGACTCCCCTTGCTCGTCACCCTGTGCTGGTTCAACCGCTTCGAATCGATCTCCGGCGTCTGCGCCGCCGCGCACCATGCAACCGCCAGCATAATCAATGCAATCCGCATCATCGTCCCGGCCCGCCTTTGTCCGTTGCCGCCGATTCTACCGCAATCAGGCGCTCACCGGGCCCGATGCTACCCTGAAGTCTTGAGATCCCATCCGCAGTTCTGGGCCTATGCGGCACTCGTGTCGGTATGCATCTTCTGGGGCACCACCTACCTCGGCATCCGCATGGCGCTTGAATCCTTCCCGCCCATGTCGCTGGTCGCCGTCCGTTACACCATCTCCGGCGTCCTCATGCTCGCGGGCGCGCTGCTGGCAGGCGTGAAGTTGCCCAGCCGCAAGGAATGGACGAGAACTTCTCTCAACGGCATCGTCATCCTCGGCATCGGCAACGGCTGTCTGGCGGTCGCCGAGACCATGATCCCCAGCGGACTCGCCGCCCTGATGATCACCATCGGACCCTTCTGGATGCTCGGTCTCGACGCCGCCCTGCCCCCGCGTACACGCCTCCACCTGCCCACCATCCTCGGCCTCGCCGTCGGCATGTCCGGAGCCGCCCTGCTCGTCGGACCCGGCGCGCTCGATGGCGGCCTTGGCAGCAACCTCGTCAAAGGCTTCCTCGTCCTGCAGTTCGGCTGTTTCGGCTGGTCGCTCGGCTCGCTCCTTCAGCGCCGCCAGCCTACCGAAGCCCACCCCATCGTCAGCGGCGCCATCCAGCAACTCGCCACCGGACTCGCCTTCATCCCCATCGCCTGGCTCGCCGGCGGACCCATCCAGCTCTCCGGCCGCGGAGTCGGCGCCGTCGTCTACCTCGTCATCTTCGGCTCCATCGTCGGCTACAGTTCCTACGTCTACGCGCTGCAACACCTGCCCGTCGCCGTGCTGTCGATCTACAACTACATCAACCCCGTCGTCGCCGTCATCCTCGGCTGGCTCGTCTACCGCGAACCCTTCGGCTCCCGCGAATTCGCCGCCATGATCATCATCTTCCTCGGCGTCGCCATGGTGAAACGCGCCGAATCCCGCCGCGCCGCCCGCGCCGCCTGACCCCGCCTACGGCGTCCCCCTCAACGCCTCCGCGATCGCATACTCATAGAGCGCCCACGCCCGGAAGTATTCGTTCGTCGCCGCCAACTCCCTGATCGCCGTGTCGAACGTCGCCTGCTCGCGCAGATTCACCAGGAACAGCGTCCCGTCGCCCAACTGGAACCGCGCCCGCTCGGCCTCTTCCAGTTGCCGCGCCACTTCCAGTTCCTGCCTCAGCACCTGCACCCGCCCGTAGGCCGCCTTTACCGCCGAATAGGCGTCCTGCACCTCGGCCGTGATCTGGTCGCGGGCGAACCTCTCCCGCTCGTCGAACTGCCGGATCCGCGCCACCGCCGCCAGGTCGCGGCCCTTGGCCTGGCGCCGCTCGATCGGCAGGTCGAAAATCAGTGACGCCAGCAGCTCGTCCGGACCCCGCTTGATGATGCGGCCGCCCGCATTGCGCGAATAGTTCACCGCCACATCGACGTTTGGCAGCAACTGGTTGCGCGCCAGCTTCCGGTCGATCTCCACCTGCTCCTTTTGGGCAGTGAACCTCCGTACTTCGGGCCTCCGCATCAACGCCAGATCCACGTCGTCGGCCAGCCGCTGCTGAGTCAGGTCCTTCAGCGCCGGAAAGTCCGGCGGCAGCAGCGCGGACTCGGCCAGCGTTGGCCGGCCCGACCCGTCGCGATAGTACAGCGACAAATCGATCGCCGCCAATTCCAACGCCCGCCGCGCCTCGATCACCTGATTGCGCCGCGTCAGGATCGCCCGCAGGTTGTCGGTCACGTCGATCCGTGGAATCTGGCCCATCTCCGAGGCGTCCTTCAACTGCTGGTCCCGCTCCTCGGCCACTTTCAGCACGGCCTCGGCCGCTTCCAGCCTGCGCCCGGACGCCACCCAGTCGTAGTAGCGCCGCGCCGCCATCTGGATGATCGCCAGCCGCTGCTGATCCACGCCCAGATCGGCGATCCGCCGCCCGATCACGGCTTTATAGAGATCCGCGCGCCGCGGGTCCATCGCCCGGTCGCGCAGCAGCGGCGCCCGCAACCCGGTGCGAAACTCCCCGGCCGTGTCCGTCTCCCGCCTGCCGTCGTAGCCCGCAAACGTCCCCTGCCCCAACTGGTAGCCGCCGGTCAGCGTCATGCCGTTGTACTCCAGCGGCTTCTCGACGCTCGCCCTGTACACGTCGTTCGGATACGCGCCGAAGTGCGTCCCGTCATATCCGCCCCGCAAGGCCATGTCGAAACGGCCCTCGGCCACCATCAGATCGGCCGAAGCCAGCACCTTGTCCTGCAGCGCGGCAAGCAACGGCGGGTAATGCGTCTCAACCGACTGCAAGACCCGCTCCAGCGTCAGCCACGTCCCCGCCGGCCGCGCCACCGGCTCCGGCAGCGCAGCCTGCCGCGCCATGAGCGGCGCAAAAACCAGCGCCGCTGGAAGAATTGTGCGCGGGAGTCTCCGCATCATCTCTTCTCCTTTGCCGCTCTTGCGCCCGGCTCGTCGTCGGCGATCACCGGCGGGAACCCGTTGAACCGCCGCCACATCTCCCACCACAGCGGCACGTTCTTCAACAGCACCCAGCCGCGCGCCTGCACCCCCTGGCGCAGGTACATCGCCGACGGCCACGGGTCGTCCTTCTCGTCCGGCGTCACCAGAATCCGGAACAGCCCCTGCCTGGTCTCGGTCGCATCCACAAGCTGCACTCTGCCGCCGAACGTGCCCACCGCCACCGACGGCCAGCCGACAAACTGCACCGCCGGCCAGCCGTTGAATTGCAGCCGCACCGGATCGCCCGCCCTCACCAGCGGCATATCCATTCCGTTCAGCCACAACTCGACCGTCGGCTTGTAGGCGTCCGGCACAAACGTCGCCAACGGCGATCCGGATCTCAGCATCTCGCTGCCCGGCTGCGCCAGCAGCCTCAGGATCGTCCCATCGCGCGGCGCCGTCACTTTCTGCGTCCCCTGCCGCGCCACCTTCACTTCAGTCCTTTGAACCTCGGCCTTGATGTTTGACACCTCGGCCCGCGCCGAGTTCAGGTTCGCCCGTTCGGATTCAACCGACGCCTGCGTATCGGCATCGATCCGCTTCAGATCGTCCTCCGCCGCGCGCTTCTCATTCCGCGACGCGCTCAACGCGGCCTCGGACTGCCGCAGCATCGCCTCGGCCGTGTTGATCTCCTGCCTCGCCGCCTCGACGTCGCGCAGCGCCGTCAGCCCCTTGTCGAAGGCCTTCTGCCGCAGATCGATATTGAACCTCGCGAATTTGACCCTCTCCCCGGCCGCCGTAATCGACTCTTCGGCGCCCCTGATCCGGTCCTCGGCCACCTGTACCCGCGACCGCGCCGCCGCAATCGCGTTCGTGCGCGCCTCCTCCAGCCGCGCCAACCTGTCCTGGACCGCCCCAACAAGGCTTTGCACGTTCATCCCGCGCTCCTCCACCATCCGCAGTTCCCGCTCCACCCGCTCGAGCACCTGCGGATCGTTATCCGCCAGTTCCACCACCGCATCGCCAGCCTTCACTCTCGTCCCTTCCGTGACATGCCACTTCGCCACCCGCCCGTCGACAGGCGCCGAAATCGTCTGCGTCCTTTCCAGCGGCGTCAGCGCGGACACGTGGCCCGCCCCATCCACGTTCTGCATCCAGGGCGTGAATATCAGCACCACCACCACCACGCCCAGCAGCAGCAGCAGCAGATACGCAAGCCTCCGCGCACTGTGGTTCGCCTCCACCATCTCCATCGCCGGCAGCGTCCCCAGGCTGCCCAGCAACCCGCCCTCGTCGTGCCCGTGGCGCTGGATTCCGCTCAGCCTGTTTCTCATCGCGCCACCTCCCGCACCTCGCCGCCTTCAAGCCGGAACACCTTGTCGCAACGCGACAGAATCTCCTCGCTCTGCGTCGCCACAATCACGGTCCAGAGCGCACTCGGGCCCAGCAGCCGATCGAGCAGATCACCCCTGCCCGGAACGTCTTCCAGAAAGTCCAGGCACTCGTCCAGCAGCAGCAGCCGCGGCTTGTTGGCCAGCGCCCGCGCTAGCTCAAGCCGGATCGCCTGGCTCGACGAGAGCGGCGAGCCGCCCGTCTGCAACCTGGCGTTCAACCCGTCGGGCAGGGCCTGCACCTCCTCGATCAATCCAGCCTTCGTCAGGGCCTCCCTGGCCTCGGCCGTATCCAGCGAGTAACGGCCCAGACGCAGGTTCTCGATGATCGTGCCGTCGAATACCTCCGGCTTTCTCACCAGTCCGATCTGCTGGCGCAGGTCGTCCAGGCTCAGGTCCCGCGTGTCCTTGCCGTCGAATTCGATCCAGCCATCCTCCGGCGCGCGGAATAAATACAGCGTGTCGAACAGGAAGCTCTTCCCCGATCCCGCGCAGCCCACCAGGCCATACTTCGCCCCCGCCGGGATCTCCCACTCGATCCCGCTCAGCACCGGCCGCGCACGCATGTGGCCCGCACGGTGGATGTGCATCCGGATCCTCGCGCCGTTCGTGCGCGCCGGCACCGCCTCGCCGTCTGTCCGCTCCACCGGCAGGTCCGCCAGGTATCCGATCTTGTCCACCGACGCCATCAGGTCGTAAAACGCCTCCAGGTGCTTGCCGAACTTCGTGAAACTCGCCAGCACCAGCGCCACGATCAGCTCCGCCGCCACCAACTGGCCCAGCGTGAGCTGACGCTGAATGACCAGCCATCCGCCCACGCCCAGCAGAACCGCGCTCGCCAGCGCCTGCAAGACAAACGCACTCACAATCTGTCGCAACAGTATCCGGAAGTGCCTTGCCCGGTGCCCCAGGTAGTCCATCACCAGGGCGTTGGTCCTGCTCGACGCCAATTCCGCCCCTGACTTCGTCTTGAACGCAATCTGATGCCGCGCTATCTCCTCCATCCAAGCCACCAGCGCAAACTTTGACGTGGACTCCTTCACCGCCGTCGGAATCGCCCCAATGCCGAACGGGAATAGGATGATGTTGAACAGGATCAGCAGAAATATGTCGAAGGCCAGCAGCCACGGATGGTAGATCGCCAGCAGGATCATCCCGATCGTCGCCGAGAAAACCACCGTCAAGCCGTCCACCAGCAGCGTCGCCGCCGCCTTCTGCACCGTCACCACTTCCAGAAACCGGTTCACCAGCTCCGGCCCGTGGTGCTGATCAAACGCCTCCGGCTGCACACGCACCAAACGGTGCGTCACGTCGCCCGATATCCGGACAAAAATCCTGCGCTGGATCAGTTCAACCACCCACAACCGGTAGCCGTTCAAAATCGAGCCGAACAGCAGCGCGATGAATACCAGCGCCGTCAGCACCACCAGCGGCTGCAAGACAGTGCCGAAGGCTACCGTGTTGACCAGCGTCTGCGTCGCCACCGGCAGCACCAGCGTCACAAGACCGATCACCGCCGAATAAATCACCGCCACCCACAACTCCCGCGACTCCATCCGCAGCAGCCACTTCAGCCGCTGCCACGGATGGACGTTATGATAGACTCCCTGCCCGTCGCCAGGGAGCTTCCCCCCTGGCGCAGGGACCGGCCCTGCCGGCAGTGCTGTGGCGTCGGCCATATGCTTTATTACTACTCCTTACGAGGGTGGATGCGCCATGCCGTCCCGCTTCGGGGGTGAACAGAATAAGCCAGGCACACCGCAATCTGTTTGATGCGCCTCCCCCGCCTTCGGCTACCGGCAACTGTGCATTTATTCAAATTTTTGACATCCCAGCATTAATCTGTAAGAATAGCCCAAGAGCTCAGACTCAGATGCCTTACCGTGCCGTCGCCCTCAAAGCGCTGTCCGACTTCCTCGGGGCCTTCGCCCACCCCCATCGGGCCAGGATTATCATCGAGTTGCGGAACGGCGAACAGGACGTGAACTCGCTTCAGGAATTGCTCGGCATCAGCCATTCCGGCGTCTCTCAGAACCTCTCTGTCCTCCGCGCCCACCACATCGTCGTAGAGCGCCGCGAGGGCCGCCGCGTCTTCTATTCCCTCACTCGCCCGGGCTTGGCCGATTGGCTGCTCGAAGCGTTCCAGTTTCTTGAAGCCGAGTACCACCATACCGAGCAGGTCAAAGGCGCCCTCGAAGCCGCCCGCGGCCAGTGGTCCAAGTCCTGACAAGCCGCTCACTTCCTAGCGGCGTCCACGCCTCTGACGCTCCATCGCCTCGTAGACCTCCCGCTTGCCCAAGCCCCGGCTCCGCGCCACCGCCTTGATCGCGTCCATCCTCGACAACCCTGTCTTCTCAAGCGCCTCCACCTCCTCTTCCACCGTCAGCTCCTCGGCCACCGGTTGCCTTGGCGCAACCAACAACGTGAACTCCCCCTTCACCTCGCCCCGCCGCCTCAATTCCGCCTCCACCTCGCTCGCCCTGCCCCTCAGAAACTCCTCGTGCAGTTTGGTCAACTCCCGCGCCGCACACACCTCCGGATCCCCCATCACCTCGGCGATCTCTTTTAAAACAAACAGTATCCGGTGCGGCGCCTCATACAGCACCAGCGTCCCCCCCACCGCCGCAAGCTCCTCCAGCCTCTTCCGCCTCTCGCCCTCCTTGCGCGGCAGGAACCCGGCGAAATGGAACTCGTCAATCGCCATCCCCGACCCCGCCAATGCCGCCATCACCGCCGATGCCCCCGGCACCGGCGTCACCCGAATGCCGTTGTCAACGGCTGCCCTCACCAATCGAAACCCCGGATCCGACACCAGCGGCGTCCCGGCGTCGCTGATCACCGCCACGCTCTCGCCCCCCATCAGCCGCCCGATCAACTCCTCCGTTCGCCCGGCCTCGTTGTGCTCATGCAGGCTCACCAGCGGTTTCGTGATCCCGTAGTGGCCCAGCAGTTTTCTGCTGTGGCGCGTGTCCTCGCAGGCGATCACCGCCACCGATTTCAGCGTCTCCACCGCCCGGTAGGTCATATCCGACAGGTTTCCGATCGGCGTCGAGACGATGAACAGTTCTGCGGCCATGGCGGTTTGAGGCGTTTCCCTCTCCAGTATGGCTGAAGTCCAGACGGGTTTCCGCCGATGAATCAGTCAGATGGATACCAAGTCGAGCGTCGCCGGTCCCTTTCACCCTGTACAATACGATCAGGCAACCGGCCCCGCTGAGTCCGGTCGCAACGGTTCCAGCATGATGCCCATGGATGGCCCACCCACAGTCCCAGCCGGTGGATCGGTGGCCGGCAGCGCGTTCGTTTACGAGCCGCCCGGCAAGGCGGTCTCCATCTCCGTCGAATTTGATATCGTCGACCGTCTCAACTTCGACATCATGAAGGGCTACGGCGCCGTCCCCAAGCGTGGCGCCGAGGTCGGCGGCATCCTGCTCGGTACCGCTGAACAGGGCGAGCGGCTGGTCATCCGCATCGAGGACTTCGTCACCGTACCCTGCGAGCACCTCCGCGGTCCCTCTTATATCCTCTCCGATAACGACCTCGCCGGCTTCCAGCACACCGTCGCACAGTGGGCGCCCGCGCCCGACAAGCGCATCCACGCCGTCGGCTACTTCCGCAGCAATACGCGCAACGATTTCAAACTCGGCGCCGAGGACCGCAAACTTCTCGATGCCCACTTCCCGGCGCCCGCCATCTGTCTGCTGGTCCGCCCCTACGCCACCCGCATCGGCGAAGCCGCCTACTGCTGGACCGAGTCCGGCACGCTTGCCGACGAGCCCAACGGCGAAATCTTTCCCTTCCGGCGCAAGGAACTCGGCGGCGCGCCCCGCCCCAAACGCGCCCCCGCCCAGGGCCACTCCTCCCAGGCAGAGATGCCCTACGACACCGGCTTCACCCCGCAGGAGGACTCCCCCACCCACCACGCCGGCCTCGCGGGTTCGGCCATGGCCAGCGCGATCATTGACTCCATCGCCCCATCGCTCGGCGCCGCCGGCGACAGAATCCCCGTCGATGGCCCCGCCGAATCCCCCGCACCGCTCCCCAGTCCCGGCAATGCCCGTAAATCACAGCCGTCCTGGGTCTGGATTCCGCTCTCGTTCGTCTTTCTGCTGCTCGGCGTCGTGCTCGGCTTCCAGATCTCGATGAGCTTCAACAAGCCCGCCGCGCCCGCCAAACAGGCCGACCCCTACAACCTCGGCGTCGCCGTCGCCCGCTCCGGCGACAGCCTGCATGTCAAATGGAACCTCAACGCCCCGGCCCTTCAGAAGGCCCGCCGCGCCGTCCTGCTCATTCATGACGGCGACAGCCGCAAGACCGTCGATCTCGGCCTCGACGACCTCGCCCGCGGCGGCGTGCTCTACCGCAACCACGCCTCAACCGTCCGCTTCCGCCTCGAAGTCTTTCATTCCGAGACCGCCAGCGTCGTCGAATCGGCCGGGATCAAACTCGTCGCCGGCGAATGACGCCCGCCCTGCGCCCCCCCACGGAAGCCTTCTTCCGGGCTGCTAGAATAACGGTCAGTGGCTGATACTGCGGATTTTACGCCTGCCGGCGGCCCGCCTCCCCAAGATACGCCCGAAATCGTAACCGAGGCCGCCAAAGCCGCCGCGGTGACCGATGACCCCGGGCAACGTCCAAGAGGCGTGATCGCCGAGTGGACGGTGACCATTCTCCTGCTCCTGTTCGGGACCACGACCCTCGTCCAGGCGTTCGTCATCCCCACCGGATCCATGGAGGATACCCTGCTCATCGGAGACCATCTGCTGGTCGATAAGCTCGCCTACGCCCCGCCCGGCCCGGTCAGCCGCTTTGTCCTGCCCTATACACCACTCAAGCGCGGCGACATCATCGTCTTCCGTTACCCCGTCAACGCCCGCGAGACCTTCGTCAAACGCCTCGTCGGTCTGCCCGGCGACCGTATCCGCATCGCCAACAAGACCCTCTTCCTCAACGGCCAACCCCTCAAAGAGCCCTATACCTACTTCAAACGCGACGACTTCGACTACTACCGCGACAACTTCCCCTCCGACCCCAACACCCGTATCGACGAACGCGCCCTCGATATGCTCGACCGCCACATCGACGGCGGCGAAATCGTCGTCCCCCCGGATTCCTATTTCGCCCTCGGCGACAACCGCGACGCCTCGCTCGATTCACGCTACTGGGGCTTTGTCCCCCGCGAAAATATCATCGGCAAACCCCTGCTCGTCTACTGGTCCTACGACGCCCCCACCCATCGCCTGGCCGGCTCCGGCCTCGACCTGGAACACCTCGCCGACCTCGGCCGGAACTTCTTCACCAAAACCCGCTGGAAACGCACCTTCATGCTCATCCGCGGCCATGAACCCCCGCAGCCATAATGAAACTCAAGAGCAAATCCGCCGCCCCGCCGGCCGAGCCCAAGATCAAGCCCGACCGCGCCGAAAGCGTCCGCGCCTTCGTCGCCGAATGGGCCGTCACCATCCTGCTGCTCGTCTTCGGCACCTCCACCCTGTTGCAGGCCTTTGTCGTCCCCACCGGGTCCATGGAGGACACCGTCCTGATCGGCGACCATATGATCGTTGATAAGCTCGCCTACGCCCCGCCCGGCCCGGTCAGCAAGTACCTGCTCCCCTACACGCCCGTCAAACGCGGCGACGTCATCGTCTTCAAATACCCGCCCAACCCCCGCGAAGCCTACATCAAACGCGTCATCGGCCTCCCCGGCGACCGTATCCGGCTCGAAAACAAGGAACTCCTGCTCAACGGCGCCAAAGCCGCCGAGCCTTACGTCGTCCACAAAACCCCCTACCTCGACTCCTACCGCGACAATTTCCCCACCGATCCCAATCTGATGCTCAACGATCAGGCCCACCGCATGCTCGCCGAACACGTCGAGGACGGCGAACTCGTCGTCCCCCCCGGCCACTACTTCGCCATGGGCGACAACCGCGATAATTCCGCCGACTCCCGCTACTGGGGCTTCGTCCCCCGCGAAAACGTCATCGGCAAGCCCGTCATCATCTTCTGGTCCTACGACGCCCCCACCGAACGCCTCGCCGACCCTAACCTCATCTCCCTGGACCACATCCTCGACCTGGCTCAGAACTTCTTCACCAAAACCCGCTGGGAACGCACCTTCATGCTCATCCGAGGCCACAACCTCTAAAAGGCCATGGCAGACACCCACCATCACGCGCTCATCCTCGCCGGCGGCCGCGGCACCCGCTTCTGGCCCAAGAGCCGCAAGTCCAGCGCCAAACAGGTGCAGGAGTTCTTCGGCCAGGGCACCATGATCCAGCAAACCGTCGCCCGGATCAAACAGGCCATCCCGCTCGATCGCATCTGGGTCCTCACCAATCCCCACCTGCGCGACGAAATCGTCCGCCAACTGCCCGGCGTCCCCAAACGCCAGATCCTCGCCGAACCCGCCCAGCGCAACACCGCCCCGGCCATCGCCCTCGCCGCCCATATCCTCCATTCCATCAACCCCTTAGCCGTCATGGGCGTCTTCCCCGCCGATCACTTCATCGAAAACGAAACCGCCTTCATGAAGACCGTGAAGGCCGCCTACGAGACCGCCGCCCACGGCCGCATGGCGCTCATCGGCATCCAGCCGCGCTGGCCCGAAACCGGCTACGGCTATGTCGAATTCGCCCCCGGCTCCATGCACCCCGGCTCCATCCGGGCCGCCGATGTCGTCAAGTTCCGCGAAAAACCCGCTCTCGCCCAGGCCCAGAAATTCGTCCGCGCCGGCAACTACTGCTGGAACGCCGGCATGTTCTTCTGGCGCGCATCGGTCTACCTGAACCAACTGCGCCAGCACCTGCCCGCCACGGCGGCCTTGATCGACTCCCTGCCCGCCTTCAACTCCCGCAAATTCGCCAAGGCCGTCGAAACCGTTTTCCCCCAGTGCGAAAACATCTCGGTCGATTACGCCGTCCTCGAAAAGGCCTCGGGCGTGGCCGGTTTCGTCGCCGGCGACATCGGCTGGAACGACGTCGGCAGTTGGAATGCCGTCTATGAGTTGATGGAACACGACGGCGACCACAATGGCGTCCGCGCCGACGCCGTGCTCATGCAAAGCACCGGAAACATGGTGAGCGCCGATTCCGGCCGCCTCGTTGCCCTGCTCGGCGTCAAGGATCTCATCGTCGTCGACACCCCCGACGCCCTCCTCGTCGCCCATAAGGACATGGCCCAGCACGTCGGCGACCTCGTCAAGGAACTCGAAGCCCTCCGCCGCGACGACCTGCTCTAACCCGATTCGATCTCGCCCACCACCACGCGAGGAGCCGCGATCCTGTGGGAGCGGCAACCTCGAACAATCCCCCAGCCCGGGAGCCGCACAGGCTTCAACTTACTCCGCGAACACCTCCTGCAGCGTCTTCAGCGTTGCGGCGAGCGTCCTCGCCGGGACCACGCCCAGTTTCCTCGCCAGCCGTGTCTTGTCGACGGCCCGCACTTGGTCGAGCAGGATCAGACCCTTCCTGCCCCCATGGCTGACGGCGATCCGGAACGGCGCGTCGCGGCCCGCCGTGGTCATCGGCGCGACGAGCACCGTTCGCAGGTGATCGTGCATCTCCGCCGGTGATACGACAACGCACGGCCGCGTCTTCCTGATTTCGCTCCCAATGGCCGGATCGAGATTGACGAGCCAGATCTCTCCGCGTGTCACCAGACCAGCTCCGGATCTTCCTCATTGCCAAACTCGCCCATCACCAGTTCGTCGTCGCCAACTTCGGCGATGCTCCTGGCCGCCTCGGCCCATCCTGCCCGGACCGGACTCGCCGGCCTGCGCAACACCAGCGCACCATCCTCCACCGTCATTTCCGCTCCCGCCTCGCCATCCAGCCCCAGTTGCGCAAGCACCGGCTTCGGGATGACAACCCCCTGGGAGTTGCCAATCTTTCGAATGGCGACGTGTATAGCCCGCATGATAATAACAATGTTATTCCGCCGTGCCCGGCATGTCAACACAAGGCGGACTCGATAAACCCAAGTCGCTGTATCTGTTGGAAGCTCACTCTCCGGGGCCGTGAGCGCAGCAAGCGGGTCCCGGCAGTCTCCACCAGCCGGCCCCATCCACGTCGGTCACTCACCGCCCCGACGACCCAAACCCGCCCGCCCCCCGCTTCGTCTCGTTCAACTCCGCCTCGTCCCACTCAATCGCCTCATACCGCGCAATCACCATCTGCGCGATCCGGTCGCCCTTACGGATCTGATACGGCGCTTCGCCTGAATTCAGCAGAATCACCTTGATCTCGCCCCGGTAGCCGGGGTCGATCGTCGCCGGCGCGTTCGGCAGCGTGATCCCGTGCTTCAACGCCAACCCGCTCCGCGGCCGGATCTGGGCCTCATATCCGGGCGGCAACTCAATCGACAGTCCGGTCCTCACCGGCACCGGACGCCGCGGTTCCAGCAGCGCACCTTCCAGCGCGGTCAGGTCCATGCCGGCATCTTCTTCGGGCCCGTGCGCGTATGCCGGCAGCACGGCTTCGGGCGTCAATCTCTGGATTCGAATCTTCACGGCGGTGTGTTCGCTATGATAGCCTTTTGCCCAAACCGGCCGCAGGAAGCATCCGTGAGCAGAGTCATCACCATCGGACCCACCCCGCCTGAACAGCTCGCCTACGCCCTGGCCCGCTACAGCCGCTCGCCCGACTCCATCCGCGCCTCGCTCGACTGGGTCCGCGCCCACGACTCCTCCAAGTTCCTCGAAAGCTTCTACTTCCAGTACGGCCACGCCTCCATCGCCGACCTCGGCCACCTCGCCGTCTGTTTCGAAGGCATCTCCGAAGTCGCCGCCATCGAGATCGAGGACGAACAACTCTGGGACGGCCAGGCCCGCTCCTCCCGCTACCAGGACTTCTCGAAATCCGGCTTCGTCACCCCACCCGATTTCGACGCCCCCCAATCCGCCGCCTACACCGCCGCCGGCCACGCCCTGCTCGCCGCGTACAAAGAGATCCACGCCCGCGCCTCCGGCCACATCGCCGCCGCGCTCCCCCGGCCCGAATCGATGAAGCCCGACGCCTACCAGCGCAACATCGCCGCCCGCGCCTTCGATGTCGCCCGCTACCTGCTCTTCCTCGGCGTGCCCACCGGCGTCGGCCAGGTGACGTCGATTCGGACACTGGAACGCCAGATAAGGCGCTGGAAAGCGTCAGAATTTGCCGAAATCCGCAGCCTCGGCGACGAAGCCGCCTCGGCCTGCGCCGACCCGCCCGCCTGCGCCTGGGACGAACAAGGCTCCGACCTCCGCGTCGCCCCGACCCTGGCCAAGTACGTCGACCCCGACCCCTACCCCGCCCAGGCCCGCGCCGACCTCAAGCTGTGGGCCGAACAGAACCTGCCAGCAGCCGCCGGCATCGCCGCCCCCAGCGTCGATCTCATTCAACCAAACGAACTCACCGCCGAGATCGCCGCCACCCTGCTCTACCCCGTTTCCGTAAGATCTTTCAGAGAATTATACGGAATCGCCCTCGACTGGCCTGCCAGGCGCCGCGACGAAGTCATCGATCTCGCCCTGCGCTCCAAACCCCGCCGCGACGAACTCCTGCGCGAATTCCGCGGCGGCCAGTTCAACTACGACATGTTGATCGACATTGGGGCCTATCGCGACATGCACCGCCACCGCCGCTGCCACCAGTACCGCCAGGAGTTCGTTTGGTCGCACGGCTGGGACACCCCCCAGACCATCATCGACGCCGGCCTCGAACCCCTCTACACCGCCGCCATGGAATCGGCCCGCGCCGTCGCCGCCTCGCTGCCCCAACCCGGCGCGCAGTACCTCACCCCGTTCGGCGTCCGCGGCCGTTTCCTCTTCAAGATGGATTTCGCCGAAGCCGAATACATCTCCAAGCTCCGCAGCGGCGTCAAGGGCCACTTCTCCTACCGCAACATCGCCTGGCAGATGAAAGAGCGAATGATGGAACTCAATCCTTCACTCGGCCGCCTCATCGACGCCACCCCGCCCTGGATCGAAGACCCGCTGGTCCGTTAACCCCTCTCGCCGAAGGGTCACCGTCAAACCGCATGGTAAACTGATCACTTCCCCATGAAGATCGCCATCGGCTCCGACCACGCAGGTCTCGCGTTGAAGGAGCAGCTTCGGAACCGTCTCACTCAGGCCGGTCACGAAGTTGCCGACTTTGGCGCGAACTCGCCCGATTCCTCTGACTACCCCGATTATGCCGGCCCCGTCGCCCGGGAAGTCGCCTCCGGCAAAGCCGACCGCGGCATCCTGGTCTGCTACACCGGCGTCGGCATGTCCATCACCGCCAACAAAGTCCGCGGCATCCGCGCCGCACTGGCCGTAAGCGTGGAAGAGGTCCGCCTCACGCGCCTCCACAACGACGCCAACGTGCTCACCCTTGGCGCGCTCTATACTTCGTTCGAATCCGCCGCCGATATGGTGGACACATTCCTTTCAACGGAGTTTGAAGGCGGCCGCCATGCGCGCCGCGTCGGCAAAATCACTTCCATCGAGGAGGGCAACGCCCAATGAACGATCAAACCCGCATGGCCCGCCCGTTGGCCGAAGTCGACCCCTGCATCTTTCAGGCCATCCAGAAGGAAGTCGACCGCCAGCACTCGCGCCTCGAACTCATCGCCAGCGAGAACTTCACCTCCGAGGCCATCCTCGAAGCCACCGGCAGCGTTTTCACCAATAAGTACGCCGAAGGCTACCCCGGCAAACGCTACTACGGCGGCTGCGAATTCACCGACATCGTCGAAAACCTCGCCCGCGACCGCGCCAAACAGCTCTTCGGCGCCGAACACGTCAACGTCCAGCCCCATTCCGGCTCCCAGGCCAACCAGGCCGCCTTCGCCGCCGTCCTCCAACCCGGCGACACCATCCTCGGCATGAACCTCGCCCACGGCGGCCACCTCACCCACGGCCACCCGCTCAACTTCTCCGGCAAGACCTACAAGATCGTCCCCTACGGCGTCCGCCAGGACACCGAGATCATCGATTACGATGAACTCGCCCGCCTCGCCGGAGAGAACAAGCCGAAGATGATCATCGCCGGCGCGTCGGCTTACTCCCGCATCATCGACTTCGCCCGCTTCCGCGAAATCGCCGATTCGGTGGGCGCTCTGATGCTGGTCGACATGGCCCATTTCTCCGGCCTCGTCGCCGCCGGCATCTACCCCAACCCCTGCAAGTGGGCCGACATCGTTACCACCACCACCCATAAGACCCTCCGCGGACCCCGCTCCGGCATGATCCTCTGCCGGGAACAGTACGCCAAGGATGTCGACAGGACCGTCTTCCCCGGCGCCCAGGGCGGGCCGCTCGTCCACGTCATGGCCGCCAAGGCCGTCTGCTTCCTTGAAGCGCTCACGCCCGAATTCGCCGAATACCAGACGCGCGTCGTCGAAAATGCCCAAGCCATGTCGGCCGGCTTGACCGGGGCCGGCTTCCGCATCGTCTCCGGCGGCACCGATACCCACCTGGTCCTGGTCGACGTCTTTTCCAAGGGCCTCCGCGGCCGTGACGCCGAACGCGCCCTCGACGAAGCCTGGATCACCGCCAACAAGAACGCCATCCCCTTTGACCAGAACCCGCCGCTCAACCCCAGCGGCATCCGTTTGGGCAGCCCGGCGGTCACCACCCGCGGCTTCGGCCCCGATGAGATGAGACAGGTTGCCGCCCTCATCGCCCGTGTTCTGTCGGCCCCCGCCGACGCAGCCAATCTCGCCGCCGTCCGCGACGATGTCGCCCAACTGACGACCCGCTTCCCTCTCTACGATTGGCGCATGGAGCCGGTGAAAGCCTGATCGGGATATAGGAAATGCCCCCATGCCGCTGCGAATCCTGATCGACGCCCGCCACATCCAGGATTTCGGCTTCGGCACCTATATCCGCAACCTCGTCCGCGCCATCTCGGCCATCGGTTCGCCGCACAAGTACATCCTGGTGTGCGGCAAAAAGGACCAGCCCGAGTTCGACGGCCTGTCCGATCACTTCCAGGTCCTGCCCTACGAACGCAAGGACTCCGAACTCTTCGACCAGTTCGCCTTTCCCGCTTTCGCCCGCGGCGTCCGGGCCGACCTCATCCACATCCCGCTCAACGTCGTTCCGCTCTTCCTCCCCCGCCCCTACATCGTCACCGTCCACGACTTGAGCGCCTTCTTCTTCGATGCTCCCGAAACCTGGCGCCTCGAACTCGTCCGCGCCCGCATGCGCCGCGGTCTCATGCGCGCCTCGCGCGTCATCGCCGTCTCTGAATCCACCCGCCAGGACGCCGAACAGATGCTCGGCATCCCCTCCAACCGCATCACCCGCATCTACGGCGCCGCCGACCCCCGCTATACCCGCCTCGACCCCGCCGCCGACACCGAACGCCGGCTCACCCTCGAACGCTATCAGATCAAATACCCCTTCCTGCTCTATACCGGATCCGTCAAGCCCCAGAAAAACGTCGCCCGCCTCGTCGAGGCCTTCGCCCTTGTACGCGGCGACCTCGAACACCACCCCGTGTACAAGGACCTCCGCCTCATCATCATCGGCGACCAGATCTCCACTTCCCCCAGCCTGCGCCAGGCCGTCCTGCACAGCCGCGTCGAATCCCGCGTCCGGTTCCTCGGTTTCGTTCCGTTCGAAACGCTGCGGGTCTTCTACGCCTCCGCCGCCGCCTTCGTCTTTCCCTCTCTCTATGAAGGCTTCGGCCTGCCGCCTCTCGAAGCCATGGCCTCCGGCACCCCGGTGGTCAGCTCAAACGTCACCAGCCTGCCCGAAGTCGCCGGCGACGCCGCCTATTTCGTCAATCCAGATAATGTCTTCGAGATCGCCCGCGGCATCAAGGAGGTGCTTCTCGATGAAGACCTCCGCGAGAAACTCGTCAGCCGCGGTTTTCAGCAGTGCCGCCGTTTCAACTGGGAGGACACCGCCCGCCAGGTGCTGGCAACCTACGAATGCGCCGGCATGGGCAGGGATAAGCCCGTCTGACCGAACCACGACGCCGCCTTGGGGTCGGGCCCGCACCACGCCACACGCCCGCGGATCACCGCCAGCGCCGGTAAATCGCCCAACGGGATGCGGTCCGGTATCGCCGCCGGCTGCCAGCTCCGCTGGCCCAGTATCACCAATGCCCCACCCTCCCGCCGCACCTGCCTCACGTAGCCAGAGCCACCCCAACGCAACGCATACCAGCACAGCTCGTTCGCCGACAGCCGCGCCTTTTCGTTCAGATCAAGCAGTACATGCGTCGCCCCGCGAAAGCAGGACGCCATCTCCAGGTCGGCCTGGAATCCGGTCAACACCGGCCGCTCCACTCTCTCCACCGCGCCCGCCGGAATCCTCACCCACCTCTCGGCCGCCGTCAGGTCGGGGAAACGCTGGTACGGCGATATCTGTCCCGCCGCCGCCCTCACCACCCTATATGCCAGATCTTCCGCTACCCGGTCCTCCAGCACCGACGCCAGCTCCGACGATTCCGCCAGCTCCAGCAACGATACCCCCAGCACCGCGCTGATCTGGTCCCCAATCTCCGGCGATAGCGTCCGCACCCCCTTCAGCACGTTGTGTATGTGCGGTTGAGACACCCCAATCATCCGCGCCAAACCCCTTTCGGTCAGCTCGCCGTTCGACATCAGGTCCCGAAGGTAGGCCACCATGCGCCGCTGCAGTGTCGCAAACGTCAGAGGCGTGCCCAGGAATGGCATATATCAACCTGCTATAGAGGAGTACTAGTACTACTATCATAAACATACCACCGGGGACATAAATGGACTTTAATTGGATTGTCCCTCCCATCTAAGCCAATCCACATCAATGCGATACGCCCCTCGCCTACTTGTTTAGACGCGGTCCCTCGAAATTCCTCCGTCCAGCGCGTTGACGGATTCCGCCTTTGCGGGGATCGTTGATCCAGAATTGGTGCGCCGGGATATGTGAGGTAGCCCGGCCACCGGAAAAGGAAGTGAAATGACAGAAATGGAGTGGACCCTTTCAGACACTATCGCCCTCGCCGCGGTCGACTGCTCGCGATGTGGCGGCTATGGCATCAGGGATCTTGAGCGCGGCGGGCCCCGCCCCTGCTCATGCGTCTTCCGCGCGATCTTCCGCATCTGCTACGCCAAGTTCCAGCAGTGCGTCAACCGCGGTAAATGGCTCACCTCGGTTACGCTCGAAGCCTCGCCCAAGGGTGGACGGCGCATCACTTGGGGAAGGAAAAACGAGGAATTCATCGCCGATTTCCTCAGTGTCACCAGGCGCACCCTCGATCCGTTCGAGTACCGTCTTTTTACCTATCACTATCTGCTCGGCGCGGGATGCTCGCTCTGCACCCGCCGCCTCGGCGTTGACCGGGGCGCCTTCTTCCACGCCGTCTACCGGATCCAGGAAAAACTGGGCCGCACCTACCGCGAACTCCGCCCTTACTCACTATTCCCCATCGATGAGTACTTCCACGGCCGGACTGAAAACACCACGCCGGTCACCGTCGACCCCGGAGACTGCGTCCCCATTCGCGGCAACTCCTTGAACCAGAGGATCAAAGTGCCCATCAAGCGGGCCGCCTGACCCTGCCCCGCGTGATATCATGGCGGATCTTCAACCAAAGGATCCGCCATGCGTATTCCCGTCCTCCTCTTCTGCCTTCTGCTCGCTCCCGCCGTCCTCTTTGCCCAATGGGCCAACATCACCCCAAACCAAGCCCTCGATGGCTGGGAAAGCGTCGGCGACGGCATCTGGCGCGTCACCTCCGACGCCATCCTGACCGGTGAGCGCGACCGCCGCACCGCCAAACATCAGGCCTGGCTCTACACCCGCAAGGACTACCGCCAGTACGACTTCCGCTTCGACTACTGGCTCCGCTACCGCGGCAACTCCGGCATCTCCATCCGCGATACCTCCCGCGCCGCCCACGCCTGCGGCGATGCCCACGACCCCAAACGCACACCCTCCCACATCGGCTACGAAGTCCAGATCCTCGGCGTCGAATCCAGGAAAAATCCCACCGGCAGCCTGTACCTCTTCCAGGACGCCAAAACCGGCCACGAACGCTTCGGCGACTGGAACCGAATGGAGATCCAGGTCCGCGACAACCTCATCACCGTCCTGCTCAATGGCGTCAAAGTCATGGAACACCCCGGCGACCCCAACCGCCCCAAGTCCGGCCCCATCGGCCTCCAGCTTCACGACCCCGAAACAGTGGTCATGTTCCGCAACCTCGCCATCCGCGAAGTGCGCTGACCGTCTACTTCAATACCTTGTACAGGTTCGAATAATCGTCGGTCCACAGCTTCAGCCACGGCGCCGACCGGATCGGGCTCGACGTCCCCTCGAACACCTTGTTGTCGAACGTATCACGCCGGTTCGCCATCAGCACCCACGTCGTCCCATAGCACGTGCCGTCATCGGTGTCCTCGGTCTCCACCAGCACCGCCCGCCTGCCCACGGCCTTCGCCCCGCGCTCCAGCACCGGCTGCAGATCGATGAACCGGTTCGAAATATGCAGCGCCACCACGCCGTCCGGCGCCATGTGCCGGAAATACACCTCCAGCGCCTCCCGCGTCAGCAGGTGCACCGGAATCGAATCGGACGAAAACGCATCCACCACCAGCACGTCGAAACCCTGCGCCGGCTCCCGTTCCAGGCTCAGCCGCGCATCGCCCAGCGTCACCGTCACCTGGCCCTCGGCGTTTTTCAAATACCAGAAATGCTCGTTCGCGATCGGCTGCACCTGCGGGTTGATCTCGTAATAGCGGTACACGTCGCCCGGCCGCGAATAGCCCGCCAGCGTCCCGGTCCCCAGCCCGATGATGCCCACCTTCTGCGGTTGGCCCTGCTTGCGCAACTGCATCAGCAACCCGTAGCCGGTGTCCTGGCAGTAGTAACTGGCCACCTCCTTGCGCCGCGCCGGATGCGTGTACTGTTCGCCGTGGTTGATCGCACCATGCACCAGCGAACGATACCCGTCCCACTCATACACGCCCCCGTACTGCCTCACCGCCATTTCCCCGTAAAAATTCCGCTTCACCACCATGCTGCCCTGGGTCATCGCCCGCCCGATGTGGACCGCATAACCTGTCACCGCCGCCGCGGCCGTCATCACCAGGATCGACGCCCACCCCAGCCAGTCCTGCCGGAACGGCGAATCCAAGCCGCTGTAGATCGACGTCAGCGCCATCCCGGTCAGCAACAGGCACGCCAGCGGCAACTCATAGTGCGTGTTGAACGCCACCGGCGCGATCAGAGCCACAAACGCCCCGCCCAGCGCTCCGCCAATCGAAATCATCAGGAAAAACGCCGTCAGGTGTTTCGGATGCGGCTTCGACCTCGACAACTCCCCATGCCCCACCATGCAGGCAATGAAAAACGCCACCGCATACAACCCGATCGTCAACTTCAGCTCCGGCCTGTCCTCCGGGCTCGTCTCGGCCAGATACAGGATCCCGGCCAGCGCCGGCGCCAGCGCCAGCAGGAAGAAGGTTCGTTTGTACCAGCCCTCGGCGTCGAAACACAGGATGAAACTCAAAAGGTAAATCGCCAGCGGCAGAATCCATAGAAACGGAATCGGCGCAATGTCCATGCTCATGTGGCTGGTCACAGCCAGCAGCAGCATCGACGGCCCGGCCGCCAGCCCGATCCAGAACAAATGCCGTTTCAGCGGCGGCTTCGGTTCATCCCCGCCCGTCTCTTCCTCCACCGCCTTCACCGCCGCCCTGGCCTGGCTCCGCCACCCCGTGTAAATGCACAGCGCAGCGAATAGCCCGAATCCGACTGACCAGATCACCCCTTGATTCCGCAGCGCCAGGTTCGGTTCCACGATCGGCGGATACGTCAACAGCGCCAGCATCGACCCCAGATTCGACAGCGCAAACAGCCTGTACGGAATCCTGCCAGGATTCGCCTGCACATACCACGCCTGAATCAGCGGACCCGTCGTCGACAGCGCGAAATACGGCAGCCCGATCGTCACCGCCAGCAACCCCAGAATCCGCATCGCCGGCGCATCCGGCGTCAACGGCTTCCACCCCGCATCCGGAATCACCGGCAGCGCAACCAGGCACAGCAGCAGCACACCAGAATGCAGCATCCACTGCCGCCGCGGGCTCAGCCTCTTCACGATCCCATGCGAATACCCGTACCCGGCCAGCAGCGCCGCCTGGAAAAACAGCAGGCACGTCGCCCACACCGCCGCCGTCCCGCCGAACCACGGCAATATCATCTTGCCGATCATCGGCTGGACTTGAAAGAGCAGAAAGGCGCTCAGAAAGATGGTGATGGCGTAGAACAGCATGGGTTTAGCGGGTTTCGAGGATCAGATTGCCGGCCTCGGCGAGCCGGAACTTCCAATTATGCGGCACCAGCGCTGTCGATCCGTAATCGGTCACCAGCGCCGGCCCCTCCCTGTACGAGACGCCAATCTGCTCCCGCCGGTAACAGGGCGCCTCCACCCATTCCCCCTCCATATGCACCCTCCGCCGCTCCGCCTTCCCCCTCGCCCCCCCGGCGCTCCCTGCCAGCGCCGGTCTCTTCACCGCCGTCCTTGCCCTCACCCGCAACGCCACAACCTCCACCGCCCGCGCCTCGTCCGCATGTCCAAACGTCCTGCGATGCACTTCGTGAAACCCGGTCAACGCCGCTCCGCCCTTCCATTCGAGCGTCAACTCATAGCTCTGCCCGGCATACCTCAAATCCGCAAACCGCTCCATCACCGCCCCCCGGCTGTCCTTCCGCGCCTGCCCCTCCAACCTTCTGAACGCCCATTCAATATCCCCTTGCCCCAACACCCCCGCCGCATAGTCCCTCACCCGGTCCGCCAGCAGCATCCCCAACGCCGACAACGACCCCGCCAACTCAGGCACCACCACCCGCTTCACCCCCAACTGCCCCGCCAACTCGCACGCATGCAGCCCCCCGCATCCACCAAACGCCACCAGCACGAAATCCCGCGGGTCGTGCCCCCGTTCCACGCTCACCACCCTCACCGCCCTCGCCATCGTCGCATTCGCCACCCGCAGAATTCCCTCCGCCGCCTCCTCCAGCGTGAATCCCATCTCCGCCGCCAACCTTCCCACCGCCGCCCGTGCCCTCTCCGGATCGATCCTCAACGTCCCGCCGGCCAACTGCTCCGCCCCAATCCTCCCCAGCGCCACGTGCGCATCCGTCACCGTCGCCAACTCGCCCTTGCCATAACACGCCGGACCCGGATCGG
>PNKE01000029.1 GCA_013822245.1 Candidatus Solibacter sp.
CGGAACCACATGCCGATGGGCATATTGTTGTCGTCGCCGATGGTGATGTGAACGCTGCCCTGCGTGCCGCAGATAATCTCGCCCATTTCCGTGCGGGCGCCGCCCACGCCAGCCCAGTGGGAAGTGCCGGGGACGCCGGTCCAGACCAGGCGGCGGCCCTTCGGATACTTGTAGATCAACTGGATGTTGTCGAGGATGTCGCGGCCGTCGTTCATGAAGTCGCGCGAGCCAAGGCCCACGACGGATTCGGGCGTCATGCCGAGCATCCAGTCGGCGACGTCGATCTGGTGGGATGCGAGTTCGGCGACCAGTCCGCCGGAATACTCCCGGAACAGACGCCAGTTGGCCATGCGCTTATTGGGCACCTCCTTCATCTTCCAGCCGGGGTTGCGGTGCCACTGCGCCTGGACGTAAGTGACGTCGCCAAGAAGGCCCTTTTCAACCATGTTGCGGGCTGCCTGGTACATCTCGCTGTAGCGGCGCTGGAGGCCGGTTTGCAGGACCTGTTTGGGCCGGGCCCCGACGAGCGCGCGAAGGGCATGAACCTCCTCGGGCTTGAAGACGAGGCTCTTCTCGCAGAACACGTGCTTGCCTGCTTCAAGGGCGTCCTTGGTAGCCGGGAAGTGCAGGTACAAAGGGGTGGTGACGAAGACGGCGTCGACGTTCTTGTCGGCGAGCATTGCGCGCCAGTCCTTGTAGCGCTTAGGGTTACCGCCGATAGTCTGCTGAGCCTTATCGAGCGCGTCGTCGGTGATATCACAGATCGCAACGCACTGACCGCTGTCGACGCTCTTCAAATGCTTCAACAGGTAAGTGCCGCGGCTGCCCGTGCCGATCATGCCGTACTTGACGCCGTCGGCGGCTTTGGCGGTCCGGATCAGCGGCCCGCTGGCCGCCATGGTGGCAATGGTCGCGGCGCCGGCCACTTTCACGGCTTCACGGCGCGTCATGTTTTTCGATTCGGCCATACGCAACAACCTCTCCTCGAGGGTAGGATCAGACAAACTGGGCGGAACTGGTTCCGCCCATATTCTATCCCGATTCTAACCCGGTTGGGCCGCACCCGCGGACGCCTCCATGGAGCGGCGGACTCGGCGCGCCGTCCAGTCGGCTCCGGCGAGAACGACGAGGGCGGCAAGGAAGCTCCAGGTGAGAATGGTCACCGAGTTCTTGAACGGCCCGAACTCGCGCGAGAACTTCTCATAGAGCCAGGGCCAGATGAGCAGGTTGATCCACTTCAATGCCTCAAGGAACAATCCAATCACGACGGCGCGCGGGACGATGGCGCGCCAGGGGACCTTCGTATTCGGCAGCAGCCAGAAGACCAGGAAGAGGATCAGCACGGTGATTGGAATCGAAGAGAGTTTGAACAGCAGGACCACCGGCGCAGGCGCCCAGTGGATTTGGCGGACGTCGGTGAGCGCGTCACGCAGCGCCATCACATCGCCGCCGGAGAGCAGGCTGAACAGGACCTGTCCGCCGCCGGTGAGGACGCCGGACAGAAGCGCCAGCGCGCCGCAACTGAAAATGAGGCCCATGCTGACGGCCTGGTTGAGCCAGATGGAGCGGTTTACCTTGACCAACCAGGCTCGGTTGAGGGCGACTTCCAGCGGCAGGAAGATGCCGTTGGCGGTAAACAGCAGCAGCACAACCGAGACCCATTCCAGGTTGCGCGTGTAGTCGGCGGCGACCTTCAGGTTGTATGCCATGAATCTGCCGGTTTCGCCGGGGAAGTAGTCGCGGATGGCGACATACATGGCCACCTCGGCGGAGGGCGAATCGAGAAGATGCCGGCAGAGGGCGATCATCACCAGCATGAAAGGGAAAAACGACAGCAGGACGTTGGCGGCGATCGAGAAGGCATGGACGTGGGCCTCGGCGTCAAGCAGGTAGCGCCCGAGCGCGGGCAGGTCGGCGCGAAGTTCGGCGAGCGAAGCGCGAATCTCGGAGAGCAGTTTGCGGGGCGCGCTGGACGGGACGGCAGGGGGATGCATATCGGCGGGTCATCCCCATTATCAGCCACCGTGGAGCATAATTGACTCATGCCATTCCGGTCCGTGTTGCATTCGGTTTCCTACGCTGGCGTGTGGCCGGGCCAGGCGGCGCTGGGCCTGGATGGGTTTCTCGTGAAAGCGTCGAGCCTCGGCTACGCGGGCGTGATGCTGATGGCCAAGCGTCCGCACCTGTCCGTGCTGGACTACCCGGCGGATGCCTGCCGGGTTTTGAAAGACCGGCTCGACGAACTGAAGCTGCGCTGCGACGTGATCGCGGGCTATACGAACTTCTCCGCCGACGCCGAGCACGGCGACGTGCCGCAACGCGAGATTCAGTTGCGGCATGTCATCGAGTTGTCTCGGATGGCGCGAGATTTGGGCGCAGGCGTGGTGCGGATCTTCACGGCATATCAGCATCCGCAGTTCGCGCCGCACATGCTTGTGGGCGTGTTGCGGGAAGCCGCGATGCGGGCGGCGGATTACGGCGTGGTCATCGGCGTTCAAAACCATCACGACACGGCGGTGGATCATCTGTCTCTGATTGATCTGCTGGAGGCCGTCGATCATCCCAATTGCCGGGCCTGCTTCGACGCCTGGGCGCCGGCTCTGCATGGGACCGATCTGGCCGCGGCGGCGCGCGCCATGGCGCCCTGGACCTGCCACACAACGGCAGCCGATTACCAGATGCGCCCGCGGTTCAAATACAACCCGGCGCTGGTGAACTACGAGCCGCAGACGGCCGCGACGCAAGCCGTGCCGATGGGCGAGGGGTTCATCGACTACAAGTTGTTCTTTGGCGCACTGCGCGCGGGCGGCTATGAGGGCACGGTCGCCTACGAGATGTGTTCACCTCTCATTGGCGGCGGGTCAACGGAGAATCTTGACCGTTGCGCGAAACGGTTCCTTGAATATATGGACGGGCTGCGGCCGCAAACGGCGGCGAAGCGGCGGGGACGGCGGTAGAGGACTGATGCACGAGGCGGCGCTGAAAGCCGATGCGGACCCAGACTGCCTTTCCTTCGTGCACTCGGTACGCGTTGTCCAGCGGCGGTTGGCCGGCTACGCGGCCATTGCCCCCTCGGCAGAGGAAAGCCCTGCATGAGGCGATTCTGAAGGAGATCCTCCGGGAGCGCGCTGTCTCCAGCGGAAGCCGGGTCGACTTCCGCGGAGTGAAGCCGAAGTTGAGAAACTGCAATCTGAAGCCCCGCAAGCGTCAGACGACGCTCCGCATCGACATCTCCAAGCGAATCAGGATTGTAAAGTGAATAGTATTGCGGCTAACTGGTTGAAAACAGATTGGCCGGCGGGCAGGCCATGCAGAGGCTGCCGTGCAGTGTGCAGGTTTTTGTGACCTGACGGGCAGGCGATGCGTCAGCGTGATTGGGAAGCGAGTCGACGGAAGATTACGACGGAAATGAAGATGAACATGCGGATGAGGATTGGCCTGGTGGCGGCGGTGCTGGCGGTGGCGTGGGGTCAGGGAGCGGCGGTCGAGCAGGCGGAGCGGATGTTCCGCAAGACCGATTATCCGGGGGCGCTGGGCGCGTTGAAGGGCCAACCGAGGACGCCTCCGGTGTTGTTCCTGGAAGGGCGCTGCCTGTACTATCTGGCTGATTACAAAGGGGCGGTGGAGACGTTTGAGAAGTTGACCGCAGCCGAGCCGCGGAATGGGCCGTACATGAACTGGCTGGGCAAGGCGTGGGGCCGGAGGGCGGAGAGCGCGAACGTTTTTCAGGCGCCGGGGTATGCCAGCCGGGCGCGGGAGGCGTTTGAAGAGGCAGTGGCGCTGGATGCGACGCACAAGGATTCGTTGGAGGATCTGTTTCAGTACTACCTTGCGGCGCCGGGGATGTTGGGCGGGGGGGCGGACAAGGCGCAACGGTTGTTGCCGTTGATTCAGAAGGCGGATCCGGCGGGTTACCACACGGCACTGGCGCAAATTGCTGAAAAGACGAGAGATTACCAGGCCGCGGAATCGCACTTGAAGCAGGCGTCGATGGCCGTGCCGAGGGCGGCGGGCAAGATGGTGGATCTGGCGCGGTTTCTGGCGCGGCGGGGGCGGGTGAAGGAGGCCGAAGCGGTTTTCGGCGAGGTGGCGAAGGTGGCGCCGGCGGACCGGGCACGGCTGTATGCGCAGGCCGAGGTGTATATCGAGACCAAGACGAAGCAGGCCGAGGCGCGGAAACTGCTGGCGCAGTACCTGGCGATGCCGCTGACGCCGGACGATCCGCCGCGGGGGGATGCGGAGAAGTTGCTGAAGAAACTGGGCGGGTGAGTGTCCGGTTGCGGGACGGGGGATTCCTGAAAACGGGCGGAGGCAGGCGGGCGGGCCTCATGGTTGCCGTATGAAATCAATTACATAGAGGTTGGCACCGGGTGTGCGGTTTCGTGTCTACAACTGCCATGACCTGGAACCTGCTATCCGACTTGAATTACGCGCTGCGCGGTCTGCGGCGGAGGCCGCTGTTTGCGCTGACGGCGGTGGCGTCGCTGGCGCTGGGGTTGGGCGCCAATGCGGCGATCTTCAACCTGCTGGACCAGGTGATGTTCAGGACGCTGCCGGTGGAGCGGCCAAACGAACTGGTGGCGCTGACATCCCCGGGTGCGCAGATGGGTCGCAGGGAAGGCCGGGACACGTTTTCGCATCCGATGTTCAAGGACCTGCGGGACAACTCGCCAGTATTCAATGGGTTGGCGGCCAGATACCAGACCACGGTGAATCTGCGCGCGGGGGCGGAGGCCGAGCCGGTGCAGGGCGAACTGGTGAGCGGCAATTACTTCCAGGTGCTGGGCGTGAGGGCGCATATGGGCCGGGTGTTGCAGCCGGCCGATGATGTAACGCCGGATGCACATGCGGTGATGGTGGTGAGCTACGACTACTGGCGGAACCACATGGCGGCGGACCCGAATGTGGTCGGTCGGACGGTGAGGATGAACAACCGGCCGATGACGGTGGTGGGGGTGGCGCAGGCGGGGTTTTATGGATTCGAGCGGGGCGAGGAGGCACGGTTCTTCGTTCCGGCGGCGATGAAGGCGTGGGTGACGCCGACGTGGGACACGTTGAACGACCGGCGGTCGATGTGGCTGCACCTGTTCGGGCGGCTGAAGCCCGGTGTGGGGATCGAACAGGCCGAGGCGGCGATGGAGGCGGTGTACCGTCCGATGCTGGAGCAGGAGATGGCGCAGTTTCCGACGCGGCCCTCGGAGCGCTTCAGGAAAGAGTTTCTGGCGAAACGAATTGAGATGGAGCGCGGGGCGGGGGGGATACCAACGCTGAAGCGGGAGGCGGGCGAGCCGGTGATGGTGTTGATGGCGATGGCTTTGGGTGTACTGCTGATTGCCTGCGCGAACGTGGCGGGGTTGTTGATTGCGAGGGCGGCGGCGCGGCAGAAGGAGATTGCGGTGCGGCTGGCGATGGGGGCGGGCAGCGGAGACCTGGTGAGGCAGACGCTGGCCGAGAGCCTGATATTGGCGGCGATGGGCGGGACGGCGGCGCTGTTCGTCGCCTGGTGGTCATTGGACGCCCTGGCGGCGATGCTGCCGGAATCGGCGAGGCAGGGCGGAGTGGAGTGGACGATGGACGGGAGGCTGATTGGCTTCCTGATCGCGCTGACGCTGGTTGCGGCGGCACTGAGCGCGATGGGACCGGCGATACGGGCATCGCGCGAGAATCTGGCGGCGACGTTGAAGGACCAGGGCGGCGCGCTGGCGGGGGCGTTTGGGGCGTTGAAGGCGAGGCGGGCGCTGGTGGTGGCGCAGGTGGCGCTGTCGCTGGTGCTGGCGGCGTCGACGGCTTTGTTTGCCAGGACGCTGTTGAATCTCCAACAGGTGAATCCGGGATTCCCGATTGAGAGGACGTTGAAATTCTCGATCGACGCGACGGGGGCGGGCTATGCGCCGGACCGGACGGCGGGGATCTATTCGGCGCTGGAAGACAGGCTGCGGGCGATGCCGGGAGTCCAGTCTGTGGCGATTGCGCAACAGGCGTTTCTGGAGAACAACTCGTGGTCGAGCACGATCAGGGTGGAGGGTTACCAGCACAAGGAAGAGGAGAATATGAACCCGAACTTCAACTCGATCGGTTCGGGGTTCTTTTCGGCGATGAAGATTCCGGTGGTGGCGGGGCGGGAGTTCACCGCACAGGATGCGGCGGGGGCGAAGAGGGTGGCGGTGGTGAATGAAGAATTCGCGAGGTATTTCTTTGGCCGGACGAATCCGCTGGGCCGGAGGTTCAGGCAGGCGGGCAGTGAGGAGATGATGGAGATCGTGGGCATCGTGCCGGCTGTGCGGCACCAGAACCTGCGGCAGGAGGTCAGGCGGTTTGTCTATATGCCCTGGCGGCAGATCGACGACTTGGGCCATGTCGCGGTTTACCTGAGGACGGCGATGGATTCGGCGGGGATTGCGCCGGCGTTGAGGCGGGAAGTTGAGTCGGTGGCGCCGGGCACGGCACTCGGCGAGATCAAGACGATGGAGCAGGTGCTGGACGAATCGCTGATGGCGTCGCGCGTGGTGGCCTATCTGTGCATGCTGTTCGCGGTGCTGGCGACGTTGCTGGCGGCGGTGGGGTTGTATGGCGTGATGGCGTATTCGGTGGAGCGGCGGACACGGGAGATTGGCGTGCGGGTGGCGATGGGAGCGGCGAGGAGTTCGGTGGTGGGGATGGTGATGCGGGAGGCGATGAAGATGGCGGTGGTGGGGATCGTGCTGGGTTTGCCGGCGTTCTTTGGGCTGAGCCGGCTGGTGGGATCGCAGCTTTACGGGTTGGCGCCGCACGATCCGGCGAGCGTGTTGACGGGAGTGGGGGCGATTGCGGCGACGGTGGCGCTGGCGGCGTTTGGGCCAGCTTACAGGGCGTCAAGGACGGATCCGATGACGGCGCTGCGGTACGAGTGAGGGCGGCTGCTTACGCGCGCTTGAGGATTTCGACCTTGGCGAGGTAGGCGGGGTCGTAGTCGACGCCGAAGCCGGGGCCGGCGGGCAGCGGGACGGCGCCGTCGGTGACGTCGATCAGGCTGGGCGACTGCCAGGAGACGGGCTTGGGCGTGGCGCGGCGTGCCCATTCGATATCGGGGCCGAAGTTGGGGATGGCGGCGGCGAAGTGGAGCGTTTTCGCGCCGGCGGCGCCGGTTTCGGTGTTGTGGTTGACGATGGTCATACCGGCCCTGGCGGCCATGCGGGCGACGCGGGCGGATTTGACGATGCCGCCGTTGTAGTTGAGGTCGGGCTGAACGATCTTGAAGGCGCGCATGGCGATGATGCGGTTGAACTCGGCGAGAGAGGAGTTCTGCTCACCGAAGGCGACGGGGATCTTCAGGGCATCGGAGACGGCCTTGGTCCATTCAATCTGCTCCCAGGGGCAGGGCTCCTCGAAGAATTTGAAGTCGAGCGATTCGAGGTAGCGTCCGACTTCGATGGCGCGGCGGACATCGTAGGAGCCGTTGGCGTCGGCATAGAGGACGACATTGGGGCCGAAGCGTTTGCGGGCGAGGGCGAGCATTTTATCGGTGCGGCCGGGGGTGGCGTCGGCGTTGCGGCTCATGCGGCCGCCGATTTTGAACTTGACGGCGCGGGCGCCGGTTTCCTGGACGCCTCGGACGTAGACGTCCACTTCCTCTTCGGCGGCGGCTTCACGGCCGGAGCCGGAGAGATAGACAGGGACGGATTTCATGCGGGCGCCGCCGAGCAGATCGGCAACGGGCTTGTTGGCGGTGCGGCCGAGGAGGTCCCAGATGGAGGTTTCGACGGCGGCGACGGGGAGCCAGAAGCCCTGGCCGGCGAGTTTGTAGTTGGCCTCATAGACCTTGTCGATGAGGGATTCGATATCGCGGGCGTCCTTGCCGGTGAAGAAGGGGACGATGCGGCGGAGGAGGATGGGCAGGTAGTCGTCGATGGGGTCCTTGGCGATGGTGATGCCGGAGATGCCGGCGGAGGAGTTCGTTCGGACAAGGATTTTGCCGCCGGCGCGAAGGACGTCGATGGAAGTGATGCGGACGGGTGCTTTGAGGCGGTTGTGAAGATGGAACAGCGGCGCTTCCCAATCGGGGGCGGCGTAGGAATCGGCGGCGCGCAGGATGGGCGCGGCGGAGGCGGCAAGGAATGTCCGGCGGAGCATGACGCCGTTGACTATATCAGAGGACGGCGCGTGATCGCCTTACAGGGACCGGATGCGGATGTGTTTGTGCTCGACCCAGTAGCCGCGGCGGTGGGCCTGGAGTTCGATGACGCCCTCGTTGAGGTTTTCGAGGTGGTCGTATTCCATGACGGTTTCGCCGTTGATGCGGACTTGCGCGATTGGGCCCTGGACGTCGAGTTCGAAGAAGAACCACTTTTCGTCCTCGATGCGGGGGTACGTTGCGCGCTTGTGGTGGTAGAGCGATCCGGTGGGGAAATGGGCTTCCTCGACGTTGTGGATCTGGATTTCGTAGCTGACGGGCTTGGGGTTGCCGCGGCCGGAGGAGCGGAAGATGATGCCGCCGTTGGACTGGGCCGAGGAGCGGATGTACATCTGGAGTTGGAAGTCGCGGTACCTGGTTTTGGTGGCGAGATGGCCGAGTCCGGCGGAGCGAAGGACGGGTCCGAGGGTGACGTATTCGGGCTTGCCTTCGCTGACCTGCCAGTTGGCGTCGAGGTCGGCGGGCGACGCGTAGAGGCTGGTCCAGGACTGTTTTGAAGGGAGTTCGCGGATGCGGAGCGAGCGGAAGCGGCAGTGGGTGGAGGCGGCGGCGATGCCGAGGTAGCCGCGGCGGAGACGGTGTTTGAGTTCGGGATGGGTGTCGAGGTTCAGGTCCTGGACGAGTTCGCCATGGGTCCAGACCTTGAGGACGGGCCAGTCCATGAGGATGCGGAAGGGGTTCCAGCCGGCGCGGACGTTGATTTTGGAGGGTGCGACGGTGGGGAAGACGGAGCCGGCATCGTAGGGGGTGGGCGGGTTGTTGACCTGATGGAAGACCTTGATCTGGAAGCCGGATTGGGTGGGGCGGCCGTGCTCGGGGGCATGGAGGTAGATGCCGGAGTCGGTCCAGCCGCGGATGAAAAATTCGCCTTCGAGTTCGAAGTTTTCGTATTCGCGGGCGGAGCGGAGCCAGGCGGGGAAAGAAGCAAAATCGGCGACGCAGATGGCGCCTTCGTTGACGTAGTAGAGAGAGTCAGTGCCATCGACGATGGTCCAGCCGGCGAGGGAGGAGCCGTCGAAGAGGGAGGTCCAGCCGTCCTGTTGAACCTGGGCGGGTTGGAGGACCGGCAGGGCGGCGAGGGAGAAGATCTGGCGGCGCGAGGTGCTCATGGTTATGACCTTTGAGGATATGGTACAGCGGCGGGCGGACGGTTATTGGCCGGCGAGTTTGGCGCGGATGTCGTCGAGGCGGGTTTTGGCGACGGCGTTGTTGGGGTTGCGGGCGAGAAGGGCCAGGGAGAGGGACTGGGCCTCGATCCAGGCGGCGGCGGCTTCGGCGGGGCGGTTGGCGGCTTTGAGGGCTTCGCCGTGGGCGGTGAGCAGGGTGGTGAGGCCGGATTGGTGCTGTTCGTTTTGAGGGTCGCCGGCGAGGAGGCGGCGGCTGAGGGCGACGCCTTCGGCGAGGATGGGCAGGGCATCGATGGGCTTGCCGGACCAAAGCAGAGCGTAGCCCTCGCCTTTGAGAATCATGATCTGGGTGCGGATGGAGGAGAGCGATTCGCGGTTGGCGCGGTCGAGTTTTGAGACGGCGGTACGGGCGTCGCGGTAGCGGGCGACGGCTGGGGTGTAACGCTCGCGGGCCATGTCGACGTTGCCGAGTTTCATGAGGGCGATGGCATCGGCGCGGGCGGCGCGGGCCTGCATTTCGGGGCTGAGGTTGGGCCAGGTGAGCATATCGAGCCAGCCGGCGCGGGCGGATTCGTAGGTGCGGATGGCCTGGGCCTCGTCGATGGTGACGCCGGTGCCGACGCCGGCGAGGCGGTCAGCGATGGACTCGCGGCGGGAGCAGAGTTCGGCCTGGATGGCGGTGTCGCGGGGGGCGGATTCGCGGGCGGCGAGCAGGATGGTCTCGGCGTGGCGGAGGTATTTGAGAGCGTCCTGGGTGGCGCCGGCGAGGGAGACAACGTCGCCGAGGCTGCCGTGAAGGCGGGCGCGGGCGAGTTCGAGTTGAGGCGGGCCGAGGCCATCGGGGATGGAGGTAAGAAGAGCGAGGCCCTGACGGTAGGTTTCGATGGCGGCGGGTGGATCGCCGATGTTGGGGACGTAAGGGTTGCCCTGAAGGTCGCCGAGGCGGCAGTAACCGGAGGCGACTTCGGCGAGCAGTTCGGCGTCGCCCTGGGCCTGGGCGGCGAGGCGCTTGTAGTGGTCGAGGGACTTTGAGACAAGCAGGCGCTGGGCGTTGGTGGAGCCGGGGATCTGCTGGACGATGTCGTAGAGGTCAAAGAGGCTGAGGCGGGCGAGTTCGCGGGCCTGGGTGAAGCGGCGCTGGGCGAGGGCGCGTTCGTTGGAGGCGGCGCGGTACTGGTAGAGAGTGATGGCGAAGGCGGAGAGGAGAAGGACGAGGGCGGCGGCGGTGGCCGAGACGGGGAGCGCGTGGCGGCGGGCGAATTTCACGGCCCGGTAAAGGGGTGTCTGGGGGCTGGCGGAGACGGGCTTGCCGGCGAGATAGGCGGCGATGTCGGCGTCGAGTTGTTCGACGGAGCGGTAGCGGTTGGAGGCGGCTTTTTCGAGGGCTTTCTGGACGATGGCGTCGATGTCGCCGGAGAGGAAACGGGCGAGGGCGGGGTCGGCGGCCTTGCGGCTGGGGGGAGGGGCGTCTTCGTTGTTGATGGCGGAGAACCACTCGGCGGCGGTGCGCTGGGTGGAGGAGTAGGGGCTTTGGCCGGTGAGAAGTTCGTAGAGAATGACGCCGAGCGAGTAGACGTCGGACTGGGTGGAGATGGGAAGGCCGAGGGCTTGCTCGGGGCTGGCGTAGCGGGGGGTGAGCATGAGGCTGGCGGGGGAGGTCTGGTCGGCCTGGAGTTCGTGGTCGAGCAGTTTGGCGATGCCGAAGTCGAGGAGTTTGGGTTCGCCCCTGGCGGTGACGAGGATGTTGTGGGGCTTGAGGTCGCGGTGGACGATCAGTTGGGAGTGGGCGAAGCGGACGGCTTCACAGACCTTGCGGAACAGGGCGAGGCGGGCGTTGACGTCGAGGCGCATGGCGGCGCAGTGGGCGTCGAGGGGGCGGCCGTCGATGAGTTCCATGACGAGATAGGGCAGGCCGTCGGGAGAGATGCCGCCGTCGAGGAGGCGGGCGATATAGGGGTGTTGGAGGGAGGCGAGGATCTGGCGTTCGGCGGCGAAGCGGCGGCGGGCGTCGTCGGAATCGAAGCCGCGGCGGAGGAGTTTGACGGCGGCGGCCATGGTGAACTGGCCGTCGGCGCGTTCGGCGATCCAGACGGCGCCCATGCCGCCGGCGGCGAGGGGTTTCAGGAGACGCCAGGGTCCGAGGAGGGAGCCTTGGAGGGAAGAGACGGAGGGGGAGGGGGAACTGGGGTCGAGGAGGAAGGCGGGGGGATCGATGGGCTTTTCGAAGCGGCTGTCGGCTTGGGAGGAGACGCCGAGGAGTTTGAGAACGGCATCGAGGATGCGGGGTTCGCCGGCGCATTGTTGTTCGAGGAAGGGGCGGCGGTTGGCGGGCGGGAGGCTCATGGCCTGGTGGAAGAGTTCCTCGACGCGGAGCCAGCGTGGATCGCTCATTGCTGCTTGGCGTGCGGATCCGGCGCGGATTCCAGTTGCAATTGGAGCCAGCTTTTGGCGAACGACCAATCGCGTTCGACGGTGGCGCGGCCGACGCCGAGGGCCTCGGCGATTTCGGATTCAGTGAGGCCGACGAAGAACTTGAGTTCGACGACGCGGGCTTTGCGGGCGTCGACATCCTCGAGCCTGTGCATGGCCTGGTCGATGGCGATGATGTCGGTATCGGGGTGGGAGGCGGCGGAGAAGTCCTTGAGGGTGGTCTTGGCTGCGCCGCCGCCGCGGCGTTCGGCGAGGCGGGCGCGGGCATGATCGACGAGGATGCGGCGCATGACTGTTGCGGCGAGGGCGAAGAAGTGGCCGCGGTCCTTGATTTCGATATCGGACTGTCCGAAGAGGCGGACATAAAGCTCATGGACGAGGGCGGTGGCCTGGAGGGTATGGTCCTGGCGTTCGCGGGCGAGGGCGCGGCGGGCGAGGATGCGCAGTTCGTCGTAGAACTGTTCGATGAGGATGTCGCGGGCGCTGGAATCGCCGGTATTCCAGCGGCGGAGCAGTTCGACGGTCTTGTCCGGGGCCTTCATGACGGAGCCTGGCGAAATGGCGGGAGCAAGCAGGGAAGCCCCAGCCGTATTGGTTGGAGGATATCACGAAGCGGGCCGCCCATCGCCCCGCGCTGTCCAAGTATGAGTGGGCGGCGCGCGGAGGCCCGCTGCAACCGCGGACCACCGGAGGCTTCCGTGTAGCAGTTGAAGTTGCCGGGCAGGGCGCCGGCCAGGGGGTTTCCGGAGTGCGGCGGGTGGCCGGGAGAGAAGTTGACCGAACCGTTGGTGGCCGGCTGGTTGTCCTGGTTTTTGAGGCTGCGCATGCCGAGGCAGCCGGGCTTGACGTTGTGGCTGCCGGTAATCATCGAGAAGCCGTCGTCCAGCGGCGGACGCGGTTGAAATTGTCCCGGTTCCGGGGCGCCGAATTGAAGGTGTTGAAGCCGGAGGCGCCGACGTTCGGAGCCGCGGTTTCGTTGCCGTACAGCATCGGGCAGGTGACGCCGAGATTGGCGCGCTGATAGGAACCGCCGAAGATCGGATTCGGCCGGAAATTGTACTGGAGAATCGCGTTGCCGGGGTTCCGGAGCGAATCACGGCCGTCTTGGAGCCGGTGAACAGCAATCCGGCGATTCGGGCTGCCCTCCGTCGCCGCGGGCTATCCGCGTCTCTTCAAGCCCGGCACTCCCGGAAACAACCGTCAGCCCGGCCTGCCCGGCTACACCGGCGAGCACTTCGGCTCCTTCGGCGGCGGGATGACCGTCTGGGCGGTCGCCAATCCGGGCAAAGTGCGGCGGCAGCATCCTTGCGAACTGCCGCTGGACAAGGCCCCCGGTTACGGCATCGCCGGTCTCGATCGCGCAGCCGGATGCGGCCTCAAAGCAGTTCGCGGGCTGGCCCAAAACCACCGGCATCGAGGACAAATTCGCCAAGCCCGGCGTCGCCTGGCTTCCCCTGGTGAAGGGGGAGAGGATGAAGGACCCCGTCGCGCAGGTGGTGGACGGCCAGAGCGGAGATTTCGTCCGCACGCTTCACATCCGCGGCGCCGAACCGCGCCCCCGCGTGTTCTCCCGCACTGGCGCCTACACGCTCCGCGCCGGAGAGCCGGGCCGCGGCTTCCGCACCTTTACCGGACTCAAGCCGCAGCCTCTGGATGCCCCCTCAAGCCTCGCCGTGCGTTTCTGAAAGCCATCCCGGGCGCGGACCTCCAGGCCGGCGTGGCCGCTCCGCGTCTTCGAACCGCCGGAGAGAGACCAGACAGACGGCGCTCGCCCAGGGCAAAGCGGTTCATCTCAGATGCGCGGCGAGCGGGCCGGTGGCGTCAGGCCTGAAGGCGAGGTCAGAGCGTCAGCCCCGCCTCCAGCTTGATGTTGAGTTCCATCATCTCGTCCCACGTCGCGGCGCCGCCGCGGTAGGCCGCCATGCGGCCGAGGATGCAGGCGAGGTTTGAATCGACCGACTCGGCGGCGTTGTTGAGCAGTTTGCCGGTGCGGATGCTTTCGACAAAACGCATGACGTTGGCCAAAGCGCCGTCGTCGAAGGTCTTGTCGCGTTCCGGGGCCTTCCAGGGGTTGGCGCCGCTGATGGCGATGTGGCCGTCCAGCCGCGGATCCACTTCAAAGCGCGGGCCAAGCCCGTAGTGTGAATCCACCGTGCCCAGCGGGCCGTAGACGCGGACGCAGATGTCGTAGAAGCCGCGAACGAACTGGGCGGAACTGAAGTCGACGGTGACGTTGTTGGGGTACCAGAAGGTGACGACGAAGTAGTCCCAGCAGTCGCCGTAGTTCAGGCGGACCTTGCGTCCGCCCATGCCGGAGGCCTTGACGGGACGGCCGCCGAGGAACCAGTTGGCGACGTCGATGGCATGGATGTTCTGTTCCACGATAATGTCGCCGGAAAGGGCGCGGTCGCGGGGCCACATGCGCAGGCGGGCCTCGTGGCGGCCCCAGCCGGGGCGCGGTTTGGAGTCGCCGCCGGAACCATGGTAGTAAACATGGCCGAGAACGGGCGCGCCGATGTCGCCGCGGTGAACGCGGGCGGCGGCTTCCTGGTAGGCGGGTTGCGCGCGGGTCTGGAAGTCGACCAGGAAGCTGACCTTGCCTTTGGCGCGTTCGCCGCTTTCCAGGATGCTGAGGCAGCCGGGCACATCAACGGCGACGGGCTTGGCGAGGAAGACGTGCTTGCCGGCGGCCACGGCGGCGGCCACCTGTTCGGGATGGAAATAGGGCGGCGTTTCGATAGCCACGGCGTCCACCTTGGAAGCGATCAGCTCCTGATACGATTCAAGGCCGCGGTAGCGGCGGCTTTCAGGCACGCCGAACCGGGAGCCCGACGTCTCGAGCCGGTCGACGAAGGCGTCGGCAAGCGCGGTGATGCGTGCGCCGGCCTGTTTAACGAAGAAGTCGCCGATCCAGTTGCCGCGGCCGCCGGCGCCGATGATGCCGATCTCGACAGCGGAGTTGGCCTGGGAGCCGAAAGCGGTTTCAGGCTTCAGGATCATCAGTCCGATCGCGGATCCCGAGGATGCCAGGAATGACCTGCGCTCGCTGGTTGTCTGTGCGGATATCGTCATTATTGCCTCGCCGGAACCGGGTCGATTCGGGTTCACTCCGGTGAAGTGTATCACTGCCGCCAGGGATCTGGCTACGCCCGGCTTGCAGTCTGACGCGTATGGTTTGAGCCCTGGCCCGATGCGTGATACGCTCAACTTCCGGAGCAATCACTCATGGATTTGGGCCGCTACGTTATCTCGATCGTCACCTCGCTCGTTATCGGACTTGCCGGGTTCGTCGTCGCCTACAAGATCTTCGACTGGCTGACGCCCGGCATCTCGTTTCACGAACAGTTGAATAGCAACAACACCGCCGTGGGCCTTTTCCTCGCCGGCCTGTTCATCGGTCTCGGCCTGCTGCTCGGCAGCGCCATCAAATGACCCGCCCGGCTGCACTCCTGTTCCTGTTCAGCTTCACGCTCGCGGCCGAGCCGCCGGACCGCCTGGCAAGGATCCGCGAGTCGATCGAGCGGAACCTCGGCCGCCCCTACGTCTGGGGATCGAGCGGGCTGAAATCGTTCGACTGTTCGGGCTTCGTCTTCCGCGTACTTGAACAGAGTGGTCTCTACGTCAAGCGCACCACGGCGCGCAAATACTACTTCGCCCTGAAGCCCGCGGCAAAGCAGGACGAGTCCGCCTTCGCCACCATCGTCTTCTTCGACAACCTGAAGCACATGGGCATCGTGAACGACTCGAAGTCGTTCTATCACGCCCAATCGTCGAAGGGGACGAACCTCTCCGGATACGCGCCCTACTGGCGCAAGCTCGTCTGCGGCTACCGGAAAACCGGCCAATAGCTATAGCTTCATCGCCCGCCCGGCCTCGGCCGAATCCCGCGCCAGAATCGCAATCTCAGTCGTACGGAAAACATCGGCGCGCGTCAGCGCCTGTGTCCCGCCCATGTAGAGCGCCCGCAGGAAATCCAGGAACACGCTGCCTGCCGCCGGCAAGTCGGTGATCACCTGCGCCGGTTTGCCGGCTTCGATCAGCGTCACTCCCGTCGAGGCCATATACTCCGCCACGCCCTTCGGCCCGGCGAGCCGCAACCGGTCGTCGCCGTGGGTCGGCGCCGTATCAGGGCGGTAATAGTCCATATGCAGAGTGCCCACGCCCTTGTTGTCCAGCCGGAACATCGTCGCCGTGGTGTTCTCCATTTCCCCAATGCCCGGCCCCGCCCCCACCTGTCCCTGCATCGACATTACTTCAGTGAACTCCCGCCCGCTGGTCCACCTCATCAGGTCGATCATGTGAATCCCGATCCAGTGGATCGTCCCGCCATAGGTCTTGCGCGACTTCATCCACGCCGCCCGGTTGCCCGCCTTATACGATTTCTGCGCGCTGATCTGCGCCACTTCGCCCAGCGCCCCGCTGTCCACAATCTGCTTCAGCGCCAGGAACTGCGGCGAAAACCGCATCGGCAGCAACATGCTGCATCCGACTCTTTGCTTCGCCACCGCCTCGCGTATCTCCTTCAATTCGGCCAGCGTGTTGGCGATCGGCTTTTCGGCGATCCACGGGATTCCGCGCTTGGTTGATTCGAGAACCGCCCGCGCCCGCTCGTCGGCCGGGTTGCCGATGGCCGCGATGTCGGGCTTTTCGCGGTCCAGCATCTCGATCCAGTTTTCGTAAACCTTCGCCTTCGAAGCCGGTCCGCGCCGCAGAGCCGAATTCCTTGCGCCGGCGTCGGGTTCGTGCAATGCGCAGATCTCGATGTCCGGCATCCGCGCCGCCGGGCCCAGGATCTCGCCGGGATGGCCCTGCAGTCCGATCATGGCGACACGGATAGTGCGCGGCAGTTTCAACTGCGCCTGCGCGATGGCGGGAACGAGGAGAGACACGGCGGTCCGGCGATTCATGCACTCATTATGTGACACCGCCGCCGCGCCTGTCCGGACAATCCTCAGCAGACCCGCGCCAGCAGCGAACCCCAGTGAAAGCCCGCTCCGAATGCGGCGAATACCACCGGGTCGCCTTTGGTGAGCTTGTGGCTGTCAATCCACTCCGAGGCCGCGATCAGCATCGACGCCGACGAAGTATTGCCATACTTGGCGATGTTTGAGAAGAACCGTTCCGCCGGCACGCCGATGGCGTCGGCCACGCGGTCGATCAGGTTCTGATTCGCCTGGTGCATCAGGTAGACCGGCACCAGTTGCGGATCCACCGCGTTGCGCTCCAGCAACGACCGGATAATGCCCGGAATCTTGCGCGACGCCTGCAGGATCACCGTCCGGCCATTCATCTTCAACGGCTGGTCCCAATCCAGGCAAAGGTCCGGCGCAAAGCTGCCGTCCGAAGCCAGTTGCGAATCCACTACCTCGACGAAGCCTTCATCCGGCGTCACTAACGCCGCACCCGCCCCATCGCCGAACAGCACCGCCACCCCGCGCTCCATCGGTTCACGTACCGCGATCTGCGACATCTTCTCCGCCGCAATCACCATCACCCGCCCCACCTGCTCGGTCAACCGCGACGCCAGTGACAGCGCGAACAACGCACCCGCGCTGGCCAGCGGCAAATCGATCGCCGGAATGCCCGGAATGCCCAACTTCAGCGCCGTCTCCGCCGCCGGGCCAGGGAACTGGCGTTCCGACGACCCGCTGGACAGCAACACCATGCTGATGTCCTTCGCTTCCAGGCCGGCGCGCTGCAAGCAGTCCTTCGCCGCCGCCACCGCCATGTCGGAAACCGTCTCGTCTTTTCCGGCGAACCGCCTCTCCTCGATGCCGGAGACGTTGAACACCCAGGTCGCCAGCGTGTCCACCCATCCTCCAGCTTCCTCGCTCGAGACCATTCTCGATGGCAAATAGCTGCCGAATTCCTTAATGAACGGCATTTTCGTGATCAGCCCTTCGCATCCAGATACTGCTCAATACGCTCAATCGTGTCGAACTTCCTCGGGTTCAGGTCCGCGTCCGGTATGGTGATGGCGAACTCCTTCTCCATCGCGCCGATCAGGTCCGGCAGAGCGAAAGAATCCAGCAGCCCGGAATCAAAGAGAGACTCATCGGCGGCCGGACTCAAGTCCTGCTTGGTCACCTGGCGGATGAGTTCAACGATCTTGGTTCGACGATCCATGAGTAGTGTTTCCTGACGCCTGCTGGCGCAATGCCGCAAACAGCGCGTATGTATCCATCATGAGCCCGTAGAGGGACTCTCCCAACAATCTGTAGCCCGGCGAGGTCAGGTGGACGAAGTCGCCCTGCGCCAATCCGGCATACACCCATTGTTTCATGCTTCCCTTGCCGCCCATACCCGATCTCATGTTCCAAAACGCCGCGCCGCTCTCCAACGCCGCGTCCCGCTGCGCCTGCACGATCCGGTCGACGCCCTCGTGCGTCACCCATTTGCCCCTCTGGCGCAGGCTCTGGTCCGGCGGTCCCACCACCAGCAGCGACGCCGCCGGCGCCGCCGCCCTCATCTTCGTCAGCAGCGCCGTGAAGGCTTGCCTATAGCTATCATACGTCCAGTCACGCTGACGGGCCTCGTTGGTGCCATAGGCCAGCACGATCAACGCCGGGTCCCGCCGCTCGATGTGCGACCGCAGCAGTTGCTCGTTCCAGCCCAGCGGCAGATCGGCCTGCGCTCCGTTGATCCCAAGCGTCTCCCACGTCACCCCGCCCTGATTCTCGACCACCCAGCCAAACATCCTCACCTCGCCATCGCCCGCCGTTCGCAACAAGTACGTGTGCGTCCCCGGCGTCACCTTCCGTTCGTAGTATCCCGCGCCCGCCTCCCCCGCCGTGTCGATCGTATCCGCCTCGGCCCCGTCGATGCTGAGAGTCATCCGCCCGCCGTCCGGCTGCCGGTAGAAGAACACCTGCAGGCGCTCGCCGTCGGCTTCCAGCGTCAGCGTCTCGCCCGGCCCCCGTGCGCGCAGGCTCACCCCCGATAGCCCATACAGCCCGTCGCCTTCCTTGGCCAGCAACCCCGCCGGCTGCCATCCCCGCGACATCGTCGACTTGGTGTCCAATCTCCTGAACCCGGCCCACGGTTTGCCCGCCTGGACAAACCCCGGACCGCCCGCGCCAAACTCGCCCTGGAACCTCGCCCTCAGGATCCCCGGCCACTCGTCAGCCGCCGTGTGCGAGTCGCCGAAATGCAGGATCCGCACCGCGCCCGCCTCGCCCGCCTTGTGCCGGTACAGCACTTCGTAGAACGGAATCAACGCCGCCGGATTCTGAAACCCGAACTCCACCGCGCTGGCGATGTGCGTCTGCACCGCCTCGGCCGAGGCCGCCTTCCGCGCCGCCGAAACCACCGGTCTGCGCGGCACACTCCGCCGCCCGCGGACCGTCTTCTTCGCGCTCTTCCTTGTCGTCGTGCCGGCCGTCTTCTTCGCCGCCGGAGCCTTGGCCCCGGCCTCTTTGGTCTGTGCCGAAACCGGTCCTATCCCCGGCGACACCGCCAGCAGGCAGCCAATCAGCGCGAATGTGATGAACCGGCGCACTCCCCTCTTAATGTCTCACTTCGGCCAGCGTGCTGCGCAGCCGCTTCAACTTGTAAAGGTTGTAACCCTTCATCAGGCTGTCGTAAAACAACGACGCCACAATCTTCCCCCCCGCCGCCATGGGATGGATGAAGTCCGCGCTCACCAGCCGCGGCTCGGCCATATACCACTTGCCCATCGTTCCCGGCCCGCCCATCGCTTCAAACGTGTTGAAGAACGCGCAGCCCTCCTCGGTCGCCACCTTGGCCTGGATGGCCACCAGCCGCGGCAGCGCCGGCGCCGTCCCGATCTGCCCGCCCGTCTCCCTCACCCCGCGGTCCATCGGGCTCATCACCATGCACGACGCCTCCGGCAGCGCCCTCCTCACCCGTTTCAGCAGCTTCCGCAGATCGTCGTCGTAGGTGGAATCGACATACTTCGGGAATCCGCTTTCGTTCGTCCCGTAGTTCAGAATCACCAGGTCCGGACGCTCCTGCTTCAATTGCTCCGCCCAGTGCGCCTCATTGATGTAGTTCGCCATCACCCCCGCCCACACCCCGTTCAAGCCCAGCGACTGATACACCACCCCCGCCCTGCCCGTCTCAAACGATACCGAAAACAGCCTCACGCTGCCCGCCTCCACCCGCAGTTCGATCTGCTTCGTCCCCGGCGAGATCCGGTAGACCTCCCTCGCCGCCCTCGGCTCCGGCACGCCGGTCTCCAGCACGCCCAACTCCTCCCCGTCGGCCGAGATCCTCAAACTCCCGCCCCCCGGCCGTCCCATGTAGAGCAGCGTCATCCGCTGCGCACCCGGCCGCTTCAGCTTGATCCGGCTGTATGCCCCCGGCTGCCCGTTGAAACTCACCCCCGCCACGCCGTACGCCCCGTCCTTCTCGCCCTTCAGCGTCGCCGGGAACACCTGCCACCCGTCCGAATCCGAATCCAGATGCCGGTGGTTGTACCACGCCCACGGCCGTGCCGGAAGGTAATTGCCGTGCCCGGCGTCACCGAAGCGCCGCTGCAGGAAACTCCGCACATCGGCCGTGATCAGGTCGGCCGTCGTCGGCGAGTCGCCGTAATGCAGGATCTTCGTGATGCCTTGCGGTTGGCCCTGCTCGGTCCTCAGCAGCGCCGCGTAAAAGGCGTCCAGCGAACCTTCCGGCCCCTGGAGCTTCAGCGCCTTTTCGGCCGTAGCCGCCAGATCGGGCCGCAGGCGGGCAATCTCGTCGTCCTCGGCCGCCGCCTGTTTCCGTGGCTGGAAATCGAGCACCGCCGGCGCCGTGTCCCACTCATAGATGTGCCAATTATGAAACTGCGGGATATACTCCGGCGCCGTGATGATCGCGCAGAACGTCGCGATTGCCAGCAGCGGTTTTGTGGGCCAGGGTCGCATCGCCATATCAGAACTGCGTGTACAGGAACGGCGCCGCTCCCGTCATGCTCAGGTACTCAATCAGAATCACCAGCACCGCCAGCGCCGCCGCCTGAGCGTAGAACGGCGCCGCCGCAAACCGCCCCGCCGTCCAATCCGCCCACTTTCTCGGCATGAAGTGGCCAACCACGGCCACCGCCATCACCGCCGCGACACCCTGCGAAATGTTGTCGAACGCCACCGTCGCCGACCCCAACCGCCCCACCACCTCCATCGCATGATCCATCGACGACGCCCTGAAGAAAATCCACGCGAACGCCACAAAATGCCCCGTCAACAGTGACGGCCCCAGCCTCCGCCACCACTCCGCCGGCGGCTTCGGATTCCCCCTGAACGACCTCCAGCCGTGCTGCACCGCCAGCGCCCCCCCATGCAGCGCCCCCCACACAATAAACGTCCAGTTCGCCCCGTGCCACAACCCGCCCAGCAGCATCGTCACGAACAAATTCACGTACGTCAACGCCTTCCACTTCGACCTCAGCCCCGGCAACGAGAAATACAGATAGTCCCTCAGCCAGTTCGACAGCGAGATGTGCCACCGCCGCCAGAAGTCGGCGATGTTCAGCGCCTGGTACGGCCGGTTGAAGTTCTCCGGCAGCTTCAGCCCCAGCAGCAGCGCGCTGCCAATCGCAATATCGGTATACCCCGAAAAATCGTAGTAAAGCTGCAACGCGTACCCATACACGCCGATCAGCGTCTCCATCCCCGTGTACAGCCCCGGCGTGTCGAAGATCCGGTTCACCAGGTTCTCCGCCAGGTAATCCGCAATCAGGAACTTCTTGAACAGCCCCAGGCCAATCCTGTACAGCGCCCGCCCGCCATCTTCAGCCTTCAACTCCCGGCCCGTCTTCTCCAACTGCGGCGCCAGCGCCAGCACCCGCGTAATCGGACCCGACAGCGTCGTCGGGAAAAAACTCACCGCCGTCATGTGCGCCAGCAGGCTCCGCACCGGCTTGCCATCCCGCCGGTACAGATCAATCGTGTACGTAAGTGATTGAAAACAATAGAACGAGATCCCCAGCGGAAACGTCCAGTGCCACTCCGGCGCCTTCGTCCCGCTGAACTCCCCCCACGCCCCCAGGAAAAACGCCATGTACTTGAACGTCGCCAGTATCCCCAGGTTCATCGCCAGGCTCAGGCTCACCAGCGCCCGCCGCTTCCACTGCTCCTTCGCCGCCCCCAGCCCCAGTCCGATCAGGTAATCGATGAACGACGCCGCCGGAATCAGCGCCAGGTAGAACAGCCCCCACTTGGCGTAGAAAAAGTAGTTCGCAAACAGAATCACCGCGAGCGACGCCGCCCGGATCCGTTGCAGCGGCCAGTAAATCAGAAAGATCGCGACAAGAAAAACGAAGTACACCGAGCTGGTAAGCAGCATGAGCGGCGGGTTAGCGAGTGCCCGCCTCTGCCATTATATCCGCCGCCGCCCCGCTCTCCTTAAGGTTTGTAGCTCTTTGTGTGGCCGTTGCGGTGGTTGGTCACCTTCAGCCCGCCGTCCTTCGCCGCCTCCACCGTAATCCCGTGCCCCTCGCACTTCTCATCCATGTTCGCAATCCGCTCCTCGGCCACGTTCGCATCCTTGCCCCCGGCCAGCGAATAATGCAGTTGCCACATGTCGTTCAACCCCGGCGACGAACTGAACACCCGCCACGCCGCCGGCGACCCGCCCTTCTTCGCCCCGTTGTTCATTACAATCACCCGCGGCCTCAGCCCGTGCACGATCGCCGCCGGATTGGACTGGTCCAGCCCGTGGTGCGTCGTCAGAAACAAATCCACCGGCCCGATGTAGTGCTCCGGGCACGCAATCTCGATCTCCTTGTTCCACGTCAGGTCCGCCAGGTCCACAAACCTGAACTTGCCGAACGTCAGCAGGAATCCAATCGACCGCGCATTCTCCGACGCGTCGTCCGCCTTGCGCTCAATCTCGGCGCACAGCGGGTTTTTCTGCCCGCCCCCTTCGAGCGGCTTCGGAATCTTCTCCCCCCGCGCCGTCACGATGTCGATCCGGATGTCCTTCAACGTCAACACGTCGCCCGGCTTCACCTGCCGCCTCTTCGCCCCTGACGCCGCCACCCGCAGGTACGCATCCTCAAGTTCCTGGGCCCGCTTGTTCGTCTCCGTATTCGTCCCATGGTCGATCAACGTCCCGATCGGAAACGCCTCGGCCAGTTGCGGCACCCCGCCCACGTGGTCCAGGTGGTAGTGCGTCATCAGCAGGTAGTCGATCCGCGTCAACCCCGCCTTCCTCGCCGCCGCGACAATCCGTTTCGCGTCCCGCCCGTCGTAGCCCGGCCACCCCGCGTCCACCAGAATCGACTCGCCCCAAGGCGTCACGATCAGCGTCGCCTGCCCGCCCTCGGTGTCGATGAAATGCAGATCCACCGTCTTCTGCTGTCCGGCGGCCCAGGCGGCCAGACTGACGGCCAAAATGAGTACGGCTCTTAACATGGCGGCATCGTATCACAGGGAACAGATCCCCGCCGCCTCTCGTAGTAAACTACGGAAGCATCCAGCCGTGCCTTTCTGTACACATTGCGGAAGCCAGGTCCAACCCGCCGACACTTACTGCGCTTCCTGCGGATCAGCCCAGCGTGACGCCTCCCCGGCGCCCAAGGCCGCTCCCAATGCCTCGGCCGGGCGCGACCCGTTCGAGGGCCTCGATCCCCGCCGCGCCGCCATCTTCTGCTACATCCCCCTGGTCGGCTGGATCGCCTCCATCGTCGTGCTCGCCGCCGAACGCTTCCGCGACGCCCGCGACACCCGCTTCCACGCCTTCCAGGGCCTCTATCTCTTCGTCGCCTGGCTCTTTGTCGACTGGGTCTTCTCCCCGTTCACCCATTGGGCCGATTCCATGAAAGCGCTCTCCTCCATCATGAAAGTCGGCGTCTTCGGCGCCTGGATCTTCATGCTTGTCAAGACCAGCCAGGGCGAAACCTTCCGCCTCCCCCTGCTCGGCGAACTCGCCGACCGCAGCGTCTCGGAACAGAAATAAGGCCGCCATACGCAACCCGTGCGCACCGCGGCCGGTTCCCTCAAGTTGTCCTGAATCCGCTTCTCAGCGCACCACCACGGCCGTATTCGACAACCGCCCGATGCCGCTCGCGCTGATCGTGCATACGTCGCCTTCAGCCAGCGCCGCTTCCTGTGGCGCAATGATCCCCGTCCCGGTCAGCAGCACCGATCCCGCGGGCACCTCATTCGCCCTCATCAGATATTCGATGAGCGTCTCGATCTTCCGCCCCAGCTTCGACGTCGATACCGCCCCCTCGAAGATCACCTTCTCGCCCCGCTGGATCGTGCACGTCATGTCCAGCGAATACGGGTCGGTCAACTCTTCCGGCGTCACAAACCACGGCCCCAGCGCGCAACATGCGTTGTACACCTTCGACTGCGGCAGATACAGCGGATTCTCGCGCTCGATGTCCCACGCCGATACGTCGTTGGCCAGCGTGTAGCCCAGGATCGATCCTCTCTCGCCCAGCAACACCGCAAGTTCCGGCTCCGGCGCGGTGAAGTTCGAATCCTCCCGGATGCCGATCTCGCCGCCCGGACCCGTACACACCCGCGCAGTTCCTTTGAAGAAAATCTCCGGCCTCGGCGCCGTGAACACGTGCCGGTAAAAACCCTCCCGCGTGCCGTGCTCGGCATCGCGGAACGACGCGCTCATCTCATATGTGCAGCCGCACGCCCACACTTCCACGGGTTCGATGGGCAGCACCGGCGCCGCCGCCTCGCGCGTGTTCGCCGCGTGGGCCGAGGCCAGTTCCGTCAGGCTCGCCTTCTCCATCGCGCCGCGGTGCACCAGTTCCATCAGCCCGTAGCCCGGAATCGGCCTCGCCTGGCCCTTGTCAAACACCGCGGCCGTCGTCCGGCCCTTCCACTCGATCTGTCCGATTTTCATGTATCGCTCAGTATTTCACATAGACGGTCTTGAAGTCGCTGTAGAACTCCAGCGCCGCCTGTCCCTGTTCCTTCGGCCCAAAGCTCGAATCCTTCGTCCCGCCGAACGGCAGTTGATACTCAACCCCCGCGCTCGGCAGATTGACGGTCAACAGCCCCGCCTCCATGCCGTAAACAAACTCCAGCGAACGCGACAGGTTCGACGTCTGGATCGACGCCGACAGCCCGAATTCGCTCGCATTCGCCATCTCCATTGCATCCGCGAAATCCCGCGCCTTCATGATCGCCAGCACCGGCCCGAAGATCTCCTCGCGCGCGATCACCATATCCTGCGTCACGCCCGCAAACACCGTCGGCTCCACGAACCAGCCCTTGTCGTACTCGCCCCCGGTCAGCCGCCGCCCGCCGCAGACCGGCTCGCCCGCCTCCTCGCGGCCCTTCTCGATGTAGCCCAGGATCGTGTTCATCGCGCCTTCGTCCACCGCCGGCCCGATGTCCACGCCCGCCTTCATCCCGTCGCCCACCTTCAACCGCCGCGTGCGCGCCGCCACCGCTTCCACGAACCTGTCGTAAATGCTCTCTTCCACAATCGCCCGCGACGTCGCCGTGCACTTCTGGCCCGTCGAGAAAAACGCCGCGTTGACGGCATTCTCAACCGCCGCATTGAAATCCGCGTCCGCCAGCACGATCGTCGGATTCTTGCCGCCCATCTCAAGCTGGATCCGGATCCGCCGCTTCGACGCCCTCTCGTGCATCTTGTGCCCGATCCCGCACGACCCCGTAAAACTCACCGCCTTCACCGCCGGCGCGTCCACCAGCGCATTGCCCACCGCCCTGCCCGCCCCGGCCACGAAGTTCACCACGCCCTTCGGCATCCCGGCCTCGTGGCACGCCTCGATCAGCCGCCACGCGCTCAACGGAGCCGCCGACGCCGGCTTCATCACCACCGTATTGCCGCAGATCAGCGCCGGAGCCAGTTTCCACGCCGGAATCGCGCTCGGAAAGTTCCACGGCGTAATCAGTCCCACCACCCCGACCGGCTTGCGGATGGCGAACATATGCACCCGGTCGCGCTCACTGGGCACGATGAATCCGCCCATCCGCGCCCCTTCGCCCGCGAAGTAGCGGAAGATGTTGATGCTCCGCCGCACCTCGCCTTTCGCCTCGGGCAGCGTCTTGCCCTCTTCCCGCGTCATGTCCGCCGCAATCGCCTCAAACCGGCTGTCCAGGATCTCGGCCGCCTTGTACAGCAGCGCCCCCCGCGCCGGACCCGCCATCGCCGCCCACTTGGGAAACGCCCCCGCCGCCGCATCCACGGCCCGCGCCATCTCTTCCGCCGTCCCCGCCGTGTGCAGGCCCACAACCTCGTCCGTGTTCGCCGGATTCCGGTTCTCGAACGTCGCTCCTTCCACCCACTCGCCGTTGATGTAATTCGGATACAGTTTCGCGCTCACAGCTTTGCCCGTCCCTTAGAACTTCACCGCCGGCGCCGTCCGTGCGCCGGGGTCGGTCTTGAAATAATCGTCGTTGCGCTGGAATCCCAGCATCCCCGCCAACAGGTTGTTCGGAAATAGTCCCATCGTCGTGTTGTACTTCTGGACCGCTTCATTGTACTTCCGACGCTCCACCGCGATCCGGTTCTCCGTCCCGGCCAGCTCGTCCTGCAACCGCAGGAAGTTCTCGCTCGACTTCAACACCGGATAGTTCTCCACCACCACCAGCAGCCGCCCGATCGCGCCATCCAGCGCCCCGTTGGCCTCGATCTTCTGCTGCGGCGTCCGCGCATTCAGCAGCGCCGACCGCGCATTCGCCACCGTCTCCAGAATCTCCTTCTCCTGCGCCGCAAACCCCTTCACCGTGCTCACCAGGTTCGGAATCAGATCGGCGCGCCGCTGCAGCGCGATGTCCACATCCGCCCACGCTTTCTTAAACCCCTCCTGCTCGGTCACCAGCAGGTTGTTCACCGACGCCGCCTTGCCGCCCGCAAACAATCCCACCACCAGCAACACGCCCAATACGACGAGTAGTATTTTCATTGCTCCAGTCCTCTATTTCTCCATCGCGTCCACCGCCGCCACCACGGCTTCGATCGAACTCACATAACCGTCAAACAGCTTTCCCGCCTCGCTCTGCCTCAGCTTCAGCGCGCCCTCGCGCAGGCTCAATAAAGTATAAAACGGCCGCGAATCCGTGCCGAACGCCTCCTCCAGCGCCGCCGCGATCTCGCGCTTCACAAACGGCGCCTGCCTGCCCGAGAGCCGCAACGCGTGACGCCCCAACACCAGAAACGTACTCACCGATTCCCCCATCAGCCGGATCAGCAACTCCTGGTCCACCATCGCCGACGCCGCCTTCTGCCTCAACCGGATCAGCTTCGCCCTCAGCTCGTGCTCCACCTGCGCCCGGTAAAACGAATCGTCAATCTCCAGCCCCGCGATCGGGTCCGGCCCGTACAGCACCTCGCGCCGCTCCAGCATGTCGTGGAACTCAATCGCGAAACAGTCGGTCGACTCCTTCACCTCCCGCTCGCCCATCAACAACGGCGACGGCTGCGATTGCTCCCTCCACCACCGGATCACCGGCTCGGCCGCACCCAGCGCCTCCCGGTCCACCGCATCCACCACGCAAAACACGTTGAAGTCGCTCCACTTGTCCCTGCTCCCCCCCGCCCCCGATCCGTACAGCACGATCGACCTCAGCCGCTCATCCAGCGCCTGCTTCAATTTCGCCGTCAACTGTTCCAGTAGTTTTTCCATACCATCGGTCCCCTCGACCTTACCAATCGCTCGACGCCCCTCCGCCCCCCGAATCCCCGCCGCCGAATCCGCCGAAACTGTCCCCCGAATCGTATCCGCCAAACCCTCCGCCGCCATACGTCCGGGGCGGGGAACTCAACAGCCCCAACAGCACCCCCGTCATGATGTCGCCGGCGCTGCCTCCTCCGCCCCTCCTCCCTCGCCCGCGCCTGCCGCTGTTGGCCAGAAACAGCACCCCAAACAGCACGCCCCCGGCCACCACCAGCGGAATCAGCCCCTCCCACGCCACGCCCTCCCTCGGCTGATGGCTCCGGCTCACCCGCTCCTCGATCCTCACCCCCTTCTCCGCCGCCACCTTGTCCCCGATCGCCTGCGCCGCCGCCCCCATCGCCCCGCCGATGTCGCCCGCCTTCAGCGCCGGCCTCATCTCCCTCAGCAGGCTGCCCGCGTACCCGTCCGGCAGCACCCCCTCCAGCCCGTAACCCACTTCAATCCGGCTCCGCCTGTCCCGGATCGACAGCAGCACCAGCACGCCCTCGTCCGTCCCCTTCTTGCCCAATCCCCACTTCCGGTGCAGCAGGTTGGCGACATCCTCGATCGGCTCGCCTTCCAGTGACGGTACCGTCACCAGCGCGATCTCCGCCCCCGTCGACGCCTCCACCGCCTTGCAGTACCGCTCCAACTCCGCCTTCCGCTCCGCCGGGATCACGCGCGCGAAATCGCTCACGTACCCCTCCGGCCTCAGCGCCGCGAAGTCCGCCCCCGCCGCCGTCCCGCACAACAGAACGGCCGCCAGCGCCAGCCCGATAACGCGGTTCGTCTTCATCCCTCCCATCAGCATTCCAGCCGCTCACGGCCCACCGATATCCCGTCCAGCCTCCCCAATAGAGCCAGGCTGATCCTCTCGCCGTGAAGCAGATCCTCGGCCACCTCCATCACTTCCTCCGCCGTCACCGCCTCCACCATCGCTATAATCTCGTCCAGGTTGTAGAACCGCCCATACGTCAGCCACTGCCGCGCCAGATTGCTCATCCGGCTCCCCGTCGATTCCAGGCTCAGCATCAGACTCCCCTTGATGTGATCCTTCGCGTGCCTCAACTCCTCCGCCGTCAACTTCTCCCGCTTCACCCGCCTGAACTCCGCAATCACCCCGTCCACCAGCGCCTCCACGCTCTTCGCCGACGTCCCCGCATACACCGCCATCATCCCCGTGTCCCGGTACATGTTCAGTTCCGAAAAAATCGAATACGCCAGCCCCTGCCGCTCCCTGATGTTCTGGAACAGCCGTGAACTCATCCCCCCGCCCAGCACCAGGTTCAACGTGTAGCTGGCAAACCTCAGCCGGTGCGTCGACGCATACGCCGGCACCCCCGCGCACACATGCACCTGGTGCAGCGACCGCTTGTTTTTCAACGTCAGCTGCGCCGACGGCGCCGGCGCGGTCGTCCGCGCAACCGTGCCACCGGCCTTCAACCCCCCAAAGTGCTCCCGCGCCACTTCCACCAGCTCCTCATGCCGCAAACTCCCGGCGGCCGTGATCACAATATTCGCCGGCGAATAATACTTCTGGTGGTGCTCTCTCAACCGCGCTGATTCAAAGCCGAGGATCGTCTTCCGGTTGCCGATGATCGGCCGCCCCAGCGGGTGCCGGCTCCAGAACTTCGACATGAATACGTCATGCAGCAGCGACTCCGGGCTGTCGTGCTCCATCTTCAGCTCTTCCAGAATCACGCCTTTTTCTTTTTCGATGTCGGCGTCGTCAAACCGCGGATGCTGCAGCATGTCCGCCAGCACGTCGAACGCGATCGGGATGTGCTCGTCCAGCACCTTCACCGTATAGCCCACCAGTTCGCGCCCCGTGAACGCGTCCAGATGCCCGCCAATCGCATCCACCTCCCGCGCTATGTCCTCCGCCCCCCGCCTCGCCGTGCCCTTGAACAGCATGTGCTCGATGAAGTGCGAAATCCCGTTCTCGCCC
>PNKE01000023.1 GCA_013822245.1 Candidatus Solibacter sp.
GAGGGGTTCATCGATTGTGCCGCGCGCTTCGGCGGAGGAACCGCCTGCGCGCGAGCCTGCGGCAGCAAGGTAGAAGAGACGAAGAATTGATTGGTGGACGTTGTGGGGGTTCGGGGAGGGCGGCGGTGGGGAGGGGTTCATCGATTGTCAAACGCGCTTCGGCGGAGGAACCGCCTACGCGCGAGCCTGCGGCAGCAAGGAAGAAGAGACACAGAATTGATTGGTGGGCGTTGTGGGGGTTCGGGGAGGGCGGCGGTGGGGGGAGGTTCATCGATTGTGCCGCGCGCTTCGGCGGAGGAACCGCCTACGCGCGAGCCTGCGGCAGCAAGGAAGAAGAGACTAAGAATTTATTGGTGGGCGGTGTGGGGGTTCGGGGAGGGCGGCGTTGGGGAGGGGTGGTCCTTTGAAACGCGCTTCGGCGGAGGAACCGTCTGCGCGCGAGCCACCCGTGCTTCGAAAGCGCGCGCTCCAACCCACTCACATCAAAGGACTTCATCACTTGCCCCTGAAGATTTCCCAGGCGGCGCATCCGCATCCGCTCGCGCGCGTTTTCATCCCTCGTTGTGCGAACCCGCCGCCGCCGCATGAGGGATTCACAGCGGCTCCTCTCCGATGGAGGGCATCGCTTTCGTCACCGCGGCTCGAATCCCTGCCCGGCGGCGCTCGCAAGGCGGACAAGCGGGACTTCCACCACGCGCCTGTTCAACCCGCGGCCCGAAGGGTGCTGCCGTTCGAAGTAAACTGAAACAAGTCCGCGATTCACCGCCGGTACGGCATCTCAGGCACTGCCCGAAAGGTAGTTTCATTGCGCATCGGAATCCATACCTCCAGTTCGCCCAAGCCGGTCAATGCCGCCAACAAGGCCATCGAACTCGGAGCCAACTGCTTCCAGATTTTCTCCGCCTCGCCGCGCATGTGGCGGGCGACTGCGCCAGCGGCCACCGATGCCTCCGATTTCCGCCGGGCCGTTGACGAAAACGATCTCCGCCCCGTCGTCATCCACGACTCCTACCTCATCAACCTGGCCTCGGCCGACCCCGTCATCCGGTCCAAATCCGTGGCCGCCTTTCGCGCCGAGCTCGAGCGCGCCGCCATCCTGGACGCCGACTATCTGGTCATGCACCCCGGATCGCATAAGGACCAGACCCTCGACGAAGGAATCGCCAACCTCGCCCGCGCCCTCGGCGAAGCCTCGGCCGGCCTCGCCATGCCCGTCCGTTTTCAACTTCTGCTCGAAAACACCGCCGGCGCCGGGTCCACCATTGGACGCAGCTTCGAGGACCTCAGAGCGATCCGCGACCTCGCCCGGCCCCGCCTCGCCTTCCCTATCGGCTTCTGCCTGGACACCTGCCACCTGTACGCCTCCGGCTTTGACGTGTCCACGAAAAAGGGCCTGGAGGCCACGCTCGCATCGGCCGAGTCCATCCTCACGCTCGATCTGGTCCCCATCATCCACACCAACGACTCGAAGGGCGGCCTCGGCTCCCGGCTCGACCGCCATGCCAACATTGGCGAAGGCAAAATCGGCCTCGACGGCTTCCGCCGCATCCTCAACCACCGGCTGCTGAAATCCAAGGCCTTCGTCCTCGAAACGCCGGTCGACAACCCAGGCGACGACCAGCGCAACGTTGACGCCTTGAAATCGCTCGCCGGTTGAGCCAGCGCCCAGCGGGAGGGTTCCGGCTGCGTGCTAAACTAGGGGGGTTGGAGTAATCTGTGGATCGCAATACCCGTCACGACCTGAAGTCAGACAAGTTTGTCCTGGAAGTAGCACATTCGGTTGAGTTTTTCGAGCAGCACCGCGCCAGCTTCCTGCGCTACGGCGCGATTGTGCTCGCCCTGGTGATCGCCGGCGCGGGGATCTTCTATATGATGAAGTCCCGCAGGGCGGACCGGATTGCCGAACTCTCGGCGGCGATGGAAGTGTACAACTCGACGGTCGGGACCGACGACATGGGCGGGCGAATGAAGATCTACCCGACCGAAGCGGCACGCCAGACGGCCATCAGGAAAGAGCTCAGCGGGCTGATCTCCAAGCATGCGGGCAGCGAGGAGGCGGGCGTCGCCAGCTACCTGCTCGGCGCCAACGCCGCGGATCAAGGCAACATCGTTGAAGCCCGGAAGTATCTCTCCGATGCCATCAAGGATGGCGGCAAGGACTACGGTTCACTGGCCAAACTGGCGCTGGCCGGCGTCGCCAAGTCGGAAGGCAAGATTGCCGAGGCCGAATCTCTGCTGAAGGAACTGATCCACCGCCCCAGCGCCTTCGTTGGCAAGGAGCAGGCGTCGATCGAACTGGCCACCCTGATTGCCTCGTCCAAGCCGGACGAGGCGCGTAAATTGCTGGAACCGCTGCGGACCGAAAACAGCACCGCCGGCCGTACGGCCATCACGATGCTGGCGGACCTTTCCAAGGGCAAGTGAGCCTTGTAGCCTTTCGCTTTCCGGTTGACAGACTGGCGGGGCGCCGCTACCCCGAGGCTCCACATCCCTTCCGCAACGAGTTCCAGCGCGACCGCGACCGCATCGTTCACGCGCGCGCCTTCCGCCGTCTGGAAGACAAGACCCAGGTGTTCGGCGAAGGCGTTTCGGACCATTTCCGCAACCGCCTGACGCATACCATCGAGGTTTCACAGATCGCCCGCACCGCCGCCTCGGCGCTCGGCCTGGACGAGGATTTCACCGAGGCCCTTGCGCTTGCCCACGACATCGGCCACCCGCCGTTTGCCCATGCCGGCGAGGAGGCTCTGAACGCGGCCATGAGCCGGTTCGGCGACTGCTTCGACCACAACCTGCACGCCCTGCGCATCGTCGAGTACTTCGAGTCGCGCTATGCCCGCTTCCCTGGACTGAATCTGACATTCGAGGTGAGGGAGGGCATGGTGAAACACTCCCGCGACTTCGAACCGGGTGAACGCCCGGGGTTCGACGAATATCTGCCGGGCCTCAAGCCGCCTCTTGAAGCCCAACTCATCGACCTCGCCGACGAGATCGCCTACAACTCGGCCGACCTCGACGACGGCTACTCGGCCGGTCTGTTCGACCTCGAACAGATCGCCACCAGCGTGCCCGGCTACGGTCTGCTGCTTCACGATGCACGAACCCGCTTCCCCCATGTGGAGGAAGGCATTCTGTTTCAGGAAACCCTGAGAAAACTCATTGACCTGCTGGCATCCGGCCTCATCGACGGCACTCGCCAAGCCGTCCTCGCCAGCGGGTGCAAGGACGTGGGCGATGTGCGGCGCTGCGACAGGAGGCTGGCCGAGTTCATGCCTGAACCGGCTGCCGTCAACCGCCATTTGAAGGACTTCCTGCTCCGCCGGGTCTATTCGATCGAACCCTTGCAGGTTGAGCGCCGGCGCGCCAGCGAAGCTATCTGGAAACTGTTCGATCACTATATGGAATCGCCCCATCGCCTGCCGAATACGCATCGCGAAAGAACCGCCGGCCTGCCGCTGCACCGCGTCGTTTGCGATTATGTGGCCGGCATGACCGACGGTTTCTTCCGCCGCACCTTGGCCCGCGAACTCCCGCCGGATAACCTGGATTCCATATAGAAAACTCAATCTTTGGCTGATCTCCATGGGCGATCGGGGTCCGGCCGCACGGTTTTTATCCAATTGAGATTTGATTCTTAATAGAACCCGCAATATGCACGAAATTCAGATTGCGGATGGCGGGACTTCCTGATAGTGTGTTCTTATGGCTGATGTAAGTGCAACGCTCGAAAAATTGAAGAAACTGGATGCCGAGAGAAAGACGCTGCTCGAAGCAACGAAGATGGGCATTGTCGAAGCGATCGAATCGCAGATTTCCTCGCTCAAAGACCTCGGTTTTGACTATCAACTTGTGGAGTCCGGCAGCCGCGGCGCAACCGGACGGCGTGAACGCAAAGCAGGCGGACGCGTCTGCTCCGTTTGCCATCGGTCAGGGCATAACAGCCGCACCTGCCCCGATAAATAAACAGCGCCGTTTGGCGCACACCCGCTCAAAGAGGAGCCGTCCGGCTCCTCTTTTTATTAGTGCGCGATAATTTATCTCCCCGTTCCGCAGTTCAGTGCGGCTTCATCTGCCGGTATGCTTTTCGCGCTAGAAGCAACGATCCCAACAGCAGTCCGAGCTTGGCGTAGAAGCGCGGTTCGGAAGGGTCAATATAGTCGAAAACCGACCATGGCGGCTCCGGCTTGGGAGCCTCCCTGGCCGGCTCGGAATGCGGTTGGGCGGCCTGTTGAGGCGGCGGATCCAGATTCGAGGGCGGCAATTCGCTCCCCGGACCCTGCGCGTACACCGCCGCCGCGCTCATCAGAGCGAGGCAGAAGATGAAATTGATCGCGAACCTCAAACTCCTATCCTTGAACAACGCGCGGTTTCGCCGAATCAGGTGTAGATGAACTCAGCCGTGGCCGTGCACGAGGCCGTCGCGGTGAGACGGACCCAATGCGCGGAGAAGCCCTGTGGAAACACGTGATGGACATATCGGCCGCCCGGCAGCGTGTCATAGGTTTCCCAGGTTCCGTCGCCGAGAAAATCAACTTCCACCTTCACCTGCCCGGCTCCGGCGTTCAGATGCAAAACCTTCCGGCCGTAGCCCGTCATCAGGAACGGCGCGCTCGGTTCGCCGGCCTTGACCGGCGACTTGCGCCAGACACCACCCCATCCCTGTGGTTTGCCCCAGGACCATAGATCGTCGGTCTTGCCGAACCAGATGCCCGACTGCGGCTGTCCGGCGAGCGGGTTGTTATCGTTATTCGGGGTGGTCTGATTGCCGCCCAGGGCCATCAACCCGCGGAATGCGCAGTAATCAGGAATGATTCTCAGGTGCTGGCAAATTGGCTTGACGCCCCATATGCGGCCCTCAAACGCCATTGGCTGCAACTCAAAGAACGTGCCCTGGATGTCCATCAGGTAATGCTCGGTTTCCACTTCCCTGATGCGCATCCATTCAGTCTGCCAGGCGTGGGCGAATGCGTGGCTGCCTTTCGGCAGGCGATAGAACTGCCATTGTCCTTTCACCAGAGCCCAAAACAGAACGGAGCGCTCATCCCAGCCGGTACAGAAAACAACTTCGTGCATATCCATGCGGCCCGCACAGTCCATATGCGGCTTGCCGCTCAATTTCCTCCATGGGCCTTTGCCGTCCCATTCATAAAGGCCGGCCCCGTCCTCGCCAAATTCATAGAACCCGTTATTGGCCACCATCACGCGTCCCTGTCCAGTATGTCCGCCCTTGAAATGCGGGCGCTTGGCCAGTTTCACTTCCTTGATCAGGTCGAGCATCTGGCGGGGCTTGAGGTCGTTCACGTCCATCTCGAAAAACAGGCCCTCCATGGTCTGCATGTAGACACGGTTTGCCGGGTCGGTAAGATGGCGCATCGTGGCAGTGAGGCGGTGGTTTTCGAATTCCTTGATGAACTTCCAGTTTCCCTTGGCGTCGATGGCATAAGGCCCGATGAAGCACGTGCTCGATTCCTTATGAACCAGCCGGTTGGCATGCGTTCCGTTGTGCAGGTGCATGAGGTTCGGATTCAACTGGTCATCGATCGCATACAGGCCCAGCCCGGTCCCGGTCGCCTTCATGTGGGAGTTATAGGTGACCGCCCAGAGCACATCGGCCCAGGGCATCAACGCGCCGACGCCGCACTCGGAACGCGGCGGCCCGGTCTCGGCCTTCAATCCGACGTTGGGCAAGCCCGCGGTGCGCGACTGCGCGGCCAGCGGCGAGACCCCGAGCAGTGAGAGAAGAGAGCGGCGCGTGAGCATAACGCCGCCATCATAGCGGAATCCGGGCGCAGCGGCCGGTCAGCGGGATCGAACGGCCCCGCGGCGGTTGCGCGGTCACCGGCACGGCCGCGGCGGCAAGCAGGGAGACGAGACGCGTCATGCCTGGGATTGTACAATCCATCCGGGCTAACATGGTTTTGAGGAGCTACAGATGAAGGGCAACGAAAACGTCATCGCAGAACTGAACGCCGCGCTGAGCCACGAACTGATGGCCATCATGCAGTACATGGTCCATGCGGAGATGCTGGCCAACTGGGGGCTCCAGCGTTACAGCGGCATGGTGAAGAAGCAGGCCATCGACGAGATGAAACACGCCGAGGGGTTGATCGAGCGCATCCTTTATCTTGACGGGACGCCGAACGTCCACATCAAGCTCGACCCGAAGATCGGCGTCAACGTGAAGGCGCAGATCGAAAACGACCTGGCGGCCGAAGTGGAGGCCGTGGCCCAGTACAACAACTCAGTTCGCATCTGCGCCGAAGCCGGTGACAACGGCACGCGCGAACTGTTCGAGCGCATGACGAAGGACGAGGAAGAGCACGTCGATTTCCTCGAAGCCCAGCTCGACATGATCCGCCAGATGGGTCTGCCGAACTATCTCGCGCAGCAGATGAAGGCGTAACCGGCGGGATTGGTCTCAGGCGGGCAGGTCCCACGGCTTCCGCCAGGTCACACGGCCCTTGGTGCGGAACGCTTCCAGGGCCATGAAGCAGGCCATTGTGGAGTAGTAGCCCACCTCCTCGTTGCAGATGGTGCGTTTGCGGGTCCTGATCGCTTCCAGCCAGTCGCGCAGGATCACCTCGGCCGACGGGCCCGCGCCCTCGCCCTGGGCCTCGGGCGTCTTCGAGAATTTGGAGTTCGGCTTGTAGGTCCAGGAGACCTCGCCCTTGCGCGCGTAGCGTTCGATGAAGTTCACACCGCCGGCGCCGCGCAGTTCGACGCCGGCGCTGGTCCGCACGCCGGGCGCCGACAGGCACTCGGCCGTAAAGGTCACGGTGAGCTTTTCCGGGTATTCGAGGATGAAGGTGACCACGTCGGGCGTGTCCCGGCCGTCGTCGTAGAAATGGACGCCGCCGCCGGCGACGCATGACGTGGGCGCCTTCAGATTCAGCAGGTGGTGGGCGGAATCCACGACATGGATGCCGATGCCCATGATCATGCCGCCGTCGTAGTGCAGCCATTTATAGGGGCTGAAATAGACGCCAGGGTCCCAGGCGATCTTCGGCCCGCGGCCGAGCCAGCGTTCCCAGTCCAGGCCGTCCGGTTTGCGCTCGAAGCCCTGTGGCGCTTCCAGGACGTAGCCGGAGTTCGACAGGTACCAGGTGCGCGCGAAACCGATCTTGCCCAGGACACCCGAGTCGACGAGCGTCTTCTTGCAGCCGGCGAACTGCGCCATGCCGCGGCCCTGGGTGCCTACCTGCAGGACTCGCTTGTTCGCCCGGACAGCCTTGACGATCGCCTGCCCGTCAGAGGGCGTGTGGACCATCGGCTTCTCGACATAGACGTCCTTGCCGGCGTTCAGCGCATCGACGGCCGCCGGGGCGTGCCAGTGGTCGGGCGTGGCCACGATGACGGCATCCACGTCCTTGCGGTCGATCATCGGGCGGTAGTCGTGGTATTTCTCGGCCCGCGGACCGGCGGCCTGCGCGGCCTGATCACGCCGTACGTCGTAGATATCGCAGACCCCGACCACATCCACGCCGCCGATGCGCAGCAGTTCCTTCATCAGGTACTGTCCGCGGCCGCCCGTGCCGATGACGCCAATGCGGATCTTGTCGCCCGCGCCAAGTACGCGCGCCGATGACGCGGCGGTCAAAACGAATGCTCTTCGCGATGGGTCAGCGGTCATGACACGCTCCTTCCGGCATGCTAACCGTTATCTTCCATTGCCTGAGCAAACACAAGCCCCAGGCCGTGTTCAGACGGTCAAGCCTGCTGCGTGAGGACGCACCCCGCCACTCATGCGGACCGCGCCGCCGATCATCCGTAGTTCACGGGATTCTCGGCCAGCCAGCGCCCGTCGCGCACCGCGCCGATCCGCCTGCCCGCTTCGCGCGCCATGGCGCCCGTCAGCGGGCGGGTCTTCCAGGCGAAGCTGCCTGCGAAACCCGCGGCCAGTCCCAGCAATCCTCCGGCGATCACGCCGCGCACCGGCTTGCGGTCGTCCGCGACGACGCCCAGGATTGCGCCCACCATCGCGCCCAGCGCCGCCGCTTGCCAGGACCCCTGCGCGGCCGCGGTCACCATGTCGGCGTTCCCGGCCGATTCAAGCGCCGCCTTGCGGGCCTCCGCGGCGCCTTCCATGCCCGATTCGACAATCTCCTTGCCATAGGCCAGATTCGATTTGATGCTCTCGGAAACACTCATTGAATGAAGCTCCTGCTTCCATTGTAGAGAAATCCGATTGTCCTCTAAGTCAACCCGCTGTCCACTTGGCTCCAACCGCGCCTTCGCGTTCCGGTAACATGGATCGTCATGAAGCTCACCCGGCGTGGATGGATCGCCTCGCTCGGCGCCGCGGCGCCCCTGCACGCTGCCCAGACCCGCAAAGCCCCAGCGCTCGACATCAATGATTTCCAACCCAAGAGTATGTTGACGGTCGACGAGCACATCGTCGAGAAGCCGCGCTTCCCCGTGATCGACATCCATACCCACCTCACGTTTGCCCGTGAAGGCGACCCGGCGGTGAACTTCCCCACTCCGCCCGCCGAACTGCTCCAGGTGATGGATCGCCGCAACATCCGGATGCTTGTGAACCTGACCGGCGGCGCGGGCGAAGGCGTGAGACCGTTCGTCGATGCCCTCGACCGCGCCCATCCGGGCCGCTTCCTCACCTTCACCCAGCCCTTCTACCGCCGCATGAACGAGCCAGGCTACGCCAAGATGCAGGCCGGCCAGATCGCCGCCGCCCACAAGGCCGGCGCGCGCGGGCTCAAGGTGCTCAAGAACCTGGGCCTCGTTGTCCGCGACTCGGCCGGCAGGCTGATCAAAGTCGACGATCCGCGCTTCGACCCCATGTGGGAAGCGTGCGGCGCGCTCGGCATCCCCGTCGCCATCCACGTCTCGGACCCGGCGGCCTTCTTCCTGCCCACCGACAGGTACAACGAGCGTTTCGAGGAGTTGAACAACCACCCCGACTGGTCGTTCCACGGCAAGGACTTCCCCTCGAACGAGGAGATCCTCGAAGCCCGCGACCGCGTCTTCGCCCGCCATCCCAAGACCCAATTCATCGCCCTGCACGTCGGCCACTTCTCAGAGAACCTCGGCCATGTCTCGCGCTCGCTCGACCGCTTCCCCAATATGACCGTCGAACTCGCCGCCCGCGTCGGCGAACTCGGCCGCCAGCCGCGCACCTCGCGCAGGTTCTTCGAACGCTATCAGGACCGCATCCTGTTCGGCACCGACGCCGTGCCAAAGGGCTACTCGACGCCGCAGCAGATCTTCGGCGACGAACTCTACAAGATCTACTACCGCTTCCTCGAAACCGAGGATGAGTACTTCGACTACGCCCCCGCACCCGTGCCGCCGCAAGGCCGCTGGAGGATCTACGGCATCGGGTTGCCGGATTCGATTCTGAAGAAGGTCTATTACGACAACGCGGCCCGGCTGCTCGGCCTGCCGCCGCTCAAGGCATGACGGCACGCCAGGGAGGAAGTGATGTCAACGACTCGAAGGGAATTCGTCGCCGGTTCAGCCGCCGCCGCGGCCGCCCCGCCGGCCCCAGTACCGGCGGGCCCGGACGCGCTCCAGATCGCCGCCCGCCACGCTGTCGTGCGCGACGGCCCGACGCCCAATTTCTTTGAAGGCATGCTGCTCGGCAACGGCGATCTCGGCCTCTGCATCACCGCCCGTCCCGACGCCCTGGGCCTGCATTTCGGCAAGGAGGACGCCTGGGACATCCGCGTCAGCGAAGACCATGCCCAGCATGTCCTGCCCTTCGCCGAGTTGATGAAGATGTGGGAACGCGCCTCCGAGCGCGCCCGCAAGGCCGGCCGCGCCGACGCCACTTATCTCGAGAACTCCGATCCCGAACTGCTGGCCTACCAGCAGAAGGTCAGCAGTTCCTATGCCAAGCCCTGGCCCCGGCCGTGGCCCTGCGGCACGGTCTGGCTGCATTGGGATTCGCGCTGGGTCACCGTCGGGCGACAGAAACTGTCCCTTGTTGACGGGCAGTACGAGTTGCAGTTGGGTGTCGCTGAACACGGCAAGCCGCCGCGCCAGGCCACGGTGCGCTGCTTCGTCAGCCGCGACCTGAACCATGCCGCCGTGGAGTGCGATGGCGGCGCGCCTTTCGTCTCGGTCGCCTTCTACCCACACTTCGAAGCCCGGGCGCGGATGCCCGAACCCGAACTCTCCGTCAACGGCCTTTCGTTTGACAGCCTACAACTCTGCCCGGCCACCGCGCCGGTCGATCCCGTCAAACTGCCGGGTCCGTCGCCCGACGATTCGAGCATCGCCGTCTCAGGCCGCCTCTCGCCCGGCTGGCAGGGCGTGGCCAATCCGCCGCGCCGCCGCGTGATCTACACCAGGACCGGCGCGGCGCAGGCTGGATTCCGTCTCGACATCTCTCTGCTCACGCCGCGCGACAATCCGCGCAACCGCGAAACCGCTCCGTCCGAAGCCGCGCGCCTGTCGGCCGTCCCGTTTGCCGAGCTGCGGAAGAAGTCCGCCGCGTCGTGGCGCGAGTTCTGGTCGAAGTCGGCTGTCGATATCGCCGACCGCGAACTGGAACGCATCTGGTATCAGAACCAGTACTGGCTGGCCTGCTGCCTCAAGCCGGGCGCCGTTGCGCCGGGACTGTTCGGCAACTGGTCGCGCGGATCCATCGGCACGGCCTGGCACGGCGACTATCACATGAACTACAACACGCAGCAGGTCTTCTGGGGCGTGTTCTCGTCCAACCACGTCGAGCAGCACCTGCCCTACGTGGACCTGGTCGAAAAGCTGATGCCCATGGCCGAATGGAACGCGCGCGAGCAGTTCGGCCTGCCCGGCGCCTACTTCCCGCATTCGGCCTACCCCGTGCCGAGCAAGGTGAACCCGTATCCGGTTCCGCCCTGGGGCTATGAGATCTGCGAGACGCCCTGGACCGTCCAAAGCCTCTGGTGGCACTACGAATACACGAAGGATGTTGATTTCCTCAAGCGCGCCTACAAGCCCATGCGCGCGGCCACGGATTTCCTCATCGCCTATGCGAAGCAGGGCAGCGACGGCCGCTACCGGCTGAACCCGTCGGTCTCGCCGGAAAATTGGGGCCTGACCGCCGGCCACCGGCTGAACCGCGACATCATTATCGACCTCGCCCTGACCGAGTTTCTACTCGACGCCATGCTCGAAGCCTCGGCCGTGCTGGACGTCGATGCCGGGTTGCGGCCGAAGTGGAAAGAGGTGCGAGAGAATCTGGCGCCCTACCCCACAGTGAAAGGCCCGTATGGCGAGGTCTGGGCCGATGTCGCCGATGCGCCGCCGGAGTTCGTCTATAACGTCCCGGTCACCGCCTCGCCGGTCTTCCCGGCCGAGCAGGTGGGCCTCGACCGCCGCCGCGACGTGCTCGACCTGGCCAAACGAACCATCGCCACGGTCCGGTTGGAGGGCAGCAACGACCTGGTCTGGCAGCCGATGATGCGCGCCCGGCTGGGCATGTTGGATATCGACTGGTTCAAGCGCGAGGTCCGCTATTGCAGCATGCCGAACGGCATCGCCAACGACCGTGTGCGCCAGATCGGCGGCCGCTTCAGCGACGGGACGAACTTCGACTACATGCTCGAAATGGGCGTCTGGACCGAGAATCTCTCGCTGCCCGGCGTGTTGAACGAATGCATGCTGCAAAGCGCCGCGGGCGTCATCCGGCTCTTCCCCAACACGCACGGCCTCGGCCCGGCGGGATTCCGCAGCCTGCGCGCCAAGGGTGCGTTTCTGGTGTCGGCGGCCTGGGATGGCAAGACGGTCAGCGGCGTGAGGATCGAAAGCGAGAAGGGCGGACTGGCAAGAGTTGTCCCGCCGTGGCCGGGCGCGACGATCGCGGTGGCTTCGGCGGGCAAGCCGGCCGCGGTGCGGATGAACGCCGGCGTGGCGGAGTTTGAAACCAAGGCGGGCGCGGTTTACTCCATCGTCAAGGTATAGAAAAAGGGCAGATCCGAAGACCTGCCCTTTTGTTGAACCGGGAGAACCGGGGGACTTACTTCGTGTCGGCCGGGATTCGCATGCCGTAGAAGCTACGGTAGACGAAGACCAGCGAGATGACGAAGAAGATGGCCGACAGGATGTGCGGCAGCGTCGCGCCCTGTTCCGCGCGCATGGAGACGGCGAGTTCGACGGCGAGCAGGCCGAACAGCGTGGTGAACTTGATGATCGGGTTCAGCGCGACTGACGACGTGTCCTTGTAAGGATCGCCCACGGTATCGCCGACCACGCAAGCCGCGTGCAGTTCGGTGCCCTTGGCCTTCATCTCGGTCTCGACGATCTTCTTGGCGTTATCCCATGCGCCGCCGGCGTTGGCCATGAAGATGGCCTGATACAAGCCGAACAGGGCGATGGAGATGAGGTAGCCGATGAAGAAGTACTCTTCGAAGAACGAGAAGGCGAGAGTGGAGAAGAAGACGACCAGGAAGATGTTGAACATGCCCTTCTGCGCGTACTGCGTGCAGATGGCGACGACCTTCTTGGAGTCCGATTCGCTGGCCTTTGTTGCTCCTTCGTCGAGCTTGATGTTGCCCTTGATGAATTCGACAGCGCGGTAAGCGCCAGTCGAGACGGCCTGGATGGAAGCGCCGGTGAACCAATAGATGACCGCGCCGCCCATCATCAGACCCAGCAGGAACGGCGGGTGGAGAATGGAGAGATTAGCCAGCAGTTCGGGCTTCAGGCCCTGGGTGAGCGCCATGATGATGGCGAAGATCATCGTCGTTGCGCCGACCACGGCGGTGCCGATCAGCACCGGCTTGGCGGTGGCTTTGAAGGTATTGCCGGCGCCGTCGTTCTCTTCCAGGTTGTCCTTACCCTTTTCGAAGTCGGGGGTAAAGCCGAAGTCCTTCTTGATTTCAGCTTCGATTCCAGGGATCTGCTCGATTGTGGAGAGTTCGAAGACGGACTGGGCGTTGTCAGTGACCGGGCCATAGGAGTCGACCGCGATGGTCACGGGACCCATGCCGAGGAAGCCGAAGGCGACAAGTCCGAAGGCGAAGACCGCTTCGGCCAGCATCAGGCCCTCGAGGCCCATGCCGGAGACGAAGTAGGCGATGGACATGAGGAAGATCATGGCCAGACCGAGCCAGTAAGCCGAGAAGTTGCCGGCGACAAGTCCGGAGAGGATGTTGAGGCTGGCGCCGCCCTCCTTGGAGGCGGTGACGACTTCGCGGACGTGGCGGGAATTGACCGAGGTAAAGACCTTGACGAATTCTGGAATGACAGCTCCGGCGAGGGTGCCGCAAGTGATGATGGTCGCCAGCTTCCACCACAGGCTGGAGTCGCCGCCGAGCATGGGAATGGTGAAGTAGCTGACGATGTAGGTGGCGACGATGGAGACGATCGAGGTGAGCCAGACCAGATTGGTCAGGGGCGTTTCGAAGTCCATCTTCGAGGAGTTGCCGTACTTGGCTTTGGCGAAGGCTTCATTGATGAAGTAGCTGGCGCCGGAGGCGACCACCATCATGATGCGCATGACGAAGATCCAGACCAGGAGTTGAACCTGGACGATCGGATCCTTCACGGCGAGCATGATGAAGACGATCAGCGCGACGCCGGTGACGCCGTAGGTTTCGAAACCGTCGGCCGAGGGTCCAACCGAATCGCCGGCGTTGTCGCCGGTGCAGTCGGCGATGACGCCAGGGTTGCGGGCATCGTCTTCCTTGATCTTGAAGACGATCTTCATGAGGTCGGCGCCGATATCGGCGATCTTGGTGAAGATGCCGCCGGCGACGCGCAGCGCAGCCGCGCCGAGCGATTCGCCGATGGCGAAGCCGATGAAGCAGGGGCCGGCGTAGTCACGCGGAACCAGCAGCAGGATGACGAGCATCAGGACCAGTTCAACCGAGATGAGCATCATGCCGATGCTCATGCCGGCCTGGAGCGGAATCGCGTAGCAGGGAAACGCCTTGCCTGTGAGGCTGGCGAAAGCGCAGCGCGAGTTCGCGAACGTGTTGACGCGGATGCCGAACCACGCCACGCCGTAGCTGCCGGCGATCCCGACCAGCGAGAAAAGCAGAATGATCGCGACCTTCAGGGCCTCAAACTGCATCAGGACGCCGTAGTAGAACACGATGATCGAGCCGATGAAAATCTCGAGGATGAGCAGGAACTTGCCCTGGGTCTCCAGGTAGGTCTTGCAGGTCGAATAGATCAGCTCGGAGACTTCGAGCATCGACTTGTGAACGGGCAGGTTCCTCAACCGCACATACATCATGAGGCCGAAGCCCATTCCGAGCGCGCAGACGATGAGGCCGACCATGAGCAGGTCGTGCCCGCCGACGGAGTCGCCGAAGAAGGTCGCGGCATTGAGATCGGGAAGCACGAGGTTGGCCTCGCCGCCCGGTTTGTGTTCAGGCGCCGCCATGACGGGCGCGGTCAGCGTCATCAGGATCATTGCCACGAGCAGCAGGGGTTTCACCGCGCTGATCGAGAAACTGAACAACGCCCGCAGCCTTCGCGCGGGCGCAGAATAGGAGCCAAACATGGACAGATCCTCCCGGAGGTGTTGGTTGTGTTGCCCGGCGGGTAGGGTCGTCCTGCCGGAGAGTTTAAGGTCTGAAATTAAGGATGACGTGTGACCCAAGACCTACTATATAAGAGTAGAGTATCCCGGTTCAACCTCCGGCCCCGATCCATGCCCGCACCGCCGCCGGCGTGCCGGTGCTAGGATCGTCGGCATGAAGACGACATTTTGGGCTCTGCTCGTGGCGCTGACAGGGTGCTGCTGTTTCGCGCAGTCCGCCGGTCCAGCGTTTCCCTGGCCCGGCGGCAAGCGCGTCGCCGTCAGCTTTTCGTTCGATGATGCCCGCGCCAGCCAGGTCGACACCGGCGTCGCGCTGTTCGACAAATACGGCGCCAAGGCCACCTTCTACGTCAACCCGCGCAACATGGCCAACCGCCTCGACGCCTGGAAAGCCGCCGCCAAGGCAGGCTACGAGATCGGCAACCACTCCGATCAGCACCCCTGCACCGGCAACTTCCCGTGGTCCCGCCAGCGCGCTCTCGAGGACTACACCATCGCCAAAATGCGCGCCGACCTTGAAGGGACGAGCAAGGAGATCGAACGCCTCCTCGGCGTCAAGCCGCTCACCTTCGCCTACCCCTGCGGCCAGAAGTTCACCGGCCGCGGCGTCGAAGCGAAGAGCTACATCCCGCTCATCGCCGAGCTCTTCCTCGCCGGCCGCGGCTTCCGCGACGAAGTGGCCAACGACCCCACCTACGTCGACCTCGCCCAGACCATGGGCATCGACTCCGACGGCCTCGGCTTCGAACAGATGAAAGCGCTGGTCGAAGCCGCCCGTGAACGCGGCGCCTGGGTCGTCTTTGCCGGCCACGACATCGGCTCGCCGGGCCGCCAGGTGACCGAATCGAAGTCTCTCGAGCAGTTCCTCAAATACGCCGCCGACCCGGCCAACGGCGTCTGGCTCGACACCATCGCCAACGTTGCCAAGGTGGTCAAGGCGCGTCAGAAACTCTGATCCAGCCGCGTTACTGCGCCGGCTTGAGCAACCCCTGCACGTCGCGCCACTCGCGCAACCGGTCTGTTCACGTGTCCACCGGCAGGTTCATTTTCTTTCCGCATGCCGAAACCGTGGCCGCCCTTCGAGTCGATGTGCGTCTCGACGGGCAGTATCGCGTCCGTGTATGCGTTGTCCATCTGGACGCTGGTCTTCGACGGCGGCACGGCCGTGTGGTCGCCGGCATGGACCGGAAACAGCGGCGGCGCCGGGAAGTCCGGCCTCGCCACCGGGCCGGCCGTCAGCGTCACCCCCACCGTCACCCATCCTCCGGCCGGGAATCCCATGATCCCGATCCGTTGTGGATTGAGCTTCCACTGCGACGCGCGTTTCCTGACCAAACGAACCGCCGCCCGGAGCCACGATCATCGCCGTTCCGTTGGCCCTCCCGGCAGGCGGCAGGTACGGGATCAGCACCGGCTTGACGACGTTGCTCACCCGCCTGATGCCGTCCTTCGGCCGGGCATCTTCCGATTCACCGTGCGTCCACGACTCCGGCGCCGGCGCCGGGCCTGGATAGAGCGGAACGATCCGCGTCCGCGCGGCGGCAACGGCCGGCAGCAGGGCGAACAAAGTGAAAATCTGCATGGCGCCGGAAACACCATCACGGCCGCCGCCATCGGGATTGTTTATACGGTCAGGGAAGAAACCCCCGCCCGGCATCGTTATCCCGGTTGAAAGAGGTCAGCATGGGTACACTGGATCTGGCGATGGCCATGGAGGGGGCGCCAGTGAGTCTGCCAAAAGGTTTTCAACAGATCTACGAGGAACACTCGGGCGTGGTGCTGAAGGCGGCGCTCCGGGTGACCGGTAACATGGCCGATGCCGAGGATGTTCTCCAGACCGTCTTCATGCGGGTGCTGAACCAGCCCGAAGGTCTTCAGGCCGGTACGGCGCCGGAAGCCTACCTCCGCCGCGCGGCCACCAACGCCGCCATCGACATCCTGCGCCGCCGGGCCACGGCGCGCGAGGTGGACCTCGAAGCCCGGCAGCATTCGGGCAAGGATAGCACCGCCTATCAGAAAGAGAGGGTCCGGCAGGCCCTGGGCAAACTGCCGCGGCAAGACGCCGAACTCTTCGTCCTCCGGAACCTCGACGGTTTCTCCTACGACGAACTGGCGGCGATGTTTGAAATCGAACGCGGCACGGTGGCAAGCCGGCTGCACAGGATCAGGGAAGCGCTGAGAGTGTTGATCGGGGAGTAGTGAAAGGACGGCGGGCGCGATGAAAGACGAACGGTTTGACGAAATCCTGGATGCGATGCGCGAGGAAACGGCCACGCCCGCGGAGTTGAAGGAAGCGCGCGAGCGGGTGTGGCGGCGGATGATGTCCGGTTCGGTCTGCGCCGGGTTCCGGGCCCAGTTCGAGGACTACCGCGGCGGCAGCCTCACCGGCGACCGCCAGATCCTCATGGCCGACCACTTGAGCCGCTGCGCCGAATGCCGCAAGGCCATGGACGAGTTGGAAGGCCGCCGCAACGTCATTGAAATGCCAGCCGCCCCGCGCCGCAAGTGGCTGCCCGAGGGCCAGTGGCGCCGTTGGGCGGTGGCTGCCGGACTGGCGGCGATCGCGCTGTTCGCCTCGCGCGACCGCATCGACTCGGCGCTGGCCCCATCCGGCCCCCGCGCCACCGTGGCCGCACTCAATGGCGGCCTGTTTACGGTCGCTGGGCGCCCCGTTTCGGCCGGTGCGCCTCTCGCCGAATCTGAAGCCGTCCGTACCGCCGCTGGAGCACGCGCCGTGCTGCGGCTTGCCGATGGCTCGACGGTCGAAATGAATGAGCGGACCGAACTCGCCGTCAAGGCCGCCTGGAGCGGTCAGACCATCCGTCTGTCCCGCGGCGATGTCATCGTCACCGCCGCCAGACAGCGCCGTGGCGGTCTCCATGTGGTCACCAACGATACCGAAGCCACCGTCAAGGGCACGATTTTCACCGTCCGCGCCGGACTCGCCGGCTCGATGGTTGGCGTTGTGGAAGGTTCAGTCGAGGTCAGTCAACCGGGCAGGGAAGCCCTGCTGAAAGCCGGCGAACGTGCATCAACCAACCCGGCCATGGACCGGTTGCAGGTGCGCGACGCCGTGGCCTGGAGCGGCGATGCCGACAAGTACTTCGCCCTGCTCGCCGAACTCGCCACCCTCGAGAAGAGACTTGCCGGGTTGCCCGAACCCGCCCCGCGCACCGAGGCCAAACTCCTGCGCCATCTGCCCTCCGGCTCCGTCTCCTATGCCGCGATGCCAAACCTCGGCGGCACTGCCGGCCAGGCGATCGCGATGATCGAAAACCGCGCCCACGAAAGCGCGGCGCTTAAGCAATGGTGGGATTCGCCGCAGGGCGAAGCCGCGCGCAAACTCATGAAACACGTCCAGGACATCTCCCCGATGCTCGGCGATGAGATCGTCTTCATCCTGGTGAAGGACGCCGCCGACGCCGCCGGCAAGACCACGCCGCTTATCCTCGCGCACGTCGCCGCCGGCAGGCAGGCTGACCTCCAGCAGGCCATCGCGAGAATCGTCCCCGAGAACGGCGCCGCCCTGCCGTACGTCATCAACGGCACGCTGCTGGCGGCGTCTGAATCCACGGAAAGCCTGGCGGTGTTGCAGGCCAAGCTGGGCGCTGGAGCCAACTCGCCGTTCGCCGCCCAGATCGCCGCCCGCTACGCCAGAGGCGTCAGTTGGATGTTCGCCCTCGACGTGGCTGGGTTCAACCAGTCCTGGGCCGAGGGCACGGCGGTTACCGTCGCCGGCATCGAACGCGTCAACTACCTCTTCTTCGAACAGAAACAGGTGAACGGCGCCGGCGAGGTGAAGGCCTCCATCGGCTTCAAGAGCGCCCGCACGGGGGTCGCTTCCTGGCTCGGCGAGCCCGGGGCCAGCGGCTCGGCCGAATACGCCTCGGCGGAAGCGTTCATGGCGCTTTCGGCGTCCACAAAAAACCCGCGCCAGGCCTTCGACGAACTGGTTGATTTGATCTCCAGGGCCGACCCGAAGTTCGCCGCCGAACTCGACAGGTTTGAAGCGGAAACCGGCGTCAACGTCGCCGGCGGCCTCGCCTCGGCTCTCGGCTCCGATTTCACGTTCATCGTCGAAACCCCGCGCATCCCCATCCCCGGCTGGGCCGTCGCGATGGAGGTCTACGGCCCCGATTCGATCGACGCCGCCGCCGGGCGCTTCGTCCAGGCCTTCAACGCCAAACTGCCCGCCGGCCAGCAGCAGTTCAAAATGACGCTGACGAAGACCGAATCCGGCGGGCGCACCTGGCACACACTGGCCTCGGCCGCCGCCAAGTCCCCGCTCATGTGGACCTACGACCGCGGCTATATGATCGTCACCATGGACCGCTCCATCGGCGAACGCGCCATCGCGGCCCGCGCCAGCGGCTACCCGCTGGTCCGCTCCGCGGCCTTCCGCGCGCAGATGCCCGGACTCGGCGCCGTCCACCACTCCGGCTTCCTCTGGATCAACACCAAGGGCGCTCTGAGCGAGCTTTCCGGCCTCACCTCGAATCCCGCCCTCAGGCAGCTTCTCGAATACCGCGACCCCGTTTTGGTGGTCTTCGACGGTTCGACGGAACGAATCGAGGCCGCCAGCCGTACTCGATTGACGAGCCTCGTGTTTGACGTCCTGCTCGCGGCCGGCGCCGCAAACCCCGAGGCCAAGGCCCCCAAGACCAACTAACCAGAGGAACAATGCCAGCGGTTATCGACATCGACCAGCTCACCGTGAAGCTGGGCCGGCGGGAGATCCTTCACTCGATCTCCTGCCGGCTCGGCGCATCCGGCGAAGGCAAGGCCATCGGATTGCTCGGCCCCAACGGGGCAGGCAAGTCCACGCTCATCCAGACGCTTCTCGGATTCCACCTGCCCTCCGCCGGCAGGGCATCGATTCTCGGCTTCGACTGCCACAAGCAGAGCCGCGAGGTCAAAGCCCGCATCGGCTACATGCCCGAAACCGACTCCTTCATCGCCAACATGACCGCCGTGGCGTTCCTCCGGCTGATGGGCGAGATCTCCGGCCTGCCCGCCGAAGCGGCTCTCGAAAAGGCCCACGAGACGCTGTTCCACGTCGGCCTTGGCGAAGCCCGCTACCGCGCCATCGGCACCTACTCGCTCGGCATGAAACAGATGGCCAAACTGGCTCAGGCCATCATCCACGGGCCCGAACTCGTCATCCTCGACGAACCCACCAACGGCCTCGACCCCGCCGCCCGAAAACGCATGTTGAAACTCATCCGCGAGATGAAGGAATCCCACCGCATGAACGTCATCCTCTGCTCGCATCTGCTGCGGGACGTCGAGGAGACCTGCGACGAGGTGGTGATCCTCAAGGACGGCGTCGTCGTTCACCAGTCCGACCTCGAAGCCGAGCGCAAAATGAACCGCCGCTTCGTCGAACTCGAAGTCCAGGGCGACGATTCCTCGCTCGCCCAGGCGCTCGCCGCTGCCGGCGCATCCGGCGTTTGCGAAGGCGGCGGACGCTGGCGCATCGTTCTGCCCGCCGATGTCGAAATCGGCCAGTTGTGGCAGGTCGCCGCTTCCGAGCGCCTGCTGATCCGAAAGCTGTCGCACCGCCGCGATTCGCTCGAAGAGATCTTCCTCAAGGCCGTCGGCCACCTCAGGGCCACGCCCGGCGAGTCCGGCGGCGCGACAACGGAGGTCACCGCCAATGGCCGTCTATAAACGCGGATACCAGCGCTATCAGGGCCCGCGTACATCGCATCTGACGCGCATCATGGTGATGCCCCGCTTCTCCTGGCAGCGCCTCATGGGCATGAAGATCACCATCGTCGTGCTGGCCGTCTCCATGGTCTGGCCGCTGCTGTGCGCGGCGTTCATCTACGTCGCCAACCACGCCGAACTCTGGCAGGGCATGGGCGGAGAGCTGGTTAACTTTCTCAACATCAACGGCCGGTTCTTTGAAGTGTTCATGAACACCCAGGCCGTCTTCGCCATGATCCTGGCCGCCGTCGCCGGACCCGGCCTGATCGCCCCCGACCTCGCCAACAACGCCCTGCCGCTTTACTTCAGCCGCCCGCTCACCCGCGGCGACTACATCATCTCCCGCCTCCTCGTCCTGCTCGGCATGCTCTCACTGGTCACCATGATCCCAGCCATGCTTCTGTTCGTCATGCAGGTCGGCCTCGCCGGCTGGGGCTGGCTGGCTGACCATTGGATCTACGCCTGGGGCGTCTTCGGCGGCTTTGCCCTCTGGATCGCCATTGTCAGTCTGGTGGCCATGGCCTGCTCGGCTTACGTCAAGTGGCGCGTCATCGCCGGCGCTCTCGTGCTCGCGTTCTTCACCATCCTCGCCGGCGCCGCCAGCATCATGAACGCCGTCTTCCGCGTCGATTGGGGCCGCGCCGTCAACCCGGCCCTGGCGATGAACCAGATCTGGCGCTCGATGCTCGGCATGGAGCCTCTCGAAGGACCCGGCGCCTGGGTCTGCTCCGCCGTGCTGGTTGGGATGGGCACGGTTTTGCTAGCCGCGCTCACACGCAAACTCCGCCCCGTGGAGGTGGTGAAATGACCGCTCCCGAGATCATCTTCGACGACGTATCCAAGTTCTATGGCGACGTGCTGGGCGTCAACCGCGTCTCCCTTCACATCCCGCCCGGCATCACCAGCCTGGTCGGACCCAACGGCTCCGGCAAGACCACGCTGATGAACCTCATGGCCGGCATCATCCGTCCAGACCGCGGCACGCTCACCCTCCGCGGCATCTCGCCGGACCATCCCCAACAGCTCATGCGCATCGTCGGCTACGCCACCCAGTACGACGCCGCGCCGCGCGGCATGACGGGCCTCGAATTCGTCTCCATGGCCCTGCTGCTGCACGGCTTCAGCCAGGCCGAAGCCACCCGCCGCGCCTGGGCCGCCCTGGACCGCGTCAGCCTCACCGACGCCGCCAACCGCAAAGTCGGCGCATACTCCAAGGGCATGCGCCAACGCGCCCGCCTCGCCCAGGCCCTCGCCCACGGCCCCGACGTTCTTGTCCTCGACGAACCCCTCAACGGCCTCGATCCCCTGGTCCGCGCCGAAACCATCGCCGCCTTCCGCGAATACGCCGCCCAGGGCCGCCACGTCATCCTGTCCAGCCATGTCCTTCAGGAAGTGGACGTCTTCTCCGACCAGGTCATCCTCATCGCCAACGGCGCCATCATGGCCGAGGGCCAGATCCGCAGCGTCCGCGAGGAGATGCACGAACACCCCAGCCAGTTCATCCTGCACTGCCGTGATGCCGCCCGCGTGGCCTCGCTGCTCATCGGCGACGCCCACGTCAACGAGGTGAAGATCCTCGACGACGGCGCCGGCCTGCTGGTGATGACCCGCCGCCGCGACGACCTTGCCGCCGCGCTCTCCCGCATCGCCATCGCCGGCATCGAAATCGACGCCGTCCTCCCCGCCGACGAAAACGTCGACGCCCTTTATGAATACCTGATCGGAGGCGGCCGGTGAACATCTCCACTGAACTTCGCCAGATCGGCGTCATCGCGCGGCTCGAACTCCGCCGCGCCTTCCTCTCGAAACGCTCCTTCTGGGTCTATCTGCTGGCGCTGTTTCCCGCCGTCATCTTCTTCGGCCACGCCATCGAGGTCAAGGTCCGCCACGACCGCTGGTCGCGCCAGGGCGCCGTTCAGCCCGCCGTCATCGACCGCCTCAATCGCGGCATGACTTACAACGAAGTCATCAAGGCCGCCGGCGCCCCCATCCGCGATTTTGAATGGGAACGCCGCCGCGACGAAGAGGAACCCGTCAGGATGCGCCACGTTCTCCTGTTCGACGGCCGCCGCCGCTCCGACCTCACCTTCCGCAACGATCTGCTCGAAACCGTCCGCACCCGCCCACTTGCCAGCCTCGACGAGGACCGCCAGATTTTTGCCGGCGTCTTCCAGTTCTTCTTCCTCCGCGTGGCCGTCTTCTTCGGCTGCCTGGGCATCTTCCTCAACCTGTTCCGCGGCGAGATGCTCGACAAAACCCTCCACTTCTGGCTGCTCGCCCCGGCCCGCCGGGAGGTTCTGCTGCTCGGCAAGTATCTGTCGGGATTGGTTGCCTCTTCCCTGATCTTTGTCCTCGGCACGGTGCTCTGCTTCGCCGGGCTATTGTGGGCGAACGATCCGGCCGAGGTCCAGCAATACATGAACACCGCCGCCGGCCACGAGCTGTTCCGCTACCTGCTGGCCACCGTGCTCGGCTGTATCGGCTACGGCAGCGTCTTCCTTGCCGCCGGACTGCTGGTGCGCAACCCCATCGTCCCCATCGTCATCGTCCTGTTCTGGGAGGGCATCATCGGCTTCCTGCCCCAGATGCTGCAGAAACTCAGCGTGCTGTACTACCTCCAGTCGGTCTGCCCCGTCGCCGCTCCCGTGGAGGAAGGCACACCCGCGCTGGTTCGCCTGCTGCTGTCGCCCGCCGCCCCGTCCTCGGTGTGGGTGGCCGTTTTAGGACTCCTCGGTCTCACCGCCCTGGTCCTCTACGCCGCCGCCCGCGTCGTCCGCAAAATCGAAATCGACTACGCCACTGACTGACCACCGTCACGTCGTGAACCAATGCGAGCCGCCTGCGTGAGCGGGCGGTAGTTTCCCGCTCGGATCGAACCGCCATGATCACCGCCCCGGGGCCACCGGCGCGTCCCATCGCGTAAACTGAAAAAGAGGCGCGACTTGCACGCCTCTTCCGCGCGGGACCGTAGCTCAGTTGGATAGAGCATCTGCCTTCTAAGCAGAGGGTCGCAGGTTCGAGTCCTGCCGGTCCTACCAATTCTTACGCCCTTAAACTCGGCTCATCGGCTCTACGCCAGGTACGGGGGACCCGCTTCCAGATCCATATACAGGTTGATCAACTCGTCCGCGATCCGCAGGTTGTAATCGTCCCAGGCAAATGCCCCGGCCCTCATCCGCTCGCGCGAAAAGATCCCCTTGCGCCGCAGCAGCCTCTTGAACATTGCGATCGACAGGTGGATCTCCTGGTTCGAAAACGTCAGCACCGGCACAAACCGTCTGAACAGATCCACCGCCTCCGCCCGCCGTCGCGCCTCATGCAGCCGCCAGATCGCGTTGTACACACGCACCATCGACGCCTCCGGGATCAACCCGTCCACGCCCCGGTCCAGCGCCTCGATCATCTGCGGCGTCGCCCATCCGCCCGAGATATGAAACCCCGGCCCAAACGCCTCTCGCGCCGCGGTGTACTTCGGCCCCGCCGGGACGGTCTCTATCTTGATCCCCGCAAACCGCGGGAGTTCCTCGCGCAGCCGCATCAACGCGGCCATCGCCACGCCAGAACCCGTCCAGTCGAGATCCTGCACGATCAACGGCAGCCCCACCCCCTCCGCCGCCTGTTGCATGAACTCGATCAGCCCCCCCGCGTCTTCTCGCAGCGTCTCCGGCGCCGCTACCAGGAATGCGTCCGCACCGTTGGCCTCCGCCGCCTTGGCTAGCCGCGCGCACTCCTCCGCATCCAGGCTCGAACAACCCGCTATCAGCGCCACCCTTCCGGCAATTCGCGCATGAACATACTTGCCCAGCTCGTCCCGTTCACCGCGGCTCAGCGTCCCCGCCTCGCTCGCCACCGCCGGCGAAAGAAATCCCGCCGCCCCGCCTTCGAGCGCGTCATCGATCAGCCGCCCCAGACTCTCGTAGTCGATCCCGCCGTCCTCGCCAAACGGCGTCTGCAACACCGGAATGATCCCTCGCGGCAGCGGCATGCCTACTCCCGCTTCAACAGCCACACCTCGGCCAGCCGCGAATGCTGCCGCCAGTTCAAATGCCCCTCGTCGTCCGGGATCTCCCAGGTCAGCACCAGCCGCCGGTCTTTCAGGTGCTCCGCCGCCACGGGGAACTCCTTGTACTCGCCCATCCCGGTCCCGTCCACCGCCGCCCGCGCCCTCACCCCGTCGACGCTCAGCAGGCTCTTGCCATACCCCGACGTCCTGACAACATACTTGCCCGCCGGATCCAGCCCTTCATACACCATCCGCCTCGGCCACATCGTCGATTGCCACGACAGCCGCGCCCGGCTCTTTCCGTTGTCCCACCACCAGTACGTCGGTTCCGGCCCGCGGAACGTCTCCGCCTTCTGCTCGGCGTCGCCCTCCACCCGCGGCGACTTCGCCACGTTCCCGGCATCGTCATAGAAGCTCCCCGGCCCCGGATTCTCCCACGCCGCAATCTCCGCCAGCCGCCTCACTCTCGCCTGTTCGCCGGCCATCGCCCTCACCTTCTTGAACTCGTCCTCCAGCCACCACCGGTTGTTTAGCGGGTAATCGACGAAGTCCAGCACCGCCCCCCGCTCAGCCCCGCTCGCGTGGTACTTCTCCACGCTCGTCTGCAAGCCGATCGACTGGAACAGCTTTTCGCACAGATCCACAATCCGCGCCTTCAGCTCCCCGCCGGCCTGCGCCGTCACCGCCCGGTCGAGAATCGCCTCGGCCTCCGCCATCGCTTTGTCGGCCCCGATCCTGCCGGCCGCCGCCAGCGCCGCGTTGGCCTCGACTTCGAGCCCCGCCTCGTGAATCAGCCGCCGCCGGACAAAACTGTCGTAGTTCGCCCTCAGCAGGTTCATCTGCCACCGCCAGTTGCCCTCCAACCGCGGCGCCCTGCCTTCAAGCCTCCGCCACTCCCTCAGCGTCGCCTCCACCGAACCGTTCTCCGTCAACGGACCCGCCCAGTTCCGCTCCAGCGCCAGCATCGCGTCGGCGGCCTCTTCCGCGATCTCCGGGTCGAAGAACAATCGCGCGTACTCAATCAGAATCGCCCTCGGCGTCAGCGACGGATCCCACCCCAACGCGCTCCACACAGTCTTGTTCACATCGTCATGCACGCCGTCTGAATACGAAATGAACCCGTCGCTCGCCGCCGCATACCGGTTATGAATCCGCGCATACTCGGCCGCGCGCGGATTCACCGCCTCCCTGCCCAGCGTCAGCGCATACGCCTGATCCCAGTCTGGAACCTGGTACTGGCAGATCTTGTTGTGCGTGATATCGGGGTACAGCCTCAGCCCGTACCTCGCCGGCAGCCGCGCCCGTGTCCGCGCGATCGGCGGACTCGACGGCCCCGCCACCAACCCGCCCAACCAACCCGGCATCTTTTCCTCGACGTACCGGTACACCGCCTCTTCCTTGTTCACATCGAAGCCCTGCAGCGACAGCCACACCTTCGCCTTCGGATGCTTCACCGCCAACCTCCGCGCAACGTCTTCGAGAAACGGCATCACAAGTTCCGGCGGATTGTGCCCCGGATCGCCGCCCGGCACAAACACCCCGGTCAACGTCACGCTGTCGTCAAACACTTCATCGAATTTCGTCAGCAACTCATCGCGCTTGGCTTTGTCCGCCAGATCCACGTCGGCCGGCGTCCACACCCAGTAGTCCAGCCCATACTTCATGCAGATCCCGCTCATCGCCCGGTTCATCTCCCGCCGGGACACCTTCATCAGCGGATTGTTCCGCGGATCCTGAAACGGGATGTTCTCGATGCTGTTCACGCCAAACAGCGCCAGCTCCCGGATGTAGCGGTCAAACTGCTCCACCGTCCAGGCGTCCCAACTGTTCGCCGTCGCCCGGTACCCAAGCTGGTGCCCCCGGATCGCCGACGCCGGCTTGCTTTCAATCGCCACCCCCGGCTCAAGGCTCAGCCGCCCCTTGCCCCAATCCATCCTCCGCAGGAAAGCGCCCACTCCATACAGCACCCCGCGCTGGCTCGCCCCCGCGATCGTCACCACCGGCTGCGGACCACTCGCGCCGCTGCTCAACGTGTAGCTCTCGGTATTCCGGGCCGCCCCGCCCCCCAGCGTCGTCACCACAATCGCCGCACCCCCGTCCGGCCTCGCGCTGGCCACCGCCAGCCGGATCCCGGTCCGCCGCTCGATCTCCTCAACCAGCACCGTCGCCGCCATGCTTTCCGCCCCCGTCCCCGAGCGCGCCTCGATCACCACCGTGGCTTGACCCAAATCGATTCCGTCCGCGCCCACCGCGCTCCCGGCGGCGAATCCGGCGGCGGCGATCAGGAACATGCAGCGGCAGGTGGCAAGACTTGGCATCATGGCGTTCCAATATCTTCTCAGTTGCCACCGCTTCGCCGCAAAATCGCCCCACACCCCTACTCCCCGCTCAAACACAGCAAGATTGACTCGCCGCGGTCACTTCCGCATCATGAAACAAGCCCGCGTCGCTTCGCTCCGATAGTGATCGGCATGCATTGGAATCCTGATCGCCATCAGATTGGAATCAGTGATCGGCTTCGCTGGAATACGCACCGAACTGAGCTTTCGACGAGCAGTTGACACCGTTGGTGACGTCGGCGAACACGCGGCTTGCATCTCCACAGCAAGCATGTTGGCTCTCGCACGCCGCTCCACTTGCTCGGCGGTCTCGCAGTAAGGCGCGTCCGTCGTCCCGAAACAAGAGTGGAGCCTTTCGAACCCTACATGCTGCGATCTCGCTTGGTCTGTTTGGGAGTTCCCGGTAATCTGACGCCAAGTGCGATCCTTCGACCCGCCAAGTGTGCCAACGCGAGAAAGTCCGCGCGAAGTGACGACCGGCGAGCTTCCCCCTTTTGTGCGGAGGTTTGTGCGGAGCGGTGATCGTTGCTTCAAGCTGGGCGAGAGTAACGATTCACCTGTTCTCGTCCGCTCGGACGAGCGCCGGAGAGGCGACCTTCTTCATGCGCGGTTGCTTCTGGTCAATCGTCCGAAGGAAGGTGCCGCGAGTGCTCCGTGGTTCGTCCGGGCACACCTGAATGATGGCTCGGCTCTGAGAAGCATCGTTGTAGAGGGAGAAGCGTTGGTCCGCTACTTCTACAGATCCAGGCTAGGGCGAAGCGAGACGCTGTACTCAACCCTCGGAGTCAACCCCGACTGCCCCCCTTCCAGCCTTCGGTTTGCCTGGCGAATGCGCACTGCCGAGACAGCGGTCGCTGAGGATGAGGCCCTCAGGCGAGGCTGCGAGAAAGCGTTCAACATTCTTGCGAATCCCGATCTGCGTGCTTGCTACGACTCCTTCCTCGCCGACGACATGGCAATGCTGCCGTTCCCTTATGGCGGCGAGGGGGACATCCTGGTAGCCGGTGACTTGTCGAAGGACGGATCTACGTTCTTTGCGAGAGCGATCCTCTCCTACAAGCCCACCACCAGTCGTAAAAGGCTGAAGATCCGGCTCCGCTCTTTCGAATTCTTGCCGGACCGGCTCGGGTTCCTGGAATCCCGTCGAAAGCTGGAGGTTTGGCTCGATTCGGGTTTGCTGAACGGTTTCCGGTGGGACACTTCGTGGAACAACTGGAAGCACTGGCTCCGTTCGGCAATTGAGTTGGACGCCACGTTCGTCAACTCGGCTCGATACCGATACGGCAAAGGAGAATGGCAGGTTCGTTCATGGTGGACCGCCTTGCCGTCGCGAATCGCGTTGACCGTCACGGAAAGGCTGGAAACTGACGTGGAGCGCGCGCGTGGTGTCCACGAACTTCTGGGCCGCTACTCGGAGTTCGTCCATCGTGTTCGGGAACAGGCGAAGCGGCAACCGCTTGACGCGTCTGATGTCCAATCGTGGCTGGACCAACTCGGTGCGGCACCTGACTTGCGGCCGGAGTACCTCTGCTGGAAGCCGGACTATGAGGAATACTACTTCGCCCAACTCCGAAAGCGGGCCGTGGCGTGGTTGCTCTTTCGTGAGGAGTTCTTGTTCGTGCTGCAGGGTGCCATCATTTCCGAGATTCCAATGCCCGGCCATGCGACCTATGTGTTCGCTTTGCCAAGTGACCGGGAGAACTTCCTCCGCCTCTACGAGCGAACTTCCCGCAATGAGATTCGTCAGAACGCAGGCAACGTGGCTTCCGAACTCGGTTTCGTGGGCCGGGTGGTTCGTGGCAGAAAGAGGAAGAGATGGCTCACCGAGGTACTCAAACTGGCTGGCGAGCAGGTGAACCTTCTCGACGCTGTCGACGACTGAAAGGAGAGCGAAACCGATGCCCGGAATGCTTATGCCGCTCTCGGACGAAATGAAGGAGACGATCCTGGACGAACATCCGCAAGGCCTTTGGATCGTCCTAGAAGAGGATTCCCAACGAAGCCACGTTCCCGATGACGTGCCACTTCTGGGACATCCCACGACCGTTGAGCTTTACGCCCCGATTCGCAGCTTTGCGCCCCGATGACGCATTCTTCGCCACATGGCTGGGCTCACGGGAACCGGAACGGCCCGCGGAGCCGCCACGCTCACAAAGCCGCCGTGGTGCTCAATGCGACCGTGTCTAAACAATCGGGTCAATAGAGCAAGAGCTTGTGTTGCCAGCACCTGATTGACGAAGGGCTCCTGCCGTTCCAATGCCTCGACCGCACTACAGCTTGGCTCAGTATCGTCCTCCGACTCTGGATCCACGATCTCCGGGAACAATTCAGCCGCCGTTCGGAGGCGGTTCGCGGAGCGGCGATTGCGGCCGTTTAGTGGCTGGCCAAGCACGAACTGACCACCGTCGGCCGAGTTACCAAGATCGAGCCAATAACTGATCCGGCTGCGCAGTCCTTCCACTTTCTTGCTGATCCGCCGCCGCGCCGCGCGCGTATCGACACATCCGATGACG
>PNKE01000064.1 GCA_013822245.1 Candidatus Solibacter sp.
CCGCCTGCGCGCGAGCCTGCGGCAGCAAGGTTGAAGAGTCTAAGAATTTATTGGTTGCAGTCGTGGGGGTTCGGGGAGGGATAGGGGAGCGGCGCTGCGCACCAGCGGGATGTGGGGGCGAGGATGACGGGGGAGCACGGAAGGATGAGCAATGAAGGGTTCCGGAACAGACGGGTTGGTGTCACAATAAGCGCGTGGCGTCATACAGGGACAAGTACAATCCCGAAGCTTTGCACTTTCCGGGATCGGCGGGGTCGAAGTCGTTTCTGACAGCCACGTTGTTTGTCTGCGTCCTGTTGATCGTCTGGGCGGCGATGACGGGAGGGGTGCTGGGCCGCACGGTGAACATCGTGCTGGCCGGGCTTGTGATCTGCGCGGCACTGGCGGCGTGGCCGAAAGCGATCCTGCTCGATCAGCGCGGGTTGACCCAGCACCGTGGGACGGGAAAACAACTGCTGGAGTGGAGCGAGACCGGCGCCATCGAACTGTCGCCGGAATTCCGGTTGCCGCCGCGGAAAGGCAAGTTCCCGACAATGACGTTGAGGATCGTCTCGAAGGACGGCAAGCAGAGCGTGGTGCATACGCCGCGTCATACCGACTTTCACCGCTTCCTGTTCGAGATTCAACGCCATGGAGTGAAGCTGCCGGCGGAGTTGGGCCACATCACCGCGCCCAACGTGTCGCGGCTCACCTCGGCAAAGGAGCCGATGCCTGAAAATCTGAAGCGGCGCGGGTCGTAGCTGGCCGGTTGACGCCTCCGCGAGACAGCGGGACTGACTCAGGATGCCGTAAGCCGGGCGGCGGCGATTTCGGCGATATCCTTGAGCTGGCCGGAGCGGCCGGGCGCAAGCGTTTCGATGGCGTCGCCGAGCATGGAGTGGCAGAACGGGCAGGCGGCAGCGATGGTCCCGGCGCCGGTGGCCAGGAGTTCGGCGGCCCTTTCATGGCTGATGCGGGCGCCTTTCTCTTCGCCGAGGAAGACGAGTCCGCCGCCAGCGCCGCAGCAGAACGAAGTCTCGCGGGTGCGGGCGGGTTCGATGAGTTGCCCGGCCGCTGAGGCGACGGCGCGGGGGGCGCCGTAGATGCCCTGGTAGCGGCCGAGGTAGCAGGGGTCGTGGAAGACGGTGGAGGATTGACCGGGGGCCGGGGGCAACTGGTCCAGATGGCGGGCGAGGAAGACGGAGTGGTGTTCGATTTCGAGATGGGCGCCGAATTCGCGCCAGTCTTCGCCGATGGTGCGGACGCAGTGGGGGCAGATGGAGATGAGCTTCGAGGCGCCGGCGGAGGCAAGCTGGGCGATGTTGAATTCGGCGAGCGATTGGAAGGCGAGATCGTTGCCGAGGCGGCGGGCGGAGTCGCCGGTGCATTTCTCCTTCTTGAGGACGCCGTAGGTGACGCCGAGATGGTCCATCACGCGGCAGAGGGCAAGGACGGTCTGGCGGCCGCGGGGGTCAAATGAACCCATGCAGCCGAGCCAGAGGCAGTAGTGCTGTGAGCCGTCGAACAGAGGCAGCGAATGGGCGTTGATGAACCTGTCGCGCTCGATGGATGACAGGCCGAGGGGGTTGCCGTTGCGTTCGAGGCGGAGGAAGAGTCCGCCGCCGTGGGCGTCCTGCCATTTGCCGGTGTTGACGGCGCCGCGGCGGAGGCCGACGATGAGGGGCAGGTGCTCGACGCCGACCGGGCATTGGGATTCGCAGGCGCCGCAGGTGGTGCATTGGAAGATGGCTTCCTCGCTGAGATGGACGCCGAGAAGGGGGGCTTCCGAGGCCGGGCCGTGCTGGTTGAGATAGCCGCGGAAGCCGAGGGCGATCTGCTTGGGGTTGAGGAGCTTGCCGGTGAGGGCGGCGGGACAGTGCTGCTGGCAGCGTCCGCATTCGACGCAGGAGTAGGCCTGGAGGGCGGCCAGGCGGGTGATGTCGCGGCCGGCGTCGAGGCCAAAATCGTCGTCGCCTTCGAGCGGGGGGATGCGGGAGAAGCCGCCGCGGGTGAGGAAGACAGAGGCCGGGCTGAGGATGAGATGGAGGTGTTTGGTGCGGGGGATGAGGGGCAGGAAGACGAGCAGGGCGAGCGAGTGGGTCCACCAGAGCAGGCGGCCGGACGGGGAGGCGGGATCGGGATGGAGGAGATATTCGGCGATGTAGGTGGCCATCAACAGGAAGATGAGCAGGGCGATGAGGCCGGACTCCCAGGAGAGACGTTCGCCGAGCCACCTGGGGCGGGCGATGAAGCGGCGCAGGGCGAGGCCGAGGATGGAGAGGGCGACCAGGAAGGCGAAGACAAAGGCGGTCCAGAAGTAGAAGGCGAGGGCGGCGGAGCGGGAGTCAGAAAGGTTGAAGCCGAAGCCGGCGGCGAAGTGGCGGAGGGTGACCAGGGCGAAGGCCAGGAAGCCCCAGAACACGAGGGCATGGGCGATGCCGGGCAGCGGACGGTGGCGGATGACCTTTGTCTGAAGCAGGACCTGGGCGAATAGACGCTGGAGGCGGGGGGCGAGGGGGGCGAGGCTGAAGGCGGGGTCGGGTTTGGAGGCGCGGATGGTCCTGAGGACGACGAGGAAACGCGAAAGAAAAAGCGCCAGCGATGCGATGCAGCAAGCGGCGAAGAGAGCGATTTCGAGGGGTGACCTGTGCATGACAAGCTGAGCCGACACTCAATGTATCACGCGGTTGGATTACAATATTTTAAGAATCGAGGAACACTTGAGGATACTGCTTGCCGGCGCGGCCGGATTCATCGGGTCGCATCTGACGGATCGCCTGCTGGGCGACGGGCATAGTGTGATTGGGGTGGATTCGTTGATCACGGGATCAATGGAGAACGTGGCGCACTTGAGGGGGGCGCCGGGGTTCCGGATTGTGGAGGCGGACGTATGCGAGCCGCTGGCGGTGGACGAGCGGGTGGATTATGTGATGAATCTGGCGTCGCCGGCGAGTCCGAAGGATTACATGGAGCATCCGGTGGAGACGCTGAGGGTGGGCAGCGAGGGGACGAGGAATCTGCTGGAGTATGCGCGGAGGCAAGGGGCGGGGTATCTGCTGGCGTCGACGTCGGAGTGTTATGGGGATCCGCTGGAGCATCCGCAGAAAGAGACGTATTGGGGCAACGTGAATCCGAACGGGCCGCGGTCGTGTTACGACGAAGCGAAGCGGTTTGCCGAGGCGATGACGATGGCGTACCGCAGGACGCACGGGGTGAAGACGTCGATCGTGCGGATCTTCAACACGTATGGACCGAGGATGAAGCTGGATGACGGGCGGGTGGCGCCGTCGTTCATGGGGAGCGGGCTGAGGGGGGAGCCGATTACGGTGTATGGCGACGGGACGCAGACGCGGAGCTTCTGCTATGTGAGCGACCTGGTGGAGGGGATTGTGAGGCTGGCGGGGACGGGGTATGCCGAGCCGGTGAACATTGGGAATCCGCAGGAGATGACGGTGATGGAGTTCGCCAGGGCGATAGAAAAGATGACGGGGACGAGGGCGGGGATTGTGTTCAAGCCGCTGCCGGAGGACGATCCGAAGCGGCGGCAGCCGGATATCACGAGGGCGCGGGAGGTGTTGGGCTGGGAGCCGAAGGTGGATCTGGAGACGGGGCTGCGCAGGACGGTTGAGTACTTCCGGACACGGATTCAGCCGAGGCGGCCTGGGTGAGGCCCTGGTATACTCGACAGAAATCAGAGGAGGGCCCTGGGATGAGTTTGACTACTCGACGTGCATTCTGTGCGCTGGCGCCGGCGATTGTTGGCGCGGCCGATAAGGCGGGCCTGCAACGGCCGGTGACCGGCGCGGGCGAGCACCAGTATGAGGTGATCCACGACTGGGGCGAGTTGCCGCGGACGATCAGCTACGGCAACACGCACGGGGTGTGCGTGGACAGGCAGGGGCATGTTTATGTCCACCACACGGTGCATGCGACGTCGGCGAGCGAGGATACGGTGGTGGTGTTCGACGCGAAAGGGCGATTTGTCCGGAGTTGGGGCCGGGAGTTCAAGGGTGGGGCGCACGGGCTGCATATCGAGAGGGAGGGCAACGAGGAGTACCTGTACCTGTGCGATACGCAGCGGGCGGTGGTGGTGAAGATGACGCTGAAGGGGGAGGAGGTGTTGAGGCTGGGGTATCCGAAGGAGTCGCCAGAATACCGGCTGGACGGGGAGGGCAAGGCGGCGGTGAAGTACAGCCCGACGAATCTGGCGATCGGGCCGGATGGGGACATCTATGTGGGGGACGGGTATGGGTCGAGTTTCATCAACCAGTATGACGCGAAGGGCAATTTCATCCGGACGTTTGGGGGCAAGGGCAAGGAAGCGGGCAAACTGAATCAGCCGCACGGGATCGCGCTGGACAGGCGGGGCAAGGAGCCGGCGCTGGTGGTGGCCGACCGGGGGAACCGGCGATTCCAGTATTTTTCGCTGGACGGCAGGCATTTGCGGTTCTCGGCGGAGGGCGACGTGAAGATGCCGTGCCACTTCGACCAGCGCAAGGGGCTGCTGCTGACGCCGGACCTGGAGGCGAGGGTGACGCTGATGGACGCGGGCGACAGGGTGCTGGCGCAGTTGGGCGAGGACGGGTCGGGGACGTGGGGACAGATGAGGCGGAAGGCGAGGGGGGAGTTTGTGGCGGGCAAGTTCATCTGCCCGCATTCGGCGTGCTTTGACAGGGAGGGCAATATCTTCGTGGTGGAGTGGGTGGAGGTGGGGCGGGTGACCAAGCTGCGCAGGATATCCTAAATAGGATGTCCGAGATCACAGTTCGAGCGGCGACGCCGGCCGACGCCGAGTTCCTGGTGCGGGGCAACGCCGCAATGGCGCTGGAGACGGAGGGGATTTCGTTGGACCTGGACCGGTTGAGGGACGGGGTTCATGCGGTGTTCGAGAGGCCGGGGCGGGGGGTGTATTATGTCGCCGAGGCGGGCGGGCGGCGGGCCGGGATGATGATGGTGACGTATGAATGGTCGGATTGGCGGAACGGGGAGTTCTGGTGGATCCAAAGCGTGTATGTGGAGAAGGAGATCAGGGGGCAGGGTGTCTTTACGTCTTTGTATAGGAACGTGGAGAGTCTGGCGCAAGCGAACTCCGGGGTGGTGGGGTTGAGGCTGTATGTGGAGCACGAGAACGGGCGGGCGCAGGCGACGTACGAAAGAGTAGGGATGGCGAAGACGGTGTATGAGATGTTTGAGGTGGATTTCGTGCTGAGGCGGGCTTAAATCTGCTGGTTTTGTCAACACTCACTATTGGATTTTTCAACACTCCATTTTTATCAATCGTTTCAGCGGGATACGGTGATTTTGTGGATCTCCTCGGCAGGAAGTGTGGAAAATTTCAGCACTGACTGAAAAGTCGATTTCTCTGGAACGTGTTGATTTCAGGCAGGTTACTCACGTTTTTGAGTTTGGCATGGCGGTTGCAGTAGAGAGGGTGCAGGCAAGAGAGCCCGCAGAAAGCAGAGAACCTCACATGACCGTCCTATTCGTCATCATCACATTCGCGGCATTCATCATCGCCGACCTGTTTATGAACAAGGGCAAGGCCCGCGTGGCCGCCCAGGAGCCTGCACCCGAACCGATGGCGGCTGACGCCGAGGTGGCTGGCGGCTATGCGATTCCGGGCCATCTTCGTTACCACCCTGGCCACACGTGGCTTGAGCGCGAGCGCAAGAACGTAAACCGGGTGGGCATGGACGCATTTGCGGCGGCCTTCAGCGCGGGCGTGGACAAGATCGAGTTGCCGAAGGCGGGCCAGTGGGTGCGGCAGGGGCAGAAGGTGGTGACGCTGCACCGCGATGGCGAGAAGGTGGAGATCGTATCGCCGGTGGAGGGCGAGGTGGTTGAGGTCAACACGAAGATCGCCGAGAAGCCGTCGCTGCTGCGCGAAGACCCGTACGGCGAAGGCTGGCTGATGACGGTGTTCGCTCCCGACGACGAGAGCCCGGCGCGCAACCTGCTGCCGGCGAGCCTGGTGGCGGGCTGGATGAGGGAGACGGCGGACCGGTTCTTCGCGATGCAGCCGCGGTTGGCGGGTGCGACGGCGGCCGATGGGGGCGAGCCGGTGAAGGAGCCCGCGCTGGGGATGGACGCGAAGAGGTGGAGCGAGGCTGGGCGCGAGTTCTTCCTCAGTTGACGAAAAATTCATCACTTCAGACCTTTTAGTCTGGTAAGAATCCTACAGTTCGGGCTAGACTGTAACTAGTCCGGAGGTCCAAATGGCGCGAGCGATACTGTATGACAGCGTACTCTGTGTAGGTTGCCGTCAGTGTGAGGGAACGTGTTCGGAGCGATGGAAGCTCCCCTACGACGAGAAGATAGCGGCGGAAGAGAAGACCTCGGCGCACAAGCTGACCGCGGTACGAACGCACGGTGAGCGCTTCTCGCGGAAACTCTGCATGCATTGCCTGGACCCGGCCTGTGTTTCGGTATGCCCGGTAGCGGCGTTTAAGAAGACCGAGGCCGGGCCGGTGGTTTATCTGGAAGACCGGTGCATGGGCTGCCGGTATTGCATGACGGCGTGCCCGTTCCAGGTGCCCTCGTATACGTGGAGCGAGATTCTGGCGCCGAAGGTGACCAAGTGCGACATGTGCTCGGACCGGTTGAAGGAGCCGACGCGGTGCAGTGAGGTCTGTCCGACGGAGTCGACGATCACGGGCGAGCGTGAGGAGTTGATCGCGAAGGCGAGGGAGCGCATCAAGGAGAGTCCGGGCAGCTACTATCCGGCGATTTACGGGATAGAAGAGGCAGGGGGGACGTCGGTGCTGATGCTGTCGGCGGCGCCGTTCGACCAGATAGGCTTCAGCAAGTCGATTCCGAAGGAGAATTTGCCGCAGACGACGTGGGCGGCGTTGCAGCACATCCCGAACATCGTGGTATCGGGATCGGCGCTGATGGGGGGCATCTACTGGCTGAACAACCGCAAGGAAGAAGTGGCGCGGGCCGAGGGCGAAGGCGGCGAGGGGGTGAAGTCATGAAACTGGCGATGCCAAGGATCACGTTCTGGCGCGTCATTTTCGCCGCCATCATGCTGTCAGGCGTTGCAGCCAGTTATGTACGGATCACGGCCGGACTGGCCGGCTCAACGAACCTGAGCGACGAGTTTCCGTGGGGCATCTGGGTGGGATTCGACGTACTGTGCGGAGTGGGCCTGGCGGCGGGCGGGTTTACGCTGGCGGCGATCGTGCACATTTTCAACCTGGAAGAGTACAAGCCGGTGGTGAGGCCGGCGATTCTGACGGCGTTTCTGGGCTACATGCTGGTGGTGGTGGCGCTGATGTTCGACCTGGGGCGGCCGTGGAGGATCTGGCATCCGCTGATCATGTGGAATCCGCGGTCGGTGATGTTCGAGGTGGGCTGGTGCGTGACGCTGTACACGACGGTGCTGTTTCTGGAGTTTTTCCCGCTGGTGCTGGAGCGGTTCAAGCTGACCAGGGCGCACAAGGTATTGAAGGGCGTGATGCCGCTGATCATCGTGGCGGGGGTGATCTTATCGACGCTGCATCAGAGTTCGCTGGGCAGTTTGTATCTGATCATGAAGGGCAAGCTGCATCCGCTGTGGTACACGCCGTTGATGCCGCTGATGTTCTACATATCGGCGATCGCGGTGGGATTGGGGATGACGATTTTCGAATCGTGGCACAGCGCGAAGGCGTTCGGGCGGCAGCTTGAGTGGCCGTTGATCCAGAAGCTGAGCCGGATGCTGGCGGTGGTGCTGTCGTTATACGTGGTGATGAGGCTGTTCGACGTGACGCAGCGCGGGGCGTGGGGGTATCTGGAGCAGCCGGGCTGGGAGAGCAAGCTGTTCATGCTGGAGATGGCGATGTTCATCGTACCGGCGCTGCTGCTGTTCCGGGAGAAGACGAGACAGAACCCGACGGGGCTGTACCTGACGGTGGTGGTGTTCCTGCTGGGGTTTGTGACCAACCGGCTGAACGTGAGCCTGACGGGGATGGAAGCGTCGTCGGGGGTGACCTACATACCGAAGTGGACCGAGGTGGCGGTGACGTTTTCGATCATCGCGGCGGGATTCGCGATTTTCCGGCTGGCGGCCCAGCACCTGCCGGTATTCGAGGCTGCCGGGCATGAAACACCGGCGGCGGGCGGCGGCAGCCGGGCGGGGCTGGCGGCGGTGAACGCAACGGGGGATTGACCCCGATGCCGGACAGAGCTTCCACAACCGCGCTTCCGAGATTCGGCATCGCCGTGAAGCTGGCGGTTTCGCTGGTATCGGCGGTGCTGCTGGGATTCCTGTTTTTCGGTTACTTTCAGCAGCGGCTGGAGCAGCGGCATCTGGAAACGCTGGTGGGCCTGAGCGCGGACAGGGTGGCCGACGTTGTGCATTCGTCGGCCTACCGGGCGATGCTGCACAACGACCGGGACGCGCTGTATACGCTCATCCGCGATTTTGGCCGCGAGCCGGGCATCCGGCGGGTGAGGATCATCAACGAGGAAGGGCTGATCCGGCATTCGACGCAGGTCGAAGAGGTGGGCACGTGGATCGACAAGAGCGCGGAGGCGTGTTATGCGTGCCACGCGACGGCGCAGCCGCTGACGAAGCTGAAGCGCAAGGACAGGGCGCGGATATTCCGGGATGAGAAGGGACGCCGCAGCCTGGCGGTGATCCGGCCGATCGAGAACGCGGCGGAGTGCAGCAACGCGGCGTGCCATGCGCATCCCGAGTCGAGGCGGATATTGGGGGTGATTGACGCGCATCTGGAGTTGGACGGCGTGGACGCGCAACTGGCGGAGTACAGGCTGCAGATGATCTCGTTCACGGCCGGGGCGGCGCTGCTGGCGTGCGTGTTGAGCGTGCTGTTTGTATTCAAGGTGGTGCACAGGCCGGTGAGGAAGCTGTTGAAGGCGATCGATCGGCTGAAGAACGGGGACTGGAACCACCGGGCGAACGTGACATCGCGGGACGAGTTTGGGGTGGTGGCGAGAGAGTTTGACGCGATGGCGCACGAGATCAGCGCGGCGCAGGAAGAGCTGCGGAGATGGAACGACACGCTGGAGGCGAGGGTTGCGCGGAAGTCGGCGGAGTTGGAGAAGGCGCACCGGGGGCTGGTGACGAACGAGAAGATGGCGTCGCTGGGGAGGCTGGCGGCGACGGTGGCGCATGAGGTGAACAACCCGCTGTTCGGGATGTTGACGTATGCGCGGCTGTGCTTGAAGGAGATGGACAAGCCCGAGGGCGACGAGGCGCGGCGGGAGCGGGTGAAGGAGCATTTGAGGATCATCGAGCGCGAGAGCCGGCGGTGCGGGGACCTGATGAAGACGCTGCTGGCGTTTTCGCGGCAGAAGGCGCCGGAGCGTGCGCCGACGGAAGTGAATGTGATCGTGGAGCGCTCGTGCGCGCTGCTGTTGCATAAGCTGCAGTTGTCGAGGATCGAGTTGATCAAGGAGTTGGATCCGGGGTTGCCGGCGATCCTGGCGGATCCGGCGCAGATCCAGCAGGTGGTGGTGGTGCTGGTGGCGAACGCGTCGGAGGCGATGGGGGAAGGCGGGATGGTGAAGGTGACGACGGCGGCGCTGCCGGAAGAGCAGGGGGTGAGGATCACGGTGGCCGATAGCGGACCGGGAGTGCCGGAGGGGTTGAGGGAGGCGATCTTCGAGCCGTTCTTCACGACGAAGGAAGAGCAGCATGGGACGGGACTGGGGCTGGCGGTGGCGAGAGCGATCGTGGACCGGCATGGGGGAACACTGACGTTGAACCCGGACACGAGCAAGGGGGCGGAGTTCATTATTGAATTGCCGCTGGAGGCGCCGGCCGACCTGGCGGCGACATCAGCGGACTTCAGCGGAGGAACGGCAGCATGACGCGCGGGCACATTCTGATTGTTGACGACGATCCGGTGGTACGGGATTCGCTCGGCAAGTGGTTTGAGAGCGAAGGGTTCCAGGCCGAAGCGTGTCCGGGAGCGCATGTGGCGCTGGAGAGGATGTCGCGCGAGCGATTTGACCTGGCGCTGCTGGACATAAAGATGCCAGGGGTGGACGGGATCGAGCTACAGGCGCGGATGCGGGAGATCGCGCCGGAGATGCCGGTGGTGATCATGACGGGTTTCGCGTCGGTGGAGACGGCGGTGAAGGCGCTGAAAAACGGGGCGTACGACTACATCACGAAGCCGTTTGATCCCGACGAACTGGTGCACCTGGTCTCGAACGCGATCGCGCACAAGCGGGCCGAAGGGGAGGTGGTGCGGCTGAAGGAGAACCTGCAGCGGATTTTTCCGGAGACGTCGCTGATCGGGCAGAGTCCGTTGATGAAGCGGGTGATCGAGCTGGTGGAGACGGTGGCGCCGACCGATGCGACGGTGCTGATCACGGGCGAAAGCGGAACGGGCAAGGAGATTGTGGCGCGGGCGATCCATGCGGCGAGTCCGCGGCGGTACAACCCGATGGTGGTGATCCATTGCGGCGCGCTGACCGAGACGCTGCTGGAGAGCGAGTTGTTCGGGCACGAGAAGGGGGCGTTCACGGGCGCGCAGGCGAGGAAGAAAGGCAAGTTCGAGGTGGCCGAGGGCGGCACGGTGTTCCTGGACGAAATCAGCGACATCAGCCTGCGGACGCAGACCGATCTGCTGCGTGTGTTGCAGGAGAAAGAGATCGTCCGGGTGGGCGATTCGCACGCGGTGAAGGTGGATTTCAGGGCGGTGGCGGCGACCAACAAGCGGCTGGAGAAACAGGTGGAAGAGGGACGGTTCAGGCCGGACCTGTACTACCGGCTGAACGTGTTCACCATCGATCTGCCGCCGTTGAGAGCGAGGCGGGAGGACATTCCGCTGCTGGCGTCGCATTTCATCACGAAGCTGTCGAACCAGATGAACCGGCAGCCGCAGCGGCTGTCGGCGGCAGCGCTGGACGCGCTGATGGAATACCAGTGGCCGGGCAATGTGAGGGAACTGGAGAATTCGATCGAGAGGGCGATGCTGATCAGCCGCACGCCGGAGCTGGAGCCGGACGATTTTCCGTTCCAGACGTTGAAGGCGACGCAGCTTGGGGGAAGGCGGCTGGAGGATATCGAGAGGTCACATATCGAGCGGGTTTTGATTGAAACAAATTGGAACCTGTCGCACGCGTCGAGGGTGCTGGATATCGACAGGACGACGCTGTACAACAAGATCAAACGCTACGAACTGCAGGATCCGCGGCGCGTGAGGTAACGGTCAAGCGAACGTGGCGGGGACGATCCACATACTGCCGGTTTCGCCACCGCCGATCGAGTTGAACCTGCTGGACCGGCTGTCGGCGGATCTCGCGGGGCTGTTGCAGATGCAGTGCCACGTGCATATTGACGACTTCGAGGCGGGGTTCGCATTCGATACCCATAGGGGGCAGACGTATTCGACGGCGGTTCTGGCGCGGCTGGCGGAAGTGAGGGTCAGCGCAGGCGACATCGTGCTGGGGGTGACGGAGGCGGATCTGTTCGTGCCGGTGCTGACGTTTGTTTTCGGCGAGGCGCAGTACCCCGGTAAGGCGGCGGTGATTTCGGCGGCGAGGCTGCGGGAAGAGTTCTACGGGCTGCCGGCCGACGCGGAGAAGCTGCGTGGGCGGCTGTTGAAAGAAGCGGTGCACGAGATCGGGCACACGCGGGGGCTGGGGCATTGCGACGACTGGCAGTGTGTGATGGTATCGTCGCACAGGGTGGAGCGGCTGGACCTGAAGGGGGCCGAGTTTTGCGCGGGATGCAGGAAGGCGCTCAGCGGCGCCTGAAGCGGGCCTGAGGGCGTTTGCGGCCGGATTCGCGGGCCCAGGGGCCGGCAAGGGAAAAGACCATGCGCTTCTCCATGGCGTCGATGTGATCGAGGCGGACGCGGAGCTGATCGCCGATGGAGATTTCGCGGCGGGTGCGTTCGCCGGTGATGCGGCGGGTGTTTTCAAGATAGTTCCAGCGTTCGCCGGGCAGGGTGTCGATGGGGACGAGACCTTCGACGAAGAGGCCGTTGAGTTCGACGAAGAAGCCGAAGCGGGTGGTTGAGATGACGAGGGCTTCGAATTCGTCGCCGATGCGATCGGTCATGAACCGGACGCGCTTCCATTCGAGGAGTTCGCGTTCGGCCTCGGCGGCGCGGCGCTCGGTTTCAGAGCACATGCGGGCGAGGCCGTCGAGATCGGCGACCTCGTGAGGCTGGCGGTCGAGCAGCGAGCCGAGCAGGCGGTGGACGATGAGGTCGGGGTAGCGGCGGATGGGCGAGGTGAAGTGGGTGTAGCTGGCGGCGGCGAGGGCGAAGTGGCCGAGGTTTTCGGCGGCGTAGCGGGCCTGTTTGAGAGAGCGCAGCATGAGGTAGTTCAGGATGCGTTCCTCGGGCTTGCCTTCGAGTTTGGCGACGAGCGACTGGTACATGCGTGAGCTGACGTTCATGCGCTCGGCGGCGCGGACGATGTCGCGGCGGAGTTTGCGGCCATCGGAGGCGCGGGTGACGGCGGGGAAGCGTTTGACGGGCACGGCGCCGAAGCCGAGCGAGTAACCGAAGCGGGCGGCGAGGTCCTCGAAGTCCATGACTTTTTGCGGGTCGGGGACTTCGTGGACGCGGAAGATGGACTGGGGCAGAGAGGCTTCGAGATGGGCGCTGACGGCCTCGTTGGCGGCGAGCATGAACTCCTCGATGAGGCGATGGGCGATGTTGCGGGGGGCGCGATCGATGGAGGTCATCAGGCCGTTTTCGTCAAAGACGATGGAAGGTTCGGGGAGGTCAAAATCGATGGAGCCGCGTTTGCGGCGCTTGCGCTGGAGGATGAGGGCGAGGTCGCGCATGAGTTCGAAGCGCGGGACGAGCGGGGCGTAGCGGGCGCGCAGGGCGGGGTCTCCTTCGAGGATGGAGAAGACGCCGGTGTAGGTCATGCGTTCGGCGCTGCGGATGACGCCGCGGCAGAACTCCTGGCGGACGGTCTGGCCCTGGTGGTCGATTTCAAGAAGGGCCGACATGACGAGACGGTCGACCTGGGGACGGAGCGAGCAGATGCCGGTGGAGAGTTCGAGGGGCAGCATGGGCACGGCGCGGTCAGGGAAGTAGACGCTGGTGCCGCGGATGAGGGCTTCGTTGTCGATGGCGGAGCCGGGGCGGACGTAATGGCTGACGTCGGCGATGTGGACATGGAGGATGAAGTTGCCATCGGGTGCGCGGTGGACCCAGACGGCGTCGTCGAAGTCGCGGGCGGTTTCGCCGTCGATGGTGACGCAATCGAGGTGGCGGAAGTCGCGGCGGCGGGCGATTTCGGAGCCGGGGATGGTTTCGCCGATGGCCTGGGCTTCGGAGAGGACTTCGGCGGGGAAGCGGTTGGGCAGGTGGTGTTTGCGGATGGTGATTTCGACATCGACGCCGAAGTCGTCCGGATGGCCGAGGATTTCGATGATGCGGCCGGCGGCGTCCTGGCCGCGGTCAGGAAAGCCGAGCAGTTCGACGTTGACGATCTGGCCGTCGAGGTCTTCGATGGATAGGAGCTTGGGCGGGGGAGCGCCGATGCGGTCGGGGTTGGCGGCGGCGGCGGAGAATTCGAGTCCATCGGGGATGACGATGGTGTGCTGGATGCGCGATTCCTGAGGGATGACGTAGTTGAACTTGCGGCCGATTTTGAATTCGCCGACGACGGTGGGATGGGCGCGTCGGAGGATGCGTTCGATTGAGCCTTCGGCCTTGCCGTCGGGCAGGACGCGGGCGATGCGGGCGAGGACGCGGTCGCCGTGCATGGCGCTCGAGGAGGGGTCAGGCGGGATGAAGACGTCGCCCTTGACGCCGGGGACGGGAGCGGAGGGGACGACGAAGCCGTAGCCGTCGCGGTGCATGACGAGGCGGCCGACGGCGTATTCGCTGGTGCGGGAGGGCAGGACGTATTGGCCGCGGATTTCGATGAGGGCGCCGCGGCGCGCGAGGGCGTCGAGGGCGTCCTCGAAGCGCTGGCGGTCCTCGCCGCGGACGCGGAGTTCCTTGAACAGATGGCGGGCCGTGGCGCGGCCTTTGGGCTGCGCTTCCAGCCGTTCGACGATTGCTTTGTCCCAAGCGGGATCGGGCCTGCTCACGCTGGTAGTATAGGTGATCGATGGAACTGAAAACCGTGGCACTCGAGATTCCGGAGAATGGCAACATCATTCTGGGGCAGTCGCATTTCATCAAGACGGTGGAGGATGTTTACGAGGCGATTGTGAACAGCGTGCCGCAGATGAAGTTTGGCGTGGCGTTTTGCGAGGCGTCGGGGGCGTGCCTGATCCGCGCGGACGGCAACGACGACGAGTTGAAGGCTCTGGCGGTGAAGAACGCGCAGGCGGTGGCGGCCGGGCACACGTTCGTGGTGTGCATGCGGGAGGGGTATCCGATCAACGTGCTGACGCGGATCAAGGACGTGCCGGAGGTCGTGGGTCTGTATTGCGCGACGGCGAATCCGGTGGAGGTTGTGATCGCGGAGACGGCGCAGGGGCGCGGCGTGATGGGCGTGATCGACGGCTTCGCGCCGAAGGGCGTGGAAGGAGCCGGGGAGATTGAATGGCGCCACTCGCTGCTGCGCAAGATCGGCTACAAGCGTTGAACCGCCACCCGATGCGGGGCACGGCGCATGGGGCGCGATAGCCGCGCGTGAGCAGGCGGCTGGCTTCGGCGCCGCCTGGGATTGAGCCATTGGAGCCAAGGGTGAGCTTGCGGCCGGTGCGGTAGCCGATGTTGGCGCAGTGGCGGAGGTTGGCGGCGCGGCGGGTCCGCGCTCGATCCTGGAGATTTCCGCGGCGAGGCGGATCTCGTGCGTCTTCACGGCGCCGGCAACGGTTGCATGCGATTCGGCGCCGGCGGTGATGCGCTCGACGAAGTGCGCCATTTACGGGACGAAGGGGCGGCGCTCGACCGAGCCGCTGCCGGGGCATGAGCGGCAATGGCTGGATGCGATCAAGCCGCGAGTCGAGCCGGATTGTCGCGTGGTCTATCACTACAAGGCGGATCGGGCGATCACGCTGGAAGGCATCGCAAATCAACCGGGGCGCTCTGTCCGATGGGATCCGGTGAAGGAGCAGATCGCGGGCGATAAAGAGGCGCAGCGGCTGGCGAGGCCTGTCTACCGGCGCCGGAGGGAGTTTCCGGCGGAGTATGTGTGAGCAAAAGCGGCGCGAAAAACGCGGTCATCATGGCCGCGGCGCGGTGGTGGAAGTCACCCAACCGGGAAATTCGGATTGTCTGTCCGGGCGGTCCTGAACAGCGGCAGCAGGCTGCCGGCGACATCGCTGCGCTCCGAGGCGAGGTTGCGGCGTTCCATCGGATCTGAGGCCAGGTCGTAAAGCTCCAATTCAAACCTGGGCCGTTGCCGGATGAGCTTCCAGTTGTCCTTGCGGATCGCCTGCGCGAACCCGCCCTCGTGGAACTCCCAATAGAAGTAGCCGCGCGCAACGGTGTTGCCCTCCATCAGCGTGGGCACGATGCTGAGGCCGTCGATCCCCTTCGGCGAAGCGGCGCCGGCGAGTTCGCAGGCCGTTGGCAGGATGTCCCAGAAAGCCCAAGGCGCCTGGCTCACCTGGCCCGGCCGGATGCTGCCGGACCAGCGCGCCAAGGCCGGAACGCGGATTCCGCCGTCGGTGAGGCTGCGTTTCGCGCCGCGGAGCGCGCCGGAACTTTCGAAGAACTTCGCGTCGTGGTTGCCTTCGTTATGTGGACCGTTGTCGGACGAGAACAGCACGAGGGTGTTGCCGGCGAGGCCGCGTTTGTCGAGCAGCGAGAGCACGCGGCCGATATCGGAGTCCATGCGGGTAATCGAAGCGGCGAAGGTTTTTTCCACTTCGGGCCAGGGCTGCGAGCCATAGGGCCCGAAATCGGGGTTCTCCATGCCGTTGGCCTGGAAGTTGCCAAGTTCGTTATTGGCGTGCGGGATCGTGTAGGGGAGGTAGAGGAAGAACGGTTCGGCGGCGTTCTGTTTCTCAAGGAAACCAAGCGCCCGCGCTGTGAACAAATCGTTGGAGAACTGTTTTTTCCGCCCGAACCAGTTGGCGGTCAGCATCACCTCGTTCTGGTTGTCCCAGAGATGCTCCGGATAGGAGTTGTGGGCATGCTGCTGATCGAGATAGCCGTAGAACTGGTCGAAGCCGCGGGTGTTGGGCACCGAACCCGTGCCGGGACCGCCGAGGCCCCACTTGCCGAACAGGGCCGTGCGGTAGCCCTGGCCCTTGAGGATCGAAGCCACGGTAGGCTCATCCGCACGCAGCCCGACTTCGGGCTTCTTGTTGCCGCGCACCGTGGCATGGCCGGTGTGCTTGCCAGTCATCAGGCAACAGCGCGAAGGGGCGCAGACGGTGGCTCCGGCATAGGCCTGAGTGAAGCGGATGCCGCCGGCGGCGAGACGGTCCAGATTGGGAGTCTGTATCCGGGACTGGCCGTAGCAGCCCAGGTCGCCGTAGCCGAGGTCATCGGCAAGGATGAGGAGAATGTTGGGACGCTGACGCGCCCTGGCCCGCAAAAAGGCTGGAGCGGCCGCCGCGACGGATGAAAGAAACGACCTGCGGTTCATGCGCAGACTCCTTCCACGTTGGATTCAATGGCGATTATATTCGCTTCCAGCGACGCGCCACGCGGCGTGGCGGATTCACGCGGCATCTCCGGCCCGCGGCCGTCAGTTGGTCAACCCGCGCTTTTCGATGAGCGGTTTGACGCTTGGTTCCCTGCCCCGGAAGTCCTTGTACATCTCCATGGCATCGGCCGAGCCGCCGCGTTCGAGGATCTTTGTCCTGAACGCCCGCGCCAGGTTCGGATCAAAGACGTTGCCCGTTTCCTTGAACGCCTGATAGGCGTCCGAATCCAGCACCTCGCTCCAGATATAGCTGTAGTAGCCGGCCGCGTACCCGCTGGCGAAGATGTGCTGGAAGTACGTGCTGCGGTACCGCGAGACGATCTCCGGCATCAGTCCCATCCTGTCCAACGCCGCTTTCTCGAACCCCTCGGTGTCCTTGGCTGGCTCGCTGGTGATCGTGTGCCACTCCATGTCGAGCAGCGAGGCCGCCAGATACTCCACCGTCGCGAAGCCCTGATTGAACTTGCCCGCGCGCTCCACCTTGTCAAGCAACTCCTTCGGAATCGGCTTGCCCGTCTGATAGTGCCTGGCGAAAGTCGACAACACGCCCGGCTCAGCCGCCCAGTTCTCCATGATCTGCGACGGCAGTTCGACGAAGTCCCGCGGCGTGCCGGCGAGAGACTGATACCGCACCTTCGCCAGCAGCGAATGCAGCCCGTGGCCGAACTCATGGAACAGCGTCTCGACTTCCTCCAGCGTCAGCAGCGCCGGTTTGCCCGCCGCCGGACGCGAGAAGTTGCAGACGTTCACCACGATCGGCCTGATGTCCTTGCCGTCCTTGATCTTCTGCCCGCGATAGCGGCTCGACCACGCGCCGACGCGCTTGCCGGGCCGCGGATGGAAGTCGGTCATGAACACGCCCAGATGCGACCCGTCGGCGTCGCTCACCTCGAACGTCCTCACCTCGGCATGATACTTCGGCAGATCCGTGCGCTCGGTCACTTTCAGCCCGTAGAGCTTGTTCGCCACCATGTAGGCGCCCTGCAGAACGTGTTCAAGGCTCAGATACTGCCTGACCTCATCCTCGTCCAGCGCATAGCGCGCGGCCTTCACCTTGCCGGCGTAATAGCGCCAGTCCCACGGCTCGAGCTTGAACTTACCGGGCGACGCGTCGATCATCGCCTGCATGTCCTTCAGCTCCTTGCCGGCGAGTTTCAGCGCGGGCTTCCAGAGCTGATTCAGCAGGCCGAACACCTTGGACGGCTCCTTGGCCATCCGCTCTTCGAGCGTGAGGTGAGCGAACGTCTGATACCCAAGCAGCTTCGACTTCTCCGCCCGCAGCGAGGCAATCCTGTACAGCACCTGCTTGTTGTCCTGCTCGTTGCCGTTGTTGCAGCGCATCGTGTAGGCGGTCAGAATCTGGCGCCGCAGTTCGCGGTTGCCGGCATAGGTCAAAAACGGCCAGATGCTCGGCGCATGAAGCGTGAACACCCACTTGCCCGGCAGGTTCGCCCGCTTCGCGGCGTCGGCCGCGGCCGCAACGACGCCCTCCGGCAACCCCGAGAGATCTTCCTTGTTCTCGATTACCAGCTTGTAGGCGTTGGTTTCCTTCAACAGGTTCTGGCTGAACCGTACAGAGAGCGTGGACAACTCGCTGTTGATGGCGCGAAGCCGGGCCTTGCCCGCGTCGTCGAGATTCGCGCCGCCGCGGACAAACTCCTTGTACATCTCATCGGCAAGCCGGATCTGCGCGGCATCCAGCCCCGACGAGTTCCGTTTCTCCCAGACCGACTTCACGCGCGCAAACAGCTTCGGGTTCATCATGCGGTCGTCGCGCAGGGCGGCCATCATCGGCGCCACTTTGCGCGACACGGCTTCAATCGTGTCGTTGGTTTCAGCGCCGGCCAGATTGCTGAACACTCCGGACACCTTGTCCAACAACTCGCCCGTCCCGTCCAGCGCCTCGATGGTATTGGCGAACGACGGCGGCGCGGAGCTATCGGCAATGGCGATCACCTCCTTGCGCTGTTCGGCGATGCCGCGTTCGAGCGCGGGCAGGAAGTGTTCGTTGCGGATCTCGGCGAACGGCGGCATGCCGAACGGGCCGGTCCACTCGCGGAAGAAAGGGTTGTCCGCCGCCGGTGCGGCGTTTTGCGCGTTCATGGTGACAAGGCCTGACACGGCCGGAAGCTGTACGAATCGGCGGCGAAGCATGTTAGCTAACAGTCTATCCGAATCACCCCGGATTCAACGCCCGTCCCCGGTGGACCCGCCAGCTTCCCGATAAAATCCGCGGACCGTCCTGAATCGTCCCGTTCCACAGGTAGATCCACGCCTCGGCCTGCCCGCCGCCATCCAGCGTGACGGTTACCCGCTCGCGCCTGTAGCCGCTGCCCTCAATCCCATCCAGCCGCGGCAGCAGCTCCGAAAGGTCTTCAAACTCGCAGTACTCGCCGTGGACCGGCACATCGCCCTCCAGCACCGCCGGATACGGACCAATGTTGATCATCATGCCCTGCGCCGCCGCCGCCACAATCCGCACCGGCCCGGCCGAGGCCAGCACCGTGTGGCGCGACTCGCCGCGCATCAACGTTCCATAGGCGAAGATGGCATCCATCCTTCCATTAGAATGGAACGCGCACGCCGCGCGTAGAGCCAGCCCGCCGCGCGCCCTTCGACAACATTTCGGCGCGACAGGCCAGGAGTCCTGTCCTGCCGAGAAACGCCCGGAAGCTGCTGGGGAGCCGCCGGGCGTTTGGGTTGGTTTGCGCGGATCGAAGCTAAAATTCGAAGCGCAGGGTGAACTGGAGAACGCGGGACAGACCGCGCTGGCTGGTCAGCCGGCCGAAGTTCGCGTTGGTCGGATCCATGATTGGCGCAGTGAAGTTGGTATGGTTCTTGGCGTTCAACATATCGAACGCAAACCGCGCCTGGATGCCACGTTCCATATTGATCGGGAACAGCCGCTCGATCTTCAGGTCGATGTTGTCGATACCATCCTCGCGGATGGAGTCAAACCGATTCGGGAAAACCCGCATATGGTAGTTGCCGGGTTGGGCCGCCGAGCGGCCCTCGAATCCGACGAAGCCGGAGGGAGGGGCTGTGTTGGTGCGCCAGGTGAGGGCCGGGTCAAACCAGGCCAGGTAGTCCTTGCTACGGACTTCCTTGTGCTTCCACAGGTTCTCGAGTTGGTTGATGTCGCCGTAGAAGAACCGGTTGTCCCAGTCGCCGAGACTTGGACCTGAGGTGTACTGATAGACCCAGGACAGGTTCCAGTTTCCGATGATGTGGGAGATGAAGCCGTCGGAAGCGAATTTGCGGCCCTTGCCGAACGGGGTTTCATAGACGGCGGTCCAGGCGATGGAGTGTGGCCGGACGCTGTCGTTCAACCGCAGTGTGGGCGCCTGGTCGAACTCGTTGGCCATCCAGTCCGAAACGCGGCCGGAGGCCCAGGTCCACATGAAAGAGGTCTGGAAGCCGCTGGTCATGCGGCGCTCGACCAGCAGTTGGAGGTCCTTATAGTGGTTTCTGCCGATGCGGTCCTCTCCACCGATCTGGAAGTCGCGCAGGTTGTTGTACATCGAGTAGCCGCGCAGAATGCGGTGGCGGGCGATGTTCTGGTTGGTGTAGAAGCCCTGCCCGCTGACGAAGCGGTGGAGCGTCGGATTGGAGGTGGCCAGGCCGGCCAGGTTTGTGATGTTATACGGATTGCGGACGATTCCGTTCAGGAGGTTGTCCTTGGCCTGGTCGCGGACCATGCCCGTGGTCCAATTGGCCTGGGGCAGGTAGTTGATCCTGTTCTGGACGGGGATCAGGGCGTAGGCGCCGTTATATGAGACGTCCACCATCAGGTTGCGGGCGATTTCGCGCTGGATGCCGATTCTCCAGCGGTTCTGCAGCGCCGGCCTGTAGGCCCAGAGGCGGGAGTTGAAGTCGCCGTTGTAGAGGGCGATGCCGCCGAGGGCCGAGCCGTAAGGATCGTCGAAACGCGTATTGCCGCTGGCCGGGCGGACGGGGAACGGATCGTGCATGGGGGTCTTCGAAGCGGTGAGGCCGGCGATGTCGTTGACGCCGCAGCAGAACGTCAGGCCGGCGTCGTTGCTGATCGGGGTGCCGGTGGCCTGGGTGTAGCCGTTGGTGGCGGGGCGGTCGTTGGAGACGTTCAGGGTGTCCTGATACATGCCCCAGCCGCCGCGGATGACAGTCTTGTTGTTGATGGAGTAAGTGGCGCCGATCTTGGGCAGGAACACGTGGGTGCCCTTGGTGGCGGTGTCGAAGCCGTTGGTGCCGAGGTAGCTCGAAATGCCGGTGGCCTTGAAAGCGCCCGCGGCGACTTCGGGGATCGGATTGGCGTCATAGGCGGCCTGCACCATGCTGGTGATGGGGCTGGGGGCATCGGTGAAAGTCCAGGCGATGCCGCGGTTGAAGCTCTCATCGACGCCGGCTTCGCGCTCGTAGCGGAGGCCGAGCGACAGGCGGAACCTGCTGTTGACGCGCCAGTCGTCCTGGAAGAACAGGGCGCGGCGCGGCGAGCGGAAGTAGAAGGTGTCGTTCGAGTCGATGCTCATGCCGCTCGGCACGCCCATCATAAAGGCCGCCCACTCGTGGACGTGGTTAACGGCGACGTTATCGACGTTCGAGGCGCGGGTCCAGGGGTTGCGGAACTGGAAGTAGCCAGTGCTTGATCCAGGTCCGGCTGCTGCGAAGTTGGTTTTGCGTTCCTGGATGCCGTACTTGAACGAGTGGTTGCCCATGATGGTGGTCATGGAGACGCGCAACTCGGCGTTGACCAGTTTGGTGCCGATGACGGGATAACTGTCGCCGATATCCTGCATGGTGTCGAAGTCGACGCGCGGCAGTTGGGTGAACTGATCGGCGCGCTGGTCGATATAGGCGGGCAGGCCGAAGTCGACCGCCTTCAGGGCCGTGCGCGACTGGTTGCGCGAGCCCTCCTCCCAGCGTGAGATGCCGAGGTTCACGTCGAGAATGTTCGACGAGTTCATCGTCCAGATGTAGCCGATGTTGCCGCCGCGGTTGATGCGGGTGAGGCCATTGGAGTGCATTCCGCGGGCGGTCGTGTAGGTCCAGTCGTACTCGTCGGCCAGACGGTCGTTCCACTGCCAGCGGACGTTGAGGCGGTGGTTGTCGGTCACCACCCAGTCGTAGCGGTTGACCATGGAGTCGAAGATCTCATCCTTGGGCATGGCGGCGGCGAAGTAGTTGTTGGTCATCTCGGGGGTGACCTTGCCGGCGATATTGTTGGGCGTCGGATAGAGCTTCACGAAACTGGCGTAGGCGGGGTTCAGCACCGGAATGCCCTTGTTGTCGGGGAAGGGGGTGCGGTGCACCTGGTTGCCGACCTGACGGGCGGAGCGGGGGTCGTGGATGATGAAGCGGTTGGGATTGGCGATGGTGGTGAAGTAGGAGAAATCGCCGGTCCGCATGGCCGTGGTGGGCACGGTGCGGTCAGTGGAGGAGGTCGTTTCGGCCTTGGACTGGCGGATGCCGTTCCAGGTGAAGGTCCAGAAGAGCTTGTCCTTGCCGTTGATGATCTTGGGGATGAAGACGGGGCCGGAGGCCGTCATGCTGTAGTTGTTCGAACGGCCGGTGGCCTGTTTCTGTCTGTCGGCGGGGATGGTCCCTGAACGAACTCCGGCGTCAAACGGCTCGCGGGTGAAGAACGGGGTGGCGTTCCAGCGCTGTTGCCAGTGCTGGTTGAACAAAGCGCCGTGGAGCGCGTTGCTGCCGGAGCGGGAACTGACGTTGATGGCGGCGCCGGAGGTGAAGCCCTGGCTGGCGTCGAAGTTCGAGGTTTCAAGCTTGAACTCGGTGATGGAATCCGAAGGCGGGGTGAAGCCGACGCGGCGGCCGGAACCGGTGACGGTCATGCCGTCGATGGTGTACTCATTCTGGCCGACACCGCCGGCGGTATTGAAGGCCGAAGTTCCGCCGTTATCGAACGGGCGGCGGTATTCGGGCTGGCCGGTCCACTGCATGCCTGGGGCGAGCGCGGAGAGGGCGAAGGGATTGGTATCGGAAAATGGCAGATTGGCGATCTGCCTGCCGTCGAGCACACGGCCGCCGCTGGCGGTGGTGGTTTCGAGAAGCGGGGCCTCGGCAGTGACTTCGACTGTTTCGGCGACACCGCCCAGTTCGAGCGTGACGTTGATCTCGATTCGCGCCGAGACGTTCAGCGTGATGCCCGAGCGGACGGACCTCTTGAAGCCCCGCGACTCCACGGCAACGGTATAGGAAGAGGGTTCGAGGAGGTTGGCTTCGTAGTAGCCGGTATCATTTGTGACGAGACGGCGGGACGCGTTCGTCGCCGTGTTCGTCACCGTTATGTTGGCGCCGGGCACGATGGCTCCCGTGGGATCCGTCACGCGCCCTTGAATACTGCCGCGCGCTTCCTGCGCGTAAGTTGAAAGACAGAGCGCCGCCAGACAGGCGGCGGCCATGAATAGTCGTCTCATAGAGCTTACAGACCTCCCGATGCGATCAAGCGAATCAGAACTAGTGTGAATTAAATCACTATCATCCGGAGGTGTCAACAGTTGAAGCCATCCTGTGGCCCGTGGTCCGCAATAATAACGGCCGCCCGTGGAATCAACTGGTTCCGCGTGGAGTGTTGACAACGTTACACGAAGTCCCCGACGCTCACCCGCGGCTGCGCAGCCTGCTTCCCCAGCCCAAATTCATTCGTGATGCAGCCCGCCGGGCGCCGGCGTTGCCTCGCCCCGGTACCCGGCCGGAAGCTTGTGTCCATGCGGGCCGGCCGGGACTTTGGCCTGGGAAGGTTGCGGGATTGCTGGCCCAAAGGCGGAATGCGGGCGGCCGCAGCCGTAATGGTTCACAAACTCGCTCACGATCCTTCCCAGATGCCGTTCGATGATCGGAATGAAGAAATCCAGGCATTGCCGGCGAATCGTCCCGATGGGCCTCTCGCGGTACGCATTCGCCTTCGGCGCCCGGACCGGCGTCTTCCACACGCGCGGGCCGAACTCCATCAGTTCTGAATCCAGGCTGGCCGCGAGATGGAATCGCGGCCGTGGATCAGATAGCGGTGTGGATGGCCGTAAGTGAAGCACTCGCGGAACCGCTGGAGGGTCCACCCGGCGGTTGGGTGGGCGGTGACGCTGGCGGGGAGAATCCTCCGTGAGCGGCCGCGTGGAACAGCTTTTCCGCGGCTTCACGCGGCTCAATTCATCAAACGGCCGGCACGGCGGCGGCGGCCGCGCTTGAATCCATCCGATACATCACCAGGATGTACCACGTCAGCACCACCATCAACTGCAACTGCGGGTGCTGTTTCGCCCGCTCGGTCATCTCCAGCCGCGCCCCATGCTTCAGAAATCCCTGATTGTGATACCGCAATAATTCCTGCCCGTCGACTGTCGAAAGCACCCACTCGCTGGCCCGGAAGTTCGCCGGCTTGAGATGGAACTCCTCCCCGTTCTCGAGCTTGAGCAGCCCCTTGCTCGACGACCAGTTCGGCCGGTATGTCGCAATCTCCCGCTCTTCGCCCAGACGCCTGGCCCCGATCACGGCCGTGAACGCGCCCCTGCGTTTGAACGACCATGCCGAGGACGCGGTCCTCGCCTCGGCCAGCGTCCCAAGGACTTTGGGAAAGGCCAGTTCAGCGATCACCGAATCGCCGGATTTCAATTGGTATGTCTGCCCGAAAGTGGATTGCTGATGCCACTCCAGACCGCTCAACTGCCGCGTGTCGAATCCGGTCATGGCGCCTCCTTGTCCTTCACTCATGCGCCCCGCCCGCATCGGCGCCGCCAGTTCCCGGCGTCAGGCTCAGTGACCTCTTCGCCGTCGCAATCACCACTCCCTCGGCGTCGGCCAGCGCCTTCAGCCGCCGGTTGAACTCCCTGCCGACGGGCCACTGCCGGCTCGGTTGCGTCTTCAGCCGCGCCTTCACCATCGCGCCCTGCTCGGTGAACCGGTCCACGCCAACAATCTCGATCGGATCCAGGATCAACGGAGAAAATTCCGCGTCCTCGCGCATCGATTTGTCCACCCTGCGCATCAGGTCCATCATCAGATCGGCGTCCTGCGCGTAATCGGCCGGCACGTCGAAAACGGCATAGGAGAACGCCATCGTCATGTTGGAAAACGCGGTGATCGTGCCGTTCGAAATCACGTGCAATACGCCGTCGAACGACCGCAGCGACACCGTCCGGAGCGAGATCTTTTCCACGGCGCCGGAAAACTCGCCGATCTTCAGAACGTCGTTGATGCGGATCTGGCCCTCGGTGATGAGGAAAAACCCATTGATCCAGTCCTTCAGAATGCTCTGCGCGGCAAAGCCGATGGCGATCGTGGCCACACCGGCCCCGGCCAGCAGCGGCTTGACGTCAAACTTGAATTTCTCCAGCGCCAGGATCACCGCCAGCGTCCAGATCAGCGCCAGCAGAATCCGCCGCACCAGCGTGATGATGGTCGCCGTCTGCTTCTCCATCTCGATCTGGTCCGGCCCGCCGCGCTCCTGGATCAGATTCGCGCTATAGGCCGCAAACCGCCTCGCACCCCACACCACGAAGAGGCTCAACACCACGGCCCCGCCCAGATAGACCGAGGCCTCGGCGGCCCGCTCCGCCCACACCTCCATCTTCCGCATCTGGGTCGCGATCAGTGCTGCCGGCATCACCACCATCCTACCCGTCTGATACCCTATCCGGCATGGAACGCCGCCATTTCCTCACCGCCGCCTCCCTCGCCGCCGCCGCATCTTCGACCGCAGCCGCCGCCCCCGCCGGCCGCCTGAAACAGTCGGTCTGCCGCTGGTGCTATGGCAAAATCCCCATCGACGATTTCGCCGCCGCCTGCGCCCGAATCGGCATCCAGGCCATCGACCTGCTCCCCAAACAGGACTGGCCCGCCGCTCAAAAACACGGACTCGCCCTCACCTGCGTCCCCGGCCCCGCCTCTATTGCCGACGGCCTCAACCGCAAGGAGAACCACCCCGCCATCGAAGAGAGATTCAAAGCCATGGTCGCCGACGCAGCCGCCGCCAAAGCCCATTCCATCATCCTGATGTCAGGCAACCGCCGCGGCATGGGCGACGAAGAGGGCGCGGCCAATTGCGTCATCGGCCTCAACCGCATCAGAAAATACGCCGAGGACAAGGGCATCCTCATCGTCCTCGAACTGCTGAACTCCAAGGTCGACCACAAGGACTATATGTGCGACAAATCGGCCTGGGGCGTCCGCGTGGTCAAGGAAGTGAACTCACCGTTGGTCAAATTGCTCTACGACATCTACCACATGCAGATCATGGAGGGCGATGTCATCCGCACCATCCGCGAAAACCACCAGTGGTTCGGCCACTACCACACCGGCGGCAACCCCGGGCGCAACGAAATCGACGATACCCAGGAACTCTACTACCCCGCCATCGCCCGCGCCATCGCCGACACCGGCTACCAGGGCTACTTCGCCCACGAGTTCGTGCCCAGGCGCGACCCGCTCGCCTCGCTCGCCGAGGCCGTCAAAATCTGTACCGTCTGACGCGCCGGCTCAGCCGCCGGGCTTCGATTGCCGCTCGTCCCGGTGCGCCTGCCAGATGCCCAGGATCAGCAGCCCCGCGCCCACCGTGATTGCGCTGTCGGCCACGTTGAACACCGGGAAGTGGCTCGACCCCAGGTAGAAATCCAGGAAGTCGGTCACGCTGCCCCAGCGCAGACGGTCGTGCATATTCCCGGCGGCCCCGCCCATCACCAGCCCCAGCCCGAACCGGCTCGTCCAATGCTCTGTCGAACCCGGCTTGATCGCTCCCCAGAGAATGTAGCCGATGAACGCCATCACCAGCAGCGAAAAGGCGACCAGCAGCGGCGAACTCCTGCCGTCCGGGCCCTGGAACATCCCAAACGCAATGCCCGTGTTCCTCGTGTGGACGATCTGGAACAACCCCGGGATGACGTGGATCACCCGCCAGTCATCGACGTTGGACTCAATCCACAGCTTCGACGCGCGGTCTGCCGCGACAATCAGTCCCGATAGCGCCAGCGGGCGCCAGTCGATGCCGGTGCTCAACTCGCCAATATCTCCTTCACCGCCTCGGCGCACGCCCCGCACACGCCAGGCAGCGTCTCATCCACGCCCCGGTCATGCGTGTACTTCCAGCACCGGTCACACTTCCCGCCCGCCGCCTTCCGGATCGTCACCGCCAGGTCCGCTCCGCCGGTGGATTCAACCAGATCCACCTCGCTTGTGATGAACACCGCCGGCAGCCGGCTCTCATACCGCTTTAACAGCGGCATCCAAGTCCCGTCGGCTTCCAGCATCACCTTCGCCTCCAGCGGCGCGCCGATCAGCTTCTCGTTCCTGGCCGTCTCCAGGCTCTTCAACACCTGGTCGCGCACCTCAAGCAGCCGCGCCCAGCGCGCCATCAGCTCCTCGCCCGCGCCTTCCAGCCCGGCGGTCAACTCCTCCGCCGTCGGCCGCAGCGCCACATGCACGCTCTCCGGCTCGCCTTCGGCCAGCCGCATGTGCGACCACGCCTCTTCAGAAGTGAACGCCAGCAACGGAGCCGCCAGCCGCACCAGGGCGTGATTGACACGGTACATCGCCGTCTGCGCGCTCCGCCGCGCCTTGGACTTCGGCGCCGACGTGTACAGCCGGTCCTTCAGAATGTCGAAATAGACCGAGCTCAAATCCGTCGTCGCGAAGTTGTAGATCGCCTGATACACCCGGTGGAACGCAAGCTCGTCGTACCACTTCGAACACTGCTCCACCAGTGCCGCCGACCGCCGCAGAATCCACTGGTCGATCTCCTCCAGCTCCGATGCCGGCAGCGCATCCGCCACGGGGTTGAAATCGTGCAGGTTGCCCAGCGCATAGCGGAACGTATTGCGCAGTTTGCGGTAGGCCTCGGTCATGCGCGTCAGCACCAGCTCCGACATCCGCACGTCCTCGTGGAACGCCACCGACGCCACCCACAGCCGCAGCACATCCGCGCCGTACTTCCTGATGATCTCTTCCGGCTCGATCACGTTGCCCAGCGACTTCGACATCGCCCGGCCATCGCCGTCCAGCGTCCAGCCATTGGTCGCGCACTCGCGATACGGCGCCGACCCTCGCAAACCCACGCCCACCAGCATCGACGAATGGAACCAGCCGCGATACTGGTCGCCGCCTTCCAGGTACATGTCCGCCGGCCACGGCAGATCGTTTTTCTCCGTCAACACCGCCAGGTGGCTCGCGCCCGAATCAAACCACACGTCCAGAATGTCGTTCTCTTTGCGGAACTCCGCGCCGCCGCACTTGGCGCAGCTCACGCCCCCGCCCAGCAACTCGCCCGCAGTCTTGCTATACCAGACATCCGATGTGTGCTCCCGGAACTGGTCCACCACCTTGTCCAGCACGTCGCGCCG
>PNKE01000080.1 GCA_013822245.1 Candidatus Solibacter sp.
TCCCGTGCATGGCAGAGTGTGAGCGCCGGGCGATCATCCCCTGCTGCCTCGCTACCAGTGTAGCGGGAAGCGCGGATGAGTTTGAGCGGACGCGGAAGGCCCCGGGAGTTCACGCCCGAACCGCTCTGCTGACGGCACTTACGTCCGGGCGCGGTTTCCCTTTCAGCGCTCAACCCGGCGCCTTGTTGATAATGGGGCTGAAGGTGCGGCCCATGATCACTCGACGCGGATTTCTCGGCGGCCTGCCCGCTCTACCGGCGCTGGCGCAATCAGGCAAGCGCCCCAACATCGTCCTCGTCTTCTCCGACGACCACGCCTACCAGGCCATCTCCGCCTACGACGGCCGCCTGAACCGCACTCCGCATATCGACCGCATCGCCCGCGAGGGCGTCCGCTTCGACAACGCCCTCGTGACTAATTCCATCTGCGCCCCGTCACGCGCCGTCGTGCTCACCGGCAAGTACTCGCACCTGAACGGCGTCATCGACAACCGCCAGAGCTTCAACGGCGAACAGCAGACGTTTCCCAAACTTCTCCGCGCCGCCGGCTACCAGACCGCCCTGTTCGGCAAGTGGCATCTCCAATCGCGGCCCACAGGCTTCGATGCCTGGGAGATCCTCCCCGGCCAGGGCAGCTATTACAACCCCGACTTCATCACGCCTTCCGGCAACCGCCGCCGCGACGGCTATGTCAGCGGCATCACCACCGGCCTTTCACTCGACTGGCTCGACGGCCGCGACGCTTCGCGCCCGTTCCTGCTCATGTGCCAGCACAAGGCCCCGCACCGCAACTGGTGCCCCGCGCCCGAAAAGCTCAGCATGTATGAGGGCGTCACCTTCCCCGAGCCTGATAACCTCTTCGACAACTACGAACACCGCGCTTCGCCCGCGCGCAATCAGGCCATGGAGATCGACCGCCACATGCGGCTCGGCATGGATCTGAAATTGACCGGCGATGCGCCGGACCAGCAGGGTCCGGTGAATGAACTGAATCGCATGAGCGACGCCCAGCGCCGCGTCTGGGAGGCCGCCTACCGCCGCCGCAACGCCGACTTCCACGCCCGCAAACTCCAGGGCAGGGACCTGGTCCGCTGGAAGTACCAGCGTTACATGCAGGACTACCTGGCCTGCGTATCATCGGTGGACGACAGCGTCGGCCGCATCCTCAACTGGCTCGACGCCGCGGGCGAGGCGGACAATACGATCGTTGTCTACAACTCCGACCAGGGTTTTTATCTCGGCGAGCATGGCTGGTACGACAAGCGCTGGATCTATGAGGAGTCAATCCGTTCGCCGATGGTCGCCCGCTGGCCCGGCGTCATCCGGCCCGGATCAGTCGCCAAGGAGATGGTGGCCAATCTCGATCTGGCCGAAACGTTCCTCGACGCCGCCGGCCTGCCGGTTCCGCCCGATATGCAGGGACGCAGCCTCCTCCCTGTCATGCGCGGCCAGACGCCCGCGGACTGGCGCCGCAGCTTCTACTACCAGTACTACGAGGGCGGCGAGCACGCCGTGGCCCGCCACTGCGGCGTCCGGACCGATCGCTACACCCTTGCGCACTTCTACGAGACTGATGAATGGGAACTGTTCGACCGCCAGAAAGACCCGCGCCAGATGCGCAGCGTCTACGGCGATGCCGCCTATGCGCCCGAGGTGAAGCGCCTCAAGGCCGAGTTGGCGCGCCTGCGCGGCGAGTTGAAGGTTCCCGTGGCCGATCCCGACCGCCAGAAGCCATAGGCGGCCGGTGCGCCTGCTGGCGTATGCTGGCAAAATATGAGGCCGCTCGCTCTTCTCTTGACCTTTGCCCTCGTTGCGCCCGGCGCCGAGGTGATCGATGCTTCAGCCAATGCCAGGATCCGCCAGGAGGCGATCGAAAAAACCCAGGTGATGAAGCACGTCTCCGTGCTGTCTGACAGGTTCGGCGCCCGCCTCACCGGCTCGCCCAGCTATGAGGCTTCGGCCCGCTGGGCGGCCGCGCAACTGACCTCATGGGGCCTCAAGAACGCCAACCTCGAACCTTGGGACTTCGGCCATCCGGGCTGGGTGAACCAGCGCGCCGCCGGATATCTGACCGCGCCCGTCGAGGACAGCCTCGTGCTTGAAGTCCTCGCCTGGACGCCCTCCACCAAGGGCCGCGCCAGGGGCGCCGTTGTCCAGATCGAGCCGCCGTCGCCGGCCACCAGGGACGAACTGGCGGCATACCTGGCGGCCAACGCGGCCAAGGTCAAAGGCGGGATCGTCATGGTGGGCAAGGCCGTTGCCGTGCCCGTCGACTTCACTCCGCCTGCCAAGCGCATGACCGACGAGGCCGTCAAGGCCCGCTACGGCGGTCAGGGCGGCCCTGGCGGTCCGCGAGGCATCGGCGACCGGCCGAAGCCCGACCCGTCGAAACTTACTGCCGCCCAGGCCACCGCGATGATCGACGCCTGGCTGGTGGCCAACAAAGCGCTGGTGAAAGTGATGGACGGCGGCATGGCCCACGGCATGATCCGCGCCTTCCATAACCGCACCTACGACGTGAACAAGGCCGTCCCGACCGTCATCCTCCGCAACGAGGACTACGGCCGCGCCGCCCGGCTGCTCGCCATGGGTGAGCGCGTCGAAATGGAATTCGAAATCGTCAACCGCCTGTTCCCTGCCGGCAAAACCACCTTCAACGTTGTCGCCGAGATTCCCGGAACGGACAAAGCCGATGAGGTCGTAATGCTCGGCGGCCACCTCGATTCCTGGCACGCCGCCACCGGCGCCACCGACAACGCCACTGGCGTGGCCATGATGATGGAAGCCGTGCGCGTGCTCCAGGCCTGCGGCCTCAGGCCTCGCCGCACCATCCGCATCGCGCTTTGGAGCGCGGAAGAACAGGGCCTGCTGGGGTCGAAGGAATACGTCAGGAAACACTTCGGCACGTTTGAAAACCCCAAGCCCGATTTCTCGAAACTGACGGCTTACTTCAACATCGACAGCGGCGCCGGCCGCATCCGCGGCGCTTCGGTCTTCGGCCCCGCCGAAGCCGCCGCTGTGCTGCGCGAAGTGCTGGCGCCGTTTGCCGAATATGGCGTCGTGGGCGCTTCCGCCAACGCCAGCCGCCGCGAGGGCGGCACGGATTCAACATCGTTCAGCGCCGCCGGCCTCACCGCCGTCGGCCTCGGCCAGGACCCGATCGAATACTTCACCCACACCTGGCATACCAATCTCGATACTTACGAACGCGTCGTTCCGGACGACCTCATCAAGGCTTCGGCGGTGATCGCCGCCGCCGTCTGGCACGTCGCCAACCGCGAGCAGCCGCTGCCGAGGTTCGACCCGGCCTCCATGCCCAGGCCTGTCGCTTCAACCGACTGACGGAGTACCCAAAGCCGTGCACCCTGCCATCTTCGCCCGATCCATCCTGGCGGCCGCGCTCTGCCTCGCCGCCGCCGCTGAACCCAGGCGCGAGGTGGCCGTTTCGCCCGACGAACTGGTCCAGGTCACGGTTTGCATCGACGGCGAACGCATCACCTACTCGGCGGTTCTCGGCGGCAAGCCGGCGGTGCTTGAGTCCCCGCTCGCGCTCGACGGCTGGCCCGCCGGCAAGTTCATATCCTCCTCGCGGAAACTGGTTCTCGGAACGTGGAGGCCCCTCTACGGCGAACGCGCAGTGATCCCCGATAACTTCCTTGAACTCACGCTCAGCTTCGACCGGCTCACCATTGTCGTGCGCGTCTACGAGGAGGGCTTCGCTTTCCGCTACCGGCTGGAGGGCAAGGGCAGCTTCGAGTTTGCCGGCGAAGCCACCGGATTCCGCTTCCCCGATGGATCCTACGCTTGGCAGCAACACGGCGCCGAAGGAGAGTACGAGCGCGTCCCGGTGAAGGATCTCAAACCCGGGTGCGAGCGGCCTTTGACCGTTGAACTCGGCGGCGGCAACTGGGCCGCGCTCGCCGAAGCCGGCCAGGTCGACTATCCGCGCATGCTTCTCGGTCCCGACGGCGCGGGCGGGCTCACGCCCGCACTGGACGGGCCCGTGCGCGGCTCTCTGCCGTTTGAAACACCGTGGCGGGTTCTTGTTCTGGGCCGCGCACCGGGCGACCTGATGGAACGTAACTACCTGCTGCTGAACCTGAACCCGCCCCCCGTCGGCGACTACCGCTGGGTGAAGCCCGGCAAGGTGCTCCGCGAGGTCACCTTGTCCACCAAAGGCGGCAAGGCGGCCGTCGATTTCGCCGTCAAACGCGGCATCGACTTCATCGAATACGACGCCGGCTGGTACGGCCACGAATACGACGACTCATCCGATGCCTCCCAGGTCTCCCCAGACCCCAAACGCATCGCCGCCATCCCGGACCACGGCGGGCTCGACCTCCATGAGGTCATCCGCTATGCCAGGTCGAACAACATTGGCGTCCTTCTCTACGTCAACCGCCGCGCCCTCGAACGCCAGCGCGACCTCATCTTCCCGCTCTTCCGAAAGTGGGGCGTCGCCGGCGTCAAGTTCGGCTTCGTCCAGGTCGACGGCCAACGCTGGCCGCGCTGGCTTGTCGAGTCGGTCAGGAAAGCAGCCGATCACAAGCTGGTTGTCGACATCCATGACAGCTTCCGCCCCAGCGGCTGGCAGCGGACCCACCCCAACCTGCTTACCGCCGAGGGCGTCCGCGGCAACGAGCACATGCCCACCGCCTCGCACAACGCCACCCTTCCGTTCACCCGCGCCATAGCCGGCGCCTACGACTACACCATCTGCTGGACCACACCCCGCCTGAAAACCACCCGCGCCCACCAGATGGCCATGAGCGTCGTCGTCTACAGCCCGCTTCAGTTCCTGTTCTGGTACGACCGTCCCGACCAGGTCGAGCACGCGCCCGAACTCGATTTCTTCTACCATCTTCCCGTCACCTGGGACGAAACGCGCTCGCTCGCCGGAGCCGTCGGCGAACATGCCGTCATTGCGCGCCGCTCCGGCCAGTCCTGGTATCTGGGGGCGATCACCAACGAGCGCTCGCGCACTGTGGAACTGCGCATGGGCATGCTCGCGCCAGGCGCGCCGTACACCCTGAAAACCTGGTGCGACGGCGATTCCAAGACATCCGTCGTCATCCGCGAAGCCGCCATCAAAGGCGGCGATCCCCTCACCCTCGGCCTGGCCGCCAGCGGCGGTTGCGCTGCGCTGATCGAGCCGCGGTAGTTACCCTCAGCGCGCGGGGGCGGCGAAGGCCGGGTTTGCCGTCAGCGTGAACCGGTCAAGCTCAAATCCGTCCTCGCGCATCGAGAACGGCGCCCTGTGCCAGCCCGCCGAAGCCGCGTCCAGCCAGATCTTTCCAGGCTCGCCGCAATGATTGGCCGCCGTGCGCTGCCCTGATTCCCAACGCCACGTATTCTTGCCCTCGCACCACCGCACCCGCCGCCCCGATTCCGGCCACTCGCCGTTCAATCCCACGTGGATGCTGTTGTCCCCGGTTCCCGCCGAATAGGCCCCGGCCCGCACATAGTATCGCCCCGCCGCGGCGAACTCCACCTGGGAGTGCGGCGCCGCGAGTTCGCCATGTTTGTTCGAGAAATTCTCGCCCGCAATCAGTTTGCCGGCCTGCGCCCGGCGCGTATCCGGCAGCGCGTGGTTTGCCCTCACCACCTGCCAGCGCCTCACGGCGTCATTCTCCCGCGCCGCATACTGCTCGGCTTCGGCGGTGATTTCAACATGCGCCGGCGGCGCGGCCGCGAGCGCGGCCAGCAGCGCGAGTTCAACCGTGCCAGCAGTCTGCGCGCGCGTCCGCCGCGTCAACTGGCTGCTCGGATGCGCTCCAGCAGGGCATCCTCGAAGCTGTAGTCGGCTTCCGCCTTGTTGCGGTTGCGCATATACCAGCGGTAGGTATCTTTCAGCCCCTCGCTGAACGGCGTCGGCTTGAGCCCAAGCACGCGCTGCGCCTTGGCCACGATCATCGTGATCGGCGGGATGTCGAAATACGTCCCGAAGTACAGCTTCGGCCCGTGCGGGTGCCCGCCCATGCGCAGGATCTTCTCCCGCGGAACGCGCACTGTCTGCACCGGCTTGCCCGCGGCGGCGGCGATTGAGTCCACCACTTCGGCCTGCGTCAGCGGACGCGGGCAGGCGATGTTGAACGCGTGCCCGGCGATCCCCGGCGCTTCCATCGCCTTCACGCAGGCCTGCGCCAGGTCTTTCACATAGACAAACTGCATCAGCCGCCGGCCATCGCCCGGCATGATGACCGGACGCTTGTCCCGGATCCGGTCCCAGAAAAACTGCTCGCGGTAGAACGGATTGCCCGGCCCGTAGACAAACGGCGGACGGATGGTGACCACCGGCGTCCCGTGCCTCTGATGCAGGCGGAACAACGCTCGCTCGCTTTGCGCCTTCTGCCGGACGTAGCGGTCCGGATGATCGTCCATCGCCAGCGCGTCGCCCTCGTGGTGGTTCAGCCCTTCCGCATACGCCGCCACGCTCGACATGAAAACATAGCGCGAGATCCGCCCGTTGAACAGGCTGGCCGTCTCCTGTATCACTGCCGCCGGCGTCCCCCGCTCCCAGTCATACGCGTTGTCGAAAACCACATCGAACGTCTTGCCCGCCACCGCCGCCTTCACCGCCGCCACGTCGTTGCGGTCGGCCTGCAGATTGCCAACCTTCCTGCCCAGTTCGTGCTCCGCCCGCCGGTGCAGAACAGTCACCTCATGGCCCGCCTTCTGCATCTGCATCACGGCCTCTTTGCCAATGAACAGCGTCCCGCCGATCACGAGTACTTTCATCGTTTCGCTCGCACGCCTCCCGTCGGAATTCGCATCGGGCGCGCCGCGGCGCGCCCTCTAAACGCCCTCGGCCTAGTCGTAATACTCCAGGCCCAGATGCGTGATCAGGTCCTCGCCCCGCATCCAGCGCAGCGTGTTCTTCAGCTTCATCAACTGAATGAACAGGTCGTGCTCAGGGTAGAGCCCCGGAGCCGTCATCGGCGCCTTGAAGTAGAAGCTCAGCCATTCCTGTATGCCCTTCATGCCGGCCCGCTGCGCCAGATCCATGAAGATGACCAGGTCCAGCACGATCGGGGCCGCCAGTATCGAGTCCCTGCACAGAAAGTCGATCTTGATCTGCATCGGATACCCAAGCCATCCGAAAATGTCGATGTTGTCCCAGCCTTCCTTGGCGTCGCCCCGCGGCGGATAGTAGTTGATCCTCACCGCGTGGTAGAGGTCCTTGTACAACTCCGGATATAGGTCCGGCTGCAGGATGTACTCAAGCACCGATAGCTTGGTCTCTTCCTTCGACTTGAAACTGCCCGGATCCTCCAGCACCTCGCCATCACGGTTGCCCAGGATGTTGGTCGAAAACCAACCGCTCACGCCCAGCATCCGCGCCTTGAACGCCGGCGCCAGCAGCGTCTTCATGAACGTCTGCCCCGTCTTGAAGTCCTTGCCGCAGATCGGCAGCGCCCGCTCGCGCGAGAGATCCAGCAGCGCCGGAATGTCGTGCGTCAGGTTCGGTGCGCCGTTGGCGAACGGCACCCCGGTCATCAGCGAAGCGTAGGCGTAAATCTGGCTCGGCGCGATCTCCGGATCGTTCTTCGCCAGCCCGTCCTCGAACGATGCCAGCGTCTGGTGCACCGCCGCCGGGCGGTGGAAGACTTCGGTCGAACCGCACCACACCATCACCGTGCGGTCCACATTGTTGGTCTTCTGGAAATTCCGGATGTCGTCGATGAGCGCCTGCGCCTTGTCCATCTTCGACCCTTCCGTTTTCACGTTCGGCCCGTTGATGCGCTTGACGTACTCCTGCTCGAACACCGCCTTCATCGGCTTCAGCGCCGACAGCGGCTCCTTCACCACTTCCAGCAGGCTCTTCTCCAGTACCTTCGCATTGAGGGCGGCTTCATACGCCGTGTCCTCGTATATGTCCCAGCCGCCGAAGACCATGTCGTCGAGTCCGGCCAGCGGGACGAAGTCCTTGACGTAGGGCGTCCGGCCTTCGGTGCGCTTGCCCAGCCGGATCGTCGCCATCTGCGTCAGCGATCCGATCGGCAGTCCCGCACCGCGCTTCACCGCTTCAACGCCGGCGACAAACGTCGTCGCCACCGCGCCCATGCCGGGCAACAGCACGCCAAGCCTGCCTTCAGCCGGCGCAATCTTCACTGGGGGTTCAACGGACAAGGGTTAACTCCTTCTTTGGGGCCCCACGTCTCCGTCTACGCGCAGGCCCAATTGCTATACTAACAGGCGCATGAGCGGCCGCGCGATGCCGACCATCTCCACCATCCTTGCCGACGACGAACCTCTCGCCCTCGACGAACTCGCTTACCTGTTGAAGGATCACGGCGAGATCGAAATCGTGGCCACGGCTTCCGACGGCCTCGACGCCGTCGATAAGATCGAAAAACTCGAACCCGACCTCGTCTTTCTCGACGTCCAGATGCCCGGCCTAGACGGCCTCGGCGTCATCAACCGTCTGCGCGAACGCCACGCCCCTCAACCCGCCTTCGTCCTCTGCACCGCCTACGAACAGTACGCCCTCGAGGCCTTTAAGGCCGAGGTCCTCGACTACCTCCTCAAACCCGTCGACCGCGACCGCCTCGCCCTCACCATCGCCCGCCTGCGCCGCAGCTTCCTCGAACCCGAACCCGCCCAGGCGCCCGCGCCCGCCATGCCGTCAGCGCCCGCCAGACTGATCGTCCGCAGCGGCGGCCGCAACTGGATTGTCGACGCCTCCGACATCGTCTATGCGACCATTGAAGACGGCCTGATCTCCGTCGTCGCCGCATCGGTCGAAGGCCAGTCAAACTACAAAACGATCGAGGATTTGCAGTCCGCTCTCGATCCCGCCCTGTTCTGGCGCGTCCACAGAAGCTTCCTGGTCAACGTCAACCGCATCCGGGAAGTCGTGCCCTGGTTCAAGTCCAGCTATCAGTTGAGAATGGATGACAAGCGCGGCAGCGAGATCCCCGTCAGCCGCGTTCAGACCAAGCGCCTCCGCGCCATGTTCAAGCTGTGATCTATTAGCGCGTCCGCGCCGCCAGCTCTCGCGCCGCATCTCCGGCGGCCTCGATCTCCGCGCTGTATACGGCGAGTTCCGCCGCCCCTGGCTCGGCCAGCGTCCCGTCCATGTCGGCCCAGGTCGAGATCATGTGCCTCACATGGGCCGCCCCCAGCCGCAGGCACCAGGCGTCGGTCAGCGTCCGGCCGCGCTCGGCGCACAACTTCAGCAGCAACGGGTGCGGCAGTGCGACAACCAGCTCACGGCGCTCCTCGCCCGCGCTGATGTAGTACTTCAGATCGACCGTATCGGCGTGGCGGATCGAAATCGCGTTCTGCAGCCAGCGGAATTCCACTTCCCACCTCCGCCCAAACGGATCCGTTACCTGGAACTGCCTCGGTTGCTCCCTCATTCATCACCATCCTAACCCAAGCGCCGCCGGACCGGCGTCACGCGTAAAGCGAGTTCTGCCTCACCAGCGACAGGAATTCGTCGCGTGTCTCCTTGCGCCGCCTCAACACGCCCAGCATCGACGACGTCGTGGTCGCCGAATGCTGCTTCTCGACGCCCCGCATCATCATGCAGAAATGCCGCGCCTCCATGATCACCCCCACCCCCTGCGCGTCCAGCAGTTCCTGCAGACACTCCGCCACCTGCTTGGTCAGCCGCTCCTGCACCTGCAACCGCCGCGCGAACATGTCCACGATGCGCGGAATCTTCGACAACCCGATGATCCGGTTGTTCGGTATGTAGGCCACATGCGCCTTGCCGTAAAACGGCAGCAGATGGTGCTCGCACAGCGAGAAAAACTCGATGTCCTTCACGACAACCATCTCGTCGCAGCGCTCTTCAAAGATCGCCCCGTTCACAATGTCCTGCAAGTCGGCCTGGTAGCCCGAGGTCAGAAACTTCAGCGCCTTCTCGGCCCGCATCGGCGTCGCCGCCAGCCCCTCTCGCGATGGATCCTCGCCCAGTTCCCGCAGGATGTCTTCCATGTGTGCGGCGATGATACCTTCGCCGCGCTGCCCGTCTCTTTCGGCTTCTTCGATGGATTTCAAGGGATTCATGTCTTTACCCGTTGCCGCTGTTCCGCGGCTTCACTGCCCTGCCGGACCGCGGGATCGGCGGCGCTGATCTCAAAGATGTTGTTTCGCGTCTCGTGGATGCGAATCTTGTCGAGCCTCGCCGCAACCCCCGGCAGCACATGGGGCCAGGCCTCACTGATGCGGCGCGCGGCCACAACAGCCAGATTCTCGGTGGTCGGCGCCAGCGCGGCGAATTCGTCAATCTCCGTATTCAAATCCCGCCGGTCCATCGGTTCGATGACCACTCGGCGCACCAGCCCGTCCAGCAGCGCCAACGGCAGAACCCGGCCCGTCCTGGCATCCGCCTCGCCCTCCACCGTCACCTCCAGCAGATAGTCGTGCCCGTGCCCGTACGGGTTGTTGCACTTGCCATAGATGCGCCGGTTTTCCTCGTCGCTCAACACCGGCGCGTGCAGCCGGTGCGACGACGAAAACCGGTACCGCCGCGTGAGCCTCACCGCCGGCATCGTCAGCGCGGCCCCCCGTAATCGACATACAGATCCTCGCCTTCATGCACCCGGATCGAATGCAGCCGCGCCGGCGTCATCGCGAATCGCGGTTCCAGCCGCCGCCAGATCTCGATCGCCAGGTTCTCCACCGTCGGCGTCACGCTGTCAAACGGCGCAACCTCGTGGTTCAAATTCCGGTGATCCATCGGCCGGACGATCTCGTCCTCCAGGATCGTCTTCACTTCCTTCAGGTCGATAATCATCCCGGTCACCGCGTCGGCCTGTCCGTCGAGCGTCACCTCAACCACGTAATTGTGCCCGTGGCCGCGTGGATTGGCCTCGTCGCCGAAGACCGCCAGGTTCTCCGCTTCGCTGAGTTGCGGGCTTGCGCAACGGTGCGATGCCGAAAAATCGATTCTGCGGGTGATGAGCATTCTTGACGGGGCTTCCCCTCTGGTCGGATGCGCGGGGGCAATCTCCCGATACAATTATAAGTACCGCATGAATACTGAGAAGACCGTCAAGGGACTGCGGATCGCCGCCGCCTCCGTGCTCGCCGCGTTGGCATTCGTCGTGTTCGACTCGATCCGCGAACGCATCGCCGAAGTCGGCGATTCCGCTCCCAATTTTAAGATCACCACCACCAGCGGCAAAAGCATTTCGCCCGCCGATTTCGGCGGCCGCCTGCTGGTGCTCAACTTCTGGGCCTCTTGGTGCCCGCCCTGTAAGGAGGAGACACCGTCGATGAACCAGATGGCTCAGGCGCTCGGCCCAAAGGGCATCGTCGTTCTCGGCATCTCGGTCGACGAAAACCAGGCCGCCTATCAGCGCTTCCTCGCCAGCGAACGCGTCGCGTTCGAAACCGCCCTCGATGCAACGGCCGAAATCAGCGCCAACTACGGGACTTTCAAGTATCCTGAAACCTATGTGATCGGCCGCGGCGGCAAGGTGCTGCGCAAGTACATCGGCCCGCGCGACTGGTCATCGCCGGAATTGATGAAGGACCTCGAGTCTCTTCTCTAGATCCCAAGGAGGCCGGACATGATCCCATCCGCGGCGCACCAGCGCTTTGTGGACACCGTGGGGCCGAAGGGCTTCCTCGACAAACCCGAGGATCTGCGCCTCTACGAATACGACGGCGGCGTCGACAAGGCCCGTCCTGAACTGGTCCTGTTCCCGAACTCCACGCAGCAGGTCTCTTCCATCGTCCGGATCGCCGCCGCCAACAAAATCCCTCTGCTCGGACGCGGCGCCGGAACCGGCCTCAGCGGCGGAGCCGTGGCCACCAGCGGCGGCCTCGTCGTCTCCTTCGCCCGCATGAAACGCATCCTTGAAGTCGATTACGAAAACGAACGCGCCGTCGTCGAACCCGGCGTCGTCAACCTCGACCTCACCGCCGCCGTCCAGGCCGACGGCTTCTTCTTCGCGCCCGACCCCTCCAGCCAGCGCGCCTGCACCATCGGCGGCAACGTCGCCGAAAACGCCGGCGGCCCCCACACCCTCGCCTACGGCGTCACCGTCAATCACGTCCTCGGCATGGAACTCGTCATGCCCGACGGCCGCATCATCCAAACCGGCGCCGCCGGCTTCGACTCCCCCGGCTACGACCTGCCCGGCCTTTTCACCGGCAGCGAAGGCACTCTCGCCCTGGTGACGAAGGTCACCGTCCGCCTCATGCGCAAGCCCGAAGCCGTCAAGACCCTGCTGGCCATCTATGAAACCGAGGACGATTGCGGTCTCACCGTCTCCGAGATCACCGCCCGCGGCATCACCCCCGCCGCGCTTGAAATGCTCGATGGCACGCTCATGCGCATGGTCGAGGAGGCAACCCACGCCGGCTATCCCCTCGACGCCGCCGGCGTCCTGCTCATCGAACTCGAAGGCCTCACCGAAGCCGTCGAGGAACAGGCCGAAAAGATCAAGGCCGCCTGCCGCGCCTGCCGCGCCCGCGATGTCCGCGAAGCCAAAACCGCCGCCGAACGCGACCTGCTCTGGAAGGGCCGCAAGAACGCCTTCGGCGCCGTCGGCCGCGTCAGCCCGTTTTTTTATGTCCACGACGGCGTCGTCCCCCGCACCCAGATCGCCCCAACCCTGCGCGAAATAGGCGCCATCAGCAAACGCCGCGGCCTCACCATCTCCAACATCTTCCACGCCGGCGACGGCAACCTCCATCCGCTCATCCTGTTCGACGCCCGCAAGCCCGGTGACCTCCAAGCCGCCCAGAGCGCCGGCTTCGACATCCTCGAACACTGCATCAAGGTCGGCGGCTCCATCACCGGCGAACACGGCATCGGCGTCGAGAAACTCGCCCTCATGGACAAGCAGTTCCGCCAGGAGTCGCTTGAAGTCATGCGGAAAATCAAACACATGTGCGACTCCTCCGGCCTCATGAACCCAGGCAAACTCCTGCCCGCCCGCAAGGGCTGCGCCGAGATCACCCAACCGCCCGTTCACAAGCCGGAGGATCTGCTGTGAACCGCCGCGCCTTCCTGCTTTCCGCCGCGGCCGCCCCTCTCTTCGGCCGTGCGCGGATGAAGCCCATCGAGAGAATGAACCTCGCCCTCAACGGCGGTACGCCCGACCGCGCGCCCTTCAGCTTCTGGCGCCACTTCGGCCTCGAAAACAAGCCTCCGGAAGCCCACGCCAAAAAGACCCTCCACTTCCAGCTCATCTACCGCATGGACCTCGTCAAGGTCATGAGCGACTTCCCTTACCCCAAATCCGCAAGCCCCAACTGGTGGGAACTGAAGACCGTCGACAACCCCTTCCCCGCTCAAATCGAGGCATTGAAACTCATCAGCAAAGGTCTCCAGGACCAGAAGTATTTCGTCGAGACCATCTTCAATCCTTACAACGTCGCCGAAAAACTCTCCTCGCCCGCCGAGGTCAAGCGCCTCATGGCCGAGCACCCGCAACAGCTTCTCGATGCCCTGGAAGCCATCGCCAAATCACAGGCCGCCCACGCCAGGCTGGCCCTCGACACCGGCGCCAAAGGCATCTTTCTCGCCATCGCCAATGCTCAGGACTCCGTCATGACGCGCGAACAGTACGGCAAGTTCAGCGCGCCCTTCGACCGCATGATCCTCAACGCCGCCGCCGGCGCGCCTGTGAACACCCTCCACCTGCACGGCAAAGGCGTCTGGCTCGACCGCTTCTGGACCGGTTGGGGCGACCCCATCATCAGCTACTCCACCGTCGAAACCGGCGTCCCTCTCGCCGAAGCCCGCCGCCACTATTCAGGCGTGCTCATGGGCGGCCTCGATGAAACCAGGGTCAAGTCAGCCAGCCTGGTCGGCCTTCAGAAGATGATCCAAACGGCCAGCGCCGCCGCCCCCAAATGGTTCTGCGCCCCCGGCTGCTCGGTGCCCGACAACACCAGCGACGCCAAACTCTTCCTCATCACCCGCGCCGCCGCCGAGGGCACGTAATCCGCATCTCAGGACAAAAGAAGACCCCGCCTGGAAGTGCGGGCAACCGGGCGGGGTTTTCCTGTTCTCTCCCCTGAAGCGGGGATTAGAAATTCACGACGCCGGCGAAGTCCTCCGCCTTGAGGCTCGCTCCGCCAACCAGCGCGCCGTCGATGTCCGGCTGCGCCATCAGGCCCTTCACGTTGTCCGGCTTCACCGATCCGCCATAGAGAATCCGCACCGCGTCCGCCGCGTCCTTGCCGAACTTGCCTTCGACAAGTGAACGGATCACCTTGTGGGCGTCCTCGGCGATCTCCGGCGTCGCCACCTTGCCCGTGCCGATCGCCCAGACCGGTTCATAGGCGATCACGATCTGGGCGAACTGCTCGCCCGTCAGCGGCGCCACGCCGCCGTCGAACTGCGTCTTCAGCACGTCGTTCGTCCGGCCGGACTCGCGCTCTTCCAGCAGCTCGCCCACGCAGACGATCGGCCTCAATCCGGCTTCAAGCGCGGCAACAGTCTTCTTCGAGACCGTCTCGTCGGTCTCGCCAAAAAACTGGCGGCGCTCGCTGTGCCCGATGATCACCCATTCACAGCCGGCGGCCTTCAACATCGCCGGGCTCACTTCGCCCGTGAAGGCGCCTTCCTTATTGGTCCAGTAGCAGTCCTGTCCGCCCACGCCGACATTGCTGCCCGCGGTCGCGTCAACTGCCGCCGCAACGGCTACGAATGGAGGGCAAATAGCCACTTCGGCATGGGCTGAGCCTGCCACCAGAGGAATGAATTTCTCGAAAAAAGCTTTCGTGTCGGCCGGCGTCTTGTACATTTTCCAATTGCCGGCCAGCAGGGGTTTGCGCATACGCCAATCTTATCGCATAGCGGACCGTCCGGTCCGAATCGGTCCCGCTCGCCTCTACGCCGGCTGCCCGGCGCAGTGCTCCGCGAACGCCGCCTTCAACCTCTCGGCAATCTCCGGCGCCGTGCTCGTCTCAATCTGAAACCTGTGCAGCGCCCAGACCAGCTTGCCCCCGCGGTACAGCGCCATCGACGGCGACGACGGCGCTATCCCCTGCAAATGCTTTTCCCGCAGGTGCGCCACCGCTTCCACATCGCCGCCCGCAAACACCGTCGCCGCTACCTCCGGCCGCACTTCGCCCTCCATCGCCATCGCCACCGCCGGCCGCGCCTTGCCCGCCGCGCACCCGCACACCGAATTGGTCACCATCAACACCGTCTGGTGCGTCCCGATCACCCGGTCCACCTCCTCCGGCGTCCGCGTCTCCACCACGCCATGTCGCGTCAAATCCTCACGCATCGGCGTGATCAACACTTCTGAATATGCCATGCTCCCATTTTTGCATGAACCTGTACTTACTTGTACAGTCCACGCCAGTCGTTCCGCTTCACCGCCAGCGGATCCAGAAACGCCGCCAGTCCGTTCGCCAGGCTCACCTTCGTCCCTTCAACGTTGTTCCACCTCACCGGCACTTCCAAAATCTTCAACCCATGCTTCTTGGCGATGTACAGCAGTTCGACGTCAAACCCAAAGCCCTCGATCTGCTGCTTGGACGCCAGCAGCGCCGCCGCTTTGCTTGAAACCAGCTTGAACCCGCACTGCGTGTCGCGGTACGGCAAACCCGTGATCATCCGCATCGCCAGATTAAAAAACCGCCCGCTCATCTCCCTGAACGCCGGCTGCCTCACTCCTATCAGGCTCCGGTCCAGCGCCCGCGATCCGATCGCCCCATCCGCGCCTTCTGCCTCCACGGCTGCCGTCAACTTCGCCAGCTCCTCGATCGGCGCCGACAGGTCCGCGTCCGTGAACAGCACCCACTCGCCCCGCGCCTCCTGCAAGCCATGCCGCACGGCATAGCCCTTGCCGCGGTTGCCCGGATTCTCCACCAGCCGCACACGCGCGTCTCTTGATGCAGCGTCACGCGCCACCTGCGCCGTCGCGTCGCGCGATCCGTCATTCACCACCACCACCTCGGAATACTCAAGTTTCAGCCCGTCCAGATGGGCAAGCACCGCCTCCAGCGTCGCCGGAAGCCGGCCCTGCTCGTTGTATGCCGGGATAACAATTGTGAGGGACTTCAAGTACGCCCATTTTATAATGGTCTTTCTCCCCCAGGAGCCAAAACGACTTGTCCCTCGAACAGGAACTCTTTGACCAGCGCTTCACGCGCATCCGCGAAATCGAAGCGCTCGGCTACCGCGCCTACGGCCAGCGCTTCGATTTTTCTCACACCCTCGACGCCCTTCACGCCATCTTCAACCCGAAGACGGCCGAAGAGCTTGACGCCGAAAAACCCCGCGTCCGCATCGCCGGACGCATCATGACCGTCCGCCGCATGGGCAAGGCCGGCTTCATGCACCTCCAGCAGCGCGGCTCGCGCCTCCAGATCTACGTCAAGAAGGACGCCGTCCCCGAACGCGACTTCTCGCTCTACCAGCTCGTCGACATGGGCGACGTCATCGGCGTCGATGGCTACATGTTCCGCACCCGCACCGGCGAGCTCTCCGTCCACGTCGAATCGATGACGTTTCTGTCGAAAAACCTCCTCGGCCTGCCCGAAAAGTACCACGGCCTCGAAGACGTCGAAATCCGCTACCGCCAGCGCTATCTCGATCTCATCGCCAACCCCGAAGTTCAGAAGACCTTCGAAACCCGCGCCAGGGTCGTCGCCTCGTTCCGCCGCCAGCTCGAAGCCCGCGCCTTCATTGAAGTCGAAACGCCCATGATGCAGTCGCTCTACGGCGGAGCCGCCGCCCGCCCCTTCGTCACCCATCACAACACCCTCGACATCGGCCTCTATCTCCGCATCGCCCCCGAACTCTACCTCAAACGCCTCATCGCCGGCGGCATGGAACGCGTCTTCGAAATCAACCGCAACTTCCGCAACGAAGGCGTCTCCACCCGCCACAACCCCGAGTTCACCATGCTCGAGTTCTATCAGGCCTACGCCGACTACAACGACCTGATGGACCTCTCCGGGGAACTTCTCAGGAACGTCGCCATCGACGCCACAGGCTCCTCCGAAATCGAATTCCAGGGCGCCAAACTCGACTTCGGCCACGTCCGCCGCTTCACCATCCGCGAAGCCGTCTGCGAGTTCTACAAGGGCAAGGACAAGCCCTCGATGGACGACGTCCGCGACCCCGTCTGGCTTGGCCGCCACTCCGGTAAGGCCACGCCCGGCGAAGCCCTCGTCGACATCTTCGAACGCCACTGCGAGGACGCCCTCATCCAGCCGGCGATCATCTACGAATACCCCGTCGAGGTATCGCCGCTCGCCAAGCAGAACGCCGAAGAGCCGGCCATGACCGACCGCTTCGAAATCTTCGCCGCCGGCATGGAGATCGGCAACGCCTTCACCGAATTAAACGACCCGGACGAGCAGCGCAGGCGTTTCGAAATGCAACTCGCCATGAAGGAGCGCGGCGACGAAGAGGCCCACCAGATGGACGAAGACTATCTCCGCGCCCTCTGCTACGGCATGCCCCCAACCGGCGGCGAAGGCATCGGCATCGACCGCGTCACCATGCTCATGACCGATTCCAAATCCATCCGCGACGTCATCCTCTTCCCGCTGCTCCGCCCCGAAGGCCCCATCGGCATCGCCGGCTGGCTCCGATCGGCCTCGGAGCGTCCAGCGCCGGCTCCTCCGGCGTTGGAGAAGGAGTAACCCCTCTTGCTGCGCGCCTTCGAACTCTTCGTCGCCGCGCGCTACCTGCGGGCCAAGCGCCGGCAGGCCGTTCTCGGCGTCATCACCGTCATCTCGGTCATTGGCGTCGCCGCCGGAGTCATGGCGCTGGTCATCGCCCTGGCCATCAACAACGGCTTCCGCTCGACGCTCGAAACCACGCTGCTCGGCGCCACCCCCCACGTCGTCCTGCTCGAAAAGGAGCCTGGCGCGGGCATCACGGACTGGCGCGGCGTCGCCACGAAGATGAAGGCCCTGCCCGGCGTCAAATCGGCCGCGCCCGCGCTCTACGGCAAGGTCTTTCTCGCCGGCCCCATGCAGTCGGCCGAAGCCACTCTTAAAGGCGTGCTGCCGGAGTCCATCGAATGGCGTCACGCCATCCGCGAAGGTGCATTGGACCGCCTCGCTGAAGAGCGCACCCTCGTCATCGGCGCTCCGCTCGCCCGCCGCACCGGCATGACTCTCAACTCCTGGATCACCGTCGTCTCGCCGCAAGGCGAGTTGACCCCGCTCGGCCCCCGCGCCCTGCAAATCCGTCACCGCGTCGTTGCCATCTTCGAGACCGGCTTTTACGACATCGACAACTCCTACGCCGTCACCTCTCTCGAAAACGCCCAGCGCCTGTTCTCGCTCGCCGACGTCGCCAACGCCATCGAACTCAAAGTCGACTCCCTCGACTCAGCCCCCTCCATCGCCGCCGCCGCCGAATCCGCCGCCGGCCCGGCCCTCGGCGCAACCCACTGGATGGAGCAGAACCGCCAGCTTCTCGGCGCGCTCAAAATGGAGCGGACAGTGAGCTTGGTCACCATCTCGCTCATCCAACTCGTCGCCGCGCTCAACATCCTCACCGCGCTCGTCATGGCCGTCATGGAGAAGCGCCGCGACATCGCCGTGCTCATGTCGATGGGCGCCAGACGCGCCCAGATCTCGCGCATCTTCGTCACCCAGGGCCTCTTGATCGGCGCCGCCGGCGCGGCCCTCGGCCTCGTCGCCGGCTACACCCTGGCCTGGTGCGCCGGCCACTATCAATGGTTCCCGCTCGACCAGGAGATCTACTCCATGGCCTTCGTCCCCTTTGAACCGCGCCTTCTCGACGCCCTCTGGATCGCCGCCGTCGCACTCGGCGTCTCGCTTCTCGCCACGCTCCACCCGGCCCGCTCGGCCGCCCGCATCGACCCTGTTGAAACCCTCAGATATGAATGATTCATCCGCCCTGCTGATTCAGATCAGCGGACACGACAAGCCCGGCATCACCCATGCCCTCGCCTCCATCCTCGCCCGCCACGACGCGCGCGTGCTCGACATCGGCCAGGCCGTCATCCACGACGCCCTCGCCCTCGGCATCCTCGTCGAAATGACCGAGGCCATGCGCTCCTCCGCCATGCTCACCGACATCCTGCTCTCGGCCCATTCGCTCGGCGTCACCGTCCGCTTCTCGGCGTCCACCTCCGCCGAGTACGACGAATGGGTCGCCGCCCAGACCAAACGCCGCTTCATCGTCACCATCCTCGGACCCTCCATCGGCGCCGCCGACATCGCCGCCGTCGGCGGCGTCCTGTCCGGCTCAGGCCTCAACATCGACCGCATCGACCGCCTCAGCGCCCGCACCCCGCTCAACCCGCAATCCGCCGCGCCGCGGGTCTGCGTCGAATTCAGCGCCAGCGGCGCCGTCGACGAAGACGCCCTCCGCACCGGCCTCGCCCGCCTCGCCGACTCCAGCGGCATCGACATCGCTTTCCAACACGAATCCGTCTGGCGCCGTAATCGCCGCCTCGTCGCCTTCGACATGGACTCAACACTCATTCAGGGCGAAGTCATCGATGAACTCGCCGCCGAAGCCGGCGTGGGCGAACAGGTAAAGGCCATCACCGAATCGGCCATGCGCGGCGAACTCGATTTCCAGGCCTCGTTTCGCCGCCGCGTCGGCCTGCTCAAAGGCCTGCCCGAATCCGCCCTCCAGCGCGTCGTCGACCGCATCCCGCTCACCGGCGGCGCCGAACGCCTCGTCTCCACCCTCAAACGCCTCGGCTACAAAACCGCCATCCTCTCCGGCGGCTTCACCTTCTTCGGCCGCGTCCTCCAGTCGCGCCTCGGCATCGACCACCTCCACGCCAATGAACTCGAAATCCGCGGCGGCCGCGTCACCGGCGAAGTCAATTCCGAAATCGTCGACGGCGCCATGAAGGCCCGCCGCCTTGCTGAAATCGCCGCCGCCGAAGGCCTCAGCCTCGAACAGACCATCGCCGTCGGCGACGGCGCCAACGATCTGCCCATGCTCCGCCTCGCCGGCCTCGGCATCGCTTTTCGCGCCAAGCCGCTCGTGCGCGCTTCGGCCGATCAATCGCTCGCCTCGCTCGGCCTCGACGCCATCCTCTACCTCATCGGCGTCCGTGACCGCGATCTCGAAATACCCAGCGCATGACCTCGCTCGCCAGTTCGCCAGACTCCTCCGCCGGACCGCCGTCGGCCGTTCGTTCCCTCTTGCGCAAACTCTCCGCCGCCGATTGGCTCATCATCGGTTTCGCCCTTCTCAACGCCGTCCTCTACGCCTCCGTGCTGCCGCTCTGGGAAGGCTTCGACGAACCCTTCCACTACAGTCTGGTCCGCGATTACGCCCGCCTCGGCCACCTGCCCCGCGTCGGTCAATCCACCCTCGACGGCGAAGTCGCGGCATCGCTCAAGCTCGTCCCCTTGAGCCACCTGATGGTGAAAAACCTCGGCTCCGGCATCACCTTCAACGAATACTTCCGCCTTCCGCCCCAGCGCCGCGCCGCCATGCGCGCGCAACTCTCTGCGCTCAAACCCGGCCTGCCCGCCGGGGGCGGCAACTACGAAGCGCAGCAGTCTCCACTCGCCTACATCGTCATGGCCGCCGTCGACCGCCTGCCCGGCTCGCCATCGCTCCAGGACCGTGTCCTCCGTCTGCGCATCCTCGCCGCCGTCATCTCCTCAATCGCCTGCGCACTGGCGCTGTTCTGGCTTGCCCTCCTGCTCGAACTGCCTGCCCCGTCACGCCACGCCGCCGCCTTCATCGCCTTCTCCAGCCAGATGTTCCATGCCACCGCGGCGCACGTCGCCAATGACTGGCTGGTGCTGCCGCTGTTCCTGCTTACCGCCGCCGCCGGAGCCGCGTTCCTCAAAGCGCCGTCCCGCCGGCTCGGCGTCATCGCTTCGGCGCTGCTCTCCGCGGCTCTGTTGACCAAGGCCTCGATGCTCGCCGTCGCCCCCTGGATCGTCCTCATTCTCTTTCTGAAGCTTCCCTGGCGGCAGGCCGCCTTCGCCCTCTGGCCCTTGCTGGCAGCGCTTCCCTGGTACATCCGCAACCTCGCCGTCTACTCGAACCTGAGCGGCATGCACGAGTTCGCCTCCCAGGTCCGCGCCGGCAGCCCGCTCAGCGCTTCGCTGCTTGTCCCCTGGCCCGGCGCCATCACTCAAATGGCCCGCCAGGCCGTCTGGACAGGCAACAACTCCTTCACCCCCATGTCGCGCGACCTCGTCTTCGCCCTGCTCGCTCTCGCCGCCATCGCCGCTCTGTCAGCCGCCGTCCAGGACTGGCGCCAGCGCATCCCGCGCGCCGAAGGCCTGTTGTGGCCCCTGGCCGGGCTGCTCGCCGCCTCGCTCGCCTACGCCATCAGCGTGTCGTTCTGGTTCACCAACGGAGCCGCATTCAGCGCCGGACCCTGGTACGCCCAACCGCTGGCCCTGCTGCTCTCGGTCCTGCTCTGCTCGGCCCTCGCCCGCGCCCGCCTGCTGGGCCGTCTGGCCGCCGCCGCGGCCGTGTCGCTCTCCGCCTGCATGCTCCTGCTGACCTGGTGGGTGAAACTCATCCCCTACTCCGCCGGCATGACGCTTTCGAAAAACAGCCTGGACGGCGTGCAGTCGCTCTACCTCCACCGGGGCGCGCTACTGGTCTCCCAACTCGGCGAATCCGCCTTCGCGCCTGGCCTCGCCGTTCTGGCGATGGCCGCCCTCAGTTCACTGCTGGCGGTATGCTTGGCCCTCTTCATTTCCTGGCGCCTGCTGCGGGCGCCGGATCAGGCCACCGCCGCTTGATATGCCAGCGCGGCTCGCCCCATGTGACGGCGGGCCGGAGCTTCGTCCATCAGGATCTGAACAAACGTTGTCGCCATCGGCAGACATGCGCGCTCAGGGTAGATCGTCTGGAAAAGCTGCCGCATCGAGGACGTGTTCAGGTCAGCCGCCAGCCGGGCGACCAGCCGCGCGTTGCCGCGCACGCACTCGTGACAGTTCATTCCTTCCATTCTGCATTGCGGCAGTTGGCGGGACGTGGCAGGACGGCCAGCAGGCATTGGCTTCTCCGATCCTCGGCGAACTCGACTCTCGACTCAATTTGAACTTCGTTCTCAGGTCTTCGTCTTACGCGAAGTACTCTACAAATCTACTTCGATCTCCCCCAGCCGTATACACACCCGATGAGGGGAGAGGCCCCCTCAAATGGGGGGATTCCCCGATAGGCCATTCCCCTGAGGCTTGCCCCGCCTCAGCCTCCCCGGCCCCAAGGCCTCCAGCTCCCGGAATCGGGTTAGTATGGTGTTTCGATCCCCTTGCAGGTGCGGAGCTGTATCAATGAATAGACTCTCTTTGATCGGATTGGCCTGTCTCGCCATCATGGCCGCCGCGGCATCCGAAAAATGGACCGTCGACGACGTTCTTTTCCAGGAATCGGTCGGCGGGCTGGAACTCTCCCGCGACGGCAAACTCGCCGTCTACATCAAGTCGCGCATGGACAAGGAGAAGGGCGAATCCGTCTCCAACCTTTTCATGAAACCCGCCGCCGGCGGCGACGAGATCACGCTCACCCGCGGCAGGGACAACTGCTCCTCTCCGCGCTTCTCCCCCGGCGGCAATCGCATCGCCTTCCTCGCCGCCCGCAAGCCCGCCGGCCCCCCGGACGCGGACGCGCCCGCCGCGGGCCCCGCCGGCTTGCAGATCTGGCTCATCGACACCCGCGGCGGCGAACCCTGGCAGTTGACCCGCTTCGAGCGCGGCGTCCGTTCCTTTGGCTGGATCGACGACAACACTCTGCTCATCGCCGCGCCCGAGGATCCCTCGCTTCACGACCACAAGGTGAAGGAGCGCAAGGACACCTCCCAGGTGGTCGACGACGAGGACAACGCCGCGCCCGTCCGCCTGTTCAAGTTCGAAATCAATGGCTCGAAAACCACCCGCCTGACCGCCAACACGGACCGCATCACGTCGGTCACCGTCTCGCCCGACGGCAAGTATGCCGTCACCGTCCATAACCGCTCGCTGGCCGAGATCTTCAACCAGAAAATCAAGCCTGTGGTCTTCCTGCATGAACTGGCGGCCGGGACGTCGAAGCAACTGTTTGCCAACGACAAGCTCTATCCGCGGGGGTTTGAATGGACGCCGGACTCGAAGAGTTTTTACTTCGCCGCCCCCTACACGACCCACCCTTACCTCTACAACGCTTCGATCAACCTGCTCTACTCCTATGACGTGGCCTCGGGCCGCCACCGGAAGATCGAACTCGATTGGGAGAACGGCCTCGGCGGCTACGGCGGCGGCGTCACCGTGACCCCGGACGGCTTCCTCGCCCTGCTCGCCAACGGCGCCCGCAACAAGGCCGCGCGCTATTCGAAATCCGGCGCGGGCTTCACCCGCCAGTGGATCGAGGGCGATCACGCCGCCAACATGATGAGTTTCGCGGTTCCCGGCGACGGGTCGTTCGCCGTCTACACCTATACGACGGCGTCGGCGCCGGCCGTCCAGATGATCGCCAGGCTCAATGGCAACAAGGTGTCCGAAGCCAAACCCTTCATCGAAACCAACGCCGGCTGGAAAAAGAAACCCATCGCCCGGACCGAACTGGTCACCTGGAAGGGCGCGCTCGACGAGCAGGTGGAGGGCATCCTCTACTACCCGCACAACTACCAGGCCGGCAAAAAGCACCCGCTGGTCGTCATGATCCACGGCGGCCCCCACGGCGTCGACATGGACGCCTTCTCCGAGCGCTGGGGCTACCCGCACCAGCTGTTCGCCCAGCGCGGCGCGTTCATCCTGAAACCGAACTACCACGGCTCGTCCAACTACGGCCTCAAATGGGGCGAGTCGATCTCCGGCGGCAAGTACAACGACCTCGAATGGATCGATGTCGAAACCGGCGTCGATTCACTCATCGCCAGGGGGCTTGTCGATCCCGGCATGCTGGGCGTGCTGGGCTGGTCGAACGGTTCGATCATCACCATCGAGCTGACCACCCGGACCAACCGTTACAAGGCCGCCGGCGCCGGCGCGGGCAACGTCAACTGGACCTCGGACTGGGGCAATGCCGTCTTCGGCGACTCCTTCGAGCAGTACTACCTGGGCAAGACGCCCATGGACGATCCCGAACTGTACATCAGGAAGTCGCCGCTGTTCCGCATGGACAAGGTGACCACGCCGACCATCATCTTCTTCGGCACAGAGGACAAGCAGGTGCCCACCGAGCAGGGCTGGCAGCACTTCCGGGCGTTGCAGCACTACGGCAGGACGGGCGTGAAATTCATCCTGTTCCCCGGCGAGGCGCACGGGCCGCGCAAACTCGTCCACCAGCAGCGCAAACTGGAAGAGGAACTGGCCTGGTTCGACAAATATCTGTTCCAGACGAAGCCGGACGGGAACGTGGCGCTGAGGAAGGAATCGCCGCTCGCCGCCGCGGCGCTGCTGGCGAAGCAGAGCGACGTGCCGGAGACCGTCGGGCGCGGGCCGATCCACGTCGGGCGGTTCGAGGTGACGCGGGCGCAGTACAAGGCCTTTGACTCCTCCTACGCCGTCAAGCCGGGGACGGAGAACCATCCGGCCAGCGGCATTACGTTCGACAATGCCAAGGCCTATTGCCAATGGCTGTCGGGCAAGACCGGGCGGAAGTACCGGCTGGGCACGGAAGAGGAGCTCGGATCGATGCTGAAGGCGTCGAAGAGCGAAAACACGCTGGACGCCTGGGCCGGCTACGCCGTCAACGCCGACGACGAGAAACGCCTGGCGTCGATGGTCGACGGGTTGGGCGAGGGCGCGCTGCTGAAAGCCGTGGGCAGTTACGCCGGCACGGGCGAGGAGCCGCTGTTCGACCTCGGCGGCAACGTGGCCGAGTGGGTGACGGCCAGGGACGGCTCGGGCAAGGTGATGGGCGGAAGCGCCGATCGTCCGGTGGATCCGAAGTCCACAGGGAAGGCGAGGCTTTCCTACACCGGGTTCAGGGTGGTCGGTCAGTAGCGCTGATGTGGCGCTTCACCCGCAACAACAGCATGACCGAAGGCTTCCACCCCAAGATGGAACTGTTCAACAGACAAGCCTCCGGCCTCCGGAACTTCAACAATTACGGAATGCGGGTGAACTGTTCTCAAGGCCGCGGCGTCCCCCGTTTTTGGCGCAGAGCCGGGCCGTTGAGACTTATAGGATGGCGGTGAGGGTGGGATTCGAACCCACGGAACCCGTAAAGGTTCAACGGTTTTCGAGACCGCCCGATTCAACCACTCTCGCACCTCACCGCTTACCAAGATAGCGCACGCTGGACCCGCGGCGCAAAGCCCGCGACTGCCGCCCGCGTTCACGCCGGGTGCGTCCATCCGGGCGCATCCTGGTTCCGCGGACACGGCCCCGTCTCCCCGGCGCCGGGCGCCGTTGCGGTTCCACGCCTTGCCTTTTCCCGTCCGTCTACTGAAAGTGCTTGGAACTGGCGCCGCGCGCCGGTTCCAGGCATGCGTAGTACCCGCGGAAGACGACATCCCGCTCCCGGCCATCGAAAACCGGCGGCAGCGTCTCCTCAACCCAGGCCCGGATCGACTCCTCGCGCTCGCCTTCACGAATCGCTCTTGCCACATTGGTCTCCGTCATCATGTACGCCGCGTACGCCTGCCACGTCATCCGGATGCAGGTGTCGAAGTATTCATGCGGACCGAGCCGGAAGCCGGTCACGATGCGCTCCAGGATCTCCGGCGTCAGTTTCAGCGCCTCGGACCGCGGCTTCGGGTAGCGTGCGCGAAAACGGCCGAACCAGAGGTCGAGATCCTCGGAGGAATGGAAGCTGCGTCCCGTCGGGTAATCGTAGACCACCAGAAAACCGCTCTTATCCAGGACCCTCAACGCCTCCGGGAAAAAGCGGTTCAGGTTGACGTAGTTCAGCGAACCCGCGGCCGTGATCAACTGGATCGAACCGCTGCGGAACGGCAGCGTTTCGGCCATGCCGACGACAAACCGCGCCCCCGGCACGATTGAGCGGGCGAGCTTCAGCATCGCCACCGAGGGCTCCATGCCTATGCACTGTTCGGCGAAGGCGGTTAATGGTTTCGTCGACAGCCCTGCGCCGCAGCCGATGTCCACGGCGCGCAACGGCTGCAATCGCCCGCAATAGGCCTCCCGGACTTTGTCAACGACGATGGCATGGACCGGCGGCCGGGCCGTTGCGTATCCCGCTGCCATGCTTGGAGTGGCGAATGGATTCACCTCGCACCTGCTCACACTGTGGTCTTCCCAGTCGGCTCCGATGGGCCGCCAATCAACGCATCGGCATGGAATGGCATGGTCTGAATGAAGTTTCCGTCATTGTAGTCCGGAGCCTCCGGCTGGACATCAGCGTTGAATGCCGAACTTCTTGATCTTCTCGTAAAGTGTGGACCGGTCTATGCCCAGCGCCGCCGCCGCCTCCTTGATATTGCCCCGCGAACGTCCGAGGGCGGATTCGACGGCCATCTTCTCGATGTCCTGCAGGGGAATCGCTGGGACGGCCCAGTTGGCGCGGGCCCGCATGGCGCTTTCGAGAAACCCGAAATCCTCCGCGCTTAGCGAGCGGTTGCGGGTGGTGACGATGGCGCGCTCGACGGCGTTTTCGAGTTCGCGGATATTGCCTGGCCAATCGTAGTCCAGCAGGACCTTGAGCGCGTCGTCGCCGATGCCGGAGACCTCCTTCCCGATCTCGGACGACAGCCGGGCGACGAAGTGCCGCGCCAGATGCGGGATGTCTTCCCGGCGCTCGGCCAGCGGCGGAATGTTGATTTCGATGACGTTCAGGCGGTAGTAGAGGTCGTCGCGGAAGCGCCCTTCGCGGACCTCCTCGGCCAGGTCCTTGTTCGTCGCCGCGATGACGCGCGCATCCACCTGGATCTCGGTCGTCCCGCCGAGGCGGTAGAAACGGCGTTCCTGGAGCACGCGCAGCAGATCGGCCTGGAGTTTAGGCGGGATGTCGCCGATTTCGTCGAGAAAAATGGTCCCGCCGTCGGCGGCCTCGAATTTGCCCTTGGTCTGGTTGCCGGCGCCCGTGAACGCGCCCTTCTCATAGCCGAACAGCTCGCTTTCGAGCAGCGTTTCCGCCAGCGAGGCGCAGGAGACGGCGACAAACGGGCTTGACGCGCGGTCGCCCGAATAGTGAATGGCGCGGGCGATCAGTTCCTTGCCCGTGCCGCTGGCGCCGCGGATCAGTACCGTCGAACGAAGGCTGGAGACGTCCCGCACCAGCGACAGAATCGCCTGCATCCTCGAGTTCTTGGTGATGATGTCGCGGTACTCGTACTGGCCGGTGAGGCGTTTCCGCAGCATCTGATTCTCGAGCTGGAGGTTTTTCACCTTGATGATGCGGTCCACCAGCAGCGATATCTCCTCCGGGTTGCACGGCTTGACGATATACTCCTGCGCGCCTTCCTTCATGGCCGTGATGGCCGT
>PNKE01000085.1 GCA_013822245.1 Candidatus Solibacter sp.
AACGCGTCCGCGGTTTCGGCAACGTCGCCCCCGTCTTCACCCTGCCCGAAACCTTCGTCGCCCGCCTCGGACCCAATTCCGGCGCCTACATCTATTCCGGCACCTACACTGACTCCGGCTACAAGATCGGCTTCATCCGTATCCCCTCGTTCCCCTCTTCGTTCTTCGCCTCCTCCAGCCTCCTCCGCCAGCTCGACACTGAAATCGACTACATGCGCCGCAACACCGACGGCCTCGTCGTCGACGTCATGCGCAATCCCGGCGGCTCGGTCTGCCTCACCAACGATGTCCTCCGCCGCTTCATCCCGCACCCCTTCGTCACCGTCGGCGACGAGTTCCGCCCCACCTGGGAGATCGTCCAGCAGTTCCGCTACGACCTCCTCGACGGCATCGACTTCGGGGCGTCGCCCTGGGAAATCATCATGCTCCAAGCGTTCCTCAAGGACATCGAAACCGCCTACTACGAGTTCCGCGGCCGCACCGGCCTCATCCCCGCCTGCGGCTTTTCGCTCGACATCTATCCCCTCACCGATTCCGCCGGCAACCCCACCGCCTACGACAAACCCATCGTCACTCTCATCGATGAATTCTCAACGTCGTCGGCCGACGTTTTCCCCGCCATCCTCCAGGATGCCGGCCGCTCCCTCCTCGTCGGCCAGCCCACTGCCGGCGGCGGCGGCCTGTCGCTGGAAAAAACCCTCGGCCTCTACTCCGAGACCTCAGCCTCGCTCAGCATCACCCTCGGCGTCCGCCCCGTCCCGCGCACCGCCCCCGGACTCCCCGAATCCCCTTACATCGAAAACATCGGCGCCCAGCCCGACATCCCGCTCGACATCATGACCGAAGAGAATCTGCTGAACTCCAGCAAGCCCTTCGTCGCCGGCTTCACCCGCGCCGCCGTCGCCCACATCGAACGCTCGCGCCAGACTACTGAATCGCCCGCCGTGCCTTTGATTCCGCCAGCATCTGCGAAACCCTGGCGTGCAGATCGGCGGTAAGCCGCCCCCGGTCTTTCAGCGTCATCCCGTCCACCGGGATCGGTTCGCCGATCATCACATCCACGTCCGCCGTCCGGAACTCAGACTGCTTCGCCGCCAGCACGTCCTCGGTCCCATGGATCGCCACCGGCACCGCCGCCACCCCCGACTGAATCGCCAGATACGCCGCCCCGTCCTTGAACGGCTGCACCTCGCCCAGCCCCCGCGTGCCTTCGGGGAAAATCAGCACCGACAGCCTCCGCTCCCTGATCAGCCGCGCACTCTCGTTCATGCTTTCGAGCGACGACCGCAAGCTCTTCCGGTCCACCGTTAAATGCCCGCCCCGCTTCAGATACCAGCCAATGAATGGCGTCTTCAACAGCTCCCGCTTCGCCAGGAACTTGAACTCCAGCGGCAGGCTCCAGAGCATCAGCGGCGTGTCCATCAGCGACAGATGATTCGCCGCCACAACGTAATTCGCATCCGGATCCAGCCTCCCGGCGTGATGCACCCTCACCCGCGCCCCGGCTATGCCCAGCACCATCCGCGCCCACAACCGGTACAGAAACCTCTGCCACCGCCCCGCCGGCGCGACAACGCTGGTGACGACGGCAAGGGTGATCATCACCGCCGTCACCGCCCATTCCAGTGGAATTGTGAAGACCCAGCTTCTCAGTTTGCCAATCGTCATTCAGTCGGACTGCTACTTCCCTGCCGTCACCGTCACCGGCGCTTGCAACTTGAACGTAATCAGGCTCTCGCTCGCCAGCACCGCCGGGTCGCCCCGCGTTGCCATCACCGCACCGGTGCCCGCCGCACCGCCGGCGCCCGCACCAATCGCCGCGCCTTTGCCGCCTCCGGCAATCGCCCCGATCGCCGCCCCCACGCCCGCGCCGATACCCACCTTCAGCGCGTCCTTCTTGGTCGACTTCGGCGCCAACCGCGTGTAGTTCGTCGTATCGATCTTCACCACCTGCCCGCCCGCCGTCTCAATCGACTGCAAGCTGACCGTCAACGACGCCACGCCCTTCACCCGTCCTCCGGGATCGGACTGCGTCACAATCCCCTTCACCGTCGCCCCCTTCGCCGCCACCGTATATCCATCCACCACCAGCGGCTGATGCAGCGTCGCCTCAAACGGCGCGCCATCGGCCGCCGACTTCGTCGATATCGCCGTCACCGTCCTCACGCTCACCGGCGTCCCCGCCGCCACCGTATACGTCTTCGGCGCCACCGGCACGGCCGCTCCCGGCTGCGCCGCGCTCCCGCCGCCCCGACTCCTGCCCGAACCCGCCACCTCGCCCGTTGCAGCCCTCTCACGCGCCTTGGCGAGGTCATCCTCGGCCTTTGCTACTTGCTGCTGCGCTTCGGCCAGTTTCTGCTCTGCCGCTGCCTGCTCTGCCACGGCATCTTCCTTCTTCGCGCATCCGCCCAAAACCAGGCAGAAAACGGCACTCCAGGCCAACACCTGCATTCTAGGTTTCATGTTCAATCCCCTTGTCTTCAGTAACGTCTCAGTTACAGCTTTGGTTTCGGCGGCGGCAACTCCCGGGCCTCGCAAACTGACTCGAAACCCTGCCTCGCATGCGTCCCGTCGCAAAACGGTTTGTTCGCGCTCAACCCGCACCGGCACAGCCCGATCGCGCTCCGCCCCGCCAGTCCAAACGCCTTGCCCTGTGCATCCACAATTTCAAAACCATCCGCATCCCCCTCAATCCGCAGCGGACCGTTGTTGAAAACCGTCACTTTGATAGCCATATCTGCCGATGGTAACAAACCTGCCCCAATCTATAATGGCCTCATGAGGGTCTTCGCCTTGCTTTTCGTTGCCTGCGCCTGCATCGCACAGACCGCCCCTGCCCCGCCTTCCCCGCCCATCTCCAACGAACTCATCCGCCTCGCCCGCCTCCGCATCGCCGCCACCAGCCTCTTCGAAAAACTCCCCAACATCACCTGCACACTCTCCATCGAACGCTCCAACCGCCCCAACGCCTCCCGCAAATTCCATCTCGTCGACAACCTCCGCCTCGAAGTCGGCCTCATCAACGGCCAGGAACTCTACGCCTGGCCCGGCTCGAAGAATTTCGACGACCGCGGCATCGCCGACATGGTCGGCCGCGACGGCGCCATCGGCAGCGGCGACTTCGCCATCCACGCCAAAAGCATCGTCCTCTCCGGCCATACAAAACTCTGGCTCGACGGTGAAGTGGAATACCAGGGCCGCCGCGCCGACCGCTGGCGCTTCCATCACCCCATCGCCACCTCCCAATACAACGTCCGCATCCCGCCAATCGAAGGCGAGGTCGGCTACTCCGGCACGCTCCTGTCGGACTCAATCAGCCGCGACCTCCTCCGCATCGAGATGGACATCAACGAGATCCCCCCCTTCCTGCCCTTGAAGTCCGGCCACAAGATCATCACCTATCAACGCGTCCGCATCGGCGAGACCCCTGTCCTGCTCCCTCAAATCTCCGAGATGACCCTCATCCACGGCAACGGCGTCGAGAACTACAACCGCACCACCTTCTCCAATTGCCGCCAGTTCACCGGCGAATCCACCCTCATCTTCGAGGACGTCGACGGCTCCGCGCCCGCCGCGCCCGCCACCATCGCCTGGTCTCTGCCTGATGGCCTGAGCTTTGAAATCAAACCCGTCGCCGATGTCGATCTCTTCAACTCCGCCACCGGCGACCAGGTCCGCTTTCTTGTCGGCAGGAACGCCCTCTCCGCCAAACAGCTCGCCTTGCCGGCCGGCGCCTCCGTCGGCGGCCGCATCGCCGCCGTCACATGCTCCGAGACTCCGCTGCAGCATTGTTTCGCCCTCATCCGCCTCGAGTCCTTCGCCTTTGATAACAAGGAGGGGTCCATCCACGCCTCGCTCTCCTCGCCTTCGCTGGAACAGCAGATGGTCGTTGTCGGCGCCCATCGCCGCGGCTTCTTCGCCGGCGTCCCCCGCGAGTACATCATCCCCCCGCCCGGCTCCGGCGTCATCTTCGTCCGCGGCAAAATCTGGTCCAAATCAGCGCCCTCCGTATGGCGTACAGTGAAAGGACCGGGAGGCAATCAGCCATGATTCAATTCGGACCCGAAATCGAACGCGAGACGCTTTCCTCCACCCTCGACTTCGCCGCCCGCCAGGTCCGCCGCCTCGCCGCGGCGCACCCCGGCTACTATCCCATCTACTCCTCCTCCGGCAAGTGGAAACACGACGGTCCCGCCTGGTCCCACTGGTGCGACGGCTTCCTCCCCGGCATGATGTGGATCTTCCACCGCCGCGCCGCCGACCCCGCCGACAAGGGCTTGTGGATGGACCTTGCCATCGAATACTCCCGCCCCCTCGAAGCGCGCCAGTTCGATAAGGACACCCACGACCTCGGCTTCATCTTCCTCTCCACCTACTACCGCTGGTACATGATCACCCGCGAACCCCGCCTCAACGATGTCCTCGTCCAGGCCGGCCGCACCATGGCCACCCGCTTCAAGGAAAAGGGCCAGTACCTCTGCTCCTTCGTCTCCGAGGACTCGCTCTTCATCGACATCATGATGAACGTCGGCATCCTCTTCTATGCCGCCCGCGAAACCAACGACCGCCGCCTCCGCGACATCGCCCTCCGCCACGTCCTCACCACCCGCCGCTTCCTCGTCCGCGGCGACGGCTCCACCGCCCACGAAGGCATCTTCGACCTCGACTCCGGCGAATTCCTCCGCATGACCACCCACCAGGGCCACCGCGCCGACTCCTGCTGGTCCCGCGGACTCGCCTGGGCTCTCTACGGCTTCGCCGTCTCCTACGAATACACCCACGACCCCCGCTTCCTCGGCACCGCCCAGGACTGCGCCGATTACTTCATCACACACACCAACTCCGACGGCATTCCCCCCTGGGACTTCCAGGCCCCCTCCGATTCCCGCAAGCTCGTCGATACCTCCGCCGCCGCCATTGCCGCTTCCGGCCTCCTCCGCCTCTGCCGCCTCCTCCCCGACCCCGTCAAGGGCTTCTACTACTGGTCTTCCGCACTCCACATCCTCAAGACCCTCTGCGAAAAACACACCGCCGTCAACGACCCCGATTGGGAAGGCATCCTCAAGGGCAGCGTCTATCACATGCAGAAGGGCCTGGGCGTCAACGAAAGCAGCATGTGGGGCGACTACTTCTTCTGCGAAGCCCTCGAAAACGCCCTCCGCCACTCCCCCGTCAACGAAAAGAAAACCAACGGCCACCCGTAACCCCGCGGCCGCGCGCGCGGCGGGCGGGTCCCGCACCCGCCCGCAATCCGCTCCAACCGCGAACGTAGAGAGCCGGCCCTCCGCACCGGCCGGCGCGGGCGTCCTCCAAGCCCTCTCCCCCTAAAAGAACCACCTCAACCGCACACTCGCCGCCCGCGGCGAAATCAACCTCGTCCCCACAAAGATCGACTGAAAATTATACAGCGCCGTCCGGTCAAACAGATTCGACACCTGCACCACCGCCTCCCACCTCTTCTCGCCGTCCTTGGTCCGCGTATACCCCACCGCCACATCCGTTACCGTCCGCGGCCTCACCCGCGTCGGATCCGATTCCAGATTCACGTACGGCAGCAGATCCGCGTAATCCGGATCCACCCTCACTTCCGCCGGGTCCGACGGATTCGACACCAGCCCGCTGTCATGGCGCACCGTCACCGACGCCCACACCGGCCTCGTCACGTTATACACCGCATTCGTCGACACGCCCAACCTCTGATCGTGATCGATCACAAACGGACCCGCCGACAGCGCATCCACCGCCGCGCTGCCCAGAAACAATCCCCCCGTGAACGGCGGCGTCACGATCACGCGGGCATGCGTCCCCGTGACGCTCGCCGAAAACCGCCGCCCCGGCCACAGCATCACCCGTCCTTCCGCCCCGTTCACCCTCGACTTCGCCAGCGACGTCGGAAAGATGATCCCCGTGTTCAGAAAATTGTCGTTGTCCTGCAAGTCGTCCGACTGCTTGTGAAAGTACGACGCCGTCACGCTCACAGCCCGTCCCACGGCCTGCTGCACGCCCAACTCATACACGTTCTGCCGCTCCGGCCGGATATAGGAAAACCCCGTGCCCAACTGCTCCCGCACGCTCGCCGGCGCCAGCCTCGCCGCATCCGGCGAATTCGACAGCAGCAGGTTCTCGTTCGGCGGCGTCTGATACGTCCGGTTGTACGACGCCCTTAAGACGGTCCCAGTCTCCTTGATGTGATAGCTCACGCCCACCCGCGGCTGAAACTGGCTCCCGTTCACCAGGAACCGGTAGTTGTCGAACCTCAGCCCCAGATACAGTTGCAGCCGCCCCATCCGGATCTGGTCCTGCACAAACCCCGACGCCATCTGCCCCGCCCTCGCCCCCGAAAACCGGAACCACCCTCCTCCCCGCGTCAGATCATACGGCAGCAGCGTCTCTATGAAATCCTCCGCCCCAGGCCGGTTGAACTCCCCATCCGTGATCGCGAAATTGAAATGCTCCCTCACGGGGAACCGCTGGTAATCCACGCCCGCTCTCACGTTATGCCGCCCCGTGAACAGGCTGTACCGCCCGCCCAGGTTCCACGTCGTCAGCCGCCTCGACTGCGACGCGCTCACCGGCGTATCCCCCGCGCTCGAAAACAGCTCCGCGAATGCGTTCCGGAACGACGTGTTCACCTCCATCGTCGCCCTCGCCCCCAGCGTCCTCAGCCACGCCGACGACACAGAAATGTCGTTCAGTTCCTGCCTCTGCCTCTGCCCGCTGGCGTGTTGCGACCTCAGGTTCGCCAACTGGAACCCCGACCGTCCCGCCATCACGCTCAACCGCAGAATGTCCACCGGCGTCGCCTGATAATCCAGCCTCGTGAACGCCCGCTCCGAGTTGCCGCCGTTGTGCAGATTGTCGATCGACACCTGGTCCAGATACCGGTTCGACTTCATCGCGTTCATCGACGCGAAATACCCGAACTTGCCCGTCCCCCCAGCCACCTGCGCCACCCCCGACAACATGTCAAACTCCGCCGCCGACACCGCCGCCGACCCCGCGAACTTCTTCCCCGAATTCAACCCCGATTGCGTCGTCACCACCGCCACGCCCGACACCTTGTTGCCAAACTCCACCGGCACGTTGCCCGTGTATAACTCCACGCTCTCCACCACCGTCGGATCCACCGCATTCGCGAACGCCCCCGTCAACTGGTCGCTGATCGGCATCCCGTCCACGACAAACGTCATCTGGTTGTGCGCCCCTCGCGGATGGATCGCCCCATTGGCGTTGGCCGCGAACCCCGGCATCGTCAGCATTACGCCTTCGATGCCCCGCGCCCCCGGCGCCATCGGCATCTTGCCGATCGAACCCCGGTTCAGTTCCGTGTGCGTCCCCGTCGAATCCGGGTCCACCAGCACCCCCGTCGCCGCCGCCGACACGTCCACGCTGATCACGTGGTCTTCCAGTTTCATCCGGACGTCCAGCGTCACCGGCACATTTGACCGCATCGCCGCCGTCCGCCGCTCCGGCGTGAACCCCGCCTTCTCCACGCTTACGTCATAGTTGTGAAAAGGAAAATTGGTGAATGTCGCCAGCCCTTCGCCATCGGTCGCCAGCGCGCGGTTCAACCCCGTCACCGGGTTGGCCAGCGTCACCCGCGCACCTTCCACCGCCCGGCCCTGCGGGTCCGTCACCCGCACCCCCAATGTCGCTGTCGTCTGCGCCCGTACGCCTCCGGCAAGGAACACGCAGGTCAACAGCGCAAGGATTCTCAGCATCGTTTTGTGTCTCCCCAGGGTTGGCAGCCGCCGGTAGTTATTGATATCAGTATATCGAACACCGCCCTTCGCCCACCTCGCCGTCGTGTAAACTCGATTACCAATGGCCTCCTCGCCGCAGCCGTTTGATCCCCGCCGCATGGCCTCCCGTTTCGCCGTTCTCATCGCCATCTATTTCGCCATCGTCCTCATGCCCGTTCCCTCAGGCATCACCGAAGCCGGCTGGCGGCTCACCGGTCTCTTCGCCGCCACCGTCGCCGGACTCATTCTCACCCCCATCCCCGGCGGCGCTATCGTCCTGCTCGCCATCACTCTGGCTCCCATCATTGGCGGCCTGAAACTATCCGATGCTTTGGCCGGCTATGCCGATTCCACCGTCTGGCTCGTCATGGCCGCATTCTTCATCTCACGCGCCCTTCTCAACACCGGTCTCGCCCGCCGCATCGCCCTGCTCTTCGTCCGCGCCTTCGGCGGAACCTCCGTCGGCGTCTGCTACTCCCTCGGACTCTCCGACACCCTGCTCGCCTCCATCATCCCCTCCAACGCCGCCCGCTCCGGCGGCGTCACCCTCCCCATCACCCGCTCCATCGCCGAACTCTACGGCTCCCTGCCCGGCGAATCCTCCCGCAAACTCGGCGCCTTCCTCATGGTCTCCGTCTATCAGAGCGCCGTCGTCGGCGCCGCCATGTTCTTCACCGGCCAGGCCAGTAACCCTCTCGCCGCCCAGATGGCCGCCAGCTTCGGCTACCCCGTCACCTGGTCCGGCTGGCTCGCCGCCTCCATCGTCCCAGGTCTCGTCTCTCTCGCCGTCGTCCCCTGGATCGTCCTGCGCATCTATTCGCCCGAGATCCGCCGTACCCCTGAAGCCGCCGCCTTCGCCCACTCCGAACTCGTCAAGATGGGACCCATGTCCCGTCAGGAGAAGATCCTCGCCGTCATCTTCGCCTCCGTTTGCGGCATGTGGGCCACCTCCGGCATCCACCACGTCGACATCACCGTCACCGCCCTTTGCGGCAGCATGACCCTGCTGCTCGCCGGCGTCCTCACCTGGGAAGACGTCATCAACGAACGCGCCGCCTGGGACATCTTCGTCTGGTACGGCGGCCTGCTCCGCCTCGGCAAAGCCCTCAACGAAGCCAATGTCACCACCGTCTTCGCTCAATCCGTCGGCGGCTACTTCTCCTCGCTCGGCTGGCTCGCCCTGCTCGCCGTCGCCCTGCTCATCTACTACTACGCCCACTACGCCTTCGCCAGCATCACCGCCCACATCCTCGCCATGTACCCCGCCTTTGTCGCCGTCCTGCTGGCCAAGGGTGCGCCCGTCGGACTCGTCGTCCTCTCCTTCGCCTTCTTCGCCAACCTCGCCGCCGGCCTCACCCACTACGGCACCACCCCCGCCCCCATGTACTTCGCCCACGGCTATGTCCCACTCAAGGACTGGTGGCGTATCGGCTTCATCGTCGGCCTCGCCAACCTCGCCATCTGGGGCGTCGTCGGCTTCGCCTACTGGAAACTCCTCGGCCTCTGGTAATCCTCTCCGATAAACTCAAACCATGTCGTTCGTTCTCCACCGCGACCCCCGCGGCTTCCTCGAATGCGCCATCGGCCAATCCCGCATCGCCATCCACTCCCCCGCCGAAGCCCTCGCCGAACTCTCCGAAGCCCTCTCCCGCGCCGAGACCGGCGGCATCGCCGAATGCAACTGGCTCCAGCCCACTGGCGTCTACCGCTGGGTCTTCCGCATCAACGGTCCCTCCGCCAACGTCGCCCTCATCTGGTCCGCCGGCGTCGTCACCGGCTGGGAACACGTCTGGTGGGGCGCCGTCGATTGGACCGAATTCGCCCGCGAGGCCCGCGCCCAGATCGCCGTCGCCCAGGCCCACCTCTAATCAGAATCGAAACGCGCGGCATCGCCGCCGCGCGCTCCATTTCAAGCCCGTCCGCGAGTCTACTTCTTCTGCGTCATCCCTGTCGCCTTGGCCGCCTCGAGCCGCGATTGCGCCCTGTGCATCGCGTTCATCGCCCGCGCCACGTCCATCCCGGCCGTCGGATGCGTCAACCGCTCCAACGCGCGCTTCATCGCCACCTCGGCCCGCGACATGTCGATCTCGTCGCCGAACTCGGCCCGCTCCGCCAGCACCCGCACCCGGTCCGGCAGCACTTCCACCCACCCGCCGTTGACTGCGATCACCTTCTTTGTCGCTCCCACCGGCGTATAGGTCAGTGTCCCCGACCCCAACTCCGACAGCAACGGCGCGTGTTCAGGCAATATGCCCAGCGCCCCGTTCGACGCCGGCACCTCCACCTCGCTCACCTGCTCTTTCAGAAGCAGCCGGTCCGGCGTCGCCACCTCAAGATTCAGGATGCCCGCCATCTTTTAGCCCGCCTTCTTCATCTGCTCGGCGCGCTCGAGCACGTCCTCGATCGCTCCCTGCATGTAGAACGCCTGCTCCGGCACGTCGTCGTGCTTGCCGTCGCAGATCTCCTTGAAGCTCCTCACCGTGTCGGCCAGCTTCACATACTTGCCCTTGAACCCCGTGAACTGCTCGGCCACGTGGAACGGCTGCGACAGGAACTTCTGGATCTTGCGCGCCCTCGACACCGACAGCTTGTCGTCTTCCGACAACTCGTCAATACCCAGAATTGCGATGATATCCTGCAAGTCCTTGTAGCGTTGCAGAACCGCCTTCACCCGCTGCGCCGTGTTGTAATGCTCCTCGCCCACTACCAGCGGATCCAGAATTCTCGATGTCGACGCCAGCGGATCCACCGCCGGGTAAATGCCCATCGACGCGATGTCGCGCGACAGGTTCGTCGTCGCGTCCAGGTGCGCGAACGTCGTCGCCGGCGCCGGATCCGTATAATCGTCCGCCGGTACGTAAATCGCCTGCACCGACGTGATCGACCCCTTCTTGGTCGACGTGATCCGCTCCTGCAACTCGCCCATTTCCGTCGCCAGGTTCGGCTGGTAGCCCACCGCCGATGGCATCCGCCCCAGCAGCGCCGACACCTCCGATCCCGCCTGCGTGAACCGGAAAATGTTGTCGATGAACAGCAGCACGTCCTGGCCCTCTTCATCGCGGAAGTACTCGGCCACCGTCAGCCCCGTCAGCCCCACCCGCAGACGCGCTCCGGGCGGCTCCGTCATCTGCCCGTAGATCAACGCCACCTTCGACTTCGTCCAGTCCGTCGGGTCCAACACCCCCGACTCCTGCATCTCAAGCCAAAGGTCGTTGCCCTCTCTCGTCCGTTCGCCCACCCCCGCGAACACCGACACCCCGCCGTGGTTCATCGCAATGTTGTTGATCAGTTCCATGATCACAACCGTCTTGCCCACGCCCGCGCCGCCGAACAACCCGATCTTGCCGCCCAACAGGTACGGCTCCAGCAGGTCGATCACCTTGATGCCCGTCTCGAACATCTGCAGCGACGTCGACTGGTCCTCGAACGACGGCGCCGCCCTGTGAATCGGAAACTTCTTCTCCGTCACCACCGGACCCTGCTGGTCCACCGGCTGCCCCAGCACGTTCAACACCCGGCCCAGCGTCTGCTTGCCCACCGGCACCATGATCGGAGCGCCGGTCGAAATCGCCTTCATCCCGCGGATCAACCCGTCGGTCGGCTGCAGCGCGATGCACTTCACCCGGCCCTCGCCGGTGTGCTGCGCCACTTCCACGATGATGTCGATCGGCTCCGGCACTTCAAAGCCTTCGCTCGTGATGCGCACCGCCGTGTAAATCAGCGGAATCTGCTCCGTGGAGAATTGTACGTCGACGGCCGGCCCGGCCACCTGTATTACTTTTCCGACAACTTCGGTCGCGGTGTTGGACATGTTCGATCTCTTTCCTAATCCAGGGCCGAGGCCCCGCTCACAACTTCGATAATCTCTCGCGTAATCGTCGCCTGCCGCACCCGGTTCATGTACAGCGTCAGCTTCGATATCACCTCGGTGGCGTTCGTCGTCGCCGAATCCATCGCCGTCATCCGCCCCGCATGTTCGGCCGCCGCCGATTCCAGAAACGCCTCGAAAACCTCCACTTCCACGTAGCCCGGCAGCAGGTTCTTCAGAAACTCCGCCGGCTCCTGCTCGAGGATGTAATCCCGCCCCGCCGCCCCCTCTTCCGGCAGCGCCAGCGGCAGAATCCGCTTCACCGCCACCTGCTGCGACAGCACGCTCTTGAATTCGTTGTAGATGATGTAGGCCGCGTCGATCTCGCCCGACGTGAACCGCTCTATCAGCTTCACCGCCAGCGCCTCGGCGTCGTCATAGCTCGCCGACTGGCTGATCCCGGTCACCTCGCCGCTCACTTCCACGTCCCGCCGCCGCCAGTAGTCCCGGCCCTTGCGCCCGTAAAGCTCAAACGCCGTCTTGCGCTCCGGTTTCTCCGCCAGAAACTGCTGCGCCGCCTTGATCAGGTTCGTGTTGAACGCCCCGGCCAGCCCGCGGTCCGCCGTCACCAGCACCAACTGAACTTTCCGCTCTTCACGCACCGCCAGCAGCGGATGCAGCGCCGCGGCCTCGGAGCCTGCCGCCGCCGCCACGTTGGCCACCATCTCGCTCAACATCCGCGAGTACGGCCTCGCGTTCACCACCCGCTCCTGCGCCTTCCGCAGCCGCGCCGTAGCCACCATCTTCATGGCCTTGGTGATCTGTTGCGTGTTCTTGACCGACCGGATTCGCCGTCGGATGTCAATCAGGCTTGGCATTTCAGGATTCCTTCCGCGCCTCGCCGGCTACTTCTTCTCCGGCCCCGACTCCGCCGTGAAGCGCTTCTTGAACTCCTTCAGCATCGCGTCGATCTCCGCCTTCAACTCATCGCTCAGCGCCTTCTTCTCCCTGATCGTCTCGAAAATCTGCGGATACCCGTTCTCCACCGTCCGGTACAGCTCTTCTTCAAACCGCCCGATCGACTCCACCGCCAGGTCGTCCACCCAGCCGTTGGTGCCCGCATACAGCAACAGCACCTGCTTCTCCACCGGAAGCGGCTTGTACTGGCCCTGCTTGAGCAACTCCGTCAGCCGCCGTCCGCGATTCAACTGCGCCTGGCTGGCCTTGTCCAGGTCCGAGCCAAACTGCGCGAACGCCGCCAGCGCCCTGTACTGCGCCAGATCCAGTCGCAATGAACCGGCCACCTGCTTCATCGCCTTGATCTGCGCGTTGCCGCCCACGCGGCTCACCGACAACCCCACGTCCACCGCCGGGCGGAAGTTCGAATTGAACATATCGCTCTGCAGGTAGATCTGGCCGTCGGTAATCGAAATCACGTTCGTCGGAATGTAGGCCGACACGTCGCCCGCCTGCGTCTCGATGAACGGCAGCGCCGTCAGCGAGCCGCCGCCCAGCGCGTCGCTCAACTTCGCCGCCCGCTCCAACAGCCGCGAGTGAAGGTAAAATACGTCGCCGGGGAACGCCTCGCGCCCCGGAGGCCGCCGCAGCAGCAGCGAAATCTCGCGATACGCCGCCGCGTGCTTCGACAAATCGTCATACACGCACAACGCATGCCCGCCCCGGTCGCGGAAAAACTCGCCCATCGAACAGCCCGAATACGGCGCGATGTACTGCATCGGCGCCGGATCCGACGCCGTCGCCGCAACAACGATGGTGTACTCCATCGCCCCGAAATCTTCCAGCGTCTTCACCACCTGCGCCACCGTCGACCGCTTCTGGCCGATCGCGACGTAGATGCAGATCACGCCCTGGCCCTTCTGGTTGATGATCGTGTCCAGCGCGATCGCCGTCTTGCCCGTCTGGCGGTCGCCGATGATCAGCTCGCGCTGCCCGCGGCCCACCGGAATCATCGCGTCAATCGCCTTGATGCCCGTCTGCAACGGCTCGCGCACCGGCTTGCGGTCGATCACGCCCGGCGCGATCCGCTCAATCGCATTGAACTCGGTCGTGTCGATCGGTCCCTTGCCGTCGATCGGCTGGCCCAGCGCGTTCACCACGCGCCCGATCATCGCCTCGCCCACCGGCACCGACATGATGCGGCCCGTACGCCGCACCTGGTCGCCCTCCTTGATCTCGGCGTACTCGCCCAGCAGCACCGCGCCCACCTCGTCCTCGTCCAGGTTCTGGGCAATCCCAGATACCCCGTGCGGGAACTCGATCAGCTCGCCCGCCATCACCTTCGCCAGGCCGTGCACCCTGGCAATGCCGTCGCCCACCGTGACCACATAGCCCGTCTCGGCCACCTGCATCACCTGGCTGTAATTCTCAATCTCTTCGCGAAGTACCCGCGCGATCTCGTCTGCTCGAATCTGGGCCATTGCCTGAACTCTTTCGTCCTTCCAAATTCCTTGCCGCCTGCCTGCCTCAGCTTTCGCTGGTCAGCCGCCGCCGCAACCCTTCCAACTGCCCGCGCACCGACCCGTCGTATACCGTCGATCCAATTGTCACCGTCGCCCCGCCCACCAGATCGTCGTTTACCTTGAAATCCAATTCCACCTTTTTTCCCGTCGCTTCGCGCAACCGCCCGGCGAGCGTCTCCTGCGCCCCCGCGTCCATCACCCGCGCTGATTCCACCCGCGCCCTCAATATCCCCAGCCGCTGGTCCATCTGCTCCCTGAACATCAGGCAGATCTCGCCCATGATCGGCACTCGCCGCCGGTCCTTCACCAGGTGCAGGAAGTTCACCACCACCGGACTCAACTCCAGCAGCTTCCCTATCCCGCCCAGCGCCTTGCTTTTCTGCGCCGCCCCGATCGCCGGCGTCATCAGCGCTTCCTTCAACTCCGCCGACACCTCCAGCGCTTCACGGAACCGGTTCAATTGTTCAAGCGCCGTCTCAGGCGTCACCGTCGAGCCCGGCTTCAACACCACGTCCAGCAGGGCTCTGGCATATTGATTTGCGACTGCGATCGACATCTGCTTGCGCTCTCCCCGCCCCTAGTTCTTCTCCACCACATCGGGCGTCAGCCCCGCCGCGAACCTCGCAATCAGCCCCGATTGCGCCGCATCGTCCAGACGGCTCCGGATCTTCTGCTTCGCCAACTCCAGCGCCAGCTCCGCCGAATACTCCTTCAGCTCCTGCCGCGCCGCCTTCGTCATCGAAGCGATCTCGATCTCGGCCGCATTGGCGATCTTTGCCAGCTGCGCCGCCGTCTCTTTTTCAAGCCTTTCGCGTTCGTGTCCCATCTCGGCCGCGGCCCGCTGCTTCAGCCCCGCTACGTCCTGCTCCAGGCCCGCCATCCGGCTCTCGATCACCGCCGCCTCGGCCTTGGCCTCCTCGGCCTTCCGTTCGGCCTGCGCCATCCCGTCCAGTATCTCTTTCTGCTGCTTGCGGAACGCCGGGAACAGCAGTTTCACCACCAGAAACCCGATGCCCGCCGCCAATATGCCGAAGTTCACCAGCTTGTAGTGAAGGTATGGATCGCCTTCGCCGTGGCCTCCCGCCCCGGCCGCGGAAGCCGCCATCGCCATCAACATCAGCGCCGTGCTGGTTCTCAGGATCGTCGGCATGCCCTCTAATTCCTCCCCACGAGCACCGCCGTGGCAATCTGATCGGCCAACCGGTCGGCTTCCCCGGCCAGGCTCGCCCGCGCCGCCGAGGCCTCGGCCTCGATCACCGCCCGCGCCTCGTCCAGTCTCGCTCCCATCGCCGCACGCGTCCGCCCCACCGCCGCCGCCTGCTCCACCGCCAACCGCCGCCGCGCCGCTTCCTGCTCCCGGTAGATCTCGGCTCGCGCCTGGTTCAGCGCCTGCTCGTAGGCGTCCATCTTGCCCGCTGCCGCGCGGATGATCGCCTCGGAGGCTTCTACCGCCCCCTGCGTCTTTTTCCGGCGCTCTTCCAACACCCTTTCAAGTGGCTGGAAAAGGACCTTTTTCAGGTAGAGATGGAGCAGAATGAAGACAATGAATGCCGGGACCGCACGAACGATGATGTCGCCGACCTGCTTGAGAAGTTGAATTAGTGGTTCCATTTGGCTGCCGCTTGGGGCCTGAAACGGCGTTCGGGCTCGCCGGGCAGGTGAGCGGCTACGCGCACACCCATGTTCAAAGTATCACAACGTCCAAAAGCCGCGCAACGAAGCCGCCGAATGCTTGTTCTTGCGACCAAACGCCTGAAACATAAGCTTTTATGCATGTATTAAACACTCCCCCTCGCGCCCCCCTTCCCACCCCCCGGAACCCGCTCTCCCTCCTCACCCAACCAGGACTCTCCACACCCCATGCGGAGCCGCCACCCGCCACAAGCCTCAACGGCTCACGAAGCGCGAAGAATAGCAGTCCCGATGGCCCCGCTGGCGCCACCAAAACTGTTTACAACAAACCCACTTATTCGCGAAAGCCGCGAACGGAGAGAGCGGGTCGCCGGGGTGATCTCCAGGGGAGCGGTTCAGCTTCGGCCTGGCCGCACTCCCAGCCGCGGCCGCCAGAAGTCTCATCCACGCGCAGCCGCGATCAGGGGAAGCCATCCTCCGCTGAATCCGCCCACTCCAACTCCCGGCGCGCGACCCGGAAAGCCGCGTCTCTCAAAACCCTTCCCCTCAGCACGAAAAAAAAGCGGATCCAATCAGGACCCGCCCTTATCCAACAATCGTTCCGCGCGCCACCGTCGCGATCTTCCCATCAGCAGCTCGACACTTCCAGCCATAACGTGCGCTGGGCGGGGGTGAAGCATGAAGCGGGGGCGTCGAAGCCCCCGCGTCATTCAATCTTGGTGCGGAGAGGGGGACTTGAACCCCCACGAGATTACTCCCGCTAGCACCTCAAGCTAGTGCGTCTGCCAATTCCGCCACCTCCGCAGGTGGTCGCGAACGCCTCTGCGCGCCCGCCAAACCCAATTATAACTCGCTACTTCTTCGCCGGAGCCTGTTTCTCCTGCCCCGGAGGCGGCGGCACCGGGATCTCAACCTCCCGCACCTTCTCGCCCTTCTCCGTCTCAAGCGTCATCTTGATCGGTCCCGGCTGCTTCGGTTGCGCCGGCGCCGTCACCGGCGGAGGAGCCGTCTCAAGCACCGTCGACGCCGTCCCGCGGCCTTCCCGCGTGTACATCACCGCCAGTGAAAGCGATCCCGCCATGAACATCACCGCCGCGATCGTCGTCGCCTTTGACAGCACCGTCGCCGCCCCCCGCGGCCCGAATGCGGTCTGCGATCCCATGCCGCCGAACGCCCCGGCCAGGTCCGCCGCCTTGCCGCTTTGCAGCAACACCACAATGATCAGAAACAGGCACACAATCACGTGGATAATCGTCAACAGAATAATCATTTCTTCTTCCTGCAAACTACGCCGGGAAGGATCGATCCTTCCCGATCCCGGCCAGCGCCGTGCTTGGCCATCCGCCCCCGGTCTCGTGTATACCGCGAACGGAGAAAGCGGGTCATCGGGGCCTTCACCCCGCGGCGCGTCTCAAACCGCAACCCTCTCGCCAAACGAAACCCGCGCCCCCGAAAGAGCGCGGGTCCGCCAAGTCATCAGTATATCAACTTCGCCCTCACGCCGCCATATGCGCCAAAAGGCCCGCCCCAGGGCTTACCCCGAAGCGGGCCTCGATCTGTAGTCTCGGGCGGCTAAAGCGCACAGACCGCTCCGGCTACCAGGCCGGAGCCAGTCCGTTGTGCGCGTCAATCATTAGAAAATCAGCCGCAGCGAAACCTGCGCACGCCTTGCGTTCGTGCCGTCCGGGAACCCCTGCGACTGCGTCGGCGACCCATAGTTCGCCGTCGGCGTGATGACGCCGCCCGTCGCGCTATAGGCTTCCGTCAGCCGGAACGTGTTCACCACCGAGTTGGTCACGTTGAACGCCTCAAACTGCAGGTACCCCTTCACCCGCTCGGTGAACGGCAGCTCCCGTGAGATGCGCGCGTCCAGCCGGTAGGTCTGGTCGATGTCCAGAATCGAGAACGGAAGGAACGGCACGCGGTTCGACCCGCCGAATCCGTTCAGCGTCGTGTTGAACGCCGCGCCCGAAAACGGCGACCCGCTCACGCGCATCGTCGGTGTCAACGGCTGCGCCGAGGCCAGCGTCACGATGCCCGATAACTGCCAGCCGTTCACGAAATACCGCGCTCCCGGCGTCGTGCTCTTGGTGAACGCCGGCGCCCACACGAAGTTGGTCACCGCGCGGTGGCGCTGATCCAGCGACGACGAGCCCCGGTCGGCTTCGTAGCTGCGGTTCGAGGTCGACCGCAGCGTATCGAAGAACAGCGCGTTGCTCCCGCCCCCCTGGTTCGCGTTGTCGATCGCGTGCGACCACGTGTAGTTGAAGCTCATCTGCAGGCCGCGCGACATCCGCTTATTCAACTGCACCATCAGGCCGTTGTACCAGCTGTCGCCCCCGTTCTCCACCTCGAGCACGCGCAGATAGCGCGGATCCACGCGGTTCGCCAACCGGTAGGTCGGCGTCGCGTACGTCCCCACCTGGTTGCCCGATGCGTCGTTGATCCGGTAGGCCGCCTCGGGTCCCGCCGCGCCCACGTTGCGGTCCATCGTCGTCGTGATCGCCATGCCCCGCGTGTATACGTAGGACACCGTCAGCCCAAGGTCCCGCGCCAGTTGCCGCTCGATCGCGATGTCGCCCTGGATCGTGTAGGGGTTCCGGAATCCGTTGGCGGCGTGATACAGGCTCACGCTGCCCCGCGGAAACGACGCAAAGTCGGTCACCGTGTTCGGGAACGCCGGCGCCCCGGCCTGCGCCGGCAGCACGGTAATCTGCGGCTGATACAGCCCGTTGCCGTAGAACAGCGTCTGCAGCATCGCGCCCTGGAACCGCGCGTAGAACACCCCCATCCCGGCTCGAACCACCGTCTTGTCGTTCATCGCATACGCGATGCCCCCGCGCGGACCGAAGTTCATTCGCGGGCTCGGAATCCGTCCCGTCTCCGGGTAATCGGGATTCACCTGCTGGGGCTGGGGCAGTTGCGAATACTCATACCGCAGTCCCAGATTCACCGTCAGCCTCCGCGCCGCTCTCCATTGATCCTGGATGTAGACGGAATAGTCCCGCGTCGTGAAGTCCAGCAGTGGATTGCCAAAGGTCTGCGTGAACGTCTGGTACCGCTTCGCCCCCGCCGTGTTGCCCGTGAAGTCCAGTGCGAAGTTGGCGAAGTTGCCATAGCTGTAGCTGCCGAACTGGTTGCGCAGAATCTTCAAATAGTCCTGCGTGTTCACCACGTCCCCGCCCACTTTCAACGTGTGCGTGCCGATGGTCCACGTCAGGTTGTTGGCGAACTGGTAGCGCTGTTCGCTCGGGTTCAACCGCGGATAGTCGATCGCCGTGCCCACCGGCACGCCGCCCACCGTCACACCCAGCCGCCCCGTCGCCGCCGGAATGAACTCGGGATTCACGTCGTCAAACAGCCTGTCCTTGAACCACCCGAAGCGCGCTTCGTTCACCACGTTGTTCGAAATGATCGACGTCCACGCCAGCCGCGCATACCGCGTCCGCACCGTCGAGTTCGCGTTGTTCGACGCCGCGTTGTTGTTGGTCAACACCGCCTGCGTCTGAATCCCGTTCGGCGATATCCAGCGCAGGTAGTTGAAGCTCGCGCTCAGGCTGTGCGTCTCGTTCGGCCGCCAATCCAGCTTGCCGAACAGTAACTCACTATCGGCGGTCCGTTCGATCAGCTTATTGTTGTTGCGGAATATGTAGGCCCTGGCCGCCTCGCACTGCGCCGCCGTCGCCGCCCCGCATGACGCGTTGAAATTGCCCGCGCCGTCGGTCAGCGCCGACGCGATCACCCGGTTCTGCGCCGGGAAATCGCGCCGCGTCGTTTCGCCGTTGAAGAAGTAGAACAGCTTGTCCTTCTGGATCGGACCGCCAATGCTGGCCCCCGTCTGATGCCGCGACTCCGGCGGATTCAACGTCGCCTACCGGTCGCGCGCATTCAGGCTCCGGTTGCGGAAAAACCAGTACGCCGTGCCGTGCACGTCGTTGCCGCCGATGCGCGTCACCGTGTTGATCACCCCGCCCGACGCCCGCCCGAACTCGGCCGAGTAGCCGTTCGTCAACACCTGGAACTCCTGCACCGCGTCCTGCGAAATCTGCGTGCTGATTCTCGTACGGCCCGCGTTCTCGTTATAGAACTGGTTCGTCGTGTCATTGCCGTCGGTCAGATACGCGTTGCCGCCCGCGATGCCCCGGAAGCTCACCAACCCGAACGTCCCATCCGGCACTACCCCCGGCGTCAGCAGCACGAAACTGTCCACCCGCCGGCCATTGATCGGCAGATGCAGGATCTCCCTGCTGCCCACCACCTGTGACACGCCCGTCTTGCTTTCGTCCACAATCGGCGCCGACGTCGTCACAGTCACTTCCTGCGCCTGCGCCTTAACGTCCAGGTTGACGTTCAGCGTCACGTTCTGGCCAACCTGAATCGCAATCTGCTTCGCCGTATAAGCCGCGAAGCCTTCCTTCAGCACCGACACTTCATAGCCTTCGCCGGGCGCCAGCGACACGGCTGCGAACAAGCCTGATTCATTGGTCTCCAGGCTCCGCCGGATGCCGTTCCGGGCATTCGAAACCACGACCTTCGCCGCCGGGACCACCGCCCCCGACGCATCGCGCACTACGCCATTGATGGCGCCGAGACCTGCCAATGATTGAGCTGCGGCCGGCACAACCAGACACACAGCTAGGGTAAGGATGAGAATTGTTCTAGTGAGACTGTTCACGAGACACTCCTGGTAGGGATACCCCTCCAGTATAATTCACCCAACCGCCCGCCATGATGACATTTCCGTAAAGCGGTTGCCGGCCCGCAATCCGCCCGGCCGTTGAAGTCCGGCGTGAATTCCGCCCGCTGCATCTCAATCGCCGGGAACCCGCCCGAACTCACCCCAATTCAGCCCGCCGCCCGGACCATCAATCAGCCGTTCATCCATCCGCCCGCAACCGTCATCATGGACGGCCCCTCCGCCACGCCTTTCTTCCCACCCCTACATGCCCCGCCGGCCGCGCACCTCCTCAACCGCACGCTTCAGCAGGGCGAGCCATACAGTCGCGTTAACCAACGCCCGAAAATCCGAAATCAGCGCGCCGAGAGAGACGACCTGTTAACCACGCGGAGGCGCTCTCCGGCGTGTGGAGAATTCGGGCGAGAAGTGGAGAAAACGGGCTCGCCGGGTCTCTCCGGCATATTCTCCGCAGTTGCCGCGCGGAGAACGAGATCATCTGGAAAGGGTTGGAATTGTTGGGGATAACGTGCGAAGACGGCCTGGACACGCGGAGGGCGTCAGCGTCAACCAAAGGGGACAAAATATCAGGAGAAAAGGGAAATTGGCTCCCCAAGTGCTACGTAATACGTATCCGCGAACGGAGAATCTCCGGCGAGACGGATTCTCCCGCTGTTAACCAGCGGAGGGGAAATTCGGATTTGGGTCATCTTCTCATGCGGAACTGCCGCGCGACGCGGCGGCCACAGATTGAGACATACCGCACTGTACGGGGCCGGGGTCGCGGCAAATCAATTGATTCCCAATGGGATACTCGTAGTCGCCAAGAACAGCCCAGCGGCCTGACAACCCAGCGGCCTTCTCGCGAACGCCTGGATCGGGCTGACCGAGTTCACATCGGAGCAGTTGTGGCAAACTGAGGTCAGGCTTGACTCATGGCTTCCGAGAGAACCACTGTCTTCAAGACTCCGACGGCCAGCGATGCGGCTTTGTCCGAAGTTGTGCGCCGACTGGTGGAGGCTTATCGTCCGGTGCGAATCTACCTCTTTGGTTCCGTGGCAAGGGGCGATGCAGGGCCGGATAGCGACTACGACATTATGGTCGTCGTACCTGACGACGCACCCGCCGAACTCCGCCGCAGCCGCGCCGCCTATGAGGCGCTTTGGGGCACCGGTGTTGCGTCCGACGTGTTGGTTTGGACCGCGAGCCAGTTCGACAGCCGGCTGCACCTAGCCGCGTCGCTGCCGGCGACGGTTGTCCGCGAGGGAAGACTCCTCCATGCCGCATGATCCCGCACTCCTGACCGAGGTGCGCGGCTGGCTTGCCAAGGGAGGCAAGGATCTTGCGGCTGCGGATTACGAATTGAAGGCCGACCCGCCTTTCTGCGACGACATCGTTTTCCACTCCCAACCGGCTGTCGAGATGTCGCTGAAGGCCTTCCTCTCGTGGCATCGCGTCCCATTCCGCAAGACTCACAACTTGATCGAATTGGGAGAAGCCTGCTGCCGGATCGACCAGAACCTGGAGCCGTTGCTTCGGCGGGCGGCTCCGTTGACCGAGTACGCGTGGAAGTTCCGCTATCCAGGCGATCCCGAGGAAGCGACCGTCGAGGAAGCCACGGCCGCGTTGGCGACTGCGCACGAGGTCTATGATGCTGTGCTCCGGTGTCTGCCGCCTGATGTCCTCGCATAACTGGCCCTTCTGCTGCCCATCTCCAGAGGTCGCTGTTTCGCGTGTGGCTCAAAGCTGGATCGGTCTGAAGGAGCAGAGGTTCTGTTTCGCCCAGGCGACTCTGGGAAAATTGGATCGACACGATGTCGAAACTGTTGGATCCATTCCGGTTCCTCCTGGTCACGGTCGCCGGCTGGATGAGCCAACGCCAGTTGCAGGTCATCGAGTACCTGCGCGAAGAAAATCGAGTCTTCCGGGAACAACTCGACGGCAAACGCCCCCGATTGAATGACGATCAGCGCCGCCGGTTGGCCGCCAAGGCCAACGGGCTGGGGCGTACCATCCTTGCGGAAGTGGCGACCATCGTCACGCCGGAGACCCTGCTTGCCTGGCACCGCAAGTTGATTGCCCAGAAGTACGACGGGAGCAGCAAGCGAGGACCTGGCCGGCCCCGCACTGCCAGTGAGCTCGAAGCCCTGGTCGTGCGATTGGCCCGGGAGAATCGAGATTGGGGCTACCGGCGAATCGAGGGGGCCTTGTCCAACCTTGGGCACGAGATCGCTCGGAGCACGATCGCGGCGATCCTGGAATGGCACGGGATCGAGCCGTCTCCGGAACGAAATCGAAAGACGACATGCAAGGAGTTCCTGGATCGCTTCGGCAACGCGAGCGTCATCGAGTATCCCCGAACGCACCAGGAGAGTAAGATCGACATGGTCCCTGACCCGGCTGTTGGCGGCTCCCTCCCGGGGAAGACTGTAGGCGTGCAACTTCTCCGCGAACTGCTGCTCGCTTTGCATCATGGGAATGCGGGGAGCATCAAGACCGGCAAAGCCCAGCCAGTCGCGTGTTTCGGCCATGTCCGTAGGTTCGACAATGATGTCGCCGACGCCGACGTCCAAATGGAACTTCGCGAATGTCCGGCCCGCCATGGTTGTCTCGACCGGATATCTTGCACCTCCGTAGGGAGGCCCGTCGAGATCCATGGTTGCTTCACCAATGCGGAACACAAAGAAGTCGCCGATATCCAACGCGCCGGCATCCTGTTAGCAGTCAAGGATCGTATCGCCGGCACCCGACGGCGCCGTCCTGACGGTGAAATCGAGATCCTTGGTCGCACGAGCTGTTCGGAACCTCAACTCCATCGAGTAGCCACCCTTCAGATCCCAATCTGATCGGCCTGAGCCGAACAGACGGGCCAGGAACCGGTCAAACGCAACTTGTCGCCGGAGCCTCTGAAGATCGACTGCCCCCTCTCGCGAGATCCGCTTGAGCCGTTCTTCCAGCGCGGTCCGAAGCGCAACTCCAGAGTTGTACAGACGATGCTCCTTCACTGTGCACCCCCCTCAAGTGCAGTGACGATTGCATTCATAGAAGAATCCTTTCGTGCCTGGGTGATTTGGCTCTTGGTCATCTTCCCTCTGCGCGCCGCCTCCGCAAATGCCACCCGCAGTATTGGCTTCGGAAGCGTTTCGTCCTGCCAGATGTCGATGATTGTCCGGAGGGCGTTGGTCACGGGAACGCCAGCGACCATCTCCCGCTCGTCTTCTCCCACCTCGGCAAAGTGGAGGCGGAGGATCGACGGGATCGCCGCGCCCTTGCGAAACGCAGGCGGGACGGTGAGATGGATTCTGGCGGGGTTGACGTCGGTGAGTTCGTGCAGGCTGAGTGCGGTCTGATGACTGAAGACTCCAACGGGAGAATCACTTCGCCCCCGTGACCACAGCCACCAGAGGATAAGGTCCGGGCGATCCGGTGCAGGGAACAGAGCAATACGGTAGATCCCCCGGTACTCGCGATTCCAGTTGCCCGCGCCAACATGGTAGTTCCTCTTGCTGGCGGTGTAGCCGAGCCGGGCGGCCTGCTTGGCTGTGAAGTACCCGCCCTGCTGCTGGGCGAGTTGGAATAGCTCGCGCTGAGCTTCAGACGGCTGCATAATAGTTCAACTTTCTTGAACCATTATGGGGAGTGGGGTGCTTCGAGTCAAAGCCTGGAGCGACCGCTTCGGTCGAATCTCATCGAACTCTTGCCCGCCGAAGGAACTGATGTCGTTCTCCTGCCCGGGTTCGGGGGATTGCGTTCGCGCGTCCCACCTCCGCCAAGGCACGATAAAATTGCGGTTGCTCGCCATTCCGACCTGCAGGGTTTTGGCTTGCGCGTCCTCAAAACACCCGTTCGGGCGCCGAAAGCGAGCGCATTCTGCGAACGGCTAATCGGAACGATTCGTCGAGAATGCCTGGGCTTCCTGATCCCGATCAACGAACGGCATCTGGCCAGGATCGTCAAAGAGTTCATGACCCATTACGATCGAGGCCGCCCACACTCCGCGTTAGGGCCAGGAATTCCGGAACCACCCCAGGCCAAAGTCCCGGCCGGCCCACATAGACACCAGCTTCCCGCCGAGTGCCGAGTCGAATCGACGCCGGTTCTCGGTGGGCTGCATCACGAATACAGGCTGGAGAAGGAGGCCGCGTAACGCCGATCGAGTCTTTGCGGAGCACAGGATGAGTACGCCGCATTGTCGCTTTTTGGCGAGGAGTGTGATCGACTGGGCCGCGAACCACTCACCGAACGCCAGACATGTTAGCTCATCCGGCTGCTCACGGTTACGCAGACCGCCGGATCGGAACAAACTTGATCTCGACCCGTTGATTCAAGGCTGCGCCGATCCGGCGCAGCATCGCCAGCGAATGGCCTTCATAGTCAGCACTCTCCAAACGGCTGATGACCGAAGCGGTCGTACCAATCAGTTTGCCGAGTTGCGCTTGCGTGAGGCCGGCCTTGGTCCGCAGCTCGAATATTTTTCGCGCGACGTCATCATCCGCCCGGGCTTCTTCCAGAGCCTTCAACCGCTCAGGCCTGCCCTTGAAGTACCGACGATGGATGATCTCAACAGCGTCGACCGTGACCTTCGTGGTCTTGTTCACTCTGCACCCTCCACTGACAGGCTATGTTTTGCCGGATTCGCTTCAAACCGCTTCTTTCGCTGAACCGCACGATTGATTTCTTTCGGTGGAACGGCGCCCTCCTTCACGATCCCGTGAGCCACCACGGCCGCCACCGTCCCGTGGAAGAAATAGAGAATCCTGTAATTGACGCCTTGGAGATTCGCGCGAAGTTCATAGATACCATACCGCAGCAGGTCGGCCTCCGGCCGCCGCAGTTCGTGTCCCAATTCCCGCAGTCGTTCCACACGTAGAAGGCATTTTGCCTTGACCTTTACCGACTGCTCATCGAGCCACTCAAGGAATGGGCATGATCCGTCTTCCTCACAGTATAGGATGACAGCCGTCTTCGGCATCCAATCCCAGTCTATTCGCATATTTGCGATAGCGCAAGGCCGCTCCCCTGCCCGCTGACAACAAACTCGAACTCGTCGTTGAGGTCGACGTCAACCGCGCCAACGCCTCGATCAAGAGCGTCAACGCCGGTCTCTCGTCGATGGAAGCCACGGCGGTAAAGGCCGCGCGCGGAGCCTCTTCCGGTATCGACGGGCTGACCGTGTCTGTCGCCAAGGGCGCCGCGGCCGCTGGCGTGCTGGCTTCGGCGCAATACCGCGCTCAACGTCGTGCTGGCCGAGGGCCCGAAGATCGCCGGGGCGTATGAGGCGTCGCTCGGTACGGTCGGCAAGCAGATGGGCTCGCTCAACCGCTACATCGAAGAGGCCAAGGCGGCGATCGGCGCTGAGTTTCTGCCCGAGATGCGGCGGATGATCGAAGGGCTCACGGATCTCGCCAAATGGGTGGGTCGAAACTCCGACGCCCTCGGGCTGTTTGCGAAGGCGATTGCGGGGGCAGCGATCAGGGCTGCCGTGGCGCAGTTTATCGGCTGGATCGCCGGGGCGAAGCGGGCCGTGGATGCGCTCACCCTGGCGATGGCCCGGAATCCGTTCACTGCGATTGCCGTGGGCGCGGCGGTGGCCGGCACGGCCATTTACGAGATGAACCAGCGCACCCTCGAGGCTAATGAGGAGTTTGTGGCCATGCAGCGGGCCGCGGACGAACTGAAACGGATCAACGAGGCCATCAACGCCGGAAAGTCTATCGAAGATCTCAAGAAGATGGGTTTCTCACTCGAGCAGGTGCGCGCAGC
>PNKE01000082.1 GCA_013822245.1 Candidatus Solibacter sp.
CTCAAGTTCGACTGGAACTTCGGCGACAAGCACCGCAGCTTCATCCGCCACGCGTCGAACGACCGCACCGAGGACCGCTGCGTCAACGGCATCTGCGCCGGGCCTGGCCAGGACGGCCAGCAGCCGTTCCAGAGAATTAACGACGCCTACGTGATCGACTGGGTTTCGACGCTGACGCCGACGACGGTGTTCAACGTCCGCGCCTCGGCCAACCGTTTCATCGAGAAGGGCTTCGGCCGGGCCAACGAAGGCTTCGACCTGACCTCGCTGGGCCTGCCCGCCTCGCTCGTCAACAGTCTGCCGCAGCCGCGCTACTTCGGCCGCTGGGAGATCGGCGGCTACTCCCCCATGGGACGCTATCAGGGCATCAACATCACGAACACTTATGCGCTGATGTCGAACGTGACCAAGATCAGCGGCAGCCACACGATGAAGTTCGGAGTCGACCTGCGGCGCACCCACTTCATTCAGCAGAGCACCGGCAACATTCTGCAGTTCAACTCGAATGCCGCGTTCACCCAGCGCATCTTCAACCAGGGCGAACCGACTGCCGGAGACGGCTACGCCAGTTTCCTGCTCGGCCACCTGAGCGGCGGATCGTCGAACTACCCGCTGTTCCCGTTCAACCAGCAGTGGTACTTCGCCCCCTACTTCCAGGACGACTGGAAGGTGACGCGTAAGCTGACCATCAACTTCGGCCTGCGTTGGGACCTCAACCTGCCGCCGACGGAGAAGTACAACCGGATGAACCGGGGCTTCAACCCGAACGCAGCCGCGCCATTCGCCGGCCAGATTCCGGCCGACATGCGCGCCCTTTATCCCAACCTCGCCAATCTGCGCGGGGGCCTCGAGTTCGTGGGTGTCGGCGGGAATCCGGCCACGGTTTACCTGAACGACAAGAACAACTTCCAGCCCCGCATCGGCGCCGCGTTCGCACTCTCCGACAAGCTTGTCATGCGCGGCGGCTACGGGCTGTACTTCATGAACCCGAACAACAACTTCCTGCAGTTCGCCGGGTTCTCCGAAAACACCCCGATCGTGAACAGCCTTGACGGCAACCGCACGCCCATCATGGCCAACGGGATGCTCAGCAATCCGTTCCCCGACGGCATCAAGAGGCCGCCAGGAGCCTCGCTGGGCTACAACACGTTTGTCGGCCGCAACCAGGGCTGGTTCGATGAGAACTTCGTGGTGCCCTACGTGCATCAGTTCTCGTTCGGCTTCCAGTACCTGCTGAACCGGACCTCGACGCTGGACTTCAGCTACGTCGGCAGCCGGACAGTGGGCGCCAACGACGAGCGCGCCTTCAACATTCCGTCGCTGAACTTCCGCAAGCAGTGCAACCTGCTTGAGGGGGGCAGCCCGATCTTCTGCGACCAGCAGATCACCAATCCGTTCCGCGGCATCGAAGCGTTCCGCGGCACCACGGCGTTCACGGCCGCCAACCAGTCGCGTTTCCAGTTGAACCGGGCCTTCCCGCACTTCAACGGCGACATGACCCAGTTCGGCCTGAACACCTCGAACATCTGGTACAACTCGCTCCAGATCAACTACAACCAGCGCATCACGGGCGACATCATGCTGCTCGGCAACTACACCTTCTCGAAGATGATCGAGCGCTGGGGCTACAACGACGCCTATGCCAACGTTGCTCAGCAGGGGCTGTACTTCAACGACACGCCACACGTCTGGAAGGTTTCCGGCGTCTATGACCTGCCTTTCGGCAAGGGCAAGGCGTTCGGCTCCGGCGTGGGCGGATTCGCGCAGAAGCTGATCGGCGGCTGGCAGATCAACGGCTACTGGAACTACCGTTCCGGCGAGCCGAACAACCTGCCCGGCAACGTGATGCCACTCCGCGACCCGAGGACCACCCTGGGCTGGAACGGCGTCACCGATGAGAAAGCCCACCAGGTCCGCGGATGGAGCCCATGCGTGGCGCGCCAGTTCAACGACGGACGCATCGTTCCCTCGGCCACCGCGCTGGCGGCGGGCTGCGGGACCGACATCAGCCAGTACGTCTGGCTGCAGACCGCGGGTTACGCGCCGCGCCTGACGCCTCAGCGCAGCGGCCAGGTCCGCAAGCAGTCGTTCAACAACGTCGACATGTCGATCTTGAAGAACACCCGCATCGGCGAGCGCGCCCGGGTCGAGTTCGGTGTTGAAGCCTTCAACGCCTTCAACCGTAACTACTTCGGCCGCGACAGCCACTACACCACGAACCCCGAAGACCCCAACTTCGGAACGCTGTTCCCCTCACAGGCGTGGATTGGCAACGGCTACCCGCGCCAGGTTCAGTTGCGGTTGAAGTTCTACTGGTAGAACTTCGATCCGGATTATCCGGAAATGAATGAGGCCGTCCGGCGCTGTCAAAGGCCCGGGCGGCCTTTCCTTTTGCGAGTCCAAGCCGGCGGCGGCGGCGGGAAGAGGCGCCGGAGCGGGGCTTGGGAGCCCGCCCCAGTTTCGCGTGAGCGGGTCCGCCACGAGGCGCGCGCAGCAAGCGATTCCCTGTTTCAGCCCGCTTTCCGCTATCGCCCCAGATCGATCCCCAGCGACTTCAACTCTTCGGCGTAGTACCGCTTGTGCAGCAGATCCCACTCTTCGGCGCCTTCCGGCACCTCGCGCTTCATCGACCGGATCTTGGTCCGCGCCGCCTTGTCCGCCTTGTCTTCGTTCTGCAGGATCTCGGAAAACAGCCGCACAATCTCCAGCCGCACATCGTTTGAATCCCGCCGCAGACGGCAGTCGCGCGACTTCCGCAGCCCGGTCAGTATCTTGTGCGACACTTCGTTGATCTTGTCCCGGCTCAGCTTCATCGCGTCGCCGGAGTCCCGGCCTGACGCCCGTACGATCTTGCGCTGCTGGATCAGTTGGTTCTTAATCCGGCGGAACATCTCGGAGTAGCTGATCCCGTTGTTGGTCATGTAGACGCTGTACTCTTCCAGCAGCGTCCTCACCTCGTCGTTCAAGCGGTCCTCCACCGACAGTTCCTCGATGATGATGGTGTTCACCAACTCGGCGACCCCGGCAACATTTGTAATTTCGAGCGTGGCGCCTTCGGCGAGCTTGGCGGCCATCTGGCGGGAGAGGTAGGTGACGAATTCCTTCGCAATCAGCATGAAAGTTAGGTTGCTCGGGGCTGTCCCCCTGCAAGATCGTTAACTTTTAGTGTAGAGACGCCGCGGGAGAAGTGTCAAACCCGGCCACGCCCTCCCACTCCCCGCCCCTGCCTTCGTGGTTGTCCATAAACTCCCCGCCCATCGCCCGGCGCCCCCGGAATCCGCCATCGATTTCGTGCCAGTACCCGATACGCGTCTCCCCCAGACGGTAATTGTCAAGGGCGGAGTGACATGGTCTCCCGGGCGCGCGGCGCAGCGTCACCTGGTGCTTCCACACATCGGCGCCGCCGAAGCTGCCCGCCACGGTCCCCTGCCAGGCGGCCATGATCGACGGCGCAGGCATCTGATAAATGGCCACGGCCAGGCTCGACCGCTTCGGATACTGGTCGTGACAGGCGTAGGTCCGGCTCGCGGCGCTGCTTCCGTCACGGCGGCTTTGTTCTTGGGCGAAAACACGAGCCACGGCTCGGTCTTCTGGTTTGCCCACGCCTTCAGCCGGTCCTTGCGTGTGGACAGTCCGGCCTTGGCCCGGTTCTCGCCGACCGTCCGGACCGCGAGGTTCTGGAGCATCGAGCCGGTCAGAGAGAGGTTGCGGCGGTTGCCGAGGCCCAGCTTCGACTTCCGGATGGCGTACTTCTTCGTCAGCGGCTTTGCCGTCGTGTCCGCGGGCCCCTGCGCGGCGCGCAGCAGGTTCTTCACCACGCCCGCGCCGACGTTGCCGAGCATAAACTTCTGGCGCTGGGTGAAGTTCAGCCGATCAAGCCGTAGCTGTTTCTTCTGCCAGACGCGGACACTCGGCATGGACAGAGCCCTGGTATTGGGTCAGAGATCAAGATAACGCCCCGGTCTATTCCAGGGCGTCGGAGGGCAGCAACCGTCGAACTTCGTCGCGGACACGTTGGGCAATTTCGAGCGCCGCGTTTGCATCTGACAGCTGAGGCTCGCGCCAGTCGTCGGCGTATCGAACCTCGACCGCATACGGATTCATCGCGGCAAGTGTCGGCAACGGCACGGAGAGCTGCTTATCCTTGGGCAGAAGCGCTGCAAGCTGTTCAAGGTCGTGTGTCCGCGGCGCTGGGATACTCTCCATCGTCAACACTGCCTTGATGTACTTTTCCACAGCCTGTTGGCAATGAAAGCAAGCAACATCGAAGGGGCAGCCCTGCTCAACGGCGAGAATCCGCCGAACCGCCTCCAGATCATGCTCCGCCTTCCGAACCCACTGACGGAGGATTTCGACCAGTTCAGGCGGCACGCTCATAGAGAACCTTGCCCTCGCGGGATGCCGGCCAGTAAACCGTGTTTGCCACGTTCCGGTACCGCTCGAACCGCGCGGTTGTGGATACGAGGATGTCCTTGGGCAATGTGAAAGATCCGGCCAGAGCGGCGTAGATTTCGGCTGCGCGCGCCCGCGGATCGTCCACTTCAGCGAACAGGACAAGCAGATCCACGTCACTGTCCTGCCGGGCGTCGCCCCGGGCGTGGGAGCCAAACAGCACAATACGATCCGGCGAAAACCGGCTGGCAATCATATCGACCATCCGGTCGATTGCCGTTTCCGTACTCGTTCGCAGGCTCATCCAACGCCATGATAACGTGTTTCGCGGAAATCGAACCTTATCTTCAGGCTCACTCCTTCCACGGCGCGAGTAGGCTTCCTTCACCTTCGGGTGCGTGGTCAGTGCGTCGAAAAAGCCCGCCGCGCACAGGCGCATGATCCTGCTCATGAACCCGCCTTTCAGGTTATCTTCGGTGTTGGCGGTTCCGCGGCGCGTGTATTCGTTGTCGCGCCTGGCAATGTGACCAGGCCGCGCAGGCCGGCCCGGACGGACATCGTCGTGCAAACAAACCGGCTTTTCATCGAGACAGATCGCTGGTCCGGCGCCGCGGTCAGGCTTCTCGCGCAGTGCCGGAACATCTTCACCTCACGGCGATGGAGTCCTCATCCAACCCGGCCACGCACCACATTTTTTCCCGCCACGGCTTCAAGTCGTGGCCTTGGAGCAAGACCCGGATCGTTTCCCGGCCCACGCCTGGAACCAGCTTTCGCTTGACCGCTTCCCCGGCCACCAACCGCACCGTCCAGCGCGCTCGTCCCTCCGGCGGCTGGCCACAAACCATGGCGATAATCCGCTGCTTGTCCGATGCATCCAGCAGTTCCTCGTGCCCGGTTCGCTTTCTCTCGAATAGCGCCCGCTCCAGGCCGGACTCTTGATACCGCTTGCTGATCGTTCGAATCGCCTGTGCCGTAAACGGCACCGTCCGGGATACCCTGGGCGCACTGAGCCCCGCATCGAGTTGCAGCAACACCAGTGCCCGCAAGACCACTCGCGCTTGCTGGATGCCCCCGCTCAGCATATGCCTCAGTGCCTGCTTATCCTGATCCTTCAAGTGGAACGGCTTGGGTGTGCGTGCCATACCCAAGTTTAGGTCCAGGCATTTCCGACAGGAAGTGTTGGTTAGCAATATCTTCAGGCGGGAAGAGACCTGGCAGGCGCACGGTGGAAGTCCCGCTTGTCCGAGTTGCGAGCGCCGCCGGGCCGGGATGCGAGCAGCGGCGACGAAAGCGGTGCCCTCCATCGAAGAGCAGCCGCCGTGAAGCAGATCGCCCGCCGCCGCCGCAACCCATTGGGCGGCCGCATGCGACTTCAACTACGGGCTGCTAGCGTACCGCGCGCACTTCGGCCGCCACCACTCTCGGGCTTTTTGTTCTCGCGTTGCGGCTGGTTCGCAAAATCTCAGCCCCTCTGAACCCAGCTTCCAGAAACTCCTGAAGGAAGGCGCCGCCCTCCTTGGCTCCGGCAATTCAGGAAAACCAACTGCTTTCGTCCACAAGGTCCGGATACTCCGGCCGTTCAAGGGCGATCAGTTCCGCCGCGTAAACCTTTCCGCCTCGGCGCATCACCCTGGCCAACTCCCGGAAAATCGCTGTTCGAGCGGGGTTGAGGTTGAACAACCCGTTCACCATCGCCGTGTCCACCGATCCGTCCGGCAATGGCAACCGCTCCGCATCCGCCCGGCAGCAGATCATCTGGTTCGATCGCATCTGCCGGGCGGCCTGCCTCGCCCGGCCCAGCATCGGCGCGCTGAAGTCCAGCGCCAACACCCTGCCGTCCGCGCCGGCCCTCTCCGCTGCGATCAGTGAGTCCAACCCGGCGCCGCAGCCCAGATCGAGCACCGTTTCGCCCTTGGCGATCTCCGCGAACACGGAAACATCCGAGACCCCCGCGAATGCCTCCACCGAGACCTCCGGAACGGCATCCAACCACTTCGCCGGATAACCAAGGCTTTCGGCAAACTGCCTCCCCACCGGAAACGGGTGCCTCTCCGCCGGCGCATCGGCCGCCGCCGAGTATGCATCCCTGACTCTGATCTTCAACCCTCCCGCATCCATGCTTTCATCTTCGCCCAGACCGGCCCGGCCATCCAAGCCCGCCCGCCGTCACCGATCCCCCGCCGCGGCTATAATCGTCATGGAAATCGCTCCATGCGAAGACGCTCCATCCTCTCCTGCCTGGCCGCGCCACTGACCCTGCTTCGCGCGCGGGCCGACGAGTTGGTCTGGCGCGGCTACCTCGACTGGTTGCGCCGCCAGCCCATCGACCTGCCGGATCCCCGCTCCGCCTACCTTTCCGAGTTGAAGCGCCAAGGCCTCGACGAACACGCCGCCCAGGCGCGCCTCAGCCTCATCGAACGCATGCGGCGGGCCCGGCCGGACGACTATCAGCGCGCCTTCTTCGACCGCACCTATCGCGCCACTAAACCTCGCTTCCAATCCAAGCCAAACCAACTGCTCGCCGAGACCGTGAAATCCCTCAAACCCGGCTTGGCGCTCGACGTTCACATGGGCCAGGGCCGCAACGCGATCCACCTCGCCCGCCTCGGCTGGCAGGTGACCGGCTTCGATTATTCGGAGCAGGGCGTCGCGGCCGCCCGCAAGTCCGCCTCCTCCTCCGGTGTGACCATCCAGGCCATCGTCGCCCGCCACGAAGACTTCGATTTCGGCCGGAACCGTTGGGATCTCATCCTGATGTCCTACACCTGGATCCCCCTCACCGAGCAGTGGATCGCCCGCATCGCCGGCGCCCTCAAGCCCGGCGGCCTGCTCGTTTTCGAGCATTTAATGGATGAATCCGGCAGCGACAACGCCGCCGCCTGGCTGCCCCGTCCCAACCAACTGCTCCACGCGTTCTCCGCCCTGCGCATCCTGCGTTACGAGGACGTCCGCCGTCCGGCCGACTGGTCCTGGCGCCCTGAACGTGTTGCCCGCCTGGTCGCGGAGAAAAGCGAAATCCCCCCGGCCGTGCATCAGCAACCGGAGTAATCTATTAGGTCATAGGAGACGAGCCATGCTGCTGAGATCCATGCTTGCCGTTATGCTGATCTGCGCCGGCGCCCTGTCCGCCGCCGCTCAGGACCTGCTGGCCGGAATCGCCAAAATCGAAATCACCCCCGCCTCCAACGGGCCGATGTTCGGTTACTCCAACCGCAAATGCGGCCTCTCCACCGCCGTCCACGATCCGCTCTACGCCAAGGCCCTCGTCCTTCAGGCCGGCTCCCAGCGTGTCGCCATCGTCACCATGGACCTTGGCAGCATCTCCAGCGACGTCATCTTCCGCCGAGTCGCCGATGAACTCAACATCCCCGTCCTCGTCCTCGCCCTTTCGCACACCCACTCCGCGCCCGCCTTCATGGCCTATTCCCTCGGCGCCAAGGAGCCTTCCCCCTATCTCAAGGAACTCGAAACCAAGCTCTTCGATGTCGTCAAACGCGCCTCCGAATCCATGACCCCTGCCCGCCTGGCCGTCGGCCGCGGCTCGATCCAGTTGGGCTACAACCGCCTCCTTCTTCGTGACGACGGTCGCTCGCGCGCCCTGTTCGACAACCTCGACCGCGTCCCCTACGGCCCCGTCGACCCCGAAGTCGGCCTCATCCGCGTCGACTCCGCCGACGGCCGCCCCCGCGCTCTCTTGGTCCACTACACCGCCCACCCCGTCGCCCTCGGTACCACCAATTGCCTCTATTCGGCCGACTACCCCGGCGTCATGAAGGCCCGCGTCGAATCCGCCCTGCCCGGCGTCGAAGCCATGTTCGTCCAGGGCGCCGCCGGCGAAACCAACCCCCTGTTCCAGGGCCGCACCGGCAACTCCGATGCCGACTTCGCCACCATGACCAAAATGGGCGAACTCCTCGCCGCCGAGGTCCTCCGCGCCGCCAAGTCCATGGAACCCCTCCCCGCCGGACCCGCCTCCATCGTCTCCAAGACCCAAACCCTCCCGTTCACCGGCCGCTGGGACCAGTCGCGCGCTTTCCCCGTCGGCATCACCACGCTCCTCATCAACGGTAAAATCGCCATCGCCACCGTCCCCGGCGAACCCCTGCTCGCCCTCCAGACCCGCTGGAAATCCGATGCCGGCGTCCCCTATCCATTCTTTTATGGCTACACCCAGACCACTTCCAACCCCTGGCCCGGTTACATTCCCGATATCAAATCGGCCGCCCATGGCGGTTACGGCGCCGACAACGCGACCAACATCGAAGTCACCGCCGCCGAGCGCATCATGGACCAGCACCTGGTCAACCTCTACGCCCTTCGCGGCATGTGGCTCGACAAACCCGGCCGCCCGTAGCCTGCTTCCTTCAGCGGGACAAGTTCAAATAGATGCACAAACGGGTCCGAATGGACTATGATCTTTACTTGGCCGCAATTTCCGGTCAGGGGCCGCCCCCCAGCAAGCCATTTGATCTCGTGTAGACTCGCCTGAAACTGATGATTCGACTCGCGGCAGCCGTGCTTGTCCTCGTGGCCATGCTCGTCCCCCTCCCGGGCGCGCCGGCCACGGCCAAGGCTCCCGCGAAGCAGCAGTCCACCGCATCGGCGAAGACAGCCTCCAAGAAGAAACCCGCCGTCACCCGCGCCTCCGCCAAACGCAAAGTGACGTCGCGGAAGACCGTCCGCCGCGCCTCGGCCAAACGCGTCAGGCGTCCGGCCAAGCCAAAACTGGTGATCCAGGAACCCGCCCTCACCGCCCAGCAGTGCGCGCTCGGCGTCGCCGCGCCGGATGCCGCCAACTCCTGCGTCACCTGCTCGGAACAGGCTCTCGTCCGCGCCTTCTCCCTCGTCGGCCTCCGTTACCGCCGCGGCGGCACTTCGGTGGAAACCGGCTTCGATTGCAGCGGCTTCGTCCAGCATGTCTTCGGGTCGTCCTGCCGGTTGCAGGTGCCCCGCTCCGCCAGCCAGCAGTATCAGGTGGGCCTCGGAGTGGACCGCGACGAACTCCAGCGCGGCGACCTCGTCTTCTTCCGCGGCCGCCGCGGCTGGCATGTCGGCATCTACACCGGCGACGGCCAGTTCATCCACTCCCCCAACCGCCGCGAATCCATCAAAGTCTCCTCGCTCGCCTCCCCCTATTACCGCCGGACCTATCTCGGCGCCCGCCGCCTCACCCAGGATCTCATCGACCCCCTCCCCGCCGGCATCACCGCTCCCCCTCAATCCGAACCCCTCGCCGAATTCACCAGCGCCAATTGACGCCTGCCTCACCCCGCATGCCAAAGCCGGTCCTCCATCCAGGCCTCGATCGGCTCGCCGGTCTTCGTCTCCAACTTAGCGCCAAACCGCCGCCAGCCTGCCGCCGCGGCCCCGGCCCGTTCAAGACAAGCCGCTCAGTATGAAGGGTTTACCTGATTTCACAAATCCTCTCCGGCGCGCGGCCGGCCAAGCCTGTATAATAAGAGGTGCTGCTTTGGCGGCGCTGCGCCTCTGTGTGCGCACCCGCCTGTCCATTCGCCGCGCCCTGGCCAAACCTCATGTTTGATACGTTAAGCGACAAGCTGCAAAGGGTCTTCAAAAACCTCCGCGGCGAAGGCAAATTGACGGCCGAGAATATGGAGGCCGCCCTCAAGGAGATCCGCGTGGCTCTCCTCGAGGCCGACGTCCATTTCAAGGTCGTGAAGACCTTTATCGAAAACGTCAAACAGAAGGCCATGGGCCAGGAAGTCCTCACCGCCTTCTCCCCTGCCCAACAGGTCACCAAGATCGTCAAGGACGAGATGATCACCATGCTCGGGACGCATACGTCCCGGCTGCGGACGGCCAACATGCCGCCCACCGTCGTCATGATTGTCGGCCTTCAAGGCTCCGGTAAAACCACCTCCACCGGCAAACTGGCCCGCTATCTCTCCAAAAACGGCCACCGCCCCATCGTCGTCTCCGTCGACGTCTACCGCCCCGCCGCCCGCAAGCAACTCTCCGTGGTTGCCAACGACATCGGCATCCCTGTCTACGAGGGCCTGCCCGAGGAGACCAAGCCCGCCGAACTCGCCCGCGGCGCCAAGCGCGAAGCCCAGCAGGCCGGCCGCGACATGATCCTGGTCGATACCGCCGGACGCCTCCATATCGACGACGATCTGATGACCGAGCTTTCCCAGCTCAAGGATCAGCTCCAGCCCACCGAAATCCTCTTCGTCGCCGACGCCATGACCGGCCAGGACGCCGTCAAATCCGCCGCCGAATTCCATTCGCGCCTCGGCATCACCGGCGTCATCCTCACCAAAATGGACGGCGATGCCCGCGGCGGCGCTGCGCTGTCCATCCGCCAGATCACCGGCCAGCCGCTCAAGTTCGTCGGCACGGGCGAAAAATTCGACGCCCTGGAAGCCTTCCACCCCGACCGCGTCGCCTCCCGCATCCTCGGCATGGGCGATGTCCTCGGCTTCATCGAAAAGATGGAGGAGAACATCGACCGCAAGTCGGCCGAAGAGATGCAGCGTAAGCTCATCACCGACGACTTCACGCTCGAAGACTTCCGCGATCAGTTGAAACAGCTCAGGAAATTGGGGCCGCTCGAATCCCTGCTCGGCATGATGCCTCAGGTCGGCATGCTCAAGGAGCTCAAAAACGTCAAGGTGGACGAAAAGGAAATCACGCGCGTGGTCGCCATCGTCGATTCGATGACGCCCAGGGAGCGGGCCAACCACATGCTGATCAACGGTTCGCGCCGCCGCCGTATCGCCAAGGGGAGCGGAACCTCGGTTCAGGAGGTCAACAGCCTCCTCAAACAGTACGGACAAACCCGCAAGATGATGAAATCGGTCTCCGGCGGATTGCTCGGAGGAAAAAAAGGCAAGTTCAAGCTGCCGTTCCAGATGCCCTTCTAGGGCGAGCCGAGCGCAGCCATGAGTTCGAAGTCAGTCTAGGAGAATGGAAGAGCAATGTTGATGATTCGTTTGGCGCGATTTGGCGCAAAGAAGAAGCCCACCTATCGCGTTGTCGTGATCGAGAAAGAGCGCGCCCGCGACAGCAAGGCGATCGAAGTCGTCGGCCACTACAACCCCGTGGCCTCGCCCGCCGTGATTGAACTGCAGCATGAGCGCATCGAGCACTGGGTGAAAAGCGGCGCCCAGTTGTCCGACACGGTGAAGCGTCTGGTCAGGACCGCCCCGAAGCCGGCTGAGCAGCCCGCGGCGTAGTCCGTTCGCCCTTTGCGTTGCAGGCGCCGCCGCCGGCGGCCGATTCTGCATCCGGGCGCGTGCTTGCAGGCTGATGGCATCGACACCACAAATCCCGGTACCCGGAGCAAGGCTGTGGTGTTAGGATCGAGGCAGGACAGGAGGTCCAAGGGATGGCCAGTATCAAGGAACTTGTTGAAGAAATTGCGAAAGCTCTAGTTGACATCCCGGAAGAGGTCAAAGTCCGCGAAGTGGAAGGCGAGCAGACCACGGTGCTTGAATTGCGTGTCGCCCCGAGTGATCTCGGTAAGGTGATCGGCAAGCAGGGCCGCACGGCCAGGTCCATTCGTACCCTCCTGGGCGCCGCGGGGATGAAACTCAACCGCCGCTTCTCGCTCGAGATTCTGGAGTAGTGCCGGAGCCGATCCTCGACGATTGGGTCGTTATCGGCCGCTTGGGCCGGGCCAGAGGATTGCGTGGCGAATTGCTCGGCCGGGCAAACCACACGGCTGACAGCTACCGCTGGGTGAAACGTGTTGCGTTGCGCCTGCCCGGTGGCTCGCTCGCCGGCGCCGGACAGTGGTTCGAAGTCGAATCGATTCGCGACTACAAGGACGGCCTCGTCTATAAGTTCCGCGAAATCGGCGCCCGTACCGATGCCGAAGCCGTCGAACACGCAGAACTGCTCGTCAGGGAATCCGACCGCCCGGCGCTCGGCAGCGGAGAGTTCTATCTCTCTGACCTGCTCGGCTGCCGCGTCGAAATTCAGGCTACCGGCGAACTGGTCGGCGTCGTCTCATCCTGGCAGGAGTTTGGCGCTCAGACGGTGCTGGAGGTCAAGCCCGCTTCCGGCGATCTGATCTGGATCCCTCTGGTGAGGGAGATATGCGTTGAGATTGATACGGCTGCCCGGAGGATCGCCATCGATCCGCCGGATGGACTGCTGGATTTGAATCAGGAAGCATCCGTAGCATGAAGTTCCATCTGCTGACGATCTTCCCCGAGTTTTTTCACGGCCCGATGGACCACGGCGTCGTCGCCCGCGCCGCCCAGCGCGAACTGATCGAGATCAAGGTTCACAACCTCCGGGATTGGACCTACGATTTCCATAAGACCGTCGACGACCGGCCTTTTGGCGGCGGCGAGGGCATGGTCATGAAGCCCCAGCCTCTGTTCGAGGCCGTGGAGGCGATCCTGCCCGGCCGCGACCCGGCGCGCCAGCGCGTGGCGCTGATGTCGGCCCACGGGCCGCTTTTCGGCCAGCGCAAGGCAAGGGAACTGGCTGGTTTTGAAGAGGTTTTGCTGATCTGCGGACGCTATGAAGGCGTCGATGAGCGGGTCGGCATGCATTTAGCCGACGAGGAGATCTCGATCGGCGATTACGTTTTGAGCGGCGGCGAATTAGCCGCGGCCGTGGTGGTGGATGCGGTGGCCCGGTTGTTGCCGGGCGTACTCGGCAATCAGGATAGCTCTCTCCAGGAGTCGTTTTCGGAAGACGAAGACGGCCAGGACGGCATCCTCGACTGCCCCCATTACACCCGCCCGGCCGATTTCCGCGGCCTCCGCGTGCCCGATGTGCTGCTTGCCGGCAACCATGCCGAAATCCGCAAGTGGCGCCGGCAGGCGGCAATCGAGAAAACAAGGCGGCTACGGCCTGACCTGCTCGACCGCTGATTTACCGGGCCGGAGATGACGCCGGGCCTGCTGACAGGTCATAATAGGAAGGGAAACGATAGCATCATGATGAGCCCATACCTGGCGAAGGTCCTCAATAAGAACAAGCGCACCGATCTGCCCGAATTCGAGATCGGCGACACCATCCGCGTGCACGTGAAAATCAAGGAAGGCGACAAAGAGCGGCTGCAGGCGTTCGAAGGCGTGGTCCTGGCGCGCAAGAATACCGGGATGGGCGAAACCATCACCGTGCGTAAGGTGAGCTTCGGCACCGGCGTCGAGCGCATCTTCCCGCTCAACGCCCCGGTTGTCGACCATATCGACACCGTTCGTACCGGCAAGGTCCGCCGCGCGAAGCTCTACTACTTGCGCAACCTGCGCGGCAAGGCGGCGAGGCTCAAAGAGCGCCCCACCGAACGGTCCGCGAAGCGTTAGCACGCGAGGACGCACCAACGTCCGGCACACTCTCAGACGGTTGCACTCTCCGCCGCGAGCGCGAACTCAGGCGTACAGGATATCCGCGCCCGGCCGGCGCCGACGAAGTTGGCCGCGGTTCTCTGTTCGGACCCGTCTATGCCGCCGCCGTCATCCTCAACCCCGATGACCCCGTCGAAGGGCTTGCCGACAGCAAGGCGCTGACCGCCGCCCGCCGTCAACGCCTGGCAAACGAAATCCGGGCCCGCGCCGCCGCCTGGAACATCGCCTGGGTGGACGCCGTGGACATCGACCGCATCAATATCTATCAGGCCTCCAGGCTCGCCATCCGCCGCGCCATCGAAGGCTTGTGCCCCGCGCCCGACTACCTCCTCGTCGACGCTCTCACCATCGACCTCCCCCTGCCCCAGGACGCCATCATCAAGGGCGACGCCAAGGTCGCCTCCATCGCCGCCGCCTCCATCCTCGCCAAGACCGCCCGCGACGAATGGGCCCTGCGCGCCGACGCCGATTACCCCGGCTACGGCTTCGCCCGCCACAAGGGATATCCCACGCCCGAACACCTCGAAGCTCTCGCGCGCCTCGGCCCCACCCCGCTGCACCGCCGCGGCTACGCCCCCGTGCTGGCCGCGCTTCAGAAGAGGCTCGCATGACGCCCAACTCCCCCGCGCCCGATCCGCCCAACGGCCAGCCGCCCCAGCCGCCGGCGCCGCCCGGCCACACTCCGCCGCGGCCGCCCCCAGCCAAAGCCACCTGGATGGAAAAGGCCGCCGCCGTGGTCTACTGCATCTTCTGCCTTGAAATCGGCCTCTTCCTCCTCGTCTATCCCTGGTTGCCAAGCTGGGAGAAGAACTACCTCATCAACCTGCACCCCGCTCTGTCGGGTTTCCTCACCACCGTCCAGTTCCGCGGCGCCGTCAGCGGCCTCGGCCTCCTCAACCTCTTCGCCGCCATCGGTGAAATCATCGGCTTACGACGCTATTCGTCGAGGTAGCCGCGGCCGGATCGCCAGCCCGCCTGAGCGCGCCTTCTCCACCCGCACAAATGCCCCCGGCGGTATGCCCCCGGACAGGATCATGCGCGCCAGCGGCTGCAGCAGCCTCCGCTGCAGCGTCCGCTTCAACTCGCGCGCTCCGTATGATCCATCGGCGCCTTCCTCGATCAGGATCTCCCTCGCCTCCGCCGAGATTTCAAACTGAAACGCCCGTGGTCCCAGCCGCGCCCCCACCTGCCGTTCCAGCGCGTCGATCTGCCGGTCCAGAATGCCGGCAATCGACTTCCTCGACAGCGGCTGGTAGACCAGCGACCGGTCGATGCGGTTGATGAACTCAGGCGAGAAGCGCCGCCTCAGCGCCGCCAACCCGGCTGTCTCTATGCCTGCCGGCACAGGATCTGTCCCCGCCTTCACCGCCCGCGCGAAGCCGAACCCGCCCTTCCGCGCCTTCGCCATCTCCCGCGCCCCCGAGTTCGACGTCATGAAGATCATCGAGCGCTCGAAGTTCACCGCCGTCCCGTCGCCGAGCCGCATGTGGGCCTTGTCGAGTACGCCCAGCAGGATGCGTGTCAGCGATCCCGCCGCCTTCTCCACTTCGTCAAACAACACGATGCTCAGCGGGCACCGCTCGCTCGATGCCGACGCCAGTTTCTGCTGCGTGATCACCGGCTGCGTCTCGCGGTGGCCCAGATAGCCCGGAGGCGCGCCAATCAGCTTGGCCACCTCGTGTTCCATCTGGTACTCGCCGCAATCGATCCGGATCAGGTTCGAGGAACTGCCATGCAGAACCTCCGCCAGCGCCTCCACCGTGTGCGTCTTGCCCGTCCCGGTCGGCCCCAGCAGCAGGAATACCCCAGGCGGCCGCCCCGGCGGCGCCAGCCCCGCCTGAAAGATCTCCACATACGGCGAGATGGCCTCGATCGCCTCATCCTGCCCGATCACACGCCGCCGGAGTTCGCCGGCAATGTCCATCCCCGGCTTCAGCCCGCCGTCACGGTTGGCCGTTCTGATTTCTGTTATGCGCATTGTCTGTGCGGAGGCCTTCCCCCGGCCACGATTATATGAACCCGCCTCCCAGCCCGCCCGCATCAAGCGGCCTCTCATGGTCCAATTACGGTGAATTAATGTTGAAGCTAAGTTTTTAAGAATGAATGGATTGCGTCTGCAATCCGGGCGCAGGCGCGGCCGTCGCCGAAAGGGTTGTGAACGCGCGTCCGGGAGGCGTGGATATCCGCGTCGTCGAGCAGCCGACCTACCTCCGCGCAGATTCGCTCAGGATCGGTCCCCACCAGCACCGCCGTGCCCGCCTCCACCGCTTCCTGGCGCTCGGTCTTGTCCCTCATCACCAGCACCGGCTTGCCCAACGACGGCGCTTCTTCCTGTATCCCGCCCGAATCGGTGAGCAGAACCGACGCCCGCGACATCAGGTCCACGAACGGAACATAGTCCAATGGATCGATCAGCGTGATCCCGGCCACCGCCCCCAACCGCCGCTTCACCACCTCCCGCACGTTCGGATTCGGGTGCACCGGGTACACGATGCGCGCGTCGCCCCGGCCCGCAATCCGCTCCAGCCCCGTGCAGATCCGATCGAACCCCTCGCCAAAACTCTCCCGCCTGTGCGCCGTCACCAGAATCAGGTGCCGCGCCTCCGGAATACTCCCCTCATACCCCGGCAATTCGCCCGCATCCAGCCGCCCCCGCACCCAAAGCAGCGCGTCGATCCCCGTGTTGCCCGTCACCTGGATCGCTTCCTCGCCCACCCCCTCCGCCCTCAAGCGCCTGGCGCACTGCGCCGTCGGCGCGAAGTGCAGCGCCGAGAGCCGCGTGGTCAGCGCCCGGTTCAGCTCCTCCGGAAACGGCTCCCGCATGTCGCCCGTCCGCAGCCCCGCCTCCACATGGCCCACCGGAATCCCCCGGTAAAATCCCGCCAGCGCCCCGGCGAACGTCGTCGTCGTGTCGCCCTGCACCACAAGGAAGTCCGGTTTCTCCCTATCCAACACCGGATCCAGCCTTTCCAGGATTCGCGCGCTCAGCTTCGCCAGGCTCTGGTTCGGCGTCATTACCTCCAGGTCCAGGTCCGGCTCCACCCCAAACGCCGCCAGCGCTGAATCCAGCAGGTTCCGGTGCTGTCCCGTCACGCACACCGTCACCCTGAATCGCACCGGCTGCTCTCTTAGCAGGCGCACCAGCGGACACAGCTTGATCGCCTCCGGCCGCGTTCCAAAGACAATGAATATGTGGCTGGGGTTTGACATCGTAGGCCGGCCGTCAGCGCTGGCGCCTATATTCCGCTGCCCGGCGCCGGCTACTTGTGGCGGTAGGTGATGCGGCCCTTGGTGAGGTCGTAGGGCGACATCTCGATCGTGACCCGGTCACCGGCCAGAACCCGGATCCGGTTCCGGCGCAGCTTGCCCGCGAGGTGGGCCAGGATGGTGCGCTCGCCATCCAATTGAACGCTGAACAAGCCGCTGGGGAACTTCTCCACCACAACGCCTGTCACTTCAATGCAATCTTCCTTACTCATCGTCCTCCAGTACTGATTGACGGGCCTGCCTGATTCGCACCCCGACTCCATGAGTATATCCAAAAGAAACCAATCCACGCGCCGATAAGCTTCACAGGTATTCATCCATGGCCAAGGATCTCATCACCCTGGGCGATTCACTGTCGCAGTACGAAAGGCAGGGCGGGCTGCTGCGCACGGCCCTGGACTGCTATGGCTCGGCGCTCAGCGACGTGGAAAAACACATCTTCCACCTCTATCCCGACAAACTCGGTCTCTCCCCGCCCAACTTCCAGGCCGAACGCCGATTGCTCGGCGCCGACGCCCGCCAGGACGACCTCAAGCGAATCCAGGAGCGGCTCTCCAGGCAGTTGAGGGATGCCTCCGAACGGCTCGAAGCCCAGACCGCCGGCACAGTCGAACTCAGCCAGGTCCTTGCCACACTCGAACAAACCGCCACCTCGCTCAAGTCCAAGGGCGAGACCAGGGAGAAAAAGTTCGAGGGCGTCGCCAGTTCGCTCCAGTCGGCCACCCGCTGCCAAACCGTCGATGAACTGCGCGCCCGCCTTCAACAGGAGGTCGGCAAGATCTCCGCGCTGGTCAACGAAATGAAGCGCGAAAACCAGCAACTGCTCTCCGGCCTCGACAAGGAAATGGGCGAGTACCGCAAGAAACTCGATGAGGCCGAACTCAAGGCATCCACCGATACCTTGACTGGTCTCGAAAACCGCCGCGGTCTCGAAGCCAGAGTGAAAAGCTACACCGAGGCTGGCCTGCCGTTCACCATCATGATCCTCGACCTCAACCGCTTCAAGGCCGTCAACGACATGCACGGCCATCTGGCCGGCGACCTGCTCCTCGTCGAATTCAGCCGCAAGCTCAAGGCCCTGCTCGCATCCTCCGACCACGTCGCACGCTGGGGCGGCGACGAGTTCGTCGTCCTCATGGAAACCAGCCTCCGCGACGCCATCGCCAGAGCCCGCTCCATGGAACTGGGCCTCAACGGCTTCTATCAGATCATGACCGACGGCGGCCTGCTCCGGCTCGATGTCCGCGTCTCGATCGGCATGGCCGAGGCCAGAAAAGGCGAGACGGCGGCCCAGGTCTTCAAACGCGCCGACGCCCTCCTCTACAGGGAAAAGCAGAAAGCCTGACCCCCAATCCTTCCTGCTACCATCGGGGTGGGAGACCTGCTCCGTGGTACGTTTTTTCCAGGACAAGACGGTTCTGATCACTGGCGCCGGCCGCGGCATCGGCAAGCGCCTCGCCTTGGGCTTCGCCCGCTCCAAGGCCCGAGTCGGCCTTCTCGCCCGCACCAAAGCCGAATTGGACCTCGCTGACCTCGAAATCGAACACGCCGGCGGCGTCTCGCTCCGCCTCCGCGCCGACGTCAGGGACTACCGCCAGGTCGCCACCGCCGTCGAACGCATCAAAGCCCAGTACGGCGATATCCATACCCTCATCTGCGCCGCCGGCGTCCAGGGTCCCATCGGCCCGCTCACCGATTCCGACCCCAAGCACTGGGCCGATGTCGTCGGCGTCAACCTCATCGGCGCTTTCCACGTCTGCCGCGCCGTCCTGCCTTCCATGATTGAACGCCGCCGCGGCAAGATCATCCTGCTCGCCGGCGGCGGCGCCGAAGAGCCGCGGCCCAACTTCTCCGCCTACGCCGCCTCCAAGGCCGCCATCGTCCGCCTTGCCGAAACCCTCGCCGAGGAGGTCCGCGAACACAACATCCAGGTCAACTGCATGGACCCCGGCCCTACTTACACCAACATGACCGACGAGATCGTCCAGGCCGGAGACCTCGCCGGCGGGCGCGAAGTCCAGCAGGCCACCGAGATCCGCGGCACTGGCGGCATCTCGCCCGACCGTCAGATCCAGCTCGCCATGTTCCTTGCATCCGACAAGTCCAATCACATCTCCGGCCGCCTCATCAGCGTCGACGACAACTGGAAAAAACTCGAAAACCACAATCTCCAGCCCAACCTCTACACCCTTCGCCGCTACACCAAAACCGCCGTCCTCGCCGCCACATAGGCCTGCCCGGCCTGGGTCTCCGGCCGGCCGCCGCGCGGCTCACTCGTACCTCAGCGCCTCGGTCGGGTTGAGCCTCGACGCCCGGATCGCCGGCAGCGTCCCGAAGATCAGACCAACGAGCACCGAAACCCCCAGCGACGCCGCAATCGCCGTCCCCGACACCGGGATCTTCACCTCCGGCACGAAACTCCCCACCGTCACCGGCACCGCCACGCCCAGCAGTGTCCCCAGCACACCCCCGCTCACGCTGATCAACACCGCCTCGATCATGAACTGCATCCGCACATACCGCCGTGTCGCCCCGATCGCCATCCTCACCCCGATCTCCCGCGTCCTCTCGGTCACCGTCACCAGCATGATGTTCATGATCCCGATCCCCGAAATCACCAGCGCGATCGCCGCCACCAGCAGCAGCACCACCGTCAGGATCACCGAAATGTTGTTCGCCGTGTCCAGGATCGCCGACAGGTTCTCCACCCTGTAGCGCGCCCCCGGCCTGTGCCTGCTTTCAATGATCCGCCTCACCTGTTCGGTCAGCGCCACCACGCTCGATGCGTCGTGAGCCTTCACATACAGCGGATCGATCCGCTCCACCGGCGCGAAGTACCGCATCACTGAAATCGGCAGCACCAGCGTCTCCCGCGTCAACTCCGACAGCCCGAAACTGTCATTGCGCTCCTTGAACACGCCGATCACCGTGAACTGTATCCGGTGGATCTTCACCGCCCTGCCCACCGCCGCCCGCGGGCTCCCATACTGCTTCCGCGCCAGTTCGTCGGTCATCAGCGCCACCTTGGCCCGCAGCGCCGTATCGGAGGTGTCGATGAACCGCCCGGCGACAATCACCAGGTCCCGGATCAGCGCGTAATCGCCGTCCACCCCCAGCAGCGTCACGTCCTGCTCCCGGCCCCCCATGAACACCCTGTCGTAGCCCGGCTGAACGCCCGTCGCGGCCACGATCGACGCCCCCAGTTGCGCCCGGATCGCCTCCACGTCGGCGATCTTGATGTAGTCGGCGTCCACGGTCCGCCCCGTCACCTGCGCCCCTTCGTAATAGGCGTAGACCATGTTCGACCCAATCGACGAAATCTGATCGAGGATATACTCCCGCGACGTCAGCGAGATCGTCACCACCAGGATGACGCTCGCGTTGCCGATCACCAGCCCCAGCGCCGTCAACAGCGTCCTCAGCCGGTTCGCCCTCAGCGCTTCCCAACCGAACCGGAATGCGTCGCGAAAATCCATGCGCAGATCCCAGTGTAGCGGCAGCCGCGGGCTTCGAGGCGGCCTCGGGAGGTCGATTTCCGCGACCGTACCATTGCAGACCACGTCCCCGGCATGGCCGGAGGCCGCTATGCCGCCTTTGCCTACGCCATCGCCTACATGAAGGCCCCCAGGGAACGCGCCGGCGCCGAATTCGCCCAGAGCTAACGAATGGGCGAATACGCCGCTGCCCGGTACAAAGAAATGTCGCTCACCGCCGAAATCTGCCCGCCCTTGGCGATCGACTCAGCCCGCACCTTGATCCATTCCGGGTCCGCCCCGAACGCCGTCCACGCCTTCTCGCGCGCCGCCAGGCTCTCAAACGGAATCAGATACGTCAAATTTGGCTGGTTCGGCCCAAACACCGTCGACGAATAGAACAGCGGATGGATACCCAAGCGGTGGAAAATCTTGATCTCCGGTCCCGCAAACCGCTCATGCAACAGCTTCCACTGCCGCGCCGTCGGCGAATGGTACGTCCGCAACTCAAAGATCCGCGGCGCACCCTCCGGCCTCGCCGTCACTTGAATCTCCGGCGAATAATCCGTCGCTTCCAGCAGCATGCTCTCCTCCGACAGATACGCCGGCTCACCCGATTCCCATCTGTCGAACGCTGCTTTCACCTCTTTGCCGGCGGCAACCGCCTCCGAAACCAGCCGCGTCTGCTCCAGCGTCTCCACGCCCGTAATCAGAACCACCTGCGGCATATGCGGCGCCGCCAGAGCCTCCATCACAATCACCGGCCCGTTGTGGACCTTCTTCATCGCCGGGATGAGCGACTTCGAGAAAAACTCAGCCAACCGCCCCGGCTGCGACCCGTTCTCCAGAAAGAATCGCTCCAGAACGTAATACTTTGTCCGGTTCGTTGACTGCGCCGCGGCCGCCATCGGCATCGCTGCCGGCATGGCCCCGAAAAACTGCCGTCGATTTAGAATCACGACGCCATCATAATCCATCCCCGCTACACCGTCCTGCTGCACCCCCGCCTCTGATACGGCTCAAGCAACCCAGCCAGCCGCCCCCGCTCAATCAAATTCGGCGAATGTCCCCGCGGCGCGCCTTTCTTCAAACTCATCCGCCAGCAATGCAGCCCCGTCAAAATCCCATACCGCGTCGGCGTACATGCCGCCGACGGCGAGTGCATATCCGCGAACCGCACACCATGCCCGGCCAGCCCGTGCATGTTCGGCGCCGCCGCGGCCGCCCCCCGCGCCATCCCCTCCCCGCCCAGCGCCGCGCGGAACCGCCTTCGCGTCACCACCGGCATAAAGGTTCTCCCTTCGAAGCAACCAGTCCAAGCCCGCCGCCTACCCGATCCGCAAGTTCCTGAACCACGCCTCCGAATGATGGTGCTGCAAAACAATAGGCGACGCTTTCTTCTCCTCCGCCTTCATCTCATACTCCACCACCCTCACCCCGTTCAACCAGTGCTCGGCCCGCGGACCCCGAACCACAATCCGCCCCTCGTTCCACTCCATCGCCGCCCTCAACGGCTTGCCCGCCCCCGGCGCAATCTTGCCATACAGCGCCCCGGCCGTCTTTGCCGGCTCCTTGCCCTCCTCGCTCCCCGCATCGTCCAGAATCTGATACTCCTGCCCTCTCGACGAATGCGTCCTATGCCACCACGACTCCGGCTTGGCCCCCGTCCCCACCGGCGGTTCTTTCCCCCTGCACGAATAGAACACCCCGGCATTGCCCCCCGGCGTGATCTTCCACTCAAAGCTGAAATCGAAATCCTCGTACACCTCCACCGTCGCCAGACACGGAACCATATACGCCTTCAGCGCGTGGATACACCCGTCTTCGATCGCCCACCCTTCCGGAAACCCGCTCCCCCTATACGTCACCCACCCCTTCGCCGTCCGCCCGTCAAAAATCGACCTCGGCGCGCCAAACAGTCTTGCACCCGCCGCCGCGCCAAGAAAAACCCGTCTGCCAATCCTCATCCCGACCAGAATACCAGTGCCATCCCGCCTCCAAACGTGATAAACATATTCTCGCCACCACTTGAAAGGACCCATCCCCACCATGCCCAAACCAGCCGTTGCCCTGATCTCGGCCGCCCTCTTTCTCGTCTCCGCCCTCCCGGCCCAGACCCCGCCGGCCAAGCCCCGCGCGCCCCGTCTGCCCGAGCAGATGGCCCCGCAAACGCTGCCCGGCCAGGTCCGCATCTTCATCCCCTACAAGGCCTACACCCAGGAGGAAAACGCCCGCATCCTCAAGCTCTACGAATTCCTCCGCGTCGCCGACGTCTCCGACGGCATGGACATCGCCGGACTCACCGATGTCGGCACCGTCGACCCCGAAATCCGCACCCTCTGGCGCGACACCCAGAACTTCACCCATCGCGTCACCGGCATCGCCGTCACCGCCCGCTACGTCCCCACCAACAAGCGTGTCCATAAAATCGACCCCCCCGAAATCGGCCGCTGGTACACCCACATCACCCCCGAAACCTTCCAGCAGTACCTGTTCCCCGGCTCGGTCCTGGTCATCGACGCCGAAGGCGACGGCGAATCCCGCACCATCGGCTCTTCAAACATCCAGGCCTGGCAGAAGGCCGGTATGCGCGCCGTCATCACCTCCGGCGGACTCGCCGACAGCGACGAAATCATCCACAACAAAGTCCCCGCCTACCACCGCCGCTTCGCCCGCGGCATCCGTCCGGGCCGCAATGAACTCGAATCGGTCAACCGCCCCGTCAACCTCGGCGGCGCACTCGTCCGCCCCGGCGACGTCGTTGTCGCCGACGGCGACGGCGTCGTTGTCGTCCCCCGCGAACACGCCGAAGAGGTCGCCAAAGCCTCCATGCAGTTCCTCGACAACGTCCAACTCGAACGCTTCAAAAAAGCCAACCCCGGAGTCAAAATCCCCTGACCCGCCACCCCCTGACAAAACGAAAGGCCCTCCACATGGAGGGCCCTCACGGATGGATTGAGTAGCTATTCGAATTGTCCAGGCATTAAGCGCTCCCGAAAGTTGTGCGGCCTCTCCGTTGCACCAATGAACGCGCTGGCTGCGCCCCATATGAACACTGAGCTCTGGCGCACCGTTGTACCCCCTCCATCGACCCAGGCGTACTCTATGCGGTCAAAGTGGGCATCGTCGGCATGACCATCCTGAACCCGATATCCGCAGCTTCCACTGACCTTGGCCGTGGCATGGGCCCTCAGAGCGTCCGCGTCCTGTGCGGCATCTTCGAGTGAGTATGTAACCGTGAAGGAGAGTGCAAGTTGGCCAATTCTCTCAGTGACGAACGCAGCGCCGTTGAAGTCTATGCGCGATAAGATTACGAGCTTCATGAAAGCGGCATCCTTCTGCACTTTTTCACGAATGATCGAATCTACCGAGTCGGCCACGAAACGCAGGTCCAAGTCGGGTGTGCTGGTTCGGAGTGTCTCCAGTAGAGCCTTCATGCAGCGATGAATTGTGACAGGGTTCGAGGCGTTCGCGGTTTCGACCTTCAAGTTGTTAGCGATGCCCTTTTCGTAGGTTCGCTGCTCATAGAAGGCCTTATCCTCTGTGACGAAGTGGATTGGCTTCTCGCGAGACAACTCAAGAATTGACTCCCAGATTGCGGAATCCTTGAACTCCTGAGACTTGGCGTTCGGCGGTTCCTTGCTGTCTACTCTTCGCAACGAGTTCTTGGCGTGCTCTAGCGTGAAACCGATGCGAGTTGTCAGCTGTTCAAGCTCTCCTAGCCGTTGACTAATGGCTTCTCGAATTCGGCTCTCCTCGGGTGGTTCGTAAACTGGTCGCGCTCCAATAAGCCGCGCAATCGTATCGAAAGCTTCGATAATCTTCTTCTTGGCATCTCTTCCAGCGAGCACTGCATGATGGACTAGTTCCATCTCGATCACTTCTGGGATGGCAATGCACCGATTCCCCTGCTGAACTAAGAATAGGAGCGCTGCGCCGGCTGGATCACGAAGTAATAGATGCTTTTGCCATATGTTGGCGTCTAATACTATGTACTCGTTCACCTGATTGTGTGCCTCCGGCATTGCGTCCTCTCAGCCCGAGAGCTTTTTTGAACGTATTCGGGCTCACCTCATCTTGCCTAGTATCCCACTCTAACTCCAAGCACGCCGAGCAACATACTCCGACCCCTGGGCAGTGTTCTGCAACGACCTCTGCGGAGGCTTGATAACGGATAATTAGACTGCCTTTTGGGGCAATAGAAGAGGTTGAAGCGTCTGTCACTCCCGCGGTCACAATCAGAAAAGCAACCAGGACAGCTATACCGCAATTCCACTTTGCCTCAGCCTGACGCCAGCATGATGCCCCTCTATCGCAACATCATGTTCAATTCAATTTCATAGATCATCTTGAATAGGCTCGTAAGTTACAAGCGCCTGGCCAAAATCTTCGCTTCTTGATAATTGTATTCTCTGATTGTCACTCGACCAGATAAAAACGCTATTATCCGTGGAGACGACAGCTGGATTTCCGTATTTCACTTTCAACTCTCTTATTAGCATTTCCGTGTCTAGGTCATCAATCCAGAGATTTACATGGACTAGGCGCTTGCTGTCGATAGAAAAAACTGGCGTTACTTTGCTCTTCCATCCGCCAGAAAGACCGCCTTTTATGTTTATTCTTATGACGAATGGAATGTAAAAGTCTCTGTCGTATGGCTGATCCGCTTTGGAGGATGGAATAAGAGTTCTGTCTTTAAGGGCTGTTCTCGCTTCCACCTCTGTCATGCCAAACTCCAACCCACCCCAAGTTGATTTAGTAAGAGGGGGCTTGGTTGGTGCACATTGGAGGCAGCACAACGCCATGACGACGATGAGAAGGCGCATAGCGCCAACAGCGTACCACACGCTCCCGCCCGAATCACCCGTCCGCAAATGGGTGCATCTCGGCCCGCATGAGGATATTGGCGTCGACGACGAGCGCCTTACTTGGCATTCCTCGTCTTCTCTCTCGCCACCTTGCTGATCTCCTTGTAGTCCTCCATGAGTTCGTCCTCGGAAGCCCCCTGCGAAGCGATCATCTGATCGTGCTCCTTGGCCGCAGCCCGCATAGCCGCGATTTCAGCCTTGCGGCTTTTCCTCTGCCCGGGGATGTAGAACCCGAGCGTCTCGCCGTGACGCGTGATGGCCAGCGGCCGACCAGACTCCAGGTACCCTGCCAGATTCTCCCTAAACTCGCGCATGCCGATCTTCACGGTTTCCATGTTGTGTACTCACTGTACACATCTCAGCACTTCAAACCCGTAAACTGTCTTGGGAGCCGGGGTGTTCCCCGTTTTTGGCGTAAGAACCCGTAGATCCCGCTGCCTGACTGTAAGCGTCAGGCCCATCCGTTAACGGCTTGCGGACCCGGATGTCTTTCAG
>PNKE01000057.1 GCA_013822245.1 Candidatus Solibacter sp.
GGCGCCCCCGCCCCCGATTTCGCCCTGCCCGGCATCGACGGCAAAACCCATTCGCTCGCCGATTACCGATCCGCCCCCGTCCTCGTCGTCATCTTCACCTGCAACCACTGCCCCACCGCCCAGCTCTACGAAACCCGCATGAAGCAACTCGTCGAAGACTTCCGCGGCAAAAGCGTCGCCTTCGTCGCCATCGCCCCCAACGATCCCAACTCCGTCCGTCTCGACGAAATGGGCTACACCGACTTGAACGACGGCCTCGACGATATGAAGACCCGCGCCGCCCGCCACCGCTACAACTTCCCCTATCTCTATGACGGCGATACCCAATCCGTCTCCGCCGCCTACGGACCCAAGGCCACCCCCCACGTCTTCGTCTTCGACGCCACGCGCAAACTCGTCTTCCAGGGCCGCATCGACAACAGCCAGCGTGAATCCCTCGTCAAGACCCGTGAAACCCGCTTGGCCATCGAAGCCGCCCTCGCCGGCCGCGCACCCGAAGTCACCGCCACCGGCGTCTTCGGCTGCTCCATCAAGTGGAAATCGAAGGCATCCACCCGCGATGCCGAAATGAAGCGCATCCTCGCCGAGCCGGTCGCCGTCGAACCTGTCACCGCCGATGGCCTCAAAGCCCTGCGCGCCAACCCCACCGGCAAGCTCCTCCTGGTCAACTTCTGGGCCACCTGGTGCGGACCCTGCCTCACCGAATTCGCCTCCCTCCAGGAAACCTTCCGCATGTACCGCCGCCGCGACTTCGACATGGTGACCGTCTCAACCAACCTGCCCGACGAACGTGAAGGCGTCATGCGCGTGCTGACCAAATACCACGCCTCCACCCGCAACCTGCAATTCGCCTCCACCGAAATCGACGCCCTCCAGGCCGCCTTCGACCCCCAATGGAAGGCCGGCGTCCCCTACACCGTCCTGATCGCTCCCGACGGCAAAGTCGTCTACCGCAAGCAGGGCGAAGTCGATCTGCTCGACCTCCGCAAAGCGATCCTCGCCAACCTCCCCGACTCCGACTACGTCGGCCATCGCGCCTACTGGGCCTCGCTCCAGTAACCGCCCCACGAGCCGCGGCTAAAAGGAGCGGTCCTGCCGAGCCGCGTCCGCCTCGTGGCGCATGCTCTTAGCTTGCCGCGTCAACGTATTACCCCGCCCCCCGCTCCCACGGCAGCGCCCCCGGATAAAACGCCCGGTAATCGATCGTCAACTCCTCGCCCGCCCCGATCGCCCTCACCGCCACAAACCCCTCGTCCTGCGTGCACGCCACATTCGGCCGCTCACCATGATTCAGATACCACGCAATCGTCAACTCGTTGAAGCTCGCCGGCGCATGGTAGCTCCCCCCATGCGGCACGCAAAAATCCAGATACAGCCGCCGCTTCTCGTCGCTCAACCCATCGACAATCTCCGCCGCCACCGCCCGGATCCCGCCCGTCTCCGGCCCGAACAGATGCACCCCTTCCGCAATCGGCGCGATCGCAAACACCCCGATCCCGTGTATCTCCGACACGCCCAGCCGGGCGTGCACATCCTCATGCGGCAGCATCTCGCTCATAAATGGAAACGGGGGAAGACCGCCCTGGCGGCCCTCCCCCAAACCTCGCAACTCGCCCGAACAGGCCTAATTGCCTTTCTTGTACATCTCGGCCATTTCGGCCATCGGGATCGGGATGATCTTCTTGGCGTTGCCCGCCTGGCCAAACTGCACCATGCGCTGCGCCACAACCTTCTTCATCGCATCCCGCGCCGGCTTCATGTAGTCGCGCGGATCGAACTTCTCCGGCGTCTCCATCAGCACCTTGCGGATCGCGCCCGTCATCGCCAGCCGGTTGTCGGTATCCACGTTGATCTTCCGCACGCCGTTCTTGATGCCGATCTGGATCTCTTCCACCGGCACGCCCCACGTCGGCTTCAAGCTGCCGCCGTACTGGTTGATGATGTCCTGCAACTCCTTCGGCACCGACGAAGATCCGTGCATCACCAGGTGCGTCTTCGGCAACCGGTTGTGGATCTCAATCAGCACGTCCATCTTCAACACTTCGCCGTCCGGCTTGCGCGTGAACTTGTACGCCCCATGGCTGGTTCCAATCGCGATCGCCAGCGCGTCGCAATTGGTGTCGTTCACAAACTGTTCGGCCTGCACCGGATCGGTCAGATGCTCCATGCCGCTGCCGCCCGCGCCGTGGCCGTCTTCAATGCCGCCCAGGCAGCCGATTTCGGCTTCCACCGTCACGCCCTTGGCATGCGCCGCGGCCACGACCTGCCGCGTCACGTCAACGTTGTACTCGTAGCTCGAAGGCGTCTTGCCGTCGGCTTCCAGCGACCCGTCCATCATGACCGACGTGAAGCCAAGATCGATCGCCGACTTGCACGTCTCCGGGCTGTTGCCGTGATCCAGGTGCAGCACCGTCGGAATCTCCGGATACAGCTCCGTCGCCGCCAGCATCAAGTGATACAGAAAACGGTCCTGCGAATACGAACGGGCGCCGCGGCTCGCCTGGATGATAACGGGCGACTCGGTTTCGCGGGCCGCCTCCATGATCGCCTGGATCTGTTCCATGTTGTTGACGTTGAACGCGCCAACACCATATCCGCCCTTGGCGGCTTCGTCCAAGAGCTGACGCATTGAGACTAATGGCATGGGTTTCTCCTAATATGAGGGCTCAACCTACAGCTTACTACACCCCCGCCTTTCCATTCTGTACCAATCTGGTATGCATTGGCGGGAGCCAGACCATACCTTCACCAAGGGCCGTCACCCCTTTCGCGCTCGACGAAAGCACTTCGACGCTGACACGAAGCGCCCCGATGCCCTGCTTTACGGTGAACCCTGGTTCCGCCGGAACACCCCCCTCCTTGCTCGCCGAGGAACAGATCCACGGCCTCGGCAAGCATATCCGCACCGCCCTCAAGGACATCTCCGCCGCCCTGTCGAAAATTGTCTGGGCGCCGCTCTGATATGATCCACCCATGAAGTGGACCCTCGCCCTGACACTCCTTCTCTGCCCCCTCGCCTCTTTCGCGCAGGAGAAATGGACCCCGCTGTTCGACGGCAAAACCCTCAAAGGCTGGCAGCAATGCAACGGCCAGGCCAAGTACGAAGTGGTTGACTCCACCATCGTCGGCGCCACCGCCGAAGGCAGCCCCAACAGCTTCCTCTGCACCACGCGCGAGTACGGCGACTTTGTCCTTGAATTCGAAACCCTCACTGACGTTGCCTTGAACTCCGGCGTCCAGATCCGCTCCCACCGCTACGCCGCCGGGCACGTCACCAACATCTTCGACGGCAAACAGACCGTCGCCCGCAAACAGCCCGCCGGCCGCGTCTACGGCTACCAGGTCGAAATCGCCAATGAGAAGTCGGGCGCATCCGGCGGCATCTACGACGAAGCCCGCCGCGGTTGGCTCCACAACATCGCCTCCGACCCCGCCGCCAGCAGGGCCTTCAAGGACAACCAGTGGAACAAGTACCGCATCGAGGCCAAGGGCGACCGCATGCGCGTCTGGATCAACGGCGTCCCCTGCGCCGACGTCACCGACCCCCTCGATCAGACCGGCTTCATCGCCCTCCAGGTCCATTCCTATAAGGGCGAAAAACCCGCCCAGGTCCGCTGGCGCAACATCCGCATCCAGGACCTCGGCAAGCACGTCTGGAAACCCATCTGGGACGGCAAGACGCAGAAGGGCTGGACCCAGCGCGGCGGCGGCAAGTGGACCATCGAGGACGGCGCCTTCCATGCCGTCTCCATCGACGGCAACACCAACGTCGGCTTCATGATCGGCGACCAGTCACTCAAGGACTTCACCATGCGCATCAAGGTCAAGATCGAGCGCGGCAACAGCGGCGTCTTCGTCCGCACCAATCCCGAAAACATGGCCTCCTACGAGATTGAACTCGACGCCGAAAAGCGCACCGGCGGCTTCTGGGAAACCGGCCCCGGCGCACGCGCCTGGGTCACCGGCCCCGAGGACAACGCCGCTTACGTCAAGGGCGAATGGAACACCCTCTACGCCTCGCTCCACGGCCACAGGATCGTCTTCCACCTCAACGGCGTCAAGACCGTCGACCTGCCCGCCGACACCCAGGGCCGCCTCGATGGCGTCGTCGCCCTGCAGTGCCACGGCCGCATGCCCACCGAGGTCTGGTTCAAGGACATCGAGATCCTCGTCCCCGCGAAGTAGTAGCCGCCAACCCGCCTCGCTCCATGGGGGCCGGGCTTCAAGACCGGCCTCGTTGCCCTGATCATCATTCACCCGCTCGCTGCGTCCGCGCCCTCGAAACCTCAAGGGCGAAAACGGACGCGGCGAGCCGTCCGCGCCGGCCGGCGGCATTCCTTCGTCCAATACCGCCACAGGCGGGAGGCTCGCGGCCGCCATCGGGTCAGCCCAGAAACGGGTTGACCAAACGAACTCCGCAGCCCTCGAAATCGCAGGTGTTGCGCGTCGCGAGCGCGGCTCGGCGCGAGAGGGCGACCGAAGCGATCATCGCGTCCGTTGAACTCATGGGTCGGCCCTGCGAACGCCTCTTGACCACGATGCCGGCATAAGCGCGGGCGGCGTCTTCGGTGAATTCGAGGATTCGGCCTGTCATCTCCACTTCGAAGATGTTCAGCGCCGCGGCGGCGAGCGCGCATTTCCGGGCGCCGTTTGGCAGCACCTCGACGCCGTATAGAACCTCGGCCATCGTGATGGCGGTTGTGTAGATCGACGAGCGGCTGGTCGCCTGAAACCAGGCGGCGACGGAAGGCGAGGGAGCGGGCTTCAGGGTTTCCGACAGGACATTGGTGTCGAGGATGACCATCACTCGAAGTCCGGCAACGGACGGGGCATGTCACGCGGCGGGATTTCGAGATCGACTCCGCCGACGGCTTCGATGCGCCGCCGGATGGAGGTGAACAGATCCTCCTCCTGCGGTTCGGATTCGGTCAACGTGATGCGCAGAATCGCCCGCGCCTCCTCCTCCATCGAGCGGCCGTTTCCGGCGGCGCGGATGCGGAGCTTGGCCTTCAGCGATTCGTCAAGCTTGCGTATGGTCAGGACAGCCACACTCCAATGATAGCATTGCTGTCACTGCTGTCAATGACTGCAATGCTAGCGCACAGTCTCGGCCATGACCAGGGCCAGGTCCCGGCCGAACTGAAGCCGGTCTTCGGTGAGCGCCCGGCGCTTCAGTTTGGGGTGGAACGAGACCCTTTGTTCGGAGAGGAAGGCCGGGATTTTGAAGTCGCGGTAGAGGCCCTGGTAGACGGTCATGCGGCCGGGTTTGCCTTCCGTGGTGGTCGCCGGCGCCCAGGTCAACGGGCCTGTCGGAGCGAACGTCGTCCTTTCGTTCAGCAGGCGGAAGAACCGTTCGCCTAGATCCTTGAACCTGCCCTCGCCGGCGGTGGGCACGCCTTCCAGGTATTCGGCGGTCTCGGTGTTGTGCATGGTGAGAAAGAGATCGATGGGGTTGCCGGCCTTGATCCAGCGGGCGATGGCGGCGTGCTGGGCGGCGATCTCGGGCATCTTTTCGGCGTTGAAGTGGTCCCAGTTGCGGTTCAGGTCGTAGCCGTATTTGTTGAAGCGGACGCCGCCGCGGGCGACGCCGTCGGGGTCGTTCATGGGCAGGATGTGGAAGGCCACCGCGCGGCGGATGCGCGTTGCCTCGGCGTCGTCAGACAACAGGAACCGCACCAACCCCTCGCACACCCACGATGTCGGCGACTCCCAGCTATGCTGGCGCGCCATCAGCCAGACATGCTTCTGCGGCTTGCCTTCGGCGATGTGCCAGAGCAGCATCGACCGGCCTTCGGGCGTCTTGCCGATGGTCTCCTCCTTGAGCCACCTGCTGCCCGTAATCGACTTGCGCAGCGCCGCCAGATACTCGTTCGTATACGGCGGGACGTGGGCGACCCAGAGCGTGTCGGACGCGGGCGTGACGCGCAGCGTCAGTTTCGGCTCATTGGCGTCGTAGGTGAAGTCTTCCCACGGCAGCCAGGTTTTGTTGTCGTAGCTGTAGTAGGGCGGCGTGTCGCCGGTGACTGCGCCTTTGTTGGGCTTGTAGTTGTACTCGCCGGGGATGCTGGCGATGTCGATGGTGAGCGCCTGGCCGCGGGCGCCGTCGACGCGGAAGTAATACCAGTTGGCCTGGCGGTTGCGGCCGTCCTGGTCTACATCGCCGGGCAGGTGGACGCGGAAGTGCGCCGGACCCGGCTGTTCGATCTTGCGGATGTTGCCGCCTTCGAAGTTCGAGACGATGGCGATGGACGCCGCGACGAGTGCTGTGATCATCATGCTGGCCCCGATACCTGCCCCGGTAGATGATGCGGGGTTATCACGCTCAGCCGGCGCATTGAGACTTTCAATCCGGTTGAGCCGAGGTTGACATACTGCATTGGCGGTCCTTTCCTTCCCGGAACCATCTAAGCCAGGTTGGCCGAGATGTTCTCCAGCGCCCGGCGGATGTATTCGGTCCCGGCGGCGCGGGCCGCATCGCCCTTCAGCGTTTGGACGGTGGCCTTGAGCTTTTCGATCTCGGCGGCCAGCGGCTCGGCCCGTTTGCCCAACGAGTCGATGGCGTTGAGCGCGCCGATCTGGATGTAGGGGTTCGCCTGGCCGTGACGTCCAACAGCGATCAGCGTGTCGAGAACCGGCTTCAGGTCGGCCGGTTCGCCCATCAATCCAAGCGTCTCGGCGGCGGCGATTCTCACGGCCGGCGCCGAATCGCCGAGCGACTTCCTGAGCGCGGGCAGGTTCGCTTTGACTGTCTTGTCACCCCTCATCCGCAGGCCCAAGACAGCCCAGCGGCGGACGGCGCTATCGGCGTCGCCCAGTGCTTTGATGAGCGCCGGCGTATCCGCGTCCCGCTTCATCGATGCGATCGACGCCGTGGCCAGGACTTTCGGCAGATCGTATTTGCCCGGCTGGCGGGCCATGTCATAGGGCGACGATCCGGCCGAACGCGAGTGGATCTCGTCCTCGCTCAGGAATCCGACATCGCGGACCTTCAGCACCCATTCGCGCTCGGCCTTGCGGAATCGCTCAAGTGTCGCCTTATGGGCGGGATCGGTGGCGAGGTTCTTCACCTCGTCCTTGTCGGCGGCGAGGTCGTACAACTCCTCCGGCGGCTTCTCCCGCCAGAACGCGCTCTGGACATCGTTGAGCTTGCCTTCGTCGTACATCTTGCGCCAGATGCTGGTGGTCGGCGTCTGGAACATATAGGCGATGTGCTGGCCGTAGATCAGGTGCGGCATGTAATGGCGCAGGTAGACATATCTGTCGTCGCGGACCGAACGCACCTGGTCGTAACGTTCGTCCATGCGGCCGCTGAATCCGTAGAGATACGGCTGATGCGGCCCTTCGTGCCGGCCCATGAAGGCGTGGCCCTGCATGTGCGCGGGCGGCTGAAGCCCGGCCAGGCTGAGCACCGTGGGCGCCAGGTCGACGAATGAGACCAACCGCCGCGTCGATCCGCCCGGCTTGTATTCTTTCGGGGCGAGGCTGCGCCATTTCTCCGGGCAATGGACGATCAGCGGCACGTGCAGCCCGGAATTGTACGGCCAGCGCTTCGACCGCGGCATGCCGGAGCCGTGGTCGCCATAGAAAAAGACGATTGTGTTATCGGCCAGCCCGTCGGCGGCGAGTTGCGACAGGACATCGGCCGACATCTTGTCCATCGTCGTGATGTTGTCGTAATACTGGGCCCAGTCCTGGCGCGAGTCCTGGACATCGGGGTGGTAGGCGGGGATGCGGACTCGGGCCGGGTCGTGGATCCAGGTATGCGGGCGGGTGCGGAGCTGGCTCTCGTGCGTGATCGTGAAGTTGAAGATGGAAAAAAACGGCTGCGCGCCTTTGCGGTTGCGCCAATGCGCCTTGGCCGACGAATCGTGCCAGACCTCGGCGGGCTTGTCCAGGTTGTAGTCTTCCTTCGAGTTGTTGGAGACGTAGTAGCCGGCTTCGCGCAGATATTGCGGGTACATCTTCATGCCGGCGGGCATGGGCAGCAGGCTGCGCATATGCTCGGAGCCGGTGCAGGTGGGGTAGACGCCGCTGATGATGCTGGTGCGGGCCGGGGCGCAGACCGGCGCATTGGACCAGGCGCAGTCGTAGCGCAGGCCGCGCGAGGCGAGCCGGTCCAGTGCCGGCGTGTCGGCGTAGCGGTCGCCGTAGCATCCCAGTTGCGGGCCGGTGTCCTCGCAGGTGATCCACAGGATGTTCGGACGCTCGGCCCCGGCGGCGCGTACCAGACCGCCGGCGGCGGCAAGCGATGTGAATGTGCGGCGGGTTACATCGTTGATTCCTGGAGCCATGATGGGCTTCTCCTGATCGGATTGAGTGGTCCTAATTTACTACCATCGTGGCCGGCGATGGAAAGGGTGGTACCCTTAAGATGTCTTTGACCGCCTTCGTTACACATCGAACGCCCTTAAGCCCAACCGTGCTCTTCGCTGGTCGTGTGCAACTTCTGCCTGACAAAGACGACGATAATTCCAGTTAGAGAACAAGGAGCACCACACCGATGAAGATCTTTGTCGGCAACCTCAGTTACCAGACGACGCAGGACGACCTGTACGCGGCTTTCGCAGCCTACGGCACGGTCGATCAAGCCAGTATTGTCACCGACCGCGATACGGGCCAGCCGCGCGGCTTCGCGTTTGTCGAAATGCCGAACAAGGCGGAAGCCGATGCGGCGATCGCCAGCCTGAACGGCGCTGAGATGAATGGCCGGGCGTTGAATGTGAATGAAGCCCGTCCGAAACCGGCCGGCGGCGGCGGGTTCGGCGGCGGCCGCGGCGGTTTTGGCGGCGGTGGCGGCGGCGGCAGGCGTGAAGGCGGCGGCGGCGGCGGCGGTGGCCGTGGCGGCCGCGGCGGCGGCGGCGGCGGAAACCGCTGGTAGACCGCTGATCTGAACTATGGGCGGGCCGGCTGAAAGGCCCGCCTTTGGATGACCTTGGCTGCCGGGATCCGCTTGTGGACCCCGGGAAGGTATCGCCGGAGCATGCCCCGCGGCGGCGATCCGGCGAGGGAGGAAACTCGAATGGCAGGACGCGGCGCGCAGTCATTTCAGAAACGCCAGAAGGAGATGCAGCGCAAGGAAAAGCAGCAGGAGAAACTGGCGAAGAAGCAGGCGAAGAAGCAGGAATCGGGCCGGTTGGAGTCGTTCGACGAGATGCAACCTCTGGATGGCCCTGTGATTCAAGAGGACGACCGGGAGCCTTAACCGCCGCCGGCGGCCCCAGGGACAAAGTCCGGAGCCCAATTCAAAGCAAAAAGTGTTTTTTGGGGCACGATGGCAGACAATGCCGGAGTGCCCTTTTTATTGTCCGCCCGCTGGATTGACCCCCTCTCTACCCCTCCATCGCCGCTGCCGCCCGCATCGCCGCGTCCCTCACCGCCGGCTCGGCGAGCATGCCTCGCAGGCAGAAATCGACGGCCACGAATCCGGTCCAGCCCATCCGCGGCGGATTCGGACGGCAGCCCTCGACGCGGATCGGGTGGGCGCCGATTCCTATTGACAGCTACATAGCAAAGTGATATCACTATGGTAGCGGATTGATCTCGGACGAGATTCCCGCGGAGGAAACAATGTTGAAGGAGAAATTGATTTCGGCGCCGAACGGCATCCTGGTGCTGCTGCTCGTGATTGCCATGCTGATTATCCCGGTCGTCATGATCGTCCTGGCGGCGAAGGCGGCACAGGGAGGGCCGAAGCCGGTCACTACGATCGTGTTCTGGCTCGTTGTCTGGATCGCCGACATCGTTGCCATGGCCGGCTTTTTCACGGTGCAGCCCAACCAGAGCGTAGCCCTGACGCTGTTTGGCAAGTACATCGGGACGGTTACCGACCAGGGGCTGAGGTTTGCCAACCCCTTCTATGCGAAGAAGCATGTCTCGCTCCGGGTGAGGAACTTTGAAACCAGCAAGATGAAGGTGAACGACAAGGACGGCAACCCGGTGGAGATTGCAGCCGTGGTGGTGTGGAAAGTGGTCGACACGGCCGAAGCGCTTTTTCATGTGGACAGTTACGAGAACTACGTCCATGTGCAAAGCGAGGCGGCTGTGAGAAACATGGCCACTGCTTATCCCTACGACACGCATGAGGAACATGAGATCTCCCTGCGGGGCCACACGGCGGTGGTGGCCAAGCACCTGCAGGCCGAGATCCAGGAGCGCCTCGCCGTGGCTGGCGTCGATGTGATCGAGGCGCGAATCAGCTATCTGGCGTATGCGCCCGAAATCGCCGCGGCGATGCTGCGCCGGCAGCAGGCCTCGGCCGTGATCGCCGCCCGGCAGAAGATTGTCGAGGGCGCGGTTGGCATGGTGGAGATGGCGCTGAAGGAACTGGCGCTGAAAAATGTGGTCGAGTTCGATGAGGAGCGCAAGGCGGCCATGGTGTCGAACCTGCTGGTCGTCCTCTGCTCCGAGAGCCAGGTGCACCCGGTCGTGAACACGGGCACCCTCTATCAATAGGAAAGGAGATCCACTGACCATGGCCGAGCGCAAGAGCTTCCTTCTCCGTATCGACGGGAAAGTGCTCGATGCGCTGCGGAGGTGGGCGGACGACGATCTGCGGAGCCTGAACGGCCAGATCGAGTTCGTCCTGCGCACGACACTCAAGGAACGTGGACGCCTAAAGGCGGGTTCGGAGGAAACGGCTGAAACTCAGCCGCGGGAACCCGCCGAATAGTAAGTTCCCTCCCCGGACTTGACGATTGCAGGTCGCGCCCGGCGCCGGAAACGGTTGCCGGGCGTTCTTTCTTACGCCAGCAACTCCTGGGCCCGCACCAGCCGTTCGCGCACATTCACCCCGTTCGGGCAGGCCACCGTACAGGCCGAGCAATCCGCGCAGGACGTGGCCGCCGTGGGCAACTCCTGATACCGCTGCCGCGCCAGCGCGAACTGGCCATATCCGTCGGCATAGGTCAGGCAGCGCAGAGACGCCGCCACCTCGACGCCCTTCTCGCAGACGCCCGAACAGACCCCGCACATGCGGCAGTACAGCGGCGAGATCCGTTCCAGATGGGCCGACAACGCCCCCTCGTCGGATTTCGAAAACGGCTCGGCCATCGCCCGCAGATTCTCGTCAAGCTCGTCGAAATCGGTCATGCCGATGATGGCCGTATCCACTGACTTGTTGCGCAGCGTCCATTTCAGCGACGACAACATGGCGCCATCGCGCTTCAGGCGGGCGGTGAGGGCGTTCGGTTCCTGTCCATACAGCCGGTCGCCGCGCTGGATTCGGGCGTATCCGCCGGCCATCACCTTCATGGCCACCACGCCCAGGCCCTTGGCCCTGACCCGCTCGATGGCCTGCCCGACTTTCGGCTCCAACGTGAAGTTATAGGACGCCAGGGCGACGTCGGTCATGCCCCGCTCAACGACAAAGTCCAGCATTTCCGGCATGTTGAAGTGGAAGCTGACGCCCGCGAAGCGGATCTTGCCGGCTTTCTTGGCTTCCTGCTGGGCTTCGAGCAACTCGTCCTTCACGTCGGCCGCGGTGGACTTGCTGTGCAGGAACCAGATGTCCAGGTAGTCCGTACCGATCTCGCGCAAACTGGTGTCGAGGTCGCGCAGCGCCGCCTCCTTCGTCTGGCCGGGCGACTTCGAGGTGATGACCACCTTCTTGCGCCAGTTCTTCAACGCCGCGCCCACCATGCGTTCGTTCTGGCCGTTCTGATACGACCGCGCCGTGTCGAAATAGTTGATGCCAACTTCGGCGGCGCGTTCGATGACAGCCGGGTCCGACGCCAGCATGCAGCCGAAGCCCAGCGACGTCACCTTGACGCCGGTCTTGCCCAGCGTGCGGTATTCCAGCTTCGGCGCGGCCGGAGCGGCACTCGTTCTCGCCGTGGCCAGTGCAGCCGCTGAACCGAAGAATCCGCGGCGGGAGGTTTTCAGACGATCCATGATGTCCTCACTTGGAAGGCATGCAGCCTGCCTTCGATTATAAGGACATCTTGGTCTGATTTGGCGTGGTCTATGCGCCGGCGCCGGGATGAGCGATCGGCCGGTCAGGATTCACCGGCGCCCACGCCAGCGCGCCGATGATGCACAGCGCCGCGGCGGTCAGAAACGACGCGGTCCAGCCGAACTGGTCGGCGATATAGGGCGTCAGCGACGCCGTCACTGCGCCGCCGATCTGGCCGCCCATGTTCATCAGCCCCGACGCCGTGCCGGCCGACGACCCGGCGACATCCGCCGTCACCGCCCAGAACGCGCTCTGCGAAAGATACAGCGCTCCGGCCCCGCCGGCCAATACGATGGACGCCACGCGCGCGCTTTCCACCTGCGTCGCCAGCGCCAGGAACACGCCCGCCAGGGCCATGCCGAACAGCGCCTGCCCGCATCGCCCGACCCGCTTGCCGTACCTCTTCGTGAGTATGTCGGCCACCCACCCGCCCACCGACGACGCCGTCGCCATGGCGATAAACGGCAGCATCGAATACAGCGCGCTGGCCTTCAGGTCCAGCCCGCGCACCCGGCTCAGGTAAATGAAGAACCAGGTGAAGAAAATATAGGCCACATAGCCGAAGGCGAAGTAGCTGATCGACAGGAAAATGATGTTGCGGTCTTTCAGGATCGCCCCCAGCGGCAGCGCCTTGTGCTTCCCGAAGTCCCTGGCCGCGGGCGGGAGGCCCTTCTCGATCAGTTCGAGTTCGCGCTTCGATGTCCAGGGGTGGCTGCGCGGGGTGTCGCGGGCAATCCAGAGCCAGACAGCGCCCGCGATGAGGCCGATGATGGCGCACACGTAAAACGACCAGCGCCAGCCGTGGTTCAGCAGCACATACGTGATCAGCGGCGGCGTGATGCCCGCCCCGGCCCCCACTCCCGCAAAGATCAACCCGTTGGCCAGCCCCCGCTCCTGCGACGGAATCCATGCCGCCACCAGCCGGTTCGAGGACGGATAAACCACCGCTTCGCCCAGCCCAAGCAGGAATCGCATGACGATCAAAATACCGATCGACCAGGCCAGGTTGGTGGGCGTCCAGGCGGTCAGCGTGGTGAAGGCGCCCCACCAGACCACGCCCCACGCGATGACCGCGCGCGGCCCGTACTTGTCGGCCAGATAGCCGCCTGGGGCCTGGAACAGCGCATAACCGATGACGAAGGCGCTGAAGACATAGCCAAGCTGGACGTTCGACAGGTCGAAGTCCTTCTGGATCGCCTGCCCCGCGATCGAGACGTTCACGCGGTCCAGATAAGCGATGGCGCTCATCAGGAACATCCAGAAAATCAGCAGCCAGCGCAACCGGCCATCGAACAGGTTTTTCACGGCTTGAGACTCCTCGGAAAAATGCCCCGCCCGTCCCTGTCGTGAGACCGCGGGAAGCCGCATTCTATCTCACAGCGCGGCGGAAATGACATGAAGATTGCGCAATCCGAAATGGAAGAACCCGCCCGGTTTCGAGCCGGGCGGGTTGCGGGCGAGCGATGAACAGGGATCAGGAAGCCAGCCGCAGCCGGACAACCCCGCCCAGTTTCTCCAGGGCGGCCAGTCTGTCGGCCCGGATCAGTCCTGTCCGGATCTTGCCGACCAGGGCCTTGCCGTCGTCCTCGAACCCCGCCCTCTTCAGGGCTTCGATCGTTGCCGGTTCGGCGTCGGCCAGCCACACCTCGATGCGGATCCTGTCCGCCGGCCCGGCCTTGGCCAATGCCGCCGCCAGAGCCGGATCGATCTTGTTCAGCTTCTTCTTATCCACCTCGTTGCGCTTGTCCCTGACCTCGGCCGGCAGCGTCACAGCCTGCGCTGCGTCGGTGCGGGACATCTCTGCCACGGCCCTGGTTCGGCCCGCGAGCATGGGCGACGGCGCGTAAGCCATGGTCTTGGCCATCCCGTCGCCGAAGACGCCTTCGTGGCTGACGCCATCGGGCATCTCGACCGGCACTTCGACGACAACAGGCTTGCCGCCTTCGGTGACGCGGCTCTCGTCAACGGCGACAAACGCCGTGTACTGCGTCATCAGCCGGTAATCGACGCCCAGTTTCGTGATCTCGGCTTTGACGTCGGCGGCCGGCGCGCCGCCCTGGTGCGACGCCCAATCGCGGCTCATCAGGTCTTCCACCTTCGACCGCGCCCACAGCGTGGCCAGCGTGCCGTGCGCCGGTTCATTGGCCGGGAAGTTGACGCGGATCTCGCGCGAGAACGGCTTGCCGCTCATCTTGCCGGTCAACCGGATAACGCCCGGCCCGGCGGCGGTGTAGCGGCCGTGAATGACCACCGGTTTCGCCGAGAACAGATCCGGGATGCGCTTCGGGTAGACATCACTCACTCTGAGTCCGCCGAAATCCACGGCCACGTCGGTCAACAGCGGGTTGCGCACCCGCTCATGGAACCGCCGTGCGGCGGCCGAGCCGTCATCGGTCAGGCTGACGTATTCCACTTCTCCTCGGCCCTCTTCGGCCATCTTGTCGAGCAGGAATCGGTTCACCGACGAACCGATGCCGAAGCTGAAGATGCGCGCGCCGGAGTTGCGCCGGATCTCGCCGATGATCTCCATGTCGTTACCGACATAGCCGTCGGTCATGAAGCAGACGATGCGCACGGCGTCGCGGTCGCCCGACGGAGCCAGGGCCGCGCGGATCGCCTTCATCATCTCGGTCCCGCCGCCGCCGCGCCGGCTGTCCAGGAACGCCTGCGCCTGGGCGAGATGGGCCGCCGTGGCCTGGACGGGCTGCGGGAACAGCACATGCGTGTCACCGGCAAAGGTGATCAGGTTGAACGTATCGCGCGGGTACAGCCCGTCGAGCGCCAGCTTCATCGTCTCCTTGGCCTTGTCGAGCGGGAAGCCGTGCATGGACCCGGACGTGTCGATCACAAAGACCAGTTCCTTCGGCGTGACGTCCTCGTGCGTCACCCGCGCTGGCGGCTGCAGGATGAGCGAGAAGAACCCGCCGCGCGCATCGCGATGCGTCAGCACGGCGTCCTTCACCGTGGCGCCGGCCACGTTGTAGCGCACGGCAAAGTCTTTGTTCGGGATCGTCCGCTCAGCCTTGAGAACCAGGTTGGCGCGGGCGCTCGACAGCCTCGTCACGGCGATCTCATGCGATGCCGACTTCGGCTCGTCGAAGCTCACGCCGGCGTCGATCTTCAACTCCAGTGACAGGTCATGCCCGGCGCGAACTTCGGGCTTCGCATACTTGGGGTTCAGTTGGACGTTCGACATGTGCGCGGGCATGTAGCGCGGGCCGACGGTCATCGGGAACGACCATTCATACACGCCCGTGTCGTACTTCACCGTCTCGACGTAGGAGATGGTCACCTTCACCGCCGCGCCCGGTTCAATATTGGCCACCGACTGCTGGAAGATGTTCGGCCGGTTCTGTTCAAGCAGGGCCGCCACGTGGCCGCGGTTACGGGCGTCTTCATACACCCGCCGGGCTTCGTCGCGCGGCTTGATGAGGGCGCGGATCTTGCGGCCGTTGGTTTCGATCATCATGTCGTCGACCGCCGCCATCTGCGGCAGCGGGAAGACGTAAATGGCTTCGATCTTGTTCGTCGAGGGGTTGCGGAACTCCTGCGTCACGGTGACCCGCGCCAGCGGGCCCGAGATCTCGCCGCGCACGGCGGTGTGTTTCAGCGGGCACTGTTCGCCGGTGGCCTTGCCGTAAGGGTCTGTGATGACCAGCATGCCTTCGCCCGGCGAGGGCGGCTCGGCGGAGGCTCGGCTACGGGGTGCGGGGGAGGCCGCCAGCATTGCGGCGGCGGTGATCAGAACTGCGGTGGATCGCATTGGCATCTCCTTCGACTGGGAAATGCCGCGATGCCGGCAATCCTTTCACTCAATCGTGAAAGGAATTGAAATTTTTCCGGCTCGGCCCGCCTCGGTGACGGCTCGCATACGCATGACGGCCGGTGAACCGGGGCGGAAAGTGAGTTCGACGCGGTTGAGACCCGGGGCCTGGGCGGGCAGGTCGAGGAAGGCGGATTCGTTCTGCGCAAGTTGGACGGTGGGGCCGCCATCGCCAGCCAGCGTCCAGGCGCCGGATTCGTGGGCGGTCACTTTCACGCGGAGCTTTGCGCCGCGGGGGGCGCGTCCGCCGGGGGCGAGGTCGAGCCAGGCGCCCGAGGCGTCCTGGACCTGAAGCGCCGCCGAAGACCGCAACGCCAACGCCTCATCGCGTTCGGCGGCAACGGTCTTGGCCCGGTCCTGGACGACGGCTTCGCTACGCGCGGCATCCCTTGCAACGCGGCCTTCGGCCTGCGGCGGCGGCGCGGCGGCCCGGAATTCGGCCACCTGGGCGGGCGCGGGACGCGTTTCGGCCTCAGCCGCCCGCACACCAGCGGCCGTCGCGCCCAAATCGGCCCGCACCGGCGCGGCCGCTGCTGACGGCGCCGCGGCAGCCACAGCCTTTGCCGGCAGTTCGTTTGGCCGCCCCGGCATGGCCTGGTCTTTCAGATCCACCGCCTTGGCTTCGTCGCTCCGTGCCATCAGCACCGGCTCGGACTTCTTCAAGGTCTCGGCGATTTCGTTTCTCCCGCCCGGCGACCCTGCCACCTGTCTGGCCTTGTCCTCCTGGACAGCGATCCGCTTCGCAGCACCCACGGCGACAGGCGGCGGCGCGGCCGCGGCTTCCGGCTTGGGCTTCTCCGCCTGGGCCTGCGCCACTTCCACCGCCTTGTCTGACTTCGTTTGCGCAACCTCCACATCACGCCCGGGCCCGCTGAACAGCAAGATCGCGATCACCGTACTGGCCGCCACCGCCGCCGGCGCCGCCCAACCCCACCACGGAATGCGCCTCTTCATGGCCCTGACCGGCTCCGGCATCCGCACCACACGCGGCGATCCGGCAGCCATCGACCCGGTTGCCACCTCCAACCCGGCCTCGACGCTTTGGCGGCCGGCCTCACGAATCAGAAACTCGTCGCGCAGTTGCTCGTCCGAAAGCGCTTCCGCCAGCGCCTCCTCGGCGAACATCTCTTCAAACAGCGCCTGGTCTTCCAGCGCGGCATCATAGAGCGCCGCCCGCTCCTCTGGCCTGATTTCGCCCGAAGACAGACGCGCCAGCAGCCGGTCAATCTCTTCGCGTCTCATTTCGGCGTCTCCCAAACCGCGCGCAACCGGTCGATCAACTCCCGGCGGCACCGCAGATCCCACACATACACAGTATTGAGCGAAGCCGCGCCCAGTTGAATCCGGATCTGCTCGAAGCCCCGCCCCGACATCTTCATTCTCAGAATCTCCCGGCAACGCCCGCCCATCTCTTCCAGCGCGTCCAGCAGCAGGCGGCGCCGTTCTCGCGTCAACAGGTCGTGCTCCGGATCGTCCGCCGAACGCAGGTTGGCGTCCTCCACCGGAACGGTCGAGTCCTCGCCGCGGCGCGCCGACTTGCGGAAACCCGCCGCCATCTTGAACCGCAGGATGCGGAACGACAGCGGCACGAGTTCCTCGATCGCCTCCACTTCGCCGTACTTTTCAACAAGCAGCATCAGCGTCTCCTGCGCCAGGTCCTCGGCCTGGGGCCTCCCAATACGAGATGCCGCGAAAGCGACAATCCTTTCGCGGAGCTTCGTCAAAACTGCTTCGCTTGCGGCCATGGCCGGTCAGGTGCTTGTGCATATCAGGGTAAGCCGTTCGACGGCGCATGGTAAAGTTGAGAGTACGATGAGGGCCGATGCTGCACGCGAATCACTGAAGAGCAGGGGCATCCGCCTGACGCGCCAGCGCCAGTTGCTGCTCGATCTCCTCGAACGTTCAGGCAAGCACCTGGACGCCGAGGGCCTCTATCGTTTGGCCAACCAGCTCGACCCCAAGCTCAACCGCGTCACCGTCTACCGCACGCTGAAGCTCCTCAAGGAGGGCGGGCTGGTGGATGAGCTGGATTTAATGCACTTCGAGGGCGACCAGCATTACTACGAGACGCGCTCGAAACAGGAGCATGCCCACGTCATCTGCCTGCGCTGCGGCAAGGTGGAGGAGTTCTTCGGCGACCCCCTCCAGAAGCTCCGCCGGCAGGTGGAATCCCACTTCGGCTTCCAGATCCTCATCGCCCGCACCGAAATCGGCGGCTACTGCGCCCACTGCAAGGTGATGCGCGAACAGGAGATGGCCGCCGCCGCCGAAGGCAAGTCGCAGGCCAAACCGGTCGTCTGATCCGCCAAGTCTTCGAACCGAGGCCGGGGCAGCGGCCATTCCTCTGCTTCAGCGGATCTGACCCGTAACCGGAGTCCTGGGCAGGGGATAAGATACATGCATGCGCTGCGGACCTACCAGTTGTTGGTGCATAGCGGTGGCGTTACTTTCACCGGCCTTGCGCGCGCAAGAGTCTCCTAAGAAGGTCTTCGATCTCTTTCCCCACAACAAGACCTGTTCTTGCATCAAGCCGCTCCAAAAGGTTCCAGGCCTGGTCTGGATTGAAAGACGCGTGGGAAGCAGGCACTTTCAGATTTTTCGGGACAGCCAGACGCGCCAGGAACTGTTTCGGTTCAGGATCGGAAGAAGGATCGAAGGGCAATGGGTGAAATTGTGGCGCTATGGAATAGCCGCACACGGCGACTTCAATGGTGACGGGGTCAGGGATTTCTCCTGGCATGGCGGCGACGATACCTCTGACAGTATGTACGTCGTCCTGTCGTCAGCTTCGGGTTTCAGAACAGTCGACGTCAACGCGACGATGGAGGAAGCCTGGACCCGGCGGTATGGCGGCAAGGCGCCGAACTTCACGCTTCAGGATGATGCCTGGATCCGGGCTGTTCAGCTTGAGAGGACAGGAGAAGAAATGTCGCTCCTGATCAGTGTGGTTGATGGGCGTAAGCTCCCGAAGTTGACGTTCCTGCGGTTCCTGGTTGAACAGAGTCAGTTTGTCTTCAAGTAGGGATGCGAACCATTAGCCGATCCGCCCCCCCGGCGATGTTACACTGAAGACGCGCCCATGAAGCAACTCATCTTCTGGGACTTTCCCAGGACCTCGTGGCAATACGACGTCGTCGTGGCGCTCATACTGGCATTTATCTTTCTCACCCCCCGCGGTGTCTTCAAGGATCAGCCCAGAGCCATGAGCGTCGTCCGTGTTCCCGTCCATACCAGCGCGGCTGCGTTTTGGGTCGATGCCGAACTGCTCACCGCCGCCGGCGATGACGCCAGGATGAAACAGGCCGGCGAAATCATCTCAAACAAGACTGGAAAGGCCGCCAGGGTTCTCCGGCTGGAGACCATTCTGTCCAGCGACGACGAAACCCAAGGCTATATGGCGTTCGTCGATGGTCAGTAGAGACGGCAATCTGATGATTCTGACCAACCACGTTCGACTCGCGGCCCTGCTGCCCGGCGCTCTGATCCTGCTTGGCTCGCTGTTCCCGCTCGCCGCAAGCGGCCTGGAATCGACCCTCGCCCGGATGGACAAAGCCGCCCCGGGCTTTGCCGGCCTCACCGCCGATATCAGGAGCGTGAGCCACACCTTCATCATCAAGGACACCACCGAGGAGTCCGGCCGCATGACCCTCCAGCGCCCCAGGCCGCGGGACACGCGCATGCTGGTGGAGTTCTCCAAACCCGAGCCCCGCGCCCTTTCCTTCGCCGGGCGCAAGGTTCAGATTTTCTACCCGAAGATCAATACCGTCCAGGAATTCGACCTCGGAAAGCAGTCGTCGTTGATCGACCAGTTTCTGCTGCTCGGATTCGGCTCCACAAGTTCGGATCTTCGGGCCGGTTACGACATCAAATATCTAGGCGAGAGCGAGGCCGGCGGGCAGATGGCCGACCGGATCGAATTGACCCCCAAGTCCGCCGATGCCCGCGCTCACGTCAGCCGCATCGTTCTCTGGCTCTCCCAGGCCAACGGGCAGCCGGCACAGATCCAGGTGTTCCAGCCGTCGAAAGACTACCGGCTGATCACCTATACGCGAGTGGCGCTCAACCCGTCCCTGGGCAAGGACGCGGCCAGCCTGAAACTGCCCAAGGGCGTCAAACGGGAGACGCCGCAAAAGTAGCGATGAGCAAGTCCTCCACCGCCTCCGCGCCCGGCAGGTCCAACCGTTTGGCGTATCTGGATTGGGCCCGCGGAGCGGCCGCCCTGGTCATGCTCCAGGGCCATGTCTTCCATAGTTTCATGCGTCCCGACCTGCGGGAGCAGTCGCCCTATGTCCTGTCTCAATTCGTCGGCGGCATGACGCCGGCGGTCTTTCTCTTCCTCACCGGCGTAACCCTGGCCTTCCTGATGGACTCCCGCGGCAAGGTGGGCCTCAGCCCCGCCCAGCGCGTCTGGGAGGCCTTCAAACGCTCCCGCTACCTCTTCCTGCTGGCCTTCGCCTTCCGCCTCCAACTGTGGCTGTTCGCCGCCGGCGGCAGCGCCTGGACCGACCTGTTCAAGGTGGACATACTCAACTCGATGGGCCTCGCCGTCGCCCTGATGGCCCCGCTGGCCATGTTCTCCACCCGCGACCGCATGCGCCTCGGCTTCGTCACCGGACTCGCCATCGCCTGCGCCGCCCCCATCATCTCCGGACTCAACCTGGGCTGGCTGCATCCCTTCATCCGCGCCTACTTCGTCCCCGATCCCAACTTCTTCGCCTTCTTCCCCTGGGCGGCCTTTGTCGCTTTCGGCATCAGCGCCGGCTCCGTGATCCGCGTGGCCAAGGAAGAAGATATGGCGAAGGTGATGCAGTGGGCCAGCCTGTTCGGCATCGCGCTGATCGTCGGCGCGCGCTACTTCGCCAACCTGCCCTATTCGCTCTACCCGAACTCCGGCTTCTGGCTGAACAGCCCGGCGCTGATCCTGATCAAACTCGGCGTGATGTATCTGCTGCTGTCGTTCGCCTTCATCTGGACACGCTATGTGAACCCAACAGGCTGGAGTTTCATCGGCCAGATCGGCACGACTTCTCTTGTCGTCTATTGGGTCCACACGGAAATCGTCTACGGCCGCTGGATGTGGTTCTGGAAGGAATCGCTTACCGCCGGGCCGGCATCGGTGATCGCCGTGGCCGTGATCCTCGCCATGATCCTGCTCTCTGTCGCCTGGACCGGCTATAAGGGATCCCGCAGCCTGCCCGAATGGGCCAGGACGCGCTGGGAACGCATGCGCGCCGAACCCGCGCCCGCCACGGCCGGCGACTGAACCCGCACTGCCGTCCGCAGCTTCATGTAACATCATGAGTCGGGAGGCCGTATGCCGGACAACCCGCGTCTGGCCCGCGCCTGGGGCGCCATGGCCTGGGCCGTTCTGATCCACGTTCTCGATGAGGCCTGGAACAACTTCCTCGTCGTCTACAATCCCGCGGCCATCGCTCTCACCGGCCGCTACCCCTGGCTGCCTCTGCCCGTCTTCCAGTTCGAATACTGGCTCGGCGGCCTGCTGCTGGCCGTCATCGGTCTCTTCCTGCTCAAACGCCAGGCCCGCCGCGCAACCACCCCGATCGTCATCGCCGCATACATCCTGGCCGCCGCCATGGCGGTGAACGCTGTCTGGCATACCGCGCTGACCATAGCCGGCCATACCCCCACCGGCATGGAATTCACCCGCCCGATGCCCGGCTTCTGGAGTTCGCCGCTCCTGCTCGCCGCGTCGATCTGGCTGTGGCGCGAGGCGCGGAGAGCCGGCAGCGCACGGTCGACTCAGTTGCGTCCCGCGGGCGTTCCCGATCATCCTTAAAGCACTGGGATGCGAGCGGGCAAACAGGACGAGGCGCGCGCCGTCCAGCGGCTGATCGCCGATATCGACTCCATCGATGCCTGGCGCGACCGTGTCGGACGCCGCGTCGTGTGCCTGTTTCTGCTCACCTTCGCATTCGCCGTGGGCCTTCTGTTTTGGACCGTCAAACAAGTGCATGGCAACCCGCCGGGGACTCTGACGCCCCAGGGTCCGCAGGTCCCGGCCGTGCTTCGCCGCATCCTGTGAAGACCCCGTCAATCGACGCTCCGGCCCCGCCTGTTTGGCCTGTGGTCATGGCCGGCTTCTGTTCGTTCCTCGATCTCTATTCCACTCAACCCATCCTGCCGCTGCTGGCCCGCGAACTCGGCGCGCACCAGGCCGAAGTCAGCCTGACGGTGACCGTCGCCACCGCCGGCGTCGCCGTTTCCGCGCCGTTTGCCGGTGCGCTGGCAGACCGCTTCGGCGCCAAGAGAACCATTGTCGCCTCGGCCTGGCTGCTGGCCCTGTTCACGGCGCTGGCGGTGTTGTCGCGCGGCTTGTGGGACCTGCTCGTCTGGCGGTTCCTGCAAGGCGTCGTCACGCCGGGCATCTTCGCCGTCACCGTCGCTTACATCCAAAGCCAGTGGGCCGGCCGCGGTCCGGGCGCGGCCACCGCGGCCTATGTCGCCGGCACCGTGATCGGCGGTTTCACCGGCCGCGCGGTTTCGGGCTGGATTGCCGGACAGTCGGGCTGGCGGATGTCGTTCCTTGTCCTGGCCGTGCTGAACGCCATCGGCGCCGCGGCGCTGGCAATGTCGCTCAGGCCGGAGAATCGCCGCCATGCGAAACCCGCCACGCTTGCCGGAGCGGCCAGGCTGTTCCGGAACGGCGGGCTGATGGCCACCTGCGCGGTCGGCTTCTGCGTCCTGTTTTCGATGCACGCCGTGTTCACCTACATCCCGTTCCACCTCGCCGCACCGCCCTACCGCCTGGGTCCGGGTGCGCTGGGGTCGGTCTTCGGCGTCTATCTGATCGGCGCGTTCGTCACCCCCTGGTTCGGCCGCCGCATCGACCGCTTCGGCCACCGCGCCGTGCTCTCGGCGGCCATGGCGATCTCGTCGGCCGGCGCGCTGCTGACCCTGGCCGGGCCGCTCGCCGTGGTCATCGCCGGGCTGGCGCTGGCTTGCACGGGCGTCTTCGCCGCTCAGGCCTCGGCCAGCAGCCATATCGGCGTGGCCGCGCCGGCCGGCGTGTCGTTGGCCGTGGGGCTGTATGTCACTTTCTACTACCTCGGCGGCAGCGCCGGAGCGGCCGCTCCGGGATGGTTCTGGAGCCTGGGCGGCTGGACGGGTTGCGTCGTGCTGGTCGTGGCCATGCAGGCGGCGGCCGTGGCCGTGGCCTGGCGCGGCTGGCCGGCGAGGCGCTGAACACCGGCGCGAACATATATTCCCCGATGGGTGTACAGTGTATGAGCGCCAGCTTTCACTGGTGCGGAACACAATCACCACCGGTAAGGGAGGATCCCTCATGATGACAAAACTCGGCGTTTCGGCCTTGTCCCTTGTCGCGGCATGCGGCCTCGGCGTGTTGCTCGGCTCGATGACCAACCAGCGGCGTCCTGATGTCGCCATGGCCAAGGAGCCGGCCGTTCAGGCGCCCCTGCCGCCGGCCAACGACGGCAAACTGCGCATCATCATCTTCGGCGCTCACCCCGATGACGCCGAATTCACCGGCGCCGGCGTGGCCGTGAAATGGGCCAGGGCCGGCCATCACGTAAAGTTCGTCTCCACCACCAACGGCGACATCGGCCACTGGGGCCAGGCCGGCGGTCCGCTGGCCATCCGCCGCATCAAGGAAGTGGAGGCAGTGGCGAGGAAGATGGGCGTGACCGTGGAGGTGATGGACAACCACGACGGCGAGATCATGCCGACGATGGAGAACCGCCGCGCCTTCACGCGCCTGATCCGTCAATGGAACGCCGACATCGTCATCGGCCCGCGCACGAACGACTATCACCCCGACCACCGCTACACCGGCATCCTCGTGCAGGATTCGGCCTTCATGGTGGCCGTGCCGTTCTTCTGCCCCGAGGTGCCGGCGCTGCGCAAGAACCCGGTCTTCCTCTATAAGTCGGACCGCTTCCAGAAGCCGAACCCGTTCGTCGCCGACGTCGCCGTGGGCATCGACGACGTGATCGAGCCGACCCTCGACGCGCTGCTCGAAATGGTGTCACAACTCCACGAAGGCGGCGCAAACGGCGACGCCAGCCTGTATCCGGCTGACCCGGCCGCGCGCAAGAAGCGCGACGCGCAGGTCCGGCAGGGCCTCGCCCGCCGCTATGCCTCCGGCGCGACCCAGTACCGCGATGTCCTGGCCAGGTTCTACGGCGTCGAGGCGGCCAGGAAGATCCAATACGCCCAAGCCTTCGAGGTCTGTGAGTACGGCCGCCGCCCGTCGATGGACGAACTGAAGAAGCTGTTCCCGTTCTAGCCGGAAGGTCAACCGCGCGCCCTTCCTCATCACGGCCGAACGCCGCCATCTCTCCCGTCGATCCCACGGGTAGCCGCCCTCCGCCGCATACTCGCGCAAGTCAATCCGCGTCTTGAACGCCTCCAACTCCGGATCGCGCGCCATGGGCTTCTTTCCCTGCCGCCCGCGCCAGCCTGCCCCGCCCCATTCCCATGGGGAAGCGCGGCGCCTTGCTGCCGCAGGCTCGCGCGTAGGCGGTTCCTCCGCCGAAGCGCGCGGCACAATCGATGAACCTCCCCCCACCGCCGCCCT
>PNKE01000004.1 GCA_013822245.1 Candidatus Solibacter sp.
GGCGCTTCTACGAGCAACGCAAGATAAATCTGATAGTGTTAGTGGCTACATTTGGAAAGGCCAAAATGAACCAACCCTATGTAGCAGAAGCGGTTAGCTCAGAAGGGGCCCTGGAACTTCGGTTTAGAGCAGGTCGTCGATGGGCGTGGAGGCGATGCCCTGGCTTTCGGCGACGGCCGGGTAGGTGCACTTGCCCTGGCAGGTGTTGACGCCGAGGCGCAGGGCCTTGTTGGCGGCGATGGCCGCGTGGGGGCCTTTGTTGGCGAGTTGCATGAGGTAGGGCAGGGTGGCGTTGTTGAGGCCGTAGGTGGAGGTGTGGGGCACGGCGGCGGGCATGTTGGAGACGCAGTAGTGCAGCACGTTGTCGACGAAGTAGATGGGGTCGGTGTGGGTGGTGGCGTGGGCGGTTTCGAAGCAGCCGCCCTGGTCGATTGCGACGTCGACGACGACGGCGCCGCGTTTCATGAGCGAGATCATTTCGCGCTTGACGAGCTTGGGCGCGGCGGCGCCGGGGATGAGGACGGCGCCGATGACGAGGTCGGCGTGTTTGAGGGATTCGCTGATGGTCCAGTGGTTGGAGGCGAGCGTGGTGATGAGGCCGCCGTAGATGTCGTCGAGTTCGCGGAGGCGGTTGAGGTTTTTGTCGATGACGGTGACGTTGGCGCCCATGCCGACGGCGATTTTGCAGGCCGAGTGGCCGACGACGCCGCCGCCGAGGATGACGACGTTGGCGGGAGCGACGCCGGGGACGCCGGCGAGCAGGATGCCGCGTCCGCCGTTGGGGGCCTCAAGATACTGTGCGCCGATCTGGACCGACATGCGGCCGGCGACTTCGCTCATGGGGGTGAGCAGGGGGAGAGAGCCGTCTTCCTCCTGGATGGTCTCGTAGGCGATGGAGCAGACGCCGGACTCCATGAGCTTGGCGGTGAGTTCAGGCAGAGGGGCGAGATGGAGGTAAGTGAACAGGGTGAGTCCCTGGCGGAAGTAGCCGTACTCGGAGGGCTGGGGTTCCTTCACCTTGATGACAATGTCGGCCGCGTTCCAGACGTCGGCGGCGGTGGGCACGATACGCGCCCCGGCCTGGATGTAATCCTCGTCGGGGAGCGAGGAGAGGGCGCCGGCGCGGGTCTGTACGACGGCTTCATGGCCTGCCTCGACGAGCGCGGTGACGCCGTGGGGAACGAGGCCGACTCTGGACTCGTGGTCCTTCACTTCTCTGGGAACACCAATGATCATGGCTGTTGTCCTTCGGTATTGGGTTTGGGGGTCTGGGCCTGAGCGCCATGGTTGGGCCCCAGGCCGAGAGCGATGAGGGTGAGAGAGTCGAGCTTGCCCTTGCCGGTGAAGTTGTTGATCTGGTTGGCTTGCTGAAACTGCTTCAAGGCCGCGATGGAGCGGGAGTCCCAGACGCCGGAAGGCGCGACGTCGTAGCCGCGGCTGGCCAGGGCCGACTGGATCTCTTTGATGCGATCGGGTTCGGGCTGGCGCTGGCCGGTGGACCTCGCGACACGCCGCCTGGACTTGGCCTTCTTCTTGCTGGACGCGGTGGCGGACTTGCTCTTGGCGGACTTTAGGGCAGTTTTGGTTGAAGCAGACTTCTTCGCGGGCGCTTTCTTCGTGGACGCGGAGGATTTTTTCTGCGCGCCGACGAGGAGAGGGAGCGAGACGAGAAGGGGCAGAATCAGGGCGAACAGGACCGGTAGGATTCGAACGAATCTCACGATTGGTAGTCTAACAGACCGCTGAGCGGAAGAATGCCCGGCGGGGCCGCCGCCGGGCCTGGGGTTGGTCACGGCACTTATGAGCGGGGCTTATTCCTTGGGCAGCGTGCCGGCGAGATAGATGCCGGCCCAGTTGATCTGTCCCCGGCGTTGAGCGGCGACGCCGCGCATGACGCGGAAGGCGACGGGGTCGCCGGCCTTGAGCTTGGCCTGGATGCGTTTGACGTCCTCGAAGCTGGAGACGGGCTGGCGGTTGATGGAGACGATGATGTCTTTCTCGCGGACTCCGATCTCCTCGGCGAAGGAGCCTTCCTCGACGACGGTGACGCGGACGCCGACATCCTCGTTGAAGTTCATATCCTTGCGGTCGGCTTCGGTGAGGGGTTGGATGCCGATGCCGAACTTGGCGGTGGTTTCGGTGGCGGCGCCGGGGTCGGTCATTTCAGGGCGGCGGCGGGCAAAGCGGGGGTCGTCCTTGAAGATGGTGGCGCGGTCGCCGACCGAGACCTTCCTGTCGAGACGCTTGCCGCCGCGGTCGAGGCCGATGGTGACTTCGGCGCCGGCGGGCATTTCGGAGATGCGGGCGACAAGGTCGTCACCGTCCTTGATGGGCTTGCCGTTGAGGGTGAGCAGGATGTCGTCGGCCTGGAGGCCGGCTTTTTCGGCGGGTCCGCCCTCGGTGATGTCGGTGATGATGACGCCGTTGGAGAAGCCGAGGGCCTTGAGGGCTTCGGGTTTGAGTTCCTTGGGAAAGGAGACGCCGATGGAGCCGCGGGACATACGGCCGGAGACGATGACCTGGTTATAGACCTTGGCGGCCATGTTGATGGGCAGGGCGAAGCCGATGCCCTGGTAGCCGCCGGAGGAGGTGGCGATCATGGTGTTGACGCCGATCACCTCGCCGTTGATGTTGACCAACGGTCCGCCGGAGTTGCCGGGGTTGATGGCGGCGTCGGTCTGGATGAAGCGCTGGAACTGCTGGACGCTGATATCGCGGCCGGTGGCCGAGACGATGCCGGCGGTGACGGAGGCTTCAAGGCCGAAGGGAGCGCCGATGGCGACGGCCCAGTCGCCGACCTGAACGGAGTCTGAGTTAGCGATCTTGACGGCGGGCAGGGGTTTGCCGGCGTCGATTTTGATGACGGCGACGTCGGATTCGATATCGCTGCCGATGAGCCGGGCTTTGAATTCGGTCTGGTCGCCGTGCATTTTGACCTTGATGACGTCGGCTTCGTCGACGACATGGAGGTTGGTCATGATGTAGCCGTTCTTGTCGACGATGAAGCCGGTGCCGGAGCCGACGCGGCGGCGCTGCTGGGGCTGCGAGTCAGGGAACGGCATGCCGAAGAAGCGGCGGAACATGTCGGCCTGGTCGCCTTCCTCGCCTTCCCGCTGGGGAGCGCGGCGGGAGGTGGTGCGCGGGGCTGGCCTGGTGTCGGTGGTGATGAAGACGACAGAGGGTTCGAGTTGGCGGGCGATCTTCACGAAGTCATTGGTGAGGGTCTTGACGGGCGGAATGGTGATGGGCGTGGCATCGGGGGCGGCCTGCTGGCCGGTGGCGGCGGTGACGCCGGTGGTGAGGAGGGTCCCGATGAGGATGCCGGCGGAGAGCGCCAGTGCCGTCAAAACGATTGAGAAACGCCGGTCTTGGCGGATACGGTTGAGCCAGTTCATAGGTGTCACAGTTAGATAGACGATCCAGATTGCTAATTGTATTATCCCCTTGAAAGGGGATGAGTGCCCAGGGGGAACCTCTACTGGTGTGGATGCCGTGGAGGGGGCGGGGGTTTCATGGCATGGAGGGGTGGCGCGGGGGAGGGCTGCAACCGGGTGTCAATTAGGATTTGGGAGGGGGCGGTTGGTAGAATCCGGAGTATGAAGGGCAATGCAACCGTTATTAATTATTTGCAGCAGGTGCTGACGGCCGAGCTGACGGCGATCAATCAGTACTTCCTGCACGCGGAAATGATGGAGAACTGGGGCTACGAGCGGCTGGCGAAGATCACCAAGAAAGAGTCGATCGAGGAGATGATGCACGCCGAGAAGCTGTTGCACAGGATGCTGTATCTGGACGGGTCGCCGAGCATGAGCGAGTTGTATCCGCTGCGGATCGGGCAGAGCGTGAAGGAGATGTTCGAGAACGATCTGGCGCTGGAGTTGGAGGCCGTTTCGCGGCTGAACAAGGCCGTGAAGGCGTCGGTGGAGGCGGGCGACAATGGATCGCGCGATCTGTTTGAGAAGATCCTGCTGGATGAAGAGCACCACATCGACTACCTGGAAGCGCAGTTGTTCATGATCAAGGAGATGGGCTACGAGAACTACCTTGCGCAGCAGGTGAAAGAGGGCGAGTAAGCGCCGCGACGGCTTTACCAGATTTGAGCAGAGGGGCGGGTTCCCAAGAGGGGATTCCGCCTCGTTTGTTTAGAGGGTGGCGGGCGGCGGCATGAGGGGCGGGGCGAGGATGAGACGGGCCGGGCCGATGGAGGCGAGGAAGCCGGGGGAGAGGTTGAGGGCCTGGAGAGAGGGGCCGGAGTAGGGGGAATCGAGCCGGGCGGCGAGTTGGGAGGAGAAGCCGAAGCGGGCGTAATAGGCGGGGTGGCCGACGACGATGACGGCGGGGAATCTCTTATCGCGGACGATTTCGAGGCCGCGGCGGATGAGGGCGGCGCCGAGCCCCAAGCGCTGGCGGGAGGGGTGGACGGCCATGGGGGCGAGGCAGGCGAGTTGCGAGGTGGCCGAAGCCGAGACGGCTGTGGCGCGGGAGAACATGACGTGGCCGACGAGCCGGCCGTGGGATTCGGCGACGAGGGAGAGGATGAGGTCGGGTGTGTCACGCAGGCGGCGGGCGATCCGGGCCTCATCGGGCCGCGAGAAGGCGGCCTCGAGCAGGGAATCGAGGAAGCCGGCGTCTTCGGGGGATTCGGGGCGGATTCCGATCACGACAGAGGAATTGTATCAGTGGACTTGGCGATGTAGACGATCTGGCCGGTGTGGAGGGCGAAATGTTCGACGGCCTGGTAGATGATTTCGAGGCGGGTCCACTGGCGGCCGCGGAATTCGACGGAATCGTTGAGACGGTCAGTGGGAAGGCCGGCAATGATTGCGGCGGCGCTATCGACGGCGTCCCGCAGGATGGAGCAGAGTTGGGCGGCGTCAGGGCCGGAGGAAGCCGAGAATTCGGCTTCGCGGGAGCGGGTGTCGGGGCCGCCGGCGACGGCGTGACCGATGAGCTGGCCGAGGTTGCCGGCGAGGTGGAGGCAGAGGTTGGCGGCAGAGTTGGAGGCGGAGTTGGGGCGGGCCCAGACCGACTGGCTGTCCATGCCTTCGAGGCACCGCCGGATCAGGGCCATGTTGGAGCGGAGCTTGGCCGTTGAGAGGGCGAGGAAGAGTTGAGGGGCGGTGTTCATTTCTTGCTCTCCAGGAGTTTTTGCAGTTCGATGAGCATTATGCGGACGGTGAGCGAGCGGTGGGTGAGGCCGAGATCGGCGGGCGAGATGTGGTTTTCGTCGAGGTATTCGGCGAAAAGGCGGACCATGTCGCCGGGCGGGGCCTCGCCGGTGAATGAGGTGCAGGCGGCGGAATCGCAGTCGAACATTTTGGCGAATGTCTGCTCGAGCATCTGGGCGGCGAGGGCGGCGCCGGGGCGGTCACCGGCTTCGTAGAGGCGGCGGGTGAGCATGGACTGGGCGAGGAGGCGGCCGTCGCTGCCGACGGGAAGTTTTTCGGTATCGGGGAGGGCGTCGGCGGCGAGGGCGGCGCGGCGGCGGGGTGGAGTGTCCTTGTCGTCGATGACGGAGATGAGCATTTCTATGCGGACGAGGGGATCCTTCTGTTTGCGGGCGAGTTCGATCCGGGCGTCGAGATCGAAACCGTCGATGCTGGGGGCTTTGGACTTGGGCTTGTCGATCCCATCATGGGTTGGGGGATGGAGTTTGAGGATGCGTTCGGACTCGGCTTCGCAGGCGGTGGCGAGACTGGGGTGGGTGAGGCGGAAGAGAGGTTCGAAGGAGGAGAGCAGGAGGCCGTCGTCGCGGGAGGGTTTGCGGGATTGGATGGTGAGCAAGTGGGTGGAGACGGTGTGGGCGGCTTCGTCGGGGTCGAGTTTGTAGAGCAGGTCAACGGCGGGGAACATGAGGCTGCGGACGGTGAGCGGGTCGAGGAGGGGGCGGATGCGGGAGAGGGCGGAGTCGAGGAGGCGGCGGGCGGTGGCGGGGCGGGCGGTAAGGAGGATTTTGGCGGCTTCGGTTTGGGTGTCGATGCCGAGAAGAGGGGGTTCGGCGGAGGCGATGGTATCGATTTCCTCGATGAGTTTGGCGGCGGGGTCAACGGGGACGGGCGCCTGCGCGAGGCAGACGCCCGAGGATGCGAGAAACAGCAAGGCTGTTCGAAGCAAGGCCTGAAGCCTCCATTGATGGTTAGAGGATCTGGTCGGACCAGTTTTCGAGGACGGCCTTGACCTTCAGGCAGAACTGGTCGGCGGTGGCGCCGTCGATCAGGCGGTGGTCGAAGGTGAGGGCGAGGTAGGCCATGTGGCGGATGGCGATGGCGTCGTCAATGATGACGGGCGCCTTTTCGACGGCGCCGACGCCGAGGATGGCCACCTGGGGCTGGTTAATGACGGGGGTGGCGAACAGGGAGCCGAACGAGCCGAAGTTGGTGATGGAGAATGTCCCGCCCTGGACGTCATCGGGCCGGAGCTGCTTGGAGCGGGCGCGGGCGGCGAGGTCGACGATGGAGCGCTGGAGACCGACGATGTTCTTCTCGTCGGCGCCGCGGATGACGGGGACGATGAGGCCGTTGTCGAGGGCGACGGCGATGCCGATATTGACGTCGTTGTGATAGAGGATGTTGGTCCCCTCAACGGACGAATTGAAGATGGGGAACTGGCGGATGGCTTCGACGGCGGCGCGGGTGATGAAGGGCAGGAAGGTGAGCGGGAAGCCGTAGCGCTGCTGGAAGTCGTCCTTGACCTTGGAGCGCAGGCGGGCGATTTTGGACATGTCGACGCGGTGGACGGTGGTGACATGGGCCGAGGTGCGCTTGGACATGGTCATGTGCTCGGCGATCTTGGCGCGCATGATGGACATGGGCTCGACGCGGGTGCGGATGGGTTCGACGCGGGCGACGGGGGCCGCGGAAGCCGCGGGGGCCGATGCGGGCGGAAGCGCCGGGGGGACGGCGGGGGCGGACTTGGAGGCGATGTAGGCTTCCATGTCGGCCTTGGTGATGCGGCCGCCGGGACCGGTGCCGGGGACGAGAGAGAGGTCAACGTCGTTTTCGCGGGCCATGCGGCGGACCAGTGGGGAGACGGGTCCGAGTTCGGCTTCGACAACCGCGGCCGGGGCGGGAGCCGGTGCGGCTTCGACGATGACGGCGGCGGCGGGAGCGGGTTCGGGCGCTGGAGCGGGCGCCGGCTCGGCTTTGGGCGCTTCGGCGGGCGCGGCGCCGGCTTCGCCGATGCGGGCGACGACGGTATTGACGGCGACGACCTGGCCTTCCTGGACAAGGATTTCGGAGAGGACGCCGGCGGCGGGCGAGGGGATTTCGGAATCCACCTTATCGGTGGAGATCTCGAAGAGGGGCTCGTCGCGTTCGACGTGGTCGCCGGCCCTTTTGAGCCATTTGGTTAGAGTCCCCTCGGTGATCGATTCGCCCATCTGGGGCATGACAACATCGGCCATGGCAGTTGCTCCGTTTCCTTTTCGACTCTCAACCGGCGAGTTTGCCGGCGGGCGCGGTGAGGCGCGCGGTTTTGTAATCAAAGACCTCGGCGAAGGCGTCGAGCAGGACGTTGAGCACGGCCGGGCGTTCGACGTTCGCACCCAGTTTCCACATCGAGGTGACCGGGCGGGTGAGACCGCAGGGGACGATGTAGTTGAAGTAGTTCAAATCCGTTTTCCAGTTTAAGGCGAAGCCGTGGGTGGTGACCCAGCGGCTGATGTGGACGCCGATGGCGCAGATTTTGGCGCCCTCGACCCAGACGCCGGTGGCCGACGGGTCGCGGCCGGATTCGATGCCGAAGCTGCGAAGGGTGCGGATGACAACTTCCTCCAGGCCTCTGACATAGGCCACCACGTCCTTCTTCCATTCTCGCAAATCGATGATGGGGTAGCCGACGAGCTGGCCGGGACCGTGGTAGGTGATGTCGCCGCCGCGGTCGATTTCAACCAGGTCGATCCCCCTCTCTGAGAGATGCTCGCGGGTGGCCAGGAGGTTCTCCAGGCGGCCATTGCGGCCGAGGGTGAGGACATGGGGGTGTTCGACAAAGAGGATCTGGTCGCGGATTTCGCCTCGTTTGCGGCGTTCGCTCAGATCCTTCTGATAGGCCCAGGCCGCGCCGTAGTCCATGCGGCCGAGGTCGCGGACCTCCAACTCACGCATTGATGGCCAGACCGTAGACGCTGTTGAACGCTTCGCCGACGGCTTCATAGAGCGTGGGGTGGGCGTGGATAGTGGTCATCATGGTCTCGACGGTGGCCTCGGCTTCCATGGCCGTGACGGCTTCGGCAATGAGTTCGTAGGCGTGGGGACCGATGATGTGGACGCCGAGGATTTCGCCGTATTTGGCGTCGGCGACGATTTTGACAAAGCCGTCGTGGGAGCCGAGGATGGAAGCCTTGGAGTTGCCGAGGAAGGGGAACTTGCCGATTTTGACGCCGTAGCCCTTCTCGCGGGCCTGGGCTTCGGTGAGGCCGACCGAGCCGATGCCGGGTTCGGTGTAGGTGGCGCCGGGGATGCGCTGCTTGTTGATGGGACGGACGGGTTTGCCGGCGATGTGGCCGACGGCGACCATGCCTTCCATGGTGGCGACATGGGCGAGCTGGGGGGTGCCGGCAACGATGTCGCCGATGGCGTAGACGCCGGGTTCGGCGGTGCGCTGGAAGGGGTCGACCTGGACGAAGCCGCGGTCGAGGACGATTTTGGTTTTCCCGATGCCGATGGCGTCGGTGTTGGGCTTGCGGCCGACGGCGACCAGGAGGGTGTCGCCTTCGATCTCTTCGACTTTGCCGGTGCTGAGTTCGACTTTGAGGCGGACGCCGGATTCGGTTCTGGTCACCTCCAGAACCTTGGCGCCGGGTTCGCAGTTGATCTTCTGCTTCTTGAAAGAGCGGAGGAGTTCCTTGCTGACGTCTTCGTCCTCGACGGGAACGAGGCGGGGCAGCATTTCGAAGACGGTGACGTCGGAGCCGTAGCGTTTGAAGATGGACGCGAATTCGACTCCAACGGCGCCGGCGCCGATGACGAGGAGCTTTTTCGGCACGGCGGGCATGCGGAGGATTTCGACGTTGGTGACGATGCGCGAGTCGTCGGGCGTGAGGCCGGGCAACATGCGGGCGACCGAGCCGGTGGCGAGGATGATGTTGCGGGCTTCGATGGTCTTGGAACCGCCGGGCGAGTCGATCTGGACCTTGCCGCCGCCGAGGAGTTTGGCAAAGCCCTTGATGACGTCGACCTTGTTCTTCTTCATCAACATGCCGACGCCGGAGGCGTGCTTGGAGACGATCTTGTCCTTGCGGGCGAGGACCTGGGGGAGGTCGAGCGAGGGGTTTTCACAATGGATGCCCTGCTCGGCGGAGTGTTTGAAGTAGTCCCAGACTTCGGCGGTGTGAAGCAGCGCCTTTGTGGGAACGCAGCCGACGTGGAGGCACGTCCCACCAAGGTGAGGATCCTTTTCAATCAGGGCGGTTTTGAGGCCATACTGGCCGGCGCGAATGGCAGCGGAATAGCCCCCAGGGCCGCTACCGATCACCACGAGATCGTAGGACATCACCCTCAGTTTAGCCTGAATTCCCCACCAGCACCCGGCGTGGCTTGCGGTCAGCGCGCGTCCCTTTCGCCGCGCGTCGGGCGTGGCGGGGAATGCAGGCCCAGCATCCGCCGTTTTTCACATAATGGAAGGATGAGGCGGCTGATCGCGGCAATCCTGATGGGATCCATGGCGCTGATGGCGCAGGCTCCGGCCAAGAAGCGGGCGACGAGAACGAAGGCGGCGGCGCAGGCAAGGACGGGCGGGCCGGCGATTGAGACGGTGCGGTTCGAGGGCGCGAAGAGGTTGAGTGAGGCGGAACTGACGCGGCTGAGCGGGATCAAGCCAGGCGATACGCCGACAAAGGAAGTGTTCGAGAAGGCGAAGGACAGGCTGCTGGCGACCGGGTGTGTGGAGACGGTGAGTTGGAGATATGCGCCTACGGCGGCGGGGACGGGGTATGCGGCGGTGATCGCGATTACCGAGGCCGATCAGTTCATTCCCTGGACGATTGACCGGCTGCCGTTGACTGAAGGCGAGTTTGCCGCGGCGGCGTCGAGGGAGATGCCGTGTTTCGGCAAGGAGATCCCGACCTATGAGAAGTATCTGAACCAGGCGACGGCGCTGGTGCAGAAGATGCTGGACGCGAAGGGAGTGAAGGAAGAGGCGGCGGCGAGGGTGGGATTGGTGGACGGCAAGACGATCGCGGTGGTGTTCCAGCCGAAGACGCCGCCACCGAATATCTATGACGTGCAGTTCACGGGCAACAGGGCGGTGCCGGGTCCGGAGCTGAGGAAGCCGCTGGCGCAGGCGGCGATCGGGATGCCGTATAGCGAGAGCCTGTTCAGGCAGTTGCTGGAGAACCAGACGAAGCCGGTCTACGAGACGATCGGGCGGCTGACGGTGAAGTTTCCTGAGATCAAGGTTGTGGAGGCGGCGGAGCCGGGGGTGAAAGGGGTGCTGGTGGTTGTGACGGTGGAAGAGGGCCCGGTGTATGTGATGGAGGATGTGAAGGTGGAGGGTGCGCCGATGGAGGAGCAGGAGATAGAAAAGCTGGGGCAGTTTGAACGGGGCAAGACGGTGAATTATACGAATCTGGGGCTGGGGATGGAGAGGATATTGGGCGAGCTGCGGAACCGGGGGTATCTGAGGGCGTCGTACAAGGCGTTGCGGCGTATCGACGAGGAGAAGAAGTCGGCGACGATGACGCTTCAGGTGGATACCGGGGGGCAGTTTGCGATGGGGCGGTTGACGATGGTGGGATTGGATGTGATCACGGAGCCGGCGATCCGGAAGCTGTGGATCATGGAGGCGGGCAAGCCGTACAGGAAAGACTATCCAGAGTTCTTTCTGAACCAGGTGAGGGCGCGGGGGGTGTTGGATTTTCTGGGCGAGACGAAGGCGGAGGAGAAGGTGGACGAGCAGGCGCGGCGGGTGGATGTGACGCTGACGTTTAAGGGCGGAGCGCAGAAGTTGGATTCGCGGCAGCCGGATCCGAGGCGGCGGCGCCCGTAGTAAGCCGCCGAAATACCCGCGCTGACCGCGCCGCCCGGATTTGCCCCGCCCGCGGACCCGGAGGAGCGCTCGCGACACGGCTGCGGGTCAGGCCCAGAAAGTGAGATAGGGCGCGTTGGAGGCGAGGCGCTGGACGTAGAGGGCGAGTTCACGGAGATGGTAGTCGCCCCACATGCAGGCTTCGCCGCGGGGGGATTTGGCGCCATCGGGGATGTGGTCCCAGCCGTTGGGGCGGTGGTAGATGGAGTGGAGGAGCAGGCCCTGGTGGTTGGGGTCAGTGGAGAGGTAGGGTTCGTCGAGCAGGGATTTGAGGACGGTGAGGCCGGCCTGGATGTAGCGAGAGCCGGAGCCATTTGATTCGGCATTGAGATATCGGCCGAGGCGGAGAAGGCCCTGGGCGGCGATGGCGGCGGCGGAAGAGTCGATGGGCTCGTGGTCGTTGAAGGGATCGGAGGGGCGGATGAGGTAGTCGCCGAGGAGGGTGAGGCCGGGGGCGCCGGTGTCCCAATAGGGGACGCCATCGGTGGGGGAGTTGTCGATGTAGAAATCGCAGGTGGCGAGGGCGGCGTGGCGGAAGGTGGATTCGATTTCGGAGTAGCCGCCGAGGGGGGCGAGTTCAGCGGGTTCGAGGGTTTGGAGGAATTCGAGTTGTTCGGCGAAGCCGCAGATGGCCCAGGCAAGACCGCGGGTCCAGGTGGTGAAAGGGGAGTAGCCTTGCTGGGAACTGGGGCAGCGGAAGTTGCCGTCGTTGGTATTGAAGACGCACTCGTGGACGGTGCGGCCGCGGGTGTCGTAGGCGTCCCGGCCGGCGCCGTAGAAGACGGAGTAGCGGGCAGTGGCGCGGGCGTGGAGGACGAGACGTTCGAGCATGGAGACGGGCTTGTCATTTTCGCCCATGAGGGTGTGGCCGAGGCGGTGGCTGACGGCGAGGGCGCGGAGGGAACGGATGGTGTCGACGAAGAGGGAGTGGGGTCCGTTGAAGGAGTAGATGAAGCCGCCGTCCTTGATTGAGGTCCAGCGGGAGGCCTGGACGGCGCCGGTGACCTTGAGGGCGAGGGCGTAGAAGTTGGACTCCCAGGGGTCGGGGTCGATGCGGCCTTCGTTTTGGAGGCGGTAGAGGTTGCCGTAGGTGGAGACGTTGTTGAAGCCGTGGTCGTGGACGCCGATGTGGGTGAGATGGGGGGCCATCAACGCAAGAGTTTTAGAGCGGCCGATGTCGAGGAATTGGGGGTCGGCGGTGGCGTCGAACTGGAGGATGGCGGCGCCGTATTGGAAGCCCTGGGTCCATTCGGTCCAACCGCGGGAAGTGTAGCGGCCGTTGATGGTGAAGACGGGGGCGCCGGCGGCGGGGGAGTGGGCGGCTTCGAGGGAGAGGATCTTTGTAGCGGAGGCCTGCCACATGCGGGCGATGGCTGACGCGAGGCTGGCGGGGCGGAGTTCGTTATCGATTCTGAGCATGGGAAAAATCATTGTATCGGAGTGGCGATGGAGCAGGATTGACGTGCGGACCGGGAGCGAAATCGCGGTGCGGGACTGGACAGACTGAGGTAGAATCGGGGAAGAAGTATGGAGTCCGGCTGAAAGGCCGGCCCGCCCGAGGGCGGGAGTAATTCAGTGGTAGAATGCCAGCTTCCCAAGCTGAACGTCGCCGGTTCGAGTCCGGTCTCCCGCTCCATAACCTCTTCAGTATCAGCATCTTGCCGAGCAGCCTCTTGTTGGGCGAATTCCTTGTGACTCCGGAAGACTCCGTTCAGCCGTTTGGAATGCGTGGGTTTGAATGCCAAGCGTGAGTTGGGGAGGTTGGGAATCGTGACTTTCTGAGGGGAGCACCCGCGACTCAGTATGCGGACGCGGGTGCTGGTGGTGGGCCGTCAACGATAATAGCGGTCCGAGCTGCCGTAGGAGGTGATGGACGACTGTGGACGTTTTGTCACTGCCGTTCCGGCGGTCGTTGTGCGGGTTTGGAACGTCGTGGTATACGCGTTGAACGAGTTGGTGCAACGCGCGTTGTATTGGCCGATCTGAAGCGTCCAGGTCTTGTAGCCACCCGTTGTGTACACCGGGCCTGAAACCTGAGTGACGATCGCCGCGTGACTCCCAGCCCACTGATACTGGTCGCCGGCTTTGGGGGAGTATTGGGCGTCGATTGAGCCGTTCGTGGAATAGGCGCTCGGACTGGGAGTCTTCCCCATCGCGAGCCTCTGGCGGGCGCAAAACCATGTGCATTGTGAGTAGGCTCTCGTCCGGATGGCAGGGGCGATGCCAATGCCGTAGGTTGTGCTGGTGCCGGTGGAGGTCTTGACCGTGAGCAGGGTGCTCATGGGCCCCCAAGTCCACGGAACGGTGGGCGCGGCGGTGATTTGCGTTGCCGTCCACTGGATGATTTTGGCAGTGCGCCCGGCGAGGGTTACGGTACCGGCCGTCGCGCCGAAGTTCATGCCGCTGATGTACCAGTAGTACGCAGTGTCTTGGTCGTTGACGGCCATCGCTCCGTTGTAGGCGGTGCCGCACGACATGCTGACGCGGCCGTTCAGGATGCCGGCGGTGGTGCTGGTGACGCCGCCGATACCGTTGATCCGAGGAGCGCTGGATGCCAGCGCGCTGCCGAAGTTGCGCATCGGGACTGCGGTGGTGCTCCGTACTTGGGACTTCGACCAATCCGTTTCTTCCGATGTGGACTCCAGTGCGACGGGCAGGTTTCGGCCGGAGTAAAGGGTTGAGTCGTCGGGGTTCGGGTAGACGTCGCGAATGACGTGGAGTACGCCGTTGTATTCGATCCAGCGGATGTCCTCGATGGTGACCAGCCCGCGAAGGGTTCCGCGCACGGTGAGGACTTCGCCGGCAGGGTCGAATGTTGCGCTTTCACGCTCGATGGCGTCCTCCCGACCGGCGACTTCCCGAACTTGACCGAACTCGAACACGCGCGTGTGCGTGACGATGTGCATCTCGTTCGCGCGGTTCTTGATGACTTCCTCCACAGTGTCGCCGTCGGCAAGAATCATCGGCGCGCTCTCGGTGATAGGTCCACCCTGCTGTGCCTCAGGCGTACCATCCGCGTTGGTCGCGCGCTCGGTAACCTGGGCGACTGGAACCCCTGGGCCCCCGGGCAACCCGACGTAATCGCCGCGGCCGATCTGGCTCCCGTACGGCGTGGGGAAGGAAACTGCCTTCGCCGGACTCTGACAGAACAGCGACGGGGTGAACAAAACCAGGGCGAGTATGGCAAGCCCTGTCAAGCAGTTGCGTAATTGCATTGCGTTTTCTCCTTTTTGGGGGCAGTTGGAACGAATCGCAGCGTTCTTCAGGCCCACAGTCGATTCGGTTGGTGGTGGACGAAGACGCTGGTTCTTCGCCAGGAGTGATTTCGTCCGCGGGGGATCCACTCCGTGTTTGAGCGATTAGTGGCGAGGGGGAAACTCGCCGGGTTCGCCCGAGGGCGTGAGGCTAGAGCGAAAGAAGTGAGAATGATCTTGCCGATTTTGGTGCGCAAGGTCGAGCAGTACCCGCTGAACCAACTCCAGCGAGCGCAGCTGGAGATCGATGACACCCACCTCGGTTGGCTTCGCCGCTTTGGCCGCAGCCACCATATTTCGCGCGGCCGTCGCCAAATTGGCCACGGCTGCTTCAAGCCCCGTTGCGATAAACGCGACGTTCGCTATCTTCATCTCCCTGTCCCCTTTCTATTCGCGGTCGGACGCTTCAGTTATGGATTCAAAATATCGGCTCGCTGCCGGCTTCATATCCCTATGCTGCCATATCGACTCAGATTTGTAAAGGGTTTCCTGCTGTTGTGTCCCAGGAATCGCGGCTACCACGCGCTTGCTCTCTGTCGGCTGCTGCGGTAGCCTTGAAAAGGGCCCAGCGTAATCGAATTCCCCAGAAGGAGGGCAGCCTTGTCGGAAAGTGCACGAATCAAGAGTCCGACGCTGATCCGCGCCCTCAAAGACCACGGCGGGAGCAATCGAGAATTAGCCGAGGAAGCAAATATCTCCTTCCGAGCGATCGCGGAAGCCCGCAACGGCTTCGACCAGACCGAGATCCAGGGTGCTCGAAAGCGGCTTGGCGCCGTGTCATCCATCACCCGGCTGGCGATCCACCTCAACCTTGAGCCTGGCGTGGTGCTTAGCGAAGTGGGCATTGACCCTTCGGATGCCGCAGTGCAGAGGCAGATCGAGAGGGCGAGGGAGACCTCAACCCCGAAGACTCATCATCAGGAAGACTATGTACTTCAAGCTGTCAAGGCACGCGAGTTAGCCGATCCGAAGCGAAGACCCGGGCCGATAGTGGGCATTGTTCCCTGGAGCCCGTTCTCGGACGTGGACCAAGGCGGTGCCTCAGTAGCCAGACTGTTGGCCCGCAGTGTGCTCGGCTCTCTGAACCCTGAATGGGACAGGGAAGTAAACGTGGTGTCCGAGGAGAGTTTTGGCGATGCCGAAAAGCGGCTCCTATCGGACGACGCGGGCACACCTGAGTGCCTGCTAGGGTTGTACGACCTGCCTTGGCGGCGTCGGGGCGATGTCGAGGTCGTGGCGCTTCCTGGTCTTTACGTGAGGGTTGGAGGTATATGCACTCAATCGATCAGTTGGAAGGAGATCTTAACCGGGTGGAACCAGACACTTCCCCATGCACTCGTAATTGAGGGGGACGTGGGGGACAAGCTGCTCTCCGGGCCCGTTGATTACCCCGATGCACGGATTATCAAGCCTCGCCTCAAGACGCAGAATCCGCGTGAAATCGCCGATCGTGTCAAGTATGAAGTGACGCATCGACTGCAACCGGATGGTGTGCTGCTGGTCGCAGACGGCCCCCTCGTATCTGACGTGCAGAGCGTACTTGCGGGGATGGACATTACGATTTGTGAGGTAACGGAGCCAGAATGGGCACCGGTCTGCCGTTTCGGCTTTGCCATCCGCATCGATGCCAGACGATTCAAAGAACTCGTGGAAGAGGCGATCTCTCAGGACCTTCTTGGGCGAGTGTTTCCGCGCACGGTTTATCTTTATTTGAAGTTACTGAAGAGCAATAACACGGGCCAAGTTCGTCTGAATCTAGCCGAGATGGCGTCGCAATTCCATCCGGACGGACCTTTAAAGTTCTTGAAGATCGCGCAGGAATTCGATCCCCATTGGCGGACTTTCCTGTCGAACGCCGTCATGGATAAACCAGCGTTCGACGATCTGGCAGATAAAATTTGCGGGAGCGCCCCAAGTGGACGGCGATAGCGCTGTGGGCAAGCCGTCCCTCGCGGATGCGGCCACCCGCAACGAGAATCGTCGGGTGGCTGTGGGCGCTGTAATACGTTCATTCGCCTTCGGCGCACGGCCAGTCATTAGAAACCTGCACCTATCGGTCGAAGAAGGTGAGTCGGTAGCGCTTCTCGGTCCATCCGGGTGTGGCAAATCAACCTTGATTAAGCTCTTAGCAGGCCTGCTACCTCGAAACGCCCGCGAAGCCCTAGATGGGGAGGTGGTACTTTTCAACGTGCCACCTAGTGCATACCGAGCTACAGGCAAGCTCGCGGCAATGTTCCAGGATCCAACCCTCCTGCCTCATCTTTCTGTTGAGGAGAATATAGGTATTCCGTTGGAGTTTCTAGGGAGGGGGGTTTCTGAGGAGGTCAGCGCTCTTCTCCGCCTAGTGGGGCTTGAGGAGTTCCGCCACTACCTTCCCCGCGACCTTTCGGGAGGGATGCGAACTAGGACGGCTCTAGCGCGTGGATTTGTCTCCAGGCCAGACCTGCTCTTCATGGACGAACCGTTTACGGGTCTGGATTTGGGATGGAAGGAGAGTTTGTATGGCAGCCTCCAGGAACTCCGAAACCGGTACGGGACTACCGTCGTAATGGTCACCCACGACCTCGAAGAGGCAGTGTACAACTCAAACCGGATTCTCGTCCTGGCTGCTGACGGCACCTTAATGGACGAGGTACGGATTCCCGGAACCTTTCCGCGCGAGTATCGTTTTGGAGAAACCGTAGTCCGTCACACAGCAATCCTTGGGAGGCTCGCAGAACTCCTTGGCAGCCCACCGGCAACGGGTTTGGTCTAGCATGCGCAGCACTCGAAGCATCTATTTGACGTATCTCTGTCTCGGACTGGTCGCCCTCCCCGCGTGGGAGGTTACAAGTCGTTCATCCAACAACATTCGACTCCTGCTATCGTCCCCGCTCAGAATTCTGGAATTCATCCAAGGTAACTACCTCGACCTACTAAATGCGACCTGGGTCACGCTGGTTGAGGCGTTGTTGGGACTGTTACTAGCTACCGCTGGCAGTTTCACGTTGATCATTCTTGGCTTCTTCGTGACCGGGCTCCTGCGATTTCTCTTGCCGGCCATGATCGCCTCTCAAGTTATCCCGCTGATTGTCCTAGCTCCGTTTTTCGTGGTTGCATTTGGCATTGGGCTTTCCTCCAAAGTCGCAATGGCGGCGGTTCTATGTTTCTTTCCGATCTTCGTTGGCCTTGCGCAAGGGTATCGACTGATTCCACAGAACATCCATGATCTTCTCGATGTATACCACGCACCCAAAGCACTTCGGGTGTTGCGCGCCTACCTTCCACTCTCCCTGCCAAGTGGAATGGCGGGCTTGAAGGTCAGTGCGACTCTTTCCGTCATCGGCGCCATCGTCGCCGAGTTCACGGGATCCGAGGTCGGCTTGGGGCGTAACCTCTTTCTAAGCACGATCCGACTTCAACCCGAGCTAATGATGGCTTCCTTAGTTGGATCCGCGATCCTCGGAGCGGTCATGTACACGGGAGTGCATCTACTTGAGCGCAGGGTGGGATTCTGGTACCTGCCGACGAGGGTGGAGTAATCGATGGCGATAGGATCTGTGTGGGAGGAAGAGGCCGAACGGTTTGTGGCAATCCTGCATCTCTCGCAGGAACGGGCCCTTCACCCAGAACTCTCGAGGCTCATCGAGGACTGTCCTGGTGAACAACTGCTGGATTATGGTTGCGGAGACGGACGAATTCTCGAAACGCTCTCTAGTCGGTGGGTGATCGACGCATATGATCCCAGTTCTCTGATGCGAAATATTGCCCAACGGAGGGTCGGTAGCCGGGTTCGCCGTTTGGCTTCAAATCCAGCCGAGGTAGATGGTCCCTATGACGTGGTTCTTCTCGGCATGGTCATCCTCTGCATTCCTGAAAGGGACGACGTCCTGCGTGTGCTACGTGACTGTGCCTTACGAATGAAGGCCTCCTCGCGGCTCTTCGTGACCACCACGCATCCGTGTTTCCGACCGTCGCACTTCTCAAACTTCAAAACGTCCTTCGGAGGTGCGCAGCCTTTCCAATACTTGGCCGACGGCGCGCCCTTCGAAGTCACGCTGCGGGATTCGGGCACAACAGGTATAGTCTTTACCGACTATCACTGGTCTCTGGGTTTCACCGTCAGCGCGCTGCGCTCGCAAGGACTTGCGGTCTCATCTTTGATCGAAGTTCCTGACGACCCGGAGAGCCCGGACCGAAATGACCTAGTTCCTCCATTTCTCATCCTGGAGTGCAACAAACTTTCATGAGATTTCTACTAGTCACTATTCTGACTCTTTTCCTTTCGGCTTGTTCCGACTCATCAAAGAGCGCGAGTTCGTTGAAGGCGTCACTTCGACTTGGTTGGATTCCTTCGGGATCATTCTCCGGTGAGGTAGCTGGTATGCGCCTCTTCGCGAAAAAGCACGGCCTGGAGCTGGAAATTCGGCCAGGAGGTCCAAGCCTGAACACCGTCACTCTCGTGGCGTCGGGGCAGAACACCTTCGGCACTTTGGCGGCAGATGAGGTCCTTCTTGCCAATGAAAGTGGTGCTGATCTGGTGATCGTTGGCGTGATCAACGATATTTCACCAGGCGGGTTCGTTGCACTTGAAAAGAGCAGGATCAGGTCGCCCAAGGATTTTCATGGGCATACGGTAGGAGTACTGCCATTTGGATCAACGACGCTATTGTATGAGGCAATGCTCGCTGCGAATGGCATCGATCGCGCCGCCATACGCGAAGTAACGATCTCACCAGACCTCCGCCCTTTTATCGCGGGCGTTTATGATATCCATCCTGTCTTTGTTTACGACGAGACTGTGACCCTCGACCGACAGGGCATTCGGTACAATCTGATCGAACCGAAGAACTTCGGCGTCAAACTTAAGGGGCCAGTCTATTTCACCACACGGCGGGTGGTGGAGAAGCAGCCCAATTTGGTTGACGCCTTCGTGCGAACCATGGTCGATGGCTGGAGATATGCCCTCAATAACCCAGAATCTGGAATCCAGATGTTGGGACAATTCGCGCCGGAGATTGACCCTGATCGCGAGCGCATGGTGCTACTGAAGGGTGCTGATTATTTCCGCGCCTACCAGGACCGACCAGTCGACTCGGATCCGGAATCCTGGACAGCAATGGTCGATCAACTGGTGAAATCGGGACGACTCAAGGCGACGCCTGAGCTAGCGAAGGTCGTCCGACTCGACTGGGTGAAAAGGGCATACAAGGAGAAGAGGTAGATTTCTCGGCTCGAGAGAATCCAGTCGGGCAACGTCGTTGCTCGGATCGATTGCCGTAAGAGCGTCCCGAGTGCGTGTATTGCGGGGCGAACAGGTTCAAGCGGTCGCGCTTGGGCGCGATCACTGTTGCAAGGGGTGCAACGAGTGTTACGAGGCCACCACGCCGTTGTTTCCGCTGACCTAGTGCTCGGTCCACGGCGTTGCCCCGAAGTGCGAGACGGAAGAGAGTCACGTGTTCAGGATGCCATCGTGCACGACTGGTTGCGTGATACTTTCGGTGAAGGCGTGGAGGAATCGTATCTTGTCGCGCTCGTCGCGCGGGGTGAACCAGAAGCTCGGGATTGGTCGGGTGCTGCACAGGTCGAGTAGGTGCAGGTCCCGCGTCGGCGACCAGTTGGCGCTCGTCATGTGCACTTTCTTGCCTGGTTTGGGTGTTGCGTTGGCTTCTGCTTTTGCAGTTTGCTCGTTGGTGCTGGCGTAGAACATGCTGATGCCCGCGGCGCTCATGCGGTTGCTGGGGGCTCGTTCTCCAGGTGGTGGTCCGAGTGCCCTCCAGTCTTCGCACGTTTCCGTGGCCGAGCGTAGGTCGGCTGTGATGGTGTGTGCTCGACGCTTGAACTGGCCGTGGCTGGTCGTTCGTCCGAGGTAGTGCGTGTCCCTAACGTGCAGGTGGAGGAGGTTGAGGAGGCGGTGCACGTGCGCTGTTGCGCGCTCCATACCGCCATCTGGGGTGATGGCGTGCGACAAAAACGATAAAAGACCATTGTGGCGGCACAACGGGAGGAGTACTCGCACGACCGCATCAATCGCTTGGATGGTGCTCTGCCGGGACATCGCCGGCCACGCGTTCGAGAAGTGCTCAGTGAGGCGAAATCCCGAGTTTGTCATTGCGACGAGTCGGCTCGCGGCGTAGTCCGCGATTGCCCGGTCGCTCGGGCGTCTGGTGATGTGGGTGCCGAGCAGTGCGCCTGTGATGCTGGCGATGTCTTTGATGGTTCGCGCTGGCAGGGTGGTGCCAGCAGCGTTAAGCGCAACTGCCGTGAGTACGTGGTACTCGCTCTCCAGCGGCATCGCGTCGTACGCGCGGCGCGCGGGGTGGTGGTTCATTGGACGCTCCCGGTGATGTCTGTTGTCGTGGGGTGGAGTGCGTTGTCGAGTGTTTGTATGGCGGCGAGTTGTCGTGCGATGCCGGACTTCGTGTACACGTTTTGGCTCACGTCGAGTGTGTGCCCGAGTTGGTCTGCGACGAGTTTGCCGTCGACGCCGAGCGCGTTAAGAGTGGTTGCGCACGTTCGTCGGAGTGCTTGGAACGTGACGCCATTTATGCCGAGTTGGTCGAGGATTGGCTTGATGTATCGTCGCCAGTAATTCCCGTGGGACAGGGGTTTGTTGCCGGTCTCGTTCGGGAAGACCCAGTCGCCAGGCATGGTGTTGGGCGAAACGGCTTGCCATGCTTCGAGGTCTGCTCGTACGGTGTCGCTGATCGCTGCTGTCCTGAGGCTGTGGTGGGTCTTTGGTGTCTGGATGATGCCGCGGTAGATGCCGCGCGTGATGCGCAACCCGTCCTTGTTGATGTCGCCCCATTGGAGCGCGAGGATCTCGCCGGGGCGTAGGCCGCTGATGCCGGCGAGGCTCAGGATGAGCTTGTCGCGGAGTGGGAG
>PNKE01000045.1 GCA_013822245.1 Candidatus Solibacter sp.
GTCCGTTCGACCCGCCGAAGTACTGCGGGCTATAGGGATGGTAGGGCGACGGCCCGATCCACTGTTCATAATGCAGCGATGCCGGCGGCTGGCCCTGTGCTTCCGGATACCCCGGCCTCGGCAACTGCCGGCTGTCCCAGCTGTGGACTACCTTCAGATCGCCGATCGCCCCGTCCAGGATCAACTCGCGGATGCGCTCAAAGTTCGGATACGCATGCCGTTGCGTACCGTGCTGCGTCGCCACTTTGTTGATGCGCTTCAGATAGTTGGCTCGCACCACCCGCGCCTCTTCCACGCTGATGCCCAACGGCTTCTCGCAGAACACGTGCATATCCCGGTTCAGCGCCCAGTTAGAGATGAAGGCGTGATGGTGGTCGGCCGTGCAGATCACCACCGCCTCGATGTCTTTCTGGTCCAGCATCCGCCGCCAGTCGACATAGGTCTTCGCCTTCGGGAAGATCTGAACGGCTTCCTTCATGCGAAGGTCGTTCACATCGCATAGCGCGACCACGTTTTCGTTCAATAGCGAGTTGTAGTGCGCAGTGCCCCGGCCCCAGACGCCCACAAGGGCGACATTCAGTCGGTTGCTTGGCGCGGTCTGCCCGCGCAACATTCCACTGCGAAGAATAGTGAAGCCGGCGGCTGGCGCTGCGGCGGATTTAAGAAGGTCTCGGCGTTTCATGGCTTCGGTCCTACCGTACATCCTATATGAGGTTGCCCCCGTTTGCTTGGAAATGAACATTCGCTTCTGCGCTACCGGTCCTTGCCCCGATCCAGTCCCGCGCCGCTTGCGGGCGCTGCCGTGCTCTTCGTCTCCGCAGCCGCCGGTTTCGCCTTCTTCAATCCCTCCACAACCATCTCGGCCAGCCCAAACCCGCCCGATGCAGCCAGCGCCTGCGCCACCTGCTGCTCGGCCAATTCCGACAGCGAGTTGAGCGCCTGGTCGTCTCCTGTACCCAGCCAGCCGCCCCCCGACGACTCCCGCATCGACTTCAGCATCATGCCGATCAGAATCGACTCAAACTGCCCGGCTGCCTCCTTGATCCGCTCCGGCGAATCCTGGTTGCCCGCCCGCTGTATGTTCTGCCAGTCGAATGGCGTGATCGGCGACTGAATCCCATCCATGCTTAGATCACCTCAATCTCGGCCAGCAGCGCGCCGGCCGACTTCAGCGCCTGCATGATCGCAATCACGTCCCGCGGCGTGCTGCCGATCGCCAGCAGCGCCTGCACCAACTGCTCCACCGTCGCGCCGTCTTTCAGTTGAACGTTCTTCGCCAGATCCTCGCGCGCCCCCACCCTCACGTCCGGTGTCACCTTCGTCTCTCCAGAGGCCATCGGATTGGGTTGCGACACATCAAAACTGGTCTGAATCTCCACCGTCAGATTCCCGTGCAGAATCGACACCGGCCGGATCCGCGTCTGCTTGCCCAGCACGATCGTGCCAGTCCGCTCGTTCATAACCACCCTCTGCCGCGAATCCGCCTCCAGCGTCAGATTCTCAATCGTCGCGATAAACTCCACCCGCCGCTCGGCCCAGTCCGCCGGCACGTCCACTTCCACCAGTCCCGCATTCGCCGGCTTGGCCACGCCTCCTGAAAACGCCTTGTTGACCGCCTGTGCCAGTCGCGCTGCCGTCGTAAAATCGGCCCGCCGCAGTTGAAGCCTCACCGGCCCATCGGACGCCACCGAGGGCGGCGCCTGCTCGACAATGCCCCCGTCCGGCACCCGCCCCGCCGTGGGATGGTTCACCACCGTCCGGTTGCCTCCGCCGCCTGCCGCGAAGCCGCCCGTCACCACAGGACCCTGCGCCGCGGCGAACACACGCCCGTCCGACGCCTTCAGCGGCGTCAGCAGCAACATGCCGCCCTGAAGGTTGGTTGCGTCGCCGATGGCCGCAACATGAATATCGATCCGCGTCCCCGGTTGCGCGAAGGGCGGCAGATTCGCCGTCACCATCACTGCTGCCGTGTTGCGAACCAGAATCGCCGTGGGCGTCACCTGCACGCCCATCCGGTCCAGCATATTTGCAAGCGTCTGCGCCGAGAAAAACGTCTGCCGCTTGTCTCCCGTCCCGTTCAGCCCCACCACCAGCCCATAGCCAAGTATCTGGTTGTCCCGGACTCCTTCAATCGCGGCCAGTTCCTTGATGCGGGCCTGTGTCGCCGGCGTTGCGGCTGTGGCCGCGATCACGGCCGATGCGAGGATGGCGGCAATGGCGAGGGTTTTCATGGCTAGAACGGCAGGAGGCCGAGAAGCAGACGATATAGGAAGTTCGGCCGGCGAATGGCGTCGTTCACAACGCCCTTGCCGTCCACCTGGACTTCAAGCAATCCCAGCCGGTCGGAACTGATTCGATTACCGCCGCTCAGGTCATTCCAGCGCGCGATCCCCCGCACCTTCACCACCTGCCTCTCGGCGTTGACCGTCACCGACTTCCGGCCTTCCACCACCAGGTTCCCGTTTGGCAATACGTGGGTGACGCGCGCGGTCAGCGTCGTTCTCAGCGCGGACTCGCGGCTTGTTTCCGCTTGCCCGTCCAGTTTCTGGTCGCCGTTCATGCCCGCCATCGACGACAGCGGTCCTGCCACACGCGTCGGTCCCCCCATAGCCGAGATGCCCGCTGATGCGCTCGACTTGCGGCTCGAAGCCGTCGTTCCCCGCGAGATCGCGCTCGCCTGATCCGCCACCACTATCGTTACCAGGTCGTTCACCTGCGCCGCCCGCAGATCCCTCGCCACGTCCGCGAACCGGCCCGACGGATCGAACAGCGATCCCGCCGACGATCGCGTCCCGTGCGCTGATGCCTCCGCCTCAGCGATGATTCTGTCCAGCTCCGACACCTCCGGCGGCTTCCTTGCGCCCGGCTTGCCCAGCGCCGGCATCTCCGCCAGCAGGCAGACCATGACCACCAGCAGCATCTGTTTCATGACTCGTTTTCTCCAAATCAACCACGGCCAGCCCGCGCCCCGTCGCTCTCGCCCTGAACTTCTTGCCCGACGCAGGGTTTGTCAGCACCACCGCCTGCCCCTTTCGTGCCATCGTCTCGGCCCGCGCATTCACGCCTAGTGACGCCCCTCCCGCCGATACCGTCACCACCACTGCGTCGCCCTTCCGGATCTCCGGCGGCAACGCCAGCATCCCCGGCAGCACCGCCCGCCCGGCTTCGATCCGCCGGCGCGCCTGCATCCCCGCCGCCTCGGCCGGCCTCATCGTCCGCTGCCCCGGCCCCGGCGCCGACAGTCTCGCCGCCATCGCCACATCGCCTGCCGCCAGAATCTCTCCCGCCCCGACCTCCCGCGTTGTCATCAGTTCCTCGGTCTCCACCAGCAACCTCACCCTCGCCCGCACCGGGACCGATTGCTGCCCGGCCACCTTCAGCCGCCCACGCCACACCATCTCGCCCGTCCTCCCCGGCGCGCCCAGTAGGCCCGCAAGGCCAAACTCTAGCTCCCCCTCCGGCAACGCATGCTGCGGATAGGCCAGCAGTTCCAGGCTGTACTTCGAATACCCTGCCCGTGCCAGCGCCCCCTCCATCGCTTTCCGGATCGCCGCCCCTTCGAGCGCCGCCGCCTGCCTCTCCACGCATATCGGTCCGGGCACGCTCATCTTGATCCCAAATCTCGCCGCGATCGACTCGATCATCTCCACCGTCAACCACCGCGCCACTCCCGGCTTCGGCGAAAAACCAATAAAGGTCTCTGGCGGGATCGCCTCCATTCTCGTGCCCGCCGCCGCAAGGTGCCGCGCCAAGATGCGGTCCCCGTCCACGCGTACACAATCGCCCGCCCGCGCGGCCGTTGCCGTCAGCAGCAGCCCAATCGCCAGACACACGTTCACTTTCGCGCCCCCAGCAGCACCGTCATCGCCGCCGCCGCCCTCTGCAGGCTGGTTCCCGTCAACTCATCCCTCGTAGGCCCGCCGTGATCGTCCGTCCCGCGGGCCTTTATGAACAGCGGCATGGCGCACCGTGCCTGAACGCTCAGCGCCGGCATCGCCACCGCCCGATACCACGCCTCGCCCGCCGGCAGCAGACCCGCTGCCAGCACGGCGAAAACCGCAATTGAGGCTCTCTCAGATCGTTGTCCCATCCCCTGCTACCTCGACATGTTGTTCACCTGGCCATACATCTCATCGGAGGCCTTCACCACCTTCGAGTTGGCCTCGTATGCCCGCTGACTGACGATCAGGTTGATGAACTCCTCCACCACTGAGACATTGGACTGTTCCACGTAGCCCTGCATCAGCGTGCCCAGCCCCTCCTGCCCGCCAGGGTTTCCTATCGTAGGCTCCCCCGATGCGTCCGTCGGCAGAAACATGTTGCGCCCGATGCTGTTCAGCCCCGCCGGATTGGCGAAGTTCGCCAACTGGATCTGCCCGGCCAACTGCGTATTCGACTGCCCCGGCAGCGTGAAACTCACCGTCCCATCCGCCGCGATCTGGATGCCCTGCGCCTCTGGCGGAATCGTGATCTGCGGCTCCAGCGGATCGCCGTCCATCGTCACCATGTTTCCGTCCCGGTCCAGATGGAACTGCCCGGCCCGGCTGTATGCTATCTCGCCGCTCGGCCGTCTGATCTGAAAGAACCCCCGCCCCTCTATCACCAAGTCCAGCGGATTCGCCGTCTGGCTGAAACTGCCCTGCGCGAACGAAATCGCGTTGGAAACCGTCCTCGTCCCCAACCCCAGCTGCAAACCGCTCGGTACAACCGTCTGCGCTCCCGCCGCCGCGCCAGGCTGTGAGATCGTCTGGTACAACAGGTCCTGGAACTGCGCCCGGCGCATCTTGAAGCCGACAGTGTTGGCGTTCGCCAGGTTGTGCGCGATATTGTCCACGTTGGTCTGCTGCGCCTTCATGCCGCTGGCGGCGCTAAATAGGGATCTGATCATCGGGAATTCCTTTCATTTGCAGGTAATGCACCTCTGCCGTCATGGATGGACCTTCGCAACCTCCTCCACGGCACGGCGGCTCATCTCTCCGCCGATTTGTATCGCCTTCTGGAGTGACTCAAACTGCCGCAGGATTCCAATCAGCCTCGCCGCCGTCTCCGCTGGCGCCATGTTGGGCGACTCCAGTTGGCCCTGCCTCACTTCCGCCGTTGCGGGCTTCAACTCCCCGATCCGGCGCGTGTCCAGCATCAGGTATACCCCGTCGCGGCGCGACAACTCCCCTGCCGGCGGGGCCTCAACCAACTTCAACTGCCCCAGAATCTGGCCTTCCTGCCGCACCACCCCGGCATTGTCGATCTCCAGTGGCCTGCCCGCTTCTGCCTTGATCCTCTGCGCGCCCACGGTGACCAGTTCATAGCCGTCCCGCGTCGTTAGTTTCCCCTCCGCGCTGACTCGCAACGAACCCCCGCGGCTCAGCAGTACTCCGCCCGGGCTTTCGGCAAGGAGGAATCCTGAGCCCTCGATCGCCACATCGGAGCTGTTCCCCGTCGGCTGAAGCGAGCCTTGGCTCAGATCGATCCACTGCCTCTCCACCAGCGGCGAACGCACGCTGAATCCCGTGGCCTCCGCCGCTGCCTCGGCTGACATATATAGGTTGTAGGACTCACGGTCGGCCTTGTAGCCCGGCGTCGAGCTGTTGGCCATGTTATTCGCCAACAGATCAAGTGCATCCATCCTTGACCGGAGTCCGGCTGCTGCGGCGGTGGTGAGCGGATCCATCAGAGTATCGTCCGCCCTCAGCTATGCAATCGCCGCTCCAAAGCGCAAACCCAATCGAATCAATCGCCTGCCCGCCAGCCGTCCCACATTGGCACGGGAGTGGTCCGAAGCGGTGTGCCATTCCGGAATCCGAATGTCAACCGGCAGCCGCGCTTCGGCTCAACTTCTTGAAAACGCTCAGAAACGCCCACTGGCATCACACCTGCAACTTGTCCAGCCGTGCAACCTGGCCTGCTCATGCCGCTACCCGCGCCGATCCCGTCGGACACTTCCTCGTTCGCGGGCTTCCCCGGCCATCGTTCGCCGTTCCTGCCTGAAATGGAGACCGCTCTCAGCCATGGCGCCCTCTCCATCCCCAGCGAGGCTTCTCCCTCGGGGTTGGTCGAGATCCCGCCGACAGGAGAGATTCTCGACGAATCCGATTCACAGGACCTGCTTGCCGGGTTGTTTTCCTCGCCGTTGCCGGCCGTCTGCATTCGACCCGGACAAGCCCTATTCCGCATCCCTTTCGCTGGCCCCGGAGGCGAATTCGAGCAGTCCCCCAGCTCGCTCTCCACCACTTCCACTTTGGTCTCCCACGATGATGGGCAGGCAGCGGGCATAGCCGCTCGGCTTGTACAGCAGCCGGAGTCAGGCCTTGCTGGACCCAGCCATCCCGGCTTGGCCCGCTCGGTTTCTGACGGCGTCCCCAGCCGCGGCTCCGATACAGCGGCAGCCGCCCCGTTCACCGTTACCTCACTTCCTGCACCGCCTCCTCAGTCATCAGGAGACGGCCCGCTTCCGCCGGCCGATGCGGCGCTGGTCTTCAACCCTGCGGCCGGAGACCCCAATGCCGCTTCCGAACCGCCTCGAGGCCCTCAGGGGGCCGCGGTTGCGCTGGATCACGGCGCCTCCGGTCGCTCAGAGCCGGCCTCGCGTTCACTCCTTGGCCGGTTCGAGACCACGTCCGAGATCCGAGCGTTGCGAGGCGTGAGTCGCCTCACACTCCCAGGCCGCATCCCCGGCGCGCCCCCGGAAACAGACCCGGCTGCCCCGGCTGGTACACGGCTCGATCCATCCGCTGATGGCGCCGGCGATGAGTCGCCCGCTTTCGAGGCCGTTCTGAGGCCGCACCCGTCCAACACCGGCCCAAACCATGCCATCTCCGCTGCCGCCGCCAGTCCGGCCAAGCCGCGGCACTTTGACGGCCGCACCGGCCCCGCCTGGAAACCGGATACAGGTGCGGCGGATAGTCGCCCGGCCCGGGTTGAGCAGCAGTCGCTCCCGGGCTTGGGCCACGGCGAAAACGACCCGCGGATCGAGGCCACACTCGAAGCCAGCCATCCCCAACCCGCGGCCATGGCCACGTCAGGAGACTCCCCTGCCGACCGGACCGGAGTCATGAGCTCCGCCGCCGCGCCTCCGGACGGCAGCAGGTCTTCCCATGACACCGCGGCATACAACCTCGTCAAAGCCCCGGCGCCTTCCGCCGAGCCGAGCCGCGCCCCCCACACGGCGCCGCCGGCGCGGTCCGTGCCCGCAACAGAGATCGAATCACACGGCCAAGCCCCGGGCGTCGTGCGGGAGGTCTCCTTCAAGGTCGAAAACCCCGGCGGGGCCACTGTCCACCTCAGGTTCACAGAAAGGCGCGGGGAAGTTCACGTCGTCACCCGGACACAGGATGCCGGGCTGAGCGAAAGACTCGCCGGCGATCTTGCGCACCTTCGCAAAGCCATCGATGACGCCGGTCTGGCCGGTGACATCTGGTCCGCGGGACAGGAAACCAAGCCAGCCAGGGAATCCGAACCGGCACGCCCGGACGCGGGTTCCCACCCCGGCAGCCAGTCCGATGCCTGGCTGCGCCAGCACGATGGGCGCGGCCGAAATCCCGGCCGGCAAGCTGACCGCTGGGCAGACCAGATCGAGGACGCGCTTGACGGCGCACAAGGAGGACGGAAATGAGTGCAATCAACGGTGTTGGGACAGCATCCAGTGCCGCGCAGGATGTGGCCGCGATGACCAACCGGCTGGCTAACCAGGATATCTTCATGCAGCTTCTCGTTGCTCAGTTGCGATATCAGAACCCGATGAATCCCGCCGATGGCGTCGAGTTCATGACCCAGCTCACCCAGTTCAGCCAGTTGGAGCAGACCGCCGCCATGCGCAAGGACGTCAAGGCGATTTCGGAGTTTCTGGCTGCGTCCCAGAGCTCGAAAACCACTGAGCCTTAAGCCCGGCCTAGGCTCCTCACGACCGCAAAGCAAGGATAAGGAGACTTCATGTTTACATCTTTTTCAACCGCCCTTTCCGCTCTCGGCGCCCACACCACGGCTGTGGACGTGGTCGGCAACAACCTCGCCAACCTCAACACCCCAGGCTACAAAGCCAGTGTGGTTTCCTTCAGCGACCTGGTCACTCAATCGCTCGGCGCCGGGCTGGGTACCACCCAGGTCGGTTTCGGCGTCGCCCGCCCCACAACCATCCGCCAGTTCTCCCAGGGCGCTATCCAGGCATCCAGCGGCCCGCTTGATGTCGCCATCCAGGGCGATGGATTTCTGGTTGTCAAAGACCCAAACACCTCCGCCCAGCTCTATACCCGCGGCGGCAACCTCCAGGTCAACAAAGCCGGCCAACTGGTGACCGCGACCGGCTTCCGCGTCCAGGGCTGGAACGAAGTCAACGGGGTTCTCGACACCACGCAGCCCGCCACCGACGTCTTCGTCCCTGTCGGATCACTGCGCACGCCGGTTGCGACTCAGAACATCTCCTTTGACCTCAACCTCGATGCAACTGGCACAACCGGTCCCCCGCCAACAACCTTCAATAGCTCCATCGAGGTCTTTGACTCGCTCGGCGTCTCTCACGTCGTCTCCGTCCAATTCGCCAAGACGGCGAACCCCGGCGAATGGAGCTACTCCCTCACATTCCCCGACGCCGATGTCGCTTCCCCAATCACGCCCGTGGCGGGAACCATCCAGTTCAACTCTTCCGGCAAGCTGCAGACTCCCGATGCGCTGACCGCACCTCCTTCGATCACGATCACGGGCCTCAATAGCGGCGCCGATAACATGACCGTGAACTGGAACCTCTGGAACGGTCTGGCGCCCCGGCTCACGCAGTACTCCCAGCCCTCAGCCGTTGCCGCCAACGCCCAGGACGGCTTCGGTGCGGCGCAGTTGATCCGCGTCGGCATCGGCGACGGCGGCGTTGTCCTTGCCCAATACTCAAACGGACAGCAGGTCGGGGTCGGACGCCTGGCCATGTGCTCTGTCCGCAATCCCGAGTCCATGATCGCCGTCGGCAACAATAACTTCCAGTTGAGCGCCCGCTCCGCGCTGCCGGCAATCGGCGTCGCCGGCACCGGCGGACGCGGCCAGATCCTCGGCGGTTCGGTCGAGTTCTCCACCGTCGACATCGCGCGCGAGTTCACTAACCTGATCGTCCTCCAGCGCGGCTATCAGGCCAACGCCCGGGTCGTCACCGCGGTCGACGAGATCAGCCAGGAGACCATCAACCTCAAACGATGACGGTTAACCGGATTCCGCCATGACCTCCGCCCTTACCACCAGAGCGACACCAATTCCGCAGGAGATCCTGCCCCTGGCCGATGTCGCCTTGCAGGTGGAGGTCGAACTCGACCGGCGGATCATGAGCGTCCGCGAGATCCTCGACCTCGACATCGGCAGCGTCATCCGCATGAACCGCTCAGCTGGCGAGAACATCGACATCTCCATCGGCGGATCCCTGGTCGGATTCGGCGAAATCGTCATCATCGAGGACACCATGGGCATCCGCATCACTGACTTCAATATCGAGGAATGACATGAACTGGACCGACCAGCTTTTCGCCATGGGTCTCGTCTTCCTGCTGCTCGGCGGCGCCGTGATCGCGCTTGGAAGGCGCAACGGCGGCTTCCGGTTCCTGGACAGACTCCGCCATCCAGCAGGACCTCAGCTTCTACGCTGCAAAGCCCGCCTGCCGCTGACCGCGCAGCACACCCTTCACCTCGTCGAACTCCAGGGCCGCGCCATGGTCCTCGCCACCTTCCCGGGAGGTGTCGCCTTTGAGCCTCAACCGGCGCCGTTCTCAAACGTCCTGGGCGAAGCGCTGGAGCGCGGGGAGGCCAAGCAGTGAGATCCCTCATCATGCTTGCGGCTTTTCTCCCGCTCGTCGCCGCACCCGCCTCAAATCCGCTGGGCCTGCCCGCCTCGGGCAGTGCCCCGGCTACCTCGGCGATGCAGATCGTTCTGTTGCTGACCGCGCTCACCTTCCTGCCCGCACTCATCGTCTCTCTCACCCCATTCTTGAGGATTACTGTCGTTCTTCATTTCCTCCGCCAGGCGCTCGGCACTCAGACCACCCCGTCCAACCAGGTCCTGCTTGGTCTGTCGCTGTTCCTCTCGTTCCTCATCATGCAGCCGGTCATCTCGGAGGCCTATTCGCAGGGCTGGCAGCCCTACGAGCAGGGCAGGCTCAGCGGCGCCGAGGCCTGGGAGCAGGGCTCCAAACCAATCAGGAAGTTCCTGCTCCGCTTCGCCAGGGAGAAGGACATCGCGCTCTTCCTCGATATCTCGAAATCGCCCGCTCCCCGCTCGGCGCAGGACCTCGATCTCAAGATCCTTGCCCCTGCTTTCGTTCTTTCCGAACTGAGGGCGGGCTTCCAGATCGGCGCCGTCATCTTCTTGCCTTTTCTGGTGATCGACCTGGTCGTCGCCAGCGTCACGCTTTCAATCGGCATGGTGCAACTTCCACCCGTCATGATCTCGGCCCCGTTCAAGATCCTGCTGTTCGTCCTTGTCGACGGCTGGAATCTGGTGGTCGGCTCGCTCATGAAGAGCTTCGCCTGAGAGGAGATCCATATGAACCAGCACATGGTTGTCGACCTGCTCAGGGAAGCCCTCCTGAATACCTTCTGGCTGTGCCTGCCGTTGCTCGCCGTTGGCTTCGCCGCCGGCGTCCTGATCAGCCTGCTCCAGATCGTGACTTCTGTTCAAGACCCCGCCTTCGGCAGCGTCCCGCGGCTGGCCGCGTTTTTCGCCGCCTTCGTCCTCTTTCTGCCGTGGATGCTGATGCGCATTTGCGCCTACGCCGCCTCTGTTCTTGGAGATTTCGCGCGCTATGCCAGATAGCATCCTGAACGCCGCGCAAGTCCTGCACTGGGACCATCTCGCCCGCTTCCTGTTCGCCCTGACGCGGCTCGGCCTGGCCTTCGTTTTCGTTCCGCTGCCCGGCGTGAGGTCGGTCCCTGAAGTTGTGAGGGCCATGCTCATCCTCGCCATGGCCGCCGTCGTTGTTCCCATCCTGCCGGCCTCCATTCACCTGCCCGCTTCGCCCGGCGCCTTCGCCTGGGCCCTGGCTGGCGAGGCCGTCTATGGTCTCGCCGTCGGCGTCGTTATCGCCCTGCTTGGCGAAGTCCTCACATTCGCCATGCAGGTCTTCGGACTCCAGGCCGGCTATTCCTACGCCTCCAGCATCGACCCGAACAGCGACGCCGACAGCGGTGTGCTGCTCGTGCTCGCCCTGCTCGTCAGCAACCTCCTCTTCTTCTCCCTCGGAGGCCATCACCTCGTCATCAGGGCGTTCGCGGCCAGCCTGGAGACCTGGCCCATCGGCGGCGCCGCCTCCGGCATCGCCTGGGCCGACGCGGTCATCCGCCTGGGCGGTTCCATCCTCGAACTCTCGGTCCGGCTCGCCCTGCCGGTCGCCGGCCTGCTCCTGCTGGCCGAAATCGCTCTCGGCGTGGTCAGCCGCATTCAGTCGCAGCTTCAACTGCTTTCCGTCGCCTTCCCCGTCAAGATGCTGGGCACACTGGCCGCGCTGGCCGCTCTGGCCCCGATGTGGGCCGCCATCTACCGGCGCGCCTTCGACCATAGCGCCGCAACCGTGGAAAGGATGCTCGGACGCTGATGTCAGACCGCTCACAGCGCACCGAAAAGGCCACCCCGCAGCGGATCCGCAAGGCCCGAAGTGAGGGCCGGTTCCCGGTCAGCCGGGAATTCGTCGCAGCCGTCCAGTTCGCTGTCAGCGCCACGCTCATCGTCGGGCTCGCCGGGCATTGGTGGCCGTCGTTGTTGAACGAAATACGCGGCCTGCTCGCCCTCGGGTTCACAACACCTGTTGATCGTCCGGCGGTCACGTCGCTTGTCACCGATCACCTCGCTCCGGCGGCCATGCCCCTGTTTGCCGCCGGCTCGGCCGTGTTCTTCTCGATGATCCTGGCCCAGTCGTCGCTGACTCAGTTCGGCTTCGCCACCGCCCGCCTGGCGCCAGACCTCAAGAACCTGAACCCCGTCTCGAAGCTTCGCGAACTGCCGGGCCAGAACCTCCGCGCCGCCCTCTCGGCGGCCTTGATCCTGCCGCTCATCCTCGGCGCCGTCTACTTCGTGATCGCTGACAGCCTCGGCGGATTCCTCCGGCTGCCTCTGCTCGACCTCCATTCCGGGACAGTCGAGGCGGGCTCGGCGGTGGCTTCCCTCATCTGGCGCTCGGCGGCTCTGCTCGCGGCCTGGGGCGCACTCGATCTCTTCAGACAGAGGCGGAAGTACCTGCGTGAACTCCGCATGACGAAACAGGAGGTCCGCGACGAATGGAAGCAGAACGAAGGCAACCCCGAAATCAAAATGCGTCTCCGGCGCATGCGCCGCGACCTGCTTCGCCGCCGCATGATGGCCGATGTCGAAACCGCCACCGCCATCGTGATGAATCCCACCCACTTCGCCGTCGCCCTCAAGTACGACATCAACTCAATGGCGGCGCCGAAGGTCGTCGCCAAGGGCAAGAACTACCTTGCCCAGCGCATTAAGGCCCGCGCCCTCGAACACCAGGTGCCCGTGATCGAAAATAAGCCACTGGCGCAGGCCCTCTATCAGCACTGCGCCGTCGGCCAGGAGATCCCCGCGCACCTGTACCGCGCGGTGGCCGAGGTGCTTGCCTATGTCTTCAGGCTCATGGGCGGAAAGAGGTAGGGGGTAAGCAGCCGATGGCCACCAATTCCATGTTGCCCGCCCGAGTCTCCGACACCGCTACCCCCTTCGGCGCCGGCGGCAAGCCGCCTCAATCGCCCGCCCGCACAGCCGCACCCTCGGGCGGGGGCTCATCGTCCGTCCAGGCCGGACTCAGACGCCTCGCCAGGGGCAACGTCGGCGTCCCCGCCGCCGTCCTCGGCATCCTGCTGGCGATGGTCATGCCGCTGCCGGCCTTCCTGCTCGATTTCCTCATCAGCGCCAACATCACTCTTTCCACCGTCGTGCTGCTGGTCTCCATGCACATCCGAAAGCCGTCCGAGTTCAGCGTCTTTCCCACCACGCTGCTTCTCATGACCCTCTTCCGGCTCGCCCTGAACGTCTCCAGCTCGCGGCTCATCCTGTTGAACGGCTCCCAGGGAACCTCCGCCGCCGGCGAGGTCATCGAGAGCTTCGGCAACTTCGTCGTCGGCGGCAACTTCGTCATCGGCGTGGTCATTTTCCTTGTCCTTATCGCCATCCAGTACGTCGTCATCAACCACGGCGCCGTCCGCATCTCCGAAGTCACCGCCAGATTCACCCTCGACGCCCTGCCCGGCAAGCAGATGTCGATCGACGCGGACCTCAACGCCGGCCTTATCAACGAAAACGAAGCCAAAGCCCGCCGTAAAGCGCTCTCGTCCGAGGCCGAGTTCTACGGCGCCATGGACGGCGCCACCCGCTTCACCCAGCGCGACGCCGTCGCCAGCATCCTTATCACCGCCATCAACATCGTCGCCGGCTTCCTCATCGGTGTCTTCCAGCACGGCCTCGACATGGTGCAGGCGCTGGAAACCTACACCGTCCTCACCATCGGCGACGGGCTGGTCACCGTCATCCCGGCCCTCATGATCTCCATCGCCGGCGGTTTGATCGTCACCCGCGCCGGCTCTGAGGATGACATGGGGTCGGACTTCCGCAACCAGGTTCTCAACACGCCGCAGCCCCTGCTGATGGCCTCCGGCGCGCTCGTCGCCATGGGCCTGTTCCCGGGACTGCCCACCGTTCCCTTCCTGCTGCTCGGCGGCGGCATCGGCTATGCGGCCTGGAATCTCCGCACGCGCCAGAAGGCGGAAATCGTCCGCTGCGAGGCCGATGCGAGACCCGCCGCGCCGCGCGAAAACCTCGAAGGCCTGCTTCGCGTCGAGCCGCTCTCCATCGAGGTCGGCCTCGGCCTGGTGAAACTCGTCGAGGGCGGGGCAAACTCCCCTCTGCTGCGCCGCATCGCCGGCATCCGCCGCCAGATGGCCACCCAAATGGGCTACCTGTTGCCCTCGGTCCGTGTCACCGACAACCTCTCGCTGAAGGTCCGCGAGTACTCCGTCATGCTCAAGGGCGTCGAACTGGCCCGCTATGAACTCATGCAGGGCTGCGAACTCGCCATTCCCCCCAAACCCGGCGCCGCCCCTGCCAACGCCTCCCCCGCCATCGAGCCGGCATTCGGCATCCCGGCCTTCTGGATCCCCTCCAGCCAGGCCGAACGCCTTCGCGTCGAGGGCTATACCGTCGTTGACAGCATCAGCATCCTCGGCACCCATGTGTCGGAACTGGTCCGGCGCCACGCCCATGAGATCTTCACTCGCCAGGATGCAAAAAAGGTCCTCGATCGCGTCGCCGAGGACAACCCGAAGCTCGTCGAGGACCTTGTCCCCAAACTCGTTGCCCTCGGCGCCGTTCAGAAGGTTTTCCAGAATCTGCTGCGCGAGCGCGTCTCCATCCGCGACGCGGCCACCATTCTCGAAGCCTTGAGCGAGGCCGCCGCCGTCACCCGCAACCCGGTCCTGACCACCGAATACGCCCGCCAGGCGATCCGCCGCAGCGTCGTCCAGCCCTACCTCAATCCCAATAACGAACTCGGCGTCTGGTTTCTCGACCCCGGCCTCGAAGGCCAGATCGAACGCGCCGTCGAGCACGGCGAACACGCCTCTCACTTGAACCTCTCGCCTCTCAAGGTCCGCGAGATCGTCGATGCGGTCAGCTCCGGCATCGGGGCCGCCCAGGGCGGCGCCGTGATCCTGGCCGGCTCGGGAGCCAGGTATTTCCTGCGCCAGATGATCGAGTCCCGCACTCCGCAAGCAGCCGTGCTGTCTCACGGCGAAGTCCCTTCCTCGGTGAGGGTGGTCAGTTTCGGTGTTCTGAAAGGAGCGTCCACGCATGAATAGCCAGTCAACGCGATCGTACTTCGCCCAGACAGTGGAGGCCGCCGTCGCCCAGGCGCGCTTGGAACTGGGAGACGACGCGCTCTTGGTCGAGTCGCGCCGCATCGCCGGCCAGGAGAACGGCTCGGCCGGCTACGAAGTTCTCTTCGAGTCCGCACGCACCGGCCGACCCGAAGCGCCCGCCGGCGCATTGGAAAACACAGGGCTCATCGCGGAAGTCGCCGGGCTCAAGCGGGATCTCGCCCGTATGAACGCCCTCCTCCGCCACCTCGCCGCCGCCGCCTACCGCGGTGATGCCGCTTTCGCGCCCGTCCTGGCCCGGCTCTCCGACCTCGGCTTTCCCCCGGAGATCTCCTCGCGGCTCGTCCATCAGGTCGAACGCAGGCTCGGCCGCGGCTGCTTCAGCGAGCCGCCCTCCGGGCGCGACATCCAGCGCGCCCTCGCCGCCGAAATCGAGTCGGGGCTGACGGTACACCCAGGCGTCGGCCTGGACGCCGCGGCGCGTAAGGCCGTTGTCCTCGTTGGACCGCCCGGCTCGGGAAAGACCACCACGCTCGCCAAGCTGGCTGTCGTCGCCGGCGTCTCGCAGGGCCTGCCCGCGGCCATCATCTCCACTGATTCCTTCCGCGTCGCCGCCGCCGAGCAGCTCCGCAGCTATGCCGCCATCCTCGGTTTGCCCTTCGATTGCGCTGAAACCCCGGCCGGCCTGCTTCGCTCGCTCGATGCCCATCGCAACAAGCGCCTCCTGCTCATCGATACGCCTGGCTACGGGCCCGGCGAGGCCGACCTGGCCGCCGAGTGGGCGCGCTTCTTCCGGTCCCGCGGCGATATCGAGGTCCAACTCGTGCTCAACGCCTCCACCTGCTTCCGTGATCTCGAATCCGCGCTCGCTTTCTGGTCCTCTTACTCGCCGTCGCGGCTCATCTTCACCCGCCTCGATGAAGCCTCCGGCTGCGGCTCCATGCTTGCCCTCGCCATGAACTCCGGGCTGCCCGTGTCTTTCCTATGCTCCGGCCAGTCGGTTCCCGAGGACATTGTACCCGCCGCCCTCAGCCGCCTGGTCTCGCTCGCCGTGGATCAGGAGTCCTCGGCGCGGGCGGCCACTGCCTAGCTCATCTCTCGCAGGAATAAGGCGATGAATCCATATCAAGCCACGGCCGCGGCAATCTCCCCCGAGGAACGCGAGCGCGTCATCATCGAGCACCTGCCACAGGTCAGGCTCATCGCGCGCCGCATTCATGAGAGGCTTCCAGACAGCGTAAACCTGGAAGACCTGGTGTCCACCGGCGTTGTGGGCCTCATCTCCGCCATCGACCGCTTCGATCCCACCCAGAACGTCAAGCTCAAAACCTACGCCGAATACAAGATCCGCGGCGCCATCCTCGACAGCCTTCGCGGCCTCGACTGGGCCCCGCGCCAGCAACGCCGCCGCAGCAAGCGCATCGAGCAGGCCGTCGCCGTCCTCGAACAGCGCCTCAAACGCGCCCCTTCCGAGGAGGAGATCGCCGCCGAGGTCGGCGTGTCCCTCGAGGAATACCACGAGTGGCTCGGCGAAGTCCGCGGGCTCAGCCTCGGCAGCCTCGACCAGCACGCGCCCGAGGAAGAGGGCCGTGACCTGCTTCGATTCGTCGCCGGCAGCGAGGACGACCTCCCTTCCAAGCTCCTCGAACGCTCCGAACTCCGCCGCCTCCTGGCCCAGGCCATCTCCCGCATGCCCTACGTCGAGCGCACCGTCCTCGGCCTCTACTACCAGGAAGAACTCACCCTGCGCGAAATCGCCAAGGTCGTCGACCTCCACGAATCCAGGGTCTCGCAACTCAAAACGCAGGCCATTGTCCGCCTGCGCGCCTTCATGCGTATGAAATGGCCGACCGAGAGGGGCATCTAGGGGTGATTTATGCCAAATGAAATCCTGACCTGGCTCCAGCGCGAATTCGCCGATCGGCTCGCCCCGGCGGTTGAGTCCATGACCGGCGAACCCACCCTCGCCGGCGCCGGCGGCACTCCCGCCCAGCCGTCGTTCACCGAAGCCATTGTCCTCCGCCAGCCCACGGGCCTCGCCGGCGAAACCGGCATCTGGCTCGTCGTGCCCAGGGACGTTTGGAACCCCATCGGCCGCAAGGTCCTTGAAAGCGCCGGCATCGCGGAAGCCGGCGACGAGGAAACCCGCGGCACCTTCCTCGAAGTCATCCAACAGGCCATCGCCCCCCTTGCACAGGTCATCGGAGGCCGGCTGGGCCGTGAACTCGCCTTCCCTCCCGCCGACCTCGACGCCGCTCCCCCCGCGGGCCTGTCCTGGGCGCCGGTCACTGTCGATCTGGGCGGCGCGCAACTTGCTCCTCTTCTGTTCGCCCTGGGTCCCGGCTGGGCGGACCTGTTCGGTGAACTGGAGCGGGAACACGCCCCGCAACGCGGCGGAGATGTCCTTGACGTCCAGCCCCGCCCGGGCGCGCGGGGATCGAAGACAATGGACCTCCTCATGGAGGTCGAACTCCCGGTCGGCGTCAGCTTTGGACGCGTGCAGATGAAACTCCGCGATGCCGTCAAACTCACCACCGGCTCCATCGTTGAACTCAACCGCCGCGTCACCGAGCCCGTCGAGGTCATTGTCAACAACTGTGTCATCGCCCGCGGCGAAGTCGTCGTCGTCGAAGGCAACTATGGCGTCAGAATCCAGGAAATCGTCAGTCGTGAAGAGCGCCTGCGGACACTTTTTTGAGGAACACGCGCAAAACGGACTCGCTCCGGCGCCCACGCCATGCGAGTTCCGCGGGCGATTGGAGCCGCGCCGGAGCGGCCTTTGCGCTTCTAACGACATCCGCAACCGCTGCTGGAGGTTTTTCGAATGAGTAACGAAATGATGATCGCCGCCACTGTGTCCACGGTGAGCTCGGCTGGGCTGGCCGGAGCGCTCGCCCTCTACTGGTCGCTTAAACGCGAGATCGCCGCCCACGGACGCCGCCTCCGTTCGGACCGCGAACAAACCATCGCCGCCGTGGAGCTTCTTCGCGCAACCATATCCCGCATGGAAACCGAGCTTGCCGCCGCGCGCCATGACGCGCCCCGCTTCGCTCCGCCGGCCCAGTCCCCGCCCGCCGGCCTCTCCATGAATCTCAGCAAACGCACCCAGGCGCTGCGGATGCACCGCCGCGGCGAACCCCTCGAGCAGATCGCTTCCGTCCTCGGCATCCCCCGCCGCGAAGTCGAACTGCTGATCAAGGTCCAGAATGCAGTTCGATTCGGTGTCGGCGCATCGGCCTGATCTTCCGCTTCCGGCGCACACAGCCCGCCCCCTCCCGGCGTGCCGCGAGTCAGAACTCGAACGTCATCCCGGCCACCGCCCTCCTCATCTCGCTCGGGCCATACACATATCCCGAGTCGCGGTTCGGTCCGCGGTCCAAATCCCTCTGGTAACTGTCGCCCATGTTCTGGACGTTGAAAAACAGCCTCAGCCGGCGGCGTTCAGTGATCTCGAACGTCCGGCTCACCACCGTGTTATAGGTTAGAAACCGCGGCGTGGTCTCCAGCCGGTCCTCGTCGATATAGCCCGCATAGTGCGGCGCCGTCATGCGGCCCGTGAAGTCGGCGGTCAGTGACCACTCGATGCCGCCCGGCATCGTCCAGTCCGCCCCCAGGAACCCATACCTCGACGGCGTCCGGAAAAACGACCGCGCTCCGAACTGCGGCTCCGGTTCATTCCAACGCGCATACTGCGCCGTAAACCCTCCCCGGATGCCAAACTTGCCCGTCACCCGCAACGTGCCGTCGAAGCTCGCCCCGCCCACCGACGCGTCCGGCCCGTTGATCCTCAACAACCGGCGGAACTCCTGGCCCTCCACCACATCCTCGGCCAGCGTGAAAGCGTCATGCAGGTTCGTCCGGAACAGATTCAGCCCCAACTGCGCCCGCCTGCCCAGCACCAGTCCCACGTAATCCACGCCCCCGCTGTAGCTGACCGACCTCTCCTCGCGCAGCCTGCTGCCATTCTGCAACACAAATCCCTCGCCGCCCACCTGGGCGATGTGAAGATCCTCGTCAAACACCGCCGGCGCCCGGAATCCCGTCGACACCGTCGCCCGCGCAACCAGGCTGTTGGTGAGCCCCACCCGAACCCCAGCCCTCGGACTGAGGATCGCCTTGTCCAACCGGTTCGACTTGTCCACCCGCGTTCCGCCAATCAGCGTCACCCGCGACGCCGGCCGCCATTCGTCCTGAAAATACACCCCGTGGTTGTTAAACGTCCCGCCCAGCGTCCTGTTGTACGCCGGCGCATTGTCCTCCACATGCTCCCACCACACCTGATAACCCGCCAGCAGCGAATGCTTCCCTTTCTGATGGCCGGTCTGCGCGTCGGCCACCCAAACCGGATTCCGCGTGTCCCCGTACGCATTTGGATCCATGCCCGAGCCATAGTATGATCTGCGGCCGTAATAGGCGTGGCTGGCCCGCAAGGCATAGAAAGTATTGGCCGATATAGTGTGGTTCCAGTTCGCCGCCAGCGAGTGCCTCAGCGAATCCACCTGCTCGGTAATCAAGGTCTGCTCGGGCGGCAGATGAAACTGGTCCCCGCCGCGGCGAAACTCGCTCGCCAATGCTCCAGTCACCGACAGCTTGCCCCGGCTCTCCATAAACCTCCGGTACAGGCTGAAGCCGCCCGAATCCAGCCGCCGCTTGCCCATCTCGCTGAATCCGTCCCCGTCGCGGTCCACCGGCGTCCGGTTCACCGACCGCACGAAAAAGTCGCCAGACAATCCGCCCGGCATGTCGATAATCTGCGCCGCGCCGCCGATCTGCTGCTCCGGCCGCCCTCTCTGCCATCCTCCCATCGCATCCAACCGGAACCGGTTCTCTCTCGGTTCGCGCCGGATCAGATTAATCACTCCGGCCACCGCACCCGGTCCATACAGCGCCGAGCTGCCGCCCTTCACCACCTCGATCTGTTCCAGAAACGCCGCCGGTATCTGCTCCAGCCCATACACCGCCGTCACCCCCGAATACGTCGGCAACCCGTCTTCCAGAATCTGCGTGTACGGACCTTCCAGCCCGTTCATCCGGATCTGCATGAACCCGCAGTTCTGACAGTTGGTCTCCACGCGCACTCCCGATACCGTCGCCTGAAACGCCTCGGCCAGCGTCGTCTTCACCTGCCGGTCCACCATCGCCGCCTGGATCACCTCCGTCCGGATCGACGATTCCTGCATCTCAGTTGCAGTCCCAGTGGCGGTCACCACCACAATCTCCGATACCACCGCCGCCCGCTTCAACTCCACCTCCACCAGCAACGCCGCGCCCGCCGATACCTCCACCCCTTCCACCTTCGCCGGATAGTACCCCGTCGACTCCACCCGGATTCCATACTCCCGTCCCGCTCCAACCGTCACCTGCGCTATCCCGTCCTTGCCCGTTAAAAACAACCCCGCCATGCCGCTAATCTTTACCGCCGCGTCCACTACCGGCTGCCTCGCCTCATCCCTGACCTGAACAACCAGCACACAAGACGCCCCTCCGGCAGGCGCCGTCAGGGCTGCCGCTCCCGCCGGCGCGCCGCCGGCCAGCATTAAAGACAACAAGGCCCGAATCATGGTCTAATTGTATTCTAGCCTATTGCAATATGCAATCCAGTTGCAAACTAAATTTGTTCACGCCCGCCATCCCGGCCCTCCGCCGGCTGGCAGCGGCAAGCCTTCTCCTCGCCTCGGCCAGCCTCGCCGGGCCCCTGGAAACGGGCCGCAACGCCCCGGACTTCCGGCTCCCCGACCGCTCCGGCGCCCTGCACTCGTTATCGGCCTACCGCGGCCGGGTCGTCGTGCTCAACTTCTGGGCCACATGGTGCAAACCCTGCCGCCGCGAGTTGCCCGCCCTCGACCGCATCGCCCGCGAATATGCCCCCCGCGGCGTCACCGTGCTTGGCGTCGCCATGGACGAGCGCGGCTGGGCCGCCGTCTCCCCTTTCCTCGCCCAGTTCCCCGTCGCCTACCCAATCCTGCTGGGCAACCCCCGCGTCGCCCGCGGCTACGGCGGCCTGCCCACCCTCCCTCTCACCGTCTTCATCGGCAAACACGGCCGCACCGCCGCCACACACGCCGGGGAGCTCACCGAAGCTCAACTGCGCAAAGCCCTGGAAGTGATGCTGGGCGAGACCCGGTGACGCACCGGCATCCTGGCGGCCGGTGGTGGAAGCCGGGCTTGTCCGCGTTGCGCGCCGCCGCCGGGCCGGGATGCGGGCAACGGCGGCGAAAGTGATGCCCTCCATCGGAGAGGATCCGTTGTGGGGCAGATCGCCGGGCGCCGGTGG
>PNKE01000027.1 GCA_013822245.1 Candidatus Solibacter sp.
CGTCAGCGCCTCGCCGCAGCCTTCGCAGTAAAACACGGTGATCGGCACGCCCCACACCCGCTGGCGCGAGATGCACCAGTCCGGCCGCGTCGCGATCATGTTCGAGATCCGCTCCTGGCCCCACTCCGGATGCCACGTGACCTCCTTGATCGCCTCCAGCGTCCGCTCTCTCAGCCCGTTGCGCTCCATGCCGATGAACCACTGCTCGGTCGCCCTGAAGATCGTCGGCTTGTGGCACCGCCAGCAGTGCGGATAGCTGTGATCCAGGCGCTTCTCGCCCAGCAGCGCGCCGGCCTCGCGCAGGATGCCCGACACCACCGGATTCGCGTCCCAAACCGTCTTGCCGATGATCTCTTCAGGCAGCAGCCCCGCGGCGCCCTCGGCGTGATAGAAACGGCCCGCGGCATCGACGGGGCAGAATGTCGGCAACCCGAACTTCTGGCCCGTCACGTAGTCTTCCGCGCCATGGCCCGGCGCCGTATGCACCGCGCCCGTGCCCTGTTCGAGCGTCACGTAGTCGGCCAGCACGCCCGGCGAATCCCGCTCCAGGAACGGATGCCGGTAAACGGTCCCGTCCAGCTTCTCGCCCTTGAACCGCGCCAGTTCCGTCACTTCGGGCCAGCCGCAGCTCTCCGCCGTCACCTTCACCAGCTCCGACGCGATGATGTAAACATCGCCCCGCGCCTCAACGGCCGAATACTCAAGCCCCGGATGAAACGCGATGCCCACGTTCGCTGGAATCGTCCATGGCGTCGTCGTCCAGATCAGCCCGTAGACCGTCTTGCCGGCCAGCGCCGGGTCCACCGGCCCCGCGTCGCCCTGGAGCTTGAACCGCACCCATATCGACGGGCTGGCATGGTTTTCATACTCGACCTCGGCCTCGGCCAGCGCCGTCCGGCAGCTCAAACACCAGTTCACCGGCTTCAGGCCCTTGTAGACATAGCCCTTGTCCAGGAAGTCCACAAACGCGCCCGCGATCACGGCTTCGTATTCCGCCGACATCGTCAGGTACGGATCTTCCCACCGCCCGAACACGCCCAGCCTCTGGAAGCTTTTGCTCTGCAAGGTGACGAACTTCCCGGCGTATTTGCGGCACTCGGCCCGCACCTCGGCCGTCGTCATCTTCGCCTTCTTGCCGCCTAGCTGGCCGTCCACTTTGATCTCAATCGGCAGCCCGTGGCAGTCCCATCCCGGCACGTACGGCGAATCGTATCCGCCCATCGTCTTCCACTTGACGATGAAATCTTTCAGCAGCTTGTTGAACGCGTGGCCGAGGTGGATGTTGCCGTTCGCATACGGCGGCCCGTCGTGCAGGATGTATGCCGGCTGGCCCTTGCGCGCCTCGCGGATCTTCCCGTAAAGCCCCTTCTCCGCCCACTTCTCGAGCATCTTCGGCTCGGCCTGAGCCAGGTTGGCCTTCATCGGAAAGCCCGTCTGGGGCAGGTTCACGGTCTTCTTAAGATCAAGTTGCTGGGGGTCCATTGTGTACCGGTTCACTGGTCGGGGAATGTATCCTGAATCTTTCATCGTACACAATCGGACTGCAACCGCTTGATTTCGTGAAGCGTCGATTCGTTGTGCGGAGACGTGAAACTGTGATGAAATCCGCCGTTTTGGCGATGCTTGCCGTGTCCAGCCTGGCCCAGGCCGATACGCGGCTGTTCACCTACGGCCCTGATGGCCGGTTGCTCTCTGAATCCGAAGCCGCCATCCGCGCCGGCGGCATCGCCTATGTCAGCCGCGACGCCCTGTTCGGCGCGGCCGCCGCGTCCATCAGGGACGAACGAAACGCCTGGCACCAGGTCGTTTGGATCACCGCCGACGATGCCGAACTCGGCGTCGCCATCGTCTGGATCGGCCTCCAGGCCCCGCCCGGACCCGACGCCTCCACCAAAGCTCCATCAACCGTCACCTGCGCCGGCCACACCGCCCAGGTCGGCGGCCTCCGCGAAGTCGGCGCCGAGGGCATGCTTGCCCGCCTTGAATACGCTTCGCCCCGCCCCGCCGCGAACGCCCCCCTGTTCGATGAACATGGCCTGTTCGCCGGCTGGCACACCTCCCGCACCGTCGACGGCCGAGTCTTCCACTTCGCCGCCCCCGGCGGACGTCTGGAGATGATCCCGCGCACTTCCCGTCTCACCCTCGACCAGTGGAACGCCCGCCATGACAGCGGGAAGGAATCCATCTACACCCGCGCCATCGGCCACCTCTATGCCGATGACATCGACGGCGCCCTGTTCTATCTCCGCGAAGCCGTCGAAGCCGCCCCCGCCAACGCCCGCGCCTGGATGCAGCTCGGCTTCGCCCAGGGCAAGGCCGGCCAGAGCCGCCAGCGCATCGAAAGCTACCGCAAGGCCATCGAACTCGACCCCTCGCTCGACGCCGCGCGTTACCTGCTGGGCATGAACCTCCTCATGTCGGGCGACCGCGTCGGCGCACTCGTCCAGCACAAGGCCCTCAAGGACCGCAAATCCCACTACGCCACGCGCCTCAAGCTCTTCCTCGACTCCCTCCACGTCGACGAACTCAAGGACAATCACGTCCACCACGGCCACGGCAAGAAAGCATAACGCGCGCTACTGCCGAATCTTCAACTCCTTCAACAACCCGTCCGCGTTCTCCACCTCATCCAGCATCCACAGGAAGAACCGGATGTCCACGTTCACGTTCCGCGCGATCTCCGGGTTGTACCCGAAATCGTTCGCCACGTTCTCCCAAACGCGGTCGAAGTTCAACCCCACCAGCTCCCCACGCCCGTTCACCGCCGGACTGCCCGAATTGCCGCCCGTCGTATCGCCGTCGGAAAGGAAACACACCGGCACCTGCCCCAGCCGCACATCCTTCCACCGCCCCGTCTTGCCCGCCTCGTACGCATCGCGGACCTTCCTGGGCACGTCGAACGGATCCTCGCCCGTGTGCTTCTCCATCATCCCGGCCAGTGTCGTCTGAGGCGTGTAAAAAACCCCGTCCCTCGGCGCATACCCCTTCACGTGCGCAAAGCTCACCCGCAGCGTCGAATTCGCATCCGGCGCCACCGGCTTGCCCGCATGGGCGATCACCGCCTTACGCCACGCCGGCCTCAACTTTGCCACCGCCCCGTCAATCGCCTTCGCCTGTTCATTGAACACGTCCAACTCCGCCTGCAACGCGATCGCGAACTCGATCATCGGATCCCGCCGCGCCTTCAACTGCTCCGGCGTCTCCTCGAACATCTTCAACCGCTCGTCCAGCGACGTCACCTTGGTCCCGTCATAGATCCCCGCCAGCTTCGCCTTCACGTCGCCCTGCCCGAACGCCGCATCCACGCTCTTGATCCTCTCGCCCGCGCCCAGCTTCAGCGCCCGCCCGATCCACTCCGCCGCCACCGCCTCATCTGCCCGCCGGAAGTAGCTCTTTTCAGTCCTTTCCAGACCCGCCTTCATCATCGGCAGCATCCGGTTCATATACGCCGGCTCCCGCCCGGCATCCGGCTTGCCGCGCTCGCCCGCCAGTTTCACCAACTGCAACGCCTGTCTGATCGTTGACGAACCGGCCGCCACCGTCTGCGACAGAAACGCCCGCGCCGCCGTCCGCTCCCTCTCCGCCACCATCGCGTCCAGCCGCTTCTTCGCCGCCAGCGCGCTCCGCCACTCAGGCTTCCCCGCCGCCCACTTTTCCACCTCGGCCTCGGCCGCCTTCTGTTTGGCGACAATCCTGCCGCGCTTCAATCCCGCAATCTGCCCGCCGGCGTTCTTATAGACATTGTTCAGGCTCTTCAGCGTCGCCGCCGTGGCGATAATGCCCGCCTCGTCGCCCTTGGTCGCCTCCTCGATCAACCTGATCCACGCCCCATATAGATCCACCCGCCGCTCATACAGATTCTTCTCCCGGTCGGCCATCTCCAGCGCCGTCAACGACCGCACCGTCGTCCCCGGATACCCCAGCACCATCACGAAATCGCCCGGCTTCACCCCGGCGGTCGAAATCGGTAAATGAAACTCCGGCTTGTACGGCACATTGTCCTTGCTATGCGCCGCCGGCTTGCCGTCCGGCCCAACATACGCCCGCGCCATCGAAAAATCGCCCGTATGCCGCGGCCACATCCAGTTGTCCACCTCGCCGCCATACTCGCCGATCATCCGCGGCGGCGCATACACCAGCCGCACATCCAGGATCTCCATCGACTCCACCAGCACATACTGCACCCCGCCATCAAACGCCGCCACCCTGCACCGCGCCGCCGGCGTCTTTTCACACTCGGCCACCAGTTGCTTCTCTTTCGTCTCGATCGCCTTCGCCCTCTCCAGATCCCCCGCCCCCGCCGGCACGGCCGCCTCCATCCGCGCCGTCACGTCGGTGAACTTCCTCGGCACATTCACCCTTCCCGTCTTCGACGGCAACTCCTCGTCGCGCGACCCCGCCAGAAACCCGTTCGTGATCAGATCCCGCCCCGGCCTGCTATGCTCCTGCACCATCCCGAACAGGCAGTGATGGTTGGTCAACACCAGTCCCGTCTCGGACACAAACCCAGCCGAACAGCCGCCAATATTCACAGCCGCGGCCAGCAGGCCAGTCCCCCGCGCTGGGTCCCACAGCCGGTTCACCGGCAATTGCAGTCCCTGTTTCTTCAACTCCGCCGGGTTCAGCTTCAGCACCTGCTGCGGCGTCCATTTGCCTTCTCCCGCCCACATCGCCGCCGCCGCGGCCGCCAGGACCACCAATCGCTTCACTGCTCTTTCTCCTTCCGCGCCGCAAGCGCACGCTTACCCGCCTCGATCACTTCCAGAATTCTATCGACATCGTAGACCGCACCGGCCCATGCCCCGCCGCTGGCGTCCTGCAACGCCGCCCACAGCCGCGTGTCATCCGGCAGCTCCGCATCGGCCTTCAGGTCCGGCCTCGGCCCGCGCGCCCGCAGCACCCTCGCCCCCTCTTCCGCACCAAACACCTCGTCCCCATGCCCCACCAGATCCACCCTGCCCGTGAGCCCTTTCCTATCGACGACAATCTCAATCACGTCCCCATCCAGAAGCTTGCCCACCGGCCCCCCGGCAAGCGCCTCCGGCGACACGTGCCCGATGCACGCCCCCGTCGACACCCCGCTGAACCGCGCATCGGTGATCAGCGCCACGTGCTTGCCAAACGGCAGATGCTTCAGCGCGCTGGTCAGTTGATACGTCTCTTCCATCCCCGCCCCCATCGGCCCCCGGCAGCACAGCACCAGCACATCGCCCGCCTTGATCTGGTCGCTCTTGATCGCCTCCACCGCCGCCGTCTCAGTCGTGAACACCCGCGCCGGACCCCGCTTCCTGTAAACGTCATCGTCATCCACCACAGCCGCATCGATCGACGTGCTCTTGATCACCGATCCTTCCGGAGCCAGATTCCCCACCGGGAAACAGACCGTCGACGTCATCCCCCGGCTCCGCGCCTGATCCGGCGGCATGATCACGTCATCGGCGTCAATGCCGTCCACGTCTTTCAATCTCTTCCGTAGTGCCGACCGCCGCTCGCTCTGCTGCCACCAGTCCAGCAGCGCGTCCAGTTTCTCACCCGCCACCGTCACCACCCGCCCGTCGATCAACCCCGCCCGCCTCAGATGCAGCATCACCTCCGGCACGCCCCCGGCCATGAACACCTGCACCGTCGGATGCCCCTTCGGGCCGTTCGGCAGCGCGTCCACCAGCCTTGGCGCGGCCCGGTTCACCCGCGCCCAATCCTCCACCGCCGGCCGCTTCAACCCCGCATGATAGGCCACGGCAGTCAAATGCAGGATCAGGTTCGTCGACCCCCCAAACGCCGCATGCACCGCCATCGCGTTCTCCAGCGACGCCTGCGTCAACACGTCCCCCATCGTCATGCCCAACGCCGCCTGCCGCAACAACGCCCGCGCGCTCCTCACCGCCATATCCCGCCAGATCGGATCCCCCGACGGCGCCAGCGCCGCATGCGGCAACGACATCCCCAGCGCCTCGCCCACCACCTGCGCCGTCGCCGCCGTGCCCAGAAACTGGCATCCGCCGCCCGGCGTCCCGCACGCCTTACAGCCCATCTCGGCCGCATACTCCCGCGTGATCACCCCATGCGAATACCGCGCCCCGATGCTCTGCACAATCCCCAGATCCTCGCCCCCCTCGGCCGGCAGCGTCACCCCGCCCGGAACCAGCACGCACGGCAACGCCCGCGTCCCGGCCAGCGCCATCATCATCGCCGGCAACCCCTTGTCGCAGGTCGCCACGCCTACCACCCCGTCCCGCCTCGGCAGGCTCCGGATCAGCCTTCGAAAAATCGTCGCCGCGTCGTTCCTGTAAGGCAGCGAATCGAACATGGCCGTCGTCCCCTGGCTCCGCCCGTCGCACGGATCGCTGCAATAGCCCGCAAACGGCACCGCCCCCAGCGCCTTCAACTCCCGCGCCGCCGCCTCCACCAGCAGGCCCACCTCCCAATGCCCCGTGTGATACCCCAACGCCACCGGCGTCCCGTCCGGCGCCCGCAATCCCCCGTGCGTCGACAGGATCAGCACCTCGGCGCTGCCCATCGCCTGCGGGTCCCACCCCATCCCGGCATTCATCGTCCAGCCAAACAGATCCCCCGACGGCGCATTCCTCAACATCTCCGCCGTCAGCGGCAACTCGCCCTCCGGCCCCTGCCCCTTCGTTTTTACCTCGAACAGACTGCGGCCGCCCGCCTCCAGCACCGCCTCCAGACCTGGCGCATCAACCCGCTTTCTCATTTCGAATCCTTCTCTCCCGGCTTCACCGCCGCCACGAACTTCTCCGTATCCGCCAGACCTGCCACCACCGATCCACCCGCGCTCATCATCCGCGGCGCATCGCTCCGAGGCGCATTGAACTCCATGCAAACAGCGTATCCCCATTCGCACCCCACCCTTCATGCATCGAGGCCGCGCGCCGCAGTGAGCGGGTCCCTGTCGTGGAAGCGCTCTGAACTGTTGAGGCCTCCCCCTCGCCGGCAATCAGGGCGGTATTCCAGACGTTGATGCTGGTAGCAGCTCCTGTATCCCGTGGCGCGGCCCTTGACCTCGCGGCAGGTAAGACGATATCTTACTTACATGAAGACCACGGTCTCATCCAAGGGCCAAATCGTCCTGCCGGCGGAGTTCCGGCACATGGACCGTGTCGAGCCAGGGCAGGTGTTTGACGTCGAGCGTGTCGATCGTGGGGACTATCGCCTCGTCAGGCGTGCACTTCCGCCGAATGAAGGCGCCGTTGAATGGCTACTCGCCTGTCCGAAGAAGGACTTCTTCGTCCCCATCGACTCTGAGTCGACCGATTCGCTGTGAAGTACTTAGTCGACGCCAACGTCCTGAGCGAACCGACGAAACCAACGCCCGATCCGCGGGCCGTGGCGTGGCTTCGCGCACATGAGCCGGATATCGCCGTCGACCCCGTCATTCTCGGCGAACTCCGATTCGGGATTCTTATCCTTCCGAAGGGAAGCAAGCGTGCCGCGCTCGAACGCTGGTTCGACGCGGGAGTTGGAACTCTCCACTGCCTTCCCTGGGACGCGGACACGGGGCTGAAATGGGCCGAACTGCTGGCGCGCTTGCGCAAGACGGGGAAAGCCATGCCAATCAAGGATAGCCTCATCGCGGCCACGGCCCTCGTCCACGGTCTGGCGGTGGCCACGCGAAATCGCGCCGATTTCGTCAACGCCGGCGTGCGCGTCGTCGATCCATTTGTTGGTTGAGGTCTCGCCCGACTGCCGGCCAACCGCACGATTATCAGACTGACTGAAACGACGCCCTACCCCTGGCCGGCTATCCGGAGGTTGATGAACTCCGACAGGTCAAGATGAGCGGACTGTTCACGGCCACTGGCGCTCAAGACGAAGGGTTCGCAGCGGGCCGCTCCACAGAATTCGAATCCACGGCAGAGCCACGGCGTGAACGCCAATAATCCGCGAAAATCGTTCGACAGCCCCTAATGGTATCAACGAGATAGCAGGATGATTGGGAATTGGGAATTGGCTCCCGGTCTGGACGCGTCTCGAGCTTGGGTGGCATGTCCGTCGCCCGCGGCCGAGCCCCGCTTCCTGCAAATGACTCCGCAGACAGCATACCAGCCAGATACCACGATCTTGTGTTAAGCTGGCTTCAGCTAGCTTAAAGAGACCAGATGCAGGAAATCGGCGCCTTCGAAGCCAAAAATACCCTGGGCTCTCTATTGGACCGCGTAGAGCAGGGTGAGGAAATCGTGATCACGCGCCACGGCAAACCCGTCGCCCGCTTGGTTTCCAGCACCTCTGGCATTGATCGCGAGAAGGCGAAAGCGGCCGCGAAGCGCATTCGTGCCCGCGCCAAGCGCCTGTCGATTGAACGGTTCGATTGGGAGACGCTCAAAGCCGATCGCGACGAGGGCCGGCCTTGAGTCTGGTCCTCGACAGTTCCGTCACTCTTGCCTGGGTCTACTCCGCCGAAACCACGCAAGAGGTTTCTGTTGTCTTTGAGCGGGTTGTGGAATCCGGCGCATGGGTTCCGGCGCTGTGGCGGCTGGAGGTAGCCAACGTTCTCGAAATGGGCGTTCGTAAGGGCCGGTCCGATTCCGCCTTTCGGGACGCGGCTCTTGCCGATCTCGCGCTGCTTCCCATCACGGTGGATCTGGAGACCGGCCGTCAGGCATGGGGCGCCACCGCAAAGTTGGCTGCACGCCACCGCCTGACTCTCTACGGCGCGGCGTACTTGGAACTGGCGCGCCGCCGCTGCCTGCCGCTCACGACTCTTGACGTCGAACTGCGAGCCGCCGCGACGGCCGAGGACGTTCCCCTGCTCGGCCTCCGCGGGTAAATTCTTCTGCCGGAGCCGGCGCTTCTCTACGCTGGTGGATCGGCGACTGCGGCGTGTTGCCGCAGCCATCGATCAAGTTCTTCGAACTTCATTCGGCCGTTCTCGTAGAGGTCTAACAGGAAGGAAATCGCTTCGACGTCGTTGAATACCAGCCGGTAGCCGTTCACTCGCAGGAACGCGGCCGTCACGGTCACCGCGACACGCTTGTTTCCATCCACGAACGCATGGTTTTGCGAGAGGCTCTCCCAAAGCGCGGCCGCTTCCTGAATCAGGTCAGTGTAGTACCCGCTTCGTGGCCGCGCCAGGGCCGACTCCAATGCAGCAAGATCCCGAATGCCCGCGGAGCCTCCAAAACGAGCGATCAATCTCGCGTGAACGGCGACAGTTTCTTCGAATGTGGGATATCGGGTCACTGAGCCAGGCGCTGCAGCAGTTCCGGGTGTTCGGAGAGGAACTCGTCGGCGGCTCGAAGGAAAGGAGAATCAGGGCTGGCCGCCGCATCTCGCCGCTTCAGAAATTCGATGAACTGGCGCACCGCATCCTGCTCCTGCGGCGTCAGCGATCGAACAACTTCGGAAAGGCTTTCGGGTGCCATCGGTTGCTACCATCCGCAGTATACCGCGGACGTATCCCTCTCAATCCATGTTAGGATCTGCCGCAGAGCCACACTCACCATGACCCGCCGTACGTTTCTCTCATCCACCCTCTCATCGGCCGCCCTCGCGCCATCAGCCCCCCGCCTCGCCGCCTCCCAGTCCGGACCCATGCCCATGGGCTTTAACACCTACTGCCTCCGCGCCCTCCGTTGGACCGACCTCCAACTCATCGACTACGCCGCCCAGCAGAAACACGACGCCATCTTCCTCCAGGACTCCCTCGACCCCCTCACCAAAGACCCCGCCCACTGGGCCGCCGTGAAACGCTGGGCCGCCGAGCGCCGCCTCCATCTCGAAACCGGCGGCGGCGGCATCATGCCCCGCACCCCCGGCGCCTTCCAGTCCTCGGTCGATAACATCCTCTACAACCTCCGCCGCGCCAAGGCCATGGGCTCGCCCATCATCCGCTGCGTCCTGGCCGGCGACCGCGCATCTCTGCCACCCGGCACACCCGAACAAAACATGGAGACCGCCATCCGTCTGCTCAAAGCCGTCAAGCCGCAGGTCCTCGACGCCGGTCTCAAAATCGCCATCGAGATCCACAAGGACTTCCAGGCCTGGGAGCACCGCATCATCATCGAAGAGTCCGGCAAAGACTTCGTCGGCGCCTACATGGACACCGGCAACCCCTGCTTCGTCCTCGAGCACCCCATGACCACGCTCGAAACCATGGCCCCTTACATCCTCACCCTCCACCTGCGCGACTCTGTCCTCTACGAAACCCCGCGCGGCATCGCCGTCCAGTGGGTGCCGCTGGGCGAAGGCGTCGTCGATTTCAGGGAAATCATGGCCGCCGCCCGCCGCTTGTGTCCCAACGTCCACGTCTACATCAAACCCATCACCGGCCGCCCGCCGCAGATCCTCCCCTACCTCGAAGAGTCCTACTGGAAGACCTATCCCAAAGCCCGCGCCTCCGAACTCGCCCGGTTCCTTGCGCTCGTCCGCCGCGGCCAGCCCTACGAGCGCCCCATGGTCATCGAAGACCTCCAGGGCCGCGCCCTGCCCGAACATTTCCGCGCCGCCGTCCAATACCAGCAGCGCGAACACGTCGAACGCAGCGTCGCCTATGCGCGCAAAGAACTCAACCTCGGCATCCGCTGGCGCGGTTGAATCTGGCGAGGGATGATCCTAACAATGACGCCGTTCAAAGCCGCAGCCACCTGGACTATGGTTCTCATCCTCTCCACCGCCCGCGGAGGCTTGCGCGAAGGTGTGATCCGGCGGCGTTTCCGTGAACTTGCCAGCCACCAGCTTTCACGCATCAGCGGCATCCTGGTGATTCTGCTGGCCGTGTGTCTGGCTGGCCGCAGGTGGCCGTTCGACAGCCCCGCCCACGCCTGGCGGACTGGCCTCGCCTGGCTTGCCGCCACCATCGCCGTCGAGTCCTTCTTCGGACGCTTCGTGCTGGGCCACCCCCGGTCCCGCCACTTCCACGACTACGCCATTTGGGATGGCCGCCTCTGGCCTCCCGTCCTGGTCTCAATCCTTTGCGCGCCTATCATTTCCAGATCATTGCCAGATCTTTCGCACGACGCGAAGCATAAGCTACAATGAATGCCAAACCCTCTCTCAAGCAAGGAGACTTATAGTGACGCAAGCCGATAGCGGCCTCGTTGCGGTCTATCCGGGCACCTTCGACCCGGTGACCAACGGCCACCTGGACCTCGTCCAGCGTTGCGCTCCGCTTGTGGGAAAGCTTGTCGTCTCCGTCCTCGCCAATGAAGCCAAAAGCCCTCTATTTTCAGCCGAAGAGCGCGTCGACATGCTCAAGGTTGTCCTCCAGGAGTTCGCCAACGTCGAAATCGACTTCTTCGACGGCCTTCTCATCGATTACGCCCGCCGCAAGCAGGCCCGCCTGATCCTGCGGGGCATCCGCGCCATCTCCGATTACGAATACGAACTCCAGATGGCCCTCATGAACCGGCGACTCGCGCCGGAGATCGAAACCATGTTCATGATGGCCGGAGAGGCCCATTCCTTCATCAGTTCCCGTCTGGTGAAGGAGGTCATCCGGCTTGGCGGCAACATCAGCGGCCTGGTGCCGCCGCCGGTCGAGGATATCCTCCGGCGCAGGATACTCAACCAGGGCGGTTAGCCGCCTCCACCACGCGCCGAAATCACAAGGAAACGAGCCCAAGCAGCCTCATGCAACCCCAAACCCGACTCGCCGACCGCATCTCGCTCATCAGCGTCTCCTCCACCGCCAAGGTCTCCGCCGAGGCCGACCGTCTTCGCCGCGCCGGCGAGGATGTCGTCGATTTCGGCGTCGGTGAACCCGACTTCCCCACCCCCGGCAACATCAAGCTGGCCGCTGTCCACGCCCTCGACGCCAACTTCACCCGCTACACCGCCATGGCCGGCATCCAGGAACTCCGCCAGGCCGTCTGCGACCGCCATAACGCCGACTACCAAACCACCTATACCCCGGCCGAGTGCGTCGTCACCGTCGGCGGCAAGCACGCCATCTTCAACATTACCCAGGCGGTGCTCAACCCCGGCGACGAGGTCATTATCCCCGTCCCCTACTGGGTCACCTACAAGGACGTCGTCAACTACGCCGGCGGCAGGTGCGTCTTCGTCGAAACCAGGGAGGAGGACGGCTTCGCCCTCACCGCCGCCCAGGTCGCCGCCGCCATCACCCCCAAGACCCGGCTCATCATGATCAACTCGCCCTGCAACCCCTCGGGCGCGGTGGTCGATGACAAGGAACTCGAAAAGATCGCCTACCTCGCCCGCGACAACGGCATCTGGCTGATGACCGACGAGTGCTACTCCCACTTCCTCTACGACTCCCAGCCCTATTCGGTCGCCTCCATCCCCGGCGTCAAGGAAACCGTCATCGTCGCCGGCTCGCTCTCGAAAACCTACGCCATGACCGGCTGGCGCATCGGCTTCGTCCTCGCCCCCGCGGCGGTCTGCACGGCCATCGTCAAACTTCAGTCCCACTCCACGTCCAACCCCACATCCATCGCCCAGAAAGGCGCCCTCGAGGCCCTCGACGGGCCGCAGGATTCGGTCGGCGAAATGCTCGCCGAATACCACAAGCGCCGTGACTATGTCGTCGGACGCCTCCGCGCCATGCCCGGCGTCGCCTGCCCCATGCCACGAGGCGCATTTTACGCCTACCCCAACATCTCCGGCGTCCTGTCACCGGGGAAGCTGCCCACGGCCATGGTCTTCGCCGAAAAACTGCTCGCCGAAAAATTCGTCGCCATCGTTCCCGGTGAAGCCTTCGGCACACATGCGCACGTCCGTATATCGTACGCTGCTTCTATGGAAGACTTGAAGAAAGGGCTGGACCGGTTCGAAGCATTTGTCCGGGAATACGCAGTTTAGACGCCTGATTGCACTCCTGCTGGCCGCCTCGGCCGCGTTGTTCATGCCGTCGTGCGCCGATCAGCCCGACCGTGAACCCACCCTCGCCGAGGCCTTCGTCGCGCCGTCCACGCTTCAGATCCGCGGCGAACTGGTCTCCGGCGCCCCGCTCGCCGCCACTCTCAAACACGGCGACCGCGTCGAAATCGTCGGCCGGCGGCGCCGTTTCTTTAAAATCCGTACCGCCTCGGGAGCCGTCGGCTGGGCCGATTCCGTTCAGTTTCTCTCCACCCGCGGCATGGACCATCTGCGCGACCTCTCCCTCCAGACCGGGCAAGCCCCATCCCAGGGCCAGGCCACCGTCTTCGATGTCCTCAACGTCCACACCGCGCCCAATCGCCAGGCGCCCACCATCTTCCAGATCCAGCCCGGCGCCAAGGTCGAAGTTATCGCCCACGAACTGGCCCCGCGTGTTCCCTACAACCCGCCCGCCCCCCTGCTGCCCGCCCTCGAAACCCCCAAAGCCGTGAAGAAGAAGAAAAAAAGGGAGCCCGAAGTCCCCCCTCCTCCCCGGCCTGAACCGCCAGCCCCGCCTTCCGATTGGGTCAGGATGTCGGCCCGCCCCGCCGCCGAGCCCAGGCCCGCCCCCCCTTCCGCGGCCCCGCAGACGGCCAAACCCGCCGCCGTCGATGAACTCTGGACCCTGGTCCGCGCCCGCGACGGCGTGTCCGGCTGGGTCCTGGCAAGGATGATCTTCATGGCCCTGCCCGACGAGGTCACCCAATACGCCGAACGCGCGCGAATCGCGGCTTACTTCCATGTCGGCGACTCCACCGGCCGCTCCGGCCTGGCCCAGCCCGCCTGGCTGTGGGCCACATCCTCCCGCCCGCGGGAAGGCTTCGACAGCCTCCGCCTGTTCACCTGGAACTCCCGCCGCAACCGCTACGAGACCGCCTACATCGAGCGTAATCTCACCGGATTGCTCCCCATCATCATCCAGCGCGATGCAACCGGCGCGGCATCCGGGTTCACCGCCGTCGTCTCGGAAAAGGATGGCGCCCTCCAGACCCGCGTCTATGCTCTCAACGCCCTCCGCGTCCGGCTCGCCTCCCGCCGCCCCGCCACCGTCCCCCGCCGCTGGTACACCCAGGGCGAAATCTCCGGCCTCGCCTCCTCCCAGACCCAGCCCCCGCCGCCCACACCCGCCTGGAGGGACAAAATCCCATCCTGGGTTCCGCTTATCGGAAACCGCCCATCCCGCTGAGGTCCACCCTGTCCATGGCCAGAAACCCGGCCACGTGCGGGTGGTCGCAGCGGTCAAGCTCGCTCACCGGCCCGAAGTAGATCACGCGCCCCTCATAGAGGAAGACCACCTTGTCGGCCACCTTCCGCATCAGGTCCAGGTCATGCGTCACCACAATCGAGGTCAGCCCCAACTGGTGCTTCAGCCGCACCATCAATCGCCCCATGTCTTCCGACATGATCGGATCCACCATCGTCGTCGGCTCATCGTATAAGACACAGTCGGGCTGCGCCGCCAGCGCCCGCGCAATCGCCACACCCCGCCGGTAACCCGTTGACAAATCAGATGGATAGGCGTCCTCATACCGCGCCAGGTCGACCATCTCCAGCAGTCCCTTCACGACGTCGGCCCGGTTGGCCTCGTCGTAGTCGTCCCGCAACTCCAGCGAAAACAGGATGTTCTCGCCCACCGTCAACGAATCGAACAGCGCCCCGCTCTGGAACACCATCGTCACCTTCTTGCGGATCTGCCTCAGTTCCGCCTCCTTCAGATCCGTGATGTCCCGGTGCGCCACAATCACCCGCCCCTCATCCGGCTTCAGGAATCCCATGATGTGCGACAGACTCACTGACTTGCCCACGCCGCTGCGCCCAATGATCGCCAGCGTCTCGCCCGGCGCACAGTGAAAACTGCAGTCGACTAAAACCGGGGCATCAAACGTCTTATAGACGTGCCGGAATTCGATGTAGTGCGGGTATTGGTCCTTCATCCCCTGTCCTTGGCCGACGCCCAGTCGCCGGGCGTGTTGATGTTACGCAACTGGTCCACCCATTCGGCAGTCCATGCTAACGCATTGATTACACTCAGCAAAGTCTGCACTCTTAACTCCCGCGCCGCGAGCATCCGCCTCACCGCCGGCAGGCAGTCTCTATGATAAACCGCGCACAGCGGCTCCGCCCGGCCGTGGCTGCCGCGGCCGTACACGGCCAGCGCATCGCCGCGCTCCGCCTCGCCGAACAACTCGCCGAGATGCCCGCTCTCGATCCCCGTCATGTCGCAGGCGACAATCAGAGACCAGTCGGCCCCTCGGCCCAGCGCCGCCTCGATCCCGCTCAACGGCCCCATTCCGCCATAGCTCTCTTCCAGCACCGGATACCCCAGATGAACGTACTTTTCTCCGCCCCCAACCAGACACACGTTCCCCGCCGCCTGCTCGACGCAGCCAGCCACCCAGCCGGCGAGCACGGTGCCCCGGTAGGGCAACATCGCCTTGTCCCGGCCCATTCTCCGGCTCCCGCCGCCGGTCAAAACGTAGCCAGCCCTGGTCATGAGACAATCTTAGCAACAGCAAATCCTTTGTCCTCAGTGCATTTACGGATGAGAAAAACTGGACTCCACCCGTATAATGGTAAAAACATGGCACGGGCGATTTGTTTCCTCTTCGCCGGCCTGATCGCTGCCCCGGTGGCGGCCTGGGGTGAATCTCGCCTGCAGGTCCGCAGCACCGTCCGAGCCGACGCCCGCACCGGCAAGCTGGTCCGCGCCTCGATCGTCAAACGCCAACCGGCCGCGGCGGCCGTCCAGTCCGCCCATCGGGCGCAGGCTGGCAGCGCTGGCGCCCCGGTCACTGACCTTACCGCCATCCTCCGCCAGGCCTCGGAAACCCATGGCGTCGACCCGCTCCTGGTGCATTCGGTCGTCGCCATCGAATCCGGCTTCAATCCTCTCGCCGTTTCGCCCAAGGGCGCCCAGGGCCTCATGCAGTTGATGCCCGGCACGGCGCGCCGCTTCGGCGTCACCGACAGCTTCGACGTCCGCCAGAACATCGAAGCCGGCGTCAGGTACCTCCGCCATCTCCAGCGGATGTTCAAGGACGACCGTCTCGCCCTGGCCGCCTACAACGCCGGCGAAGGCGCCGTCATGCGCTACGGCGGCATCCCGCCCTACCGCGAAACGGAACAGTATGTCGAAAAGGTCGGCCGCCGCCTGAACTCCGTCCGCCGCGCGGACCCGGCCGTCAAGACCGCCGAAGCCATTTCCGGAACCGTCGAAACCGCCACGGCGCCCGCCGCGCCGGAACGCGAGCCGCTCCGCGCCCTGGAGTGGTTCACCGACGATTCCGGACGCATCCACCTTGTCACGAAGGACGTGGCGCCGAGGCCCGGCGCGAGCAGCCAATGAATTTGAAGGCACGCCTGTCCGCTCTCATCCCGGCCCTGACGTGCCTTGCCGCCGCTCACTCGCTCTGCGCCGAGATCTCCCCGGCGCCGGTGGCGGTCAACTCGGTCCGCGTCTGGTCAGCCGGTCCTGTCACCCGCATCGCCATCCAGACCTCCGGCGAGGTCCAGTTCCGCCGCGACCTCCTCCCCAGCCCGCCGCGGCTGTTCGTCGACCTACGCGGCTGCGAGATCAAGCTCGATAAAGGCCATTCGCGCGTCATGGTTGTCGATGACCCCCTGGTCGAGCGCATCCGCATCGCGCTGAACAACACAACCACCGTGCGCATCGTCTTCGATCTCAAGAAGCCGGCCACTTACGAGATCAGCCAGCTCGCCAACCCCTTCCGTATCATGGTCGAACTGCGCGCCAGGGATGCCGGGCCCAGACCTTCGCCCTCCGACGCCGGCCGCGTCGTCTCGCAACGCTTCGATACCACGCCGCCGGAGTCAAAACCCGCCGCCCAACCTCCGCACGCCCCCGCCACGGCCCCTCCCGTCACCGAGCCTGGACCCGCACCCGTCGAAACCGCCAGGGCCAAACCCTCCGCCACCCGGCCCGCGCCCGTCGAAGTCCCCAGGCCCAAGCCGGCGGAAACGAAGCCGGCTCCGGTCGAAGCCGCCAGGGCAGCGCCGTCCAGGCCCGAACCAACGCCCCCGCCGGTCACCGTCGATCCGCCCAGGCCGGTCGAACTCGCCGCCCAGCCCAAGCCCGCCGACGTCAAGCGCACCGGCCGCACTTCGCTTACCCGCGCCCTCGGCCTCAAACTCAACCGCGTCGTCATTGACCCCGGCCACGGCGGCCACGACCACGGAACCACCGGCCCGGGCGGCCTCAAGGAAAAGGAACTCGTCCTCGACCTCGCCGTGCGCCTCAAGGGCCTTATCGAGCAGCGTCTCGGAGCCGAGGTCGTCCTCACCCGGGACTCCGATGTCTTCATCCCCCTCGATGAACGCACCGAAACCGCCAACCGCCACCGCGCCGACCTCTTCCTCTCGGTCCACGTCAACTCGTCCCGCTTCCGCGCCGTCTCCGGTCCCGAGGTCTTCTACCTCAACTTCACCGACTCAAAGGACGACCTCGAGGTCGCCTCGCGCGAAAACGCCGGCCACGGCAAGTCCATCTTCGAATTGACCGAACTGCTCCAGAAGATCGCCCTGAAGGACAAGATCGCCGAATCCAGCGAATTCGCCCGCCACGTGCAGCGGGCGCTCTACAAGCTCAGTTCGCCTTCGGCCACCACCAGAAACAGGGGCGTCAAGAAGGCCCCCTTCGTCGTCCTCATCGGCGCGTCGATGCCGTCGATCCTCGCCGAGGTGGGCTTCGTCACCAACGCCCGCGAGGAAGCCCTCATGAAGCGCTCCGAGTTCCGCGACCGCATCGCCGAAGCCCTCTATGACGGCGTCGCCGCCTACGCCGCCACCCTCAGCAAGCTTGATGTGGCCCGCGATTCCTCCGCCTCCGCCGCCGGCGTCACGCAAGCGGAAGTGAAGCGCTGAAGCCTGCCTAATTCGAAGCGCCCTGGACCCGGTCGATCTGCTCCGGCAACTGGAACGAGACCCGGTTCCTCCCCAGCCTCTTCGATGTATACAGCGCCGCGTCGGCCGACCGCACCAGCAATCCGGACGTGAAGCCTTGGCCTGGCAGCAGTGATGTCGCCCCCACGCTCACCGTGATCCAGATCTCCTGCCCTTCGACGGCAACCGGCGTCCGTTCCACCATTCTCCTCAGCCGCTCGGCATGGCTCAGCGCGCAAAGTTCGTCGCATCCCGGCAGCACGATCAGAAACTCCTCGCCCCCGATCCGGCCGATCGCGTCATACCCGCGGATTACGCCCATCACCCGCTGCGTCACCTGCCGCAGCGCCTCGTCCCCGGCGCCGTGGCCGTAGGTGTCGTTCACGGTCTTGAAGTGATCCAGGTCCAGCATCACCAACGACAGGCTCCGCTTCTCGCGCTCGGCCCGCACCGTCTCACGCTCGAGCACCTCCAGAATCACGCGCCGGTTCCAGCAGCCTGTCAGGGGGTCTTTTGTCGCCTGGTCCCTCAGCGCCTCCTGGGCCTGCATCAACTCCATTTGAAGATCCAGAATCCGCCGGCCCGCCCTCAGCCGGACATCCAGTTCGTGCTTATCGAACGGCTTCACGACATAGTCGTCCGCCCCGGCCCCCATCCCCTCCACGATGTCCTCGCGCTGGCTCTTCGACGTCAGCAAAATCAGGTAGGTGTAGGTCTCGGACTTCAGATCCCGCACCATCCGGCAGACATCGGGCCCGGTCATCACCGGCATCATCCAGTCCAGGATCGCCATCCGCGGCGGGTCCTCCCCCTGAAGGCAGGCCAGCGCCTCCGCGCCATCAGCGGCGCAAACGACATCAAAACCCCATCCTTCAAGAGTCGCCTGCAGCAGCCGGCGCATCACCAGGCTGTCGTCGGCGATAAGTACTCTCATTGGATCCAGTCAGCCTCCCGCGACTCGCTTATCTCCATCATCTTATATCGGTTGGTTCCGGGCGCCTAATAAGGATCATTCGGGAGACCCTGCTTCCGGCGCCAGTTCCCATGCCCATTTCAGGTTGTTGGTCCAAGTCCACTCAATATACCCGGAGCCGGGCGCTGGCCGCGAATTCAGGCTAATCTACAGAGAACGATGCCTTACAGACACCCTCGATCCCGTCCTGCCTGCGCCTTCGGTCTGGCATGCGCCTTGTTCGCCGCCTCCGCCCACGCGCAACCGGTTCAGCTCAAGCCCTATGAGGGCAAGACCGTCGAGTTCCACGCAGCCGATGCCGCCGCCGTGCCCGCCACCCTCAAGGCGCCCGCTGCGGCGCTGCCGCTTGCCGCCATCACCGCCGCCGCCTCGGCGGGCGGGATTCAATGGATCGGCACACCCCAGGGACTCATCCGTATCGATCCGGCCGCCGCCCCGCGCGACCGTGTCCAGTACTTCGCCTCTCGCCGCTGGCTGGCCGACGACCACGTCCTGGCCATCGCGCCCGACGGCCGCGGCGCCTGGGTCCGCACCCCCAAGGGCGTCTCCCGTATCCGCTACACGCCAACCACCCTCGCCCAAAAGGCCGCCGCCTTCGAGCAACGGATCGCCTCGCGCCACGACCGCCATGGCTTTGTCGCCGACTCCACCTTCCGCACCCCCGGCGACCCGTCCTCGAACGTCACCGTCTCGAACGACAACGACGGCCTCTGGACCGCCATGTACGCCGCCGCCCAATGCTTCCAGTATTCGGTCACAAAATCGCCCGAGGCCCTCGCCCGCGCCCGCCGCGCCGTCGACGCCATCCTGTTCCTCGAACAGGTCACCAGCCGCCCCGGCTTCCCGGCCCGGTCCTACATCAAACCAGGCGAGATCCAGCCCCGCGACGGCTTCTGGTACGACGCGAAAGACGGCATCCGCTGGAAAGCCGACACCTCGTCTGACGAAATCGTCGGCCACTTCCTCATCTTCGCCCTCGTCCACGACCTGCTGCCCGACCCCGCCCTCAAGGCCCGCGTCCAGGCCACCGCCCGCCGCATCATGGATCACATCCTCTCAAACGACCTCTACCTGGTGGACGTCACCGGCAAGCCCACCCGCTGGGGCCGCTGGCACCCCGACTACTTCGCCAGCGAAACCGGCAAGCCCGACGCGCCGCTGAACGCCGCCGAAATCCTCATGTTCCTTAAGGTGACCCACCACGTCACCGGCGACGCCCGCTACCAGCGCGAGTACCTCCGCCTGGCCAACGACATGGGCTACGCGAAGATGACCACCCGCTACCTCGAACTCCAGGAGGAGTTGAACTACTCCGACGAGGAACTGGCCCTGCTCTCCTTCTACCCGCTCTTCCTCTACGAAAAGGACCCGGCGCTGCTGGCCCTCTACCGTGAAGGCCTCGACCAGTGGTGGCGGAACATCCAGCGCCAAGCCAACCCGCTGTGGAACTTCATCTACAAGGTGGCCAACCCCGCGGCCAAGGTCGATCTCGAAGCCGCCGTCTGGACCATGCAGCGCCTGCCCATGGACCTCATCAAGTGGACGATCCGAAACTCCCACCGCGCCGACGTAACCAAGGTGGACGCCCTTGACCGCCATCGGCGCATCGAGTTCAAGGAACTGCTGCCCGCCGACGAACGGCCCGTGATGAAGTGGAACGGCAACCCGTTCGTCATCGACGGCGGTTGCGGCGGCTGCGGCGAGGATGACGGCGCCACGCTGCTGCTGCCCTACTGGCTCGGCCGCCACCACCGCCTCATCGCCGGCCAGTAGCCGCGCGGCCGGGCACGGGTTCACCTGGACGCCCGGCCGCCACCACCGCCTCATCGCCGGCCAGTAATCCGCCAGTGCGCTGTTGGTTTCGACCGCCGCGGTGGGCTAACCTGAAGGCGGAGGAATGGGTGAGTGGTTGAAACCGGCGGTCTTGAAAACCGTTAGCGGGGTAACTCGCTCGGGGGTTCGAATCCCTCTTCCTCCGCCACTT
>PNKE01000041.1 GCA_013822245.1 Candidatus Solibacter sp.
ACCGCAATGATCGGCACATGCTTCAACTGCCGGCTGTGCTGATGGATTTCGCCGGCATCATCGGCCGAGTCCATCAGGTCGTAGAGGTATTGGACCCGCTGCGAAGTCATCGTCATCAGCGGGATGGCGGCCTGCGAATCGTGCACGCTGGCGCTGGTGAGTCATGCCGGGATCGGGATCTGTCCGTCGGCGGCATCGAGGTGGAGTTTGTAGCCGCGCCAGTATTGGTCGTGCCCGCGGCTGTTTTTCTTGGCTCCGATGTCGCACTGCCGCGGCAGGCCGGCCAACATGGCATCAAGTTTCTGATGGCGCTGCCGTTCGATGCGCGTGCCGCGCTCCGCGGCCTTGGCTCGGGTATGCGAGCACTTCTTGCGCCTGGGCTTGCGGACCTTGCTTTGGCGCTTCTGCTCCATGCGGCAAGCCTCACCCCCCAAACATTTCAGCGCAAGCTGTTCTCTCGCAAGAGCCGAGTCTTGCAAGCGTCACTGCCCATGGGTGACCCCGCGGCTTGTGCCCCATCCGGGGGTGAGAATCAGCCGCGGCGCGCCCACTCCCGGATCAGCCGCCAGAGGTGAAAAAGCCCCTCCCGGCCGGATCCGGCATGCCCGTGTCTCTCCACGACCGGCGGCGCATTTGGTGTCTGCTTGTTGCCTGCGGTGTTCCAGCGGTACCCATGGCGCCGCCCCCATCCATCTGGAGAAACCCGGATTACAGCGGCTCTGGAAATTTCAGGCTCGTCTTGCGGAGCGCTTTGTCAAGCATCTCAATCGCCGATGGCTCGGCCAGACCCCTCGATGTCGCCAGCTCGCTGAGAATCATGATGCGCGCCCGGTCCAGCATCTTCTTCTCCCTGAACGACAACGGCTTGTGCGACTGGATCTGCAGCAGGCACTTCAGCACCTCGGCCACCTCCTGCAGACTGCCATTCTGCATCTTCACCGAGTTCTCCTTGAATCGGTCCTTCCAGTCTTGGCAGCTCTTGCACTCGCCCTCGGAGAGAAAGGAAAGCATCCTTGTGATCTCTCCGTTCCGCGTCACCTTCCTCAGTCCCACCTGATTGACATGCGAGAAGGGGACCATCACGGTCAGGCAATTGTATGAGAGGCGAAGAAGGTAGAATTTCTCGGCCTGGGTGCCAAAGGAACGGGAACTGATGTTCTCTATCGTTCCTACCCCATGGTTCGGGTAGACAACCTTTTCACCGACCTGAAAGGTCATGCGCGGACCTCGCTGACACTCACAAGAAGTTGTACACAGCTCTACATCAGAGTAGAACCTAACTGTAAACCCAGGACGATATACAAGTCAACGAAAAACCTCTGAAACCGCCTGTTTGCGAGCATTTAGAAGAGTTAACATTTCAGTCCCGATGGCCCGTAACCCCTTCTAAAGAGACATCTATGTCTTGTTTGTGTAAACTATACACCTGCTGCCGGTGGCATCCATGGAAACCGCCGTCAGGAACCTGTCTTCAACCCGCTGCGCCTGTCAGTCGCCGTACATACGCCAGGTTCCGCCTCATGTCGGCGCTGACGTCCTTCGATGGCGAGACCGTCTCCAGATTCGCCCAACCCGTGAAACCGAGATCCATGATGACCTTCATCAGACGCTCCCACTGGACCGGCCCCTCGCCCAGATAGCCGGCGTTCTCCTTGATGTGGAACTGGCAGATCCGCGATTCGCCGAGAGTGGGTATCTCTTTGAATGGATCGTGCCCCCAGCGGATCGCATTCTGCGGGTCATAGTAAACCTTCAGGTTCGGGCTGGAGACGCCATCCATGATGCGCAGCGAATCCGCCGCTGACAGCGAATTCTCAAGTCCCAGAGTCACGCCCATCCGCTCGGCCGTCGGCGCCACCTCGCGCAGCGCCGCGACGCTGGATTCGATCTGCCCCCGCGCCACAATCTCGCACTCCCCGAAAAACGGCAGCAACAAGACCTTCCCCCCAAGATCCCTGGTCAGCCGGATCGCATCGGAGACCCGCTGCACAGCCCTTCCCCCGTTCATCATGCAATCGGCATGAAGCGCATCGACGCAGGCTCCCGCAATCGCGATCCGATGCCGCGCGAGCGCTTCGCGGTATGCCGCGATCGCTTCCGGCCTATCCAGCGGGAGCCTCGTATCGCCAGGCTTGGGTCGCCCAAAGCTGACCTCTATCCCATCGAATCCGATCGATGCCGCCAGAGCGGCGGCCTCGGGATTGGCCCCCATCCGCAAATTCCAGTCCGTCACCCCAATGCGCAATCTGCTCCTGGCGCCCTTTACCGGCAAACCCGAAACCGCCGCGGCCAATACTGACCTGCGAGAAATGGCGTAACTCATATGCGCTGCCTCGTCAACTGCTCTATTCTAAGCGAGTTTCTCCTCGCTCAGGCGGGGAGACGGAATCGGCTTGCCGTCAATCGCCGCGGCGTATGCCGCCACTTGTGCCGCCGCCGCCGCCGGACGCGTGGCCGCGCTGAGGCTCATCGCGCCCGCCGGCGTCCGCCATTCAAGATGGACCCGGCCAGTGGCGGTCCGCATCTGGAATCGAGTTCGTTTGGCGGATTCACCAAAACCGCCTTCTCCTGGCCCGCCGAGGGCCACGGTGAACGCCGCCCATGCCTCCGCCGTGTTCTTCCACACAACGCGCTTCGGCCCTTCCGGCGGGACAAGGTCCACCGTCACCACCAGACTCTGTTTGCCCGCGGTCACCTTCGCCGACGGCTTGTACCGCCCAAACCGCCCGCCCCGCAAGGTAAGCTGCGCCTGTATGATCGTCGACACAAGCCGGATCGCGCCATCCTCCTCCTCAAACGTGAACCCGTCAGGCAACGACTCAAAATCGAACTCCAGAAACAGCCTGCCACACTCAAACTCGCCATTCTTCACCATGTCCAGCGATATATGGCGGTCCCCGCCCGGATCCTGGAAATTCACAACCCCAGCCAGATATCCTCTCTCCTGCACTGAAAACAGGAGCGCCGACGAAAAGTCATAGCCGTCCTTGATCACCCGCACCGTCAGCGTAGCCGCCGGCCGCCCCCGTCCACCGAAGAACGCCAGCACCGGCCGCCGCTGGTTCCAGAAATCGCCGCGGTTGACCGATCCCAGCGAAAACGCATCATTGATATAACACGTTCCCACCACCGCAGCGCTGCCCTCTCCGGCAGCCTGATACATCTCCCGGTGCTGAAACGCTGCTCGCGGCTCCAGAAACCTCGCCGCCAGTTCCTCCGGACAGCGGAAATCGTGGATCGCCGTCTCCGCGTCCCCGCCCAGTTTCACATCATCTGGCCGGGCCAACCGCAGCCGCCCGCCCAATGACTTTTCCAGCCACAGCGGGTATCCGATATCAGTGGAGTAACATCGCGACATCGGACCGGCGAATTGCGCCCTCCGGCCATCCCAGTGCGAAACAAGATGGAGCCAGCACCGCCGCTCGATCCCCGCCGCCCGTCGCCGCGCTTCGGCGTCTTTCACATACATCCGGATCCGCGTCAGATTCGCCAATGTCACCCTGGCATAAGTCGGACTGTTGTACTCGTCAAAACTCCCCGACTCGTCAATCGCCTCGCTCAGCCTGACCACCCTCCGCCTGGCATACTCCATGATCCCCGCATCGCCCAGCAGTTCCCCCGCCGCCAGCGTCACAAACGTCCCCTTGACGGCGATATTGGTATATCGCATCGAAACGTCGCGCCGGACAATCGACCTCGCGCAATGCAGGATCGCTTCCCTCACCCGCTCCCTGAGGTCTCCTGCTAACTTGCCCCCGTGCCTGAACTCGATCAGCAACAACGTCGCGCCGTTAAAGTCCGCCCAGTTCCAGTCAGCCGGCGACATCCTCTCCGGCGCCTCCTCCAGATACCAACCCCAGATGCCGTACCACTTGCTTGCCGGATCGCGGTTCTGAAGCCCCAGCACGCGGTCGATCGTCGCCAATGCCCTGTCGCGCTGCTGCTTGCCTCCCGCCTCTAATAGATAAAGCGCATACTCCAGCGACTCTCGCGTCGGGTGAACCCGCGAGTTGTGCAGCTTCGTATGGTAGCGGTACCCCGGCCCAAGAACCCGCGTCAACATCCGCTCCGCCTCGTCGTAACGCGGATCCTCAAGCGCCAGCGCACTCTCCACCAACCGCCGGTCCCAGGCTTCAGGCCAGCCCGCCTCCGTCGGCGTTGACCTCGGCGAGCAGCCGCTCGCCCCGGCCAGCACCGGAAACGCTGCGAGTTGTCGGCGGGTATATTCCATGACTCGGCTCCTCTTGCCGGCTTCCGGCCGGACATCCATATCTTATGCAACAGAAGCCGCCCGTGCGAGCCTGCCCTGACCCCCCGGCACACTTCCTTCGCGCCACTCCCGCCACACCCCATAGCTCAATTCCGCCGTGCCGGATTTTCAGACCGTCGGCGTCGGCGAATCCAACACGGCGGCAAGCCGGCCATGTCTTACTCAGGCGTAAGTCTCTGATTTTACAGCGCATTTGATAGGCAATCGGGATTGGCCCAGGAATTGCTCCAACCGCGGTGGCGAGAAGTCCGTTAAGCGGAATCCTGCATGTGAGCGGGCGGATCGCACGACCAAGGAGGTACCTGAAATGTTTGGACTAGACTGGAGCGATCCTCAAACCTTGTGGCTGAACCTGACCAACGTCGGCCTCGGCGTGGTGGCGCTGGTGTGCGTCGTGGCGGTCGCCTATAACATCGTCAGCGAACTGTTGATCCGCAAGCATGCGGCCCGGACCAATGATTCTCACGCCATGCACGTGCCCGAGTTGGGCTGGACGATGGCTGACGGCGGCGAGCCGGTCGGCGAGAACAGGCCCGGGCGGAAGAAGGCGCGGTAAGAGGAGCGGAGCGAATCGGGGAGCATGTCATGAATTGCCCGTTCCTCAAGGAGGCCCACGTTCGCGGATGCACGGCGGCGCCAGTGCGGAAGCTGATCGTCGATGGCCCCGATCCGGGTGCGGCGGAGCTCTGCGGCACGCCCGATCATGGGGGATGCAGGGTGTTCCAGGAGCGCGCCGAGGCCAACGGCGGAGAGCGGTGTCCGTTCCTGGACGAACAACTGGTGCAGTATTGCTCGGTTGCGCCGGTCAAGAAGTACATCCCTTACAGCGAGTCGATGATCAGCCGCTGCGGGGGCAACAACTACCAGTACTGCAGCCTGTACCTGGCGCTGGCTCAACCCGGCTACTCCCACCGGGCGGCCGGCGATGAGCGGGACCCCCTGGTGGAGGGCGTGCGGGTTCCGCAGCGGCTCTACTACGCGCCCAACCACATGTGGCTGAACATAGACGAAAACGGCAGCTGCCACATCGGCGTCGATGGGTTCCTGGCCCGGCTGATGGGCGGCCTCGAACACATCAGCTACGTGGCCATGAAAGGCGTGAAACGGCCGGCCTTGACGCTCACCGTCGAAGGCATGATGTGGCCGCTGATGTTCCCCAACGAGATCATGATCAGCGGCGTGAACCAGTATCTGCGCAGCAACCCGGAGAGGCTTGCGGCGGATCCCTACGGCTCGGGCTGGCTGTTTGAAGGTTGGCAAGCGCCCGGCAGGCAGGCGGCCCAGGGCCTGATGACCGGCGGGCAAGCCGTCGACTGGATGGCGCAGGAGATGGAGCGGCTTGCCGAGTTTGCCCACGGTTGCGCGGCCGATGGAGCCGGGGAGTTGGGCCTGGTATTGAATGACGGTGGCGCGCCCGGCGCCGGGATGTTGAAACAAATGGGATCCGACGACGTTGCGAGGCTGTTCAACGATTTCTTCAGCCCGCAGACGCCGTGGAGCCGAGCCTGAATGGAGAACGTGACGGATGCGTAGCGGATTCTTCTTTTTCGCCGGAGCGGCCTTGATGCTGCTGGGTGGCTGGGTGGGGCTGCCCAAGGCCCTCTATAAGCAGCAGGCTCAGCCGCTCGACTTCACCCACAAGGCCCACGTAGTGAAGGCCGAAATGGACTGCACGAGCTGCCACGACTTCCGTCAGGACGGCTCCTTTGCCGGCATCCCACGCATCGACAACTGCGCCGCATGCCACGCCGAACCCGTGGGAACGACGGCGAACGAGAAGAAACTGGTGGAGAAGTACGTGACGCCGGAAAAGGAAATCGGCTGGCTGGTCTATTCCAGGCAGCCGATCAACACACGTTTCTCCCACGCCATCCACGTCAGGAAGGCGGAACTGAAATGTGAGCGCTGCCACGGCGAGCACGGCAAGACGGAAACCTTGAGGCCCTTCGAATACAACGTCGTGAGCGGCTACAGCCGCGACATCTGGGGCAGGAGCATTTCGCGATTGAGGAGGGCGAGCCACGAAGGCATGAAGATGGATGACTGCATGGACTGCCACAAGGAAAAGGGCGCCGAGGCCGGATGCCTCGGCTGCCACCGGTAGGCGAGGGAGCAAACCAATGTTGAAGCGCAGAGACATCATGATGCTGGGCGGCGGGTCCATCGCCGCGCTGCCGCTGACCCCGATACCCTACAAACTCCTCGATGACGTCTCGATCTGGACGCAGAACTGGCCCTGGATTCCCGTTCCAATGGCCGGGGCAGCATCAGTGAAAAACAGCGTCTGCACGCTGTGCCGCGCCGGTTGCCCCATCGGCGTCCGCATGATCGACGACAGGCCGGTCAGCGTCATGCCCAGGGGCGAGGCCCCCGGCGCGATCTGCGCTCTGGCGTGCGGTTCGCACCAGTTGCCGTGGCATCCCTCACGCCTGCGGACCTGCCTGCTCGACGGCAAACCGGCCGGCTGCGACATGGTCGTTGAGGCGGTGGCGAAGGCGGCATCAGGCGGCAGGACGGTCGCCATACTCGACGAGCGGCCCGGCCGGGCGATGTCGTCGCTCTACCGCCGGTTCGCTTCGGCGCTGGGCAGCGGCGCCTATACAACTCCGGTGATCCAGGAGACCGAGACACTGGAGGCGCTCGAGCGGCTCTGCGGCGGCAAGGCGAAGCTGCGGTTCGATTGGGCGAACGCCCAAACCGTTCTCAGCGTCGGCGCGCCTCTGCTCGATGGCTGGCCGGGCGCTGCCGGACTGATCGCCCGCCGGGCGAAGGGCGCGGTGAAGCTCATCCACGCCGGGCCGGACTACTCGCGCCAGGCTCAGCTCTCCGAACGATTCATCCCGCTGGCGCCCGGCAGCGAGTGCGCCTTCGCCCTCGGACTGGCCGGCGCATTGATGGCGCAGGGCGCGCCGGAGGCGGAGGGCCTGCGCGGGTTCGAATCAATCGTCACACGGTTCCCCATCGAACGCGCTTCGGCCATGACGGCCCTCAAGCCGGAGACATTCAACGAGCTGGCTCGGATGCTCACCGGCAACTCGCCGGCGGTCGTGGTGGGCGGCGGCGACTTCGCCTCAGGCCCGTTCGAGGCCGGGACCGAGGAACTGCTGGCGGCGCTGAACATCCTGCTGGGAAGCGTCGGGCGCGAAGGCGGCATCGTCGGCAGGCCCGAATGGCCAGGCGAGGCGGTGTCGAAGCGCTGGAACGAACTCCCCGACGCAAGCGTCGACGTTCTGATCGCCGACCGTACCGCGGCGGGCTTCGCGCTCCCGCCCAGCGCCATCGAGCGCAAACTCGCCAAGGGCGCATTTGTGGTTGCCGTTTCCACGTGGAACGAAGGGTATGCCTCACGCGCCCGTGCCGTGATCGCCGCTCCGGCGCCAATGGAGGACTGGGCGGAAAACGCGGCCGCAGGCCTGGCCCGGTGGTCGGTTGCGCCGGCGGTGCTGAAGCGGCCCGAAGGCACGGTGAGACCCGACGAGTTCCTGGCCGCCCTGGCCGGCGCCCTGGGCCTCTCCCTCGGCGAAGGCTTCGCCATTGAGGACGAATTGAAAAACCTGGCCGCGCGGATTCATTCGGCGAAGCGGGGCGAAGCCGCCGGACAGCCGGTGAAAGAAATGGCCGCGGCCGGCGACCTCTGGAAGGCGCTGTCTGAAGGTGCGGAGTGGTCGGATTCAAACGCCGCCGCCACGGATCTGAGGCCCCGCCTTCCCGGCGCGAAACCGGACGAGATGGAGCGCCTGCTCACCGTCGCCAACAGCCATCTTCCGAAGTCGAAACACGAGGGCTTTCCTTTGGCGCTGCTGGCTACCGGCTGGGCCGCCTCCGGCGCCGGCGCCAAGCCGCCCCTCGCAATGAAGGTCGAAGTCGAATCGCTGCTCCGCAGGCCGGCAGGTCGCGCGGCCATGAATCCCGTGACCGCCAACGGCCTTGGCCTCAAGGCCGGCGATCCCGTAAAGGTGGAGACTCACCGCGGCGAGCAGCGTATGATTCTGGCACTCGACGACGCCGTGCTGCCAAACGCGGTTGAGGCCGCGTTGGATGGCGCATGCGGAGCGCTGCATCTGTTTGAGACTGGTCCTGATGGAACATGGCGCCAGGCTTGGGCGCGCGTGAGGAGGGCGTAGCGATGGCGGCCGGAGCGAAAGAGATGAATAAGACCAACCGGAAGTACCGCTACGGGATGGTGATCGACCTCGACGCCTGCACCGGCTGTGGCGCCTGCGTGGTGGCCTGCGCGGTCGAGAACAACGTCGCCCCGGCGCCAGCCAAGGTCAACGACCGCACCTCCATCACTCTCATGCGCGTCTTCCAGGTCAAAGACCCCGCCCCGATGCCCGCGCGCAAGACCGTCTTCGTCCCCATGATGTGCATGCAGTGCGACGATCCGCCTTGCGAGCACGTCTGCCCCCAGCAGGCCGTGGAACTCGATCCGCGCACCGGCATCGTCGACCAGATGGTCCAGCGCTGCTTCGGCTGCCGCTATTGCATGGCCGCCTGCCCTTACCATGCCCGCTACTTCAACTGGTTCGACCCCGAGTGGCCGGCGGGCATGGAGCAGACCTTGAACCCTGCCGTCGCCCCGAGAATGCGCGGCGTCGTCGAGAAATGCGACCTCTGCCACGGCCGCTTCCACGAGGCCCAGGACCGCGCGGCGCTGGAAGGCTCCGACAACATCACCTATCAGCCCGCTTGCGCCGAGTCCTGCCCCGCTCAGGCCATCCGCATCGGCGACCTCCAGAACCCCGAGGACCCAATCCAGGACCAGATCCGCAAACCCGAGACTTTCCAGTTCCTCGTCAAACTCGGCACCAAGCCAAAGATGTTCTACCAATCCCGGCGCGGCTGGGTGAAACGCCTCGCCGAACGGGCTTCGCCCAACGGCAACTCGAACAGGAGGGATGCGTAACATGGCCGCCAGCGCAATGAAACCTCCTATGGCAGCCGAAATCGCCAAAATCGAGCGGCAGTGGATCGCCCGCGGGCTGGAGAGATGCTCCCCCCTCGTTTTCGCCGGCTGGATGGCTCCCTGGCTCATCATGCTCGGCGCCGGCGTCTACGCCTCCTACCTCTGCCTGCGCTACGGGCTGGGCGTCACCGCCCTCGACAACCGATTCGGGTTCGGCCTCTGGATCTTCCTCGACCTCGCCGTTATCGCCCTCGGCGCAGGCGCCTTCTTCTCCGGCTTCCTCCTCTACATCCTCAAGTGGAAGGAGATCAAGGCCGTCATCAGCAGCGCCGTCGTGCTCGGCTTCCTCTGCTACAGCGGCGCCATGGCCGTTCTCGCCATCGACGTCGGACAGCCCCTGCGCTCCTGGTTCACCTTCTGGCACCCGAACGTCCATTCGATGCTCACCGAGGTGACCTTCTGCATCACTTTCTACCTCATCGTCCTCACCGTCGAATACCTGCCCATCCTGCTCAAGAACCGGCGTATCAAGCAGGTGCCTTCCTTCCTGGTCTTCGAATGGGAACTGCATAAGCTCATCCCCGTCATGGCCGGCATCGGCTGCCTGCTGTCGTTCTTCCACCAGGGCTCGCTCGGCGGTCTGTTCGGCGTCATGCGCGGCCGTCCCTTCGCCTTCCGCGAAGGCTTCGCCATCTGGCCTACGACGTTCTTCCTCTTCGTCCTCTCCGCCGCCGCCGTCGGCCCCAGCTTCATCATCCTCACCACCAAGCTCGTCGAGAAGATCACCAGCAAGCGCCTGGTAAAGGAGCAGATCTACCAGACCCTCGCCAGGACCACCGGAGTCCTGCTCACGGCCTACATCGCCCTGAAGAGCGTCGACACTCTCATCTGGCTGAACTCGACTTCCTTCAATGCCGGCTTCGCCCCCTGGGAATACTACGAATGGAAACCCTTCGGCGGCTGGATACTGTTCGCCGAAATCGTCGTCTTCGGCATGGTTCCGGCCCTGATGCTGCTGTCGAAGCGGATCCGGACCCGCCGCGGCGCCGTCGTGCTCGGCGCTCTGTTGGCGTGCGCGGGCGTGGTGCTGAACCGCTTCGTCATGACCATCCAGACCCTCGCGCTGCCCACCCTCAGCTTCGACGAATTCATGACTTACACGCCCAACTGGGTTGAGTTTGCGGTGTTTGGGATGGTGATCGCATACGCGGTCATCGTCTACTCACTGTCGTACAGGTACTTGAATCTGTTTCCGCAGGAGAAGGAACTCTCCGCGGGCAACGTGGAGGTAAATGATGTTCCCGTTCGTTGACGGCTTTCACTGGACTTTCGGTCACGTTCTTTTCCTGACCGTCTTCGGAATCGTCCTCGCCGTGATTGCGGCGACCCTCATGGTGTCGCTCCGCAGGACGGCCAGGGAGAGCAAGCCAGGCAGAGCCGAGGCTGTCCGCTGGAAGAGCGAATTCCACGACCTCACCGGCTACGAACGCCGCTGCCGGCACGACCTCGCCGGACGCGTCGGCCACCGCCATTGCCACAACGAATTCGATTGCCGCGAGTGCGAAACACACCCCAAACTGGCCAGCGTCACGGCCGCGGAATTCGACTTCAGCACCTACGGCCTGGATTACCCGGTGGACCGTTTCTACCACCGCGGCCAGACCTGGGTGAAATGCGAAAGCGACGGTACGCTGACCGTCGGCTTGACCGATCTCGGCAAACGGCTCCTCGGCCGGCCGGACCGCGTCAATCTCCCCAACGCCGGAGAGAAGGTCTTTGCCAACGGCCGCGGCTGGACTGCTGCCCGCGGCGGAGTCGAGGTCAGAATCCTGGCGCCGGTAGACGGTGAAGTGATCGCCACCGGCGGTCCGGAAAGCGAATTTTATCTGCGGGTGAAGCCGCTCGAAGCCAACCCGAACCTTGCGCACCTGCTCCGTGGCCAGGAAGTGAGCGGCTGGGTACGGGCTCAGTTGGAGCAACTGCAGATCCTGGTGACTCCTGCCGGTTCAACCGCCTCTCTCGCCGACGGCGGCGTGCTGATGGAGGATCTGCCCAAGGCCCAGCCCGAAGCCAACTGGGACAAAGTCTACGGCGAAATGTTCATGGCGCCGTAAATCGAACCCGGCGCGGCATCCCGCTGCTGGCGCCGCCCCGTTGACAAACTCAACACGATCCGGGCCGCCCTCACATCTCCGGCGGCCCTTTTGACGCTGGCCGCGGTACGGTCACAGCCCCTGAACGCGGATCCACCCATCGCGGAACAGAATGCCCGCCAGGATGAACAGCGCCGCGGCCAGCGCCCGCAGCGTGTAGACGTACCCGCGCCCGCTCAGCAGCCCTCTCACCCGGCCCAAAAGCACCGCCACCAACACCTTCGACCCAATCAGGCACGCATAAAACGCCCCGAGAAACTCCGCCGGCTGTCCCGCCCCGCCAGTCCACCCTTTCAGAACCATCGGCGCCCCAACCGTCGACCAGAACAGATACACATGCGGATTCAGCAAGTTCAGCACCACGGCTTTGGACAGTGACCGCGGCGGCCCCTCCGGCTCCCCAAGTCCCGGCGCCTTGGCCCTCATCGTCTCGATGCCAAGCCCAATCAGAAACGCCGCCCCGGCAATCGAGACAGCCGCCATCGCCGGCCCCGCTCCCCGCATCCTCGACAAAACATAGAGCGACAGAGCCACGATCGGCAGGTCCGATATCAGCGGCGCGAAGGAAACCTTGATGCCCTCACGCCGCCCATGGCGTATGGTCTGCGCCACCACCAGCGTCAGTATCGGGCCTGGAGAAATTCCCGCCGCCAGCCCCAGCGCCGCACCCGATATCAGGAACTCAGACAACAATCCCCTCTCCCGCTCGCCCCCCCACGCTGCCCCTGCCCGTCACGTTTTCACCGCGGCCGCCGCGGCAAGCGCCTGCTCCATATCCCGCATCAGATCCCGCCAGTCTTCCACCCCAACCGAAATGCGCACCAGTCCATCCGTGATCCCTGCGATCTCCAACTCCACGGCGCTGCATCCCGAATGCGTTGTCGTCTTCGGATGGCACGCCAGGGTCTCCATCCCGCCCAGCGAAACCGCGTTGTGCGCCAACTTCAGGCTCCTCAGAAACTCGAACGCCGCCCGCTTCCCCCCTTCAAGATCGATCGCGATCATCGCCCCCGGATAATCGGTCTGCGACAGCCGGACGCGAATCTGTTCCGGATCGTCGAACAGCGTCGGGTAATACACCTTCCGGACCTCGGTCCTCCTCGCCAGCCCCTCGGCGATCCTCTGCGCGTTCTTGCTCTGCCGGTTCATCCGCAGCGATACCGTCGGCAGCCGCCCGTCCAGTATCCAGCACTCATCAGGCTGCAGAATGTTCCCGTACAGTCCCCGCCGCGACCTCACCGCCGCCTCCAACCCGGCATCCACGCCGATCGCCACCCCGGCCAGCAGGTCGGAAAACCCGCCCAGATATTTCGTCGCCGAATACAGAACCACATCCGCCCCGTGCACGATCGGATGCTGAAACGCCGGCCCCAGGAACGTATTGTCCACCATCACCACGGGCTTCGGTTCCACTCGCGCCGCCGTCAGCGCCGCCCTCCTGATGTCGGTCATCACCATCGTCGGGTTCGCCGGCGTTTCGATCAGGACAACCCTCAGCCCCTCTGTCGTCAGAATCGCCTGGTCCAGTTCCGCTCCCCGTCCCGCCACCACCGGAACGCACCGCACCCCTATCGGCTCGAAGAACTTGTGTAGCAGGTTCTGCGTCCCGCCGTACAGCGGCGCCGTGTGCACGATCGCGCCGCCCTGCCCCACGCAGGCCAGAAGCGTCGTCATGATCGCTGCCATCCCGCTGTTGAAAACCACCGCCCACTGCGAGCCCTCCTCGAGCGGGACGATCTGGTCCTCCAATATCTGCGCGTTCGGATGGTTGAACCGCGAATAAATCAGATCCACGGCCTCGCCCGGCTCGGGCTTGGCTCTCCCCGACAACAGATCAAACGCCCTCTCGGCGGCCTCCGGACTCGAAAACACATACGTCGAACTGCGGAATACCGCCGGCCGCGCGCTGCCCACGCTCAACCGCGGATCGAATCCGCGCGTCAGCACCGCGGTCGAAGGATGCGAACCGGATTGATGGCGTTCAGACATGCGGACCTCCTTCGCTGGCGCCCGCCAGGGCGCTCGTCACACCCTGGATTGTAACGCCGCCAGCGCTATCGAATCGTTCTCCGCAGCATCATCGGTCCGTCCTCGGGGACCACGCCGAATGCGACCCCGGTTCGCTGCGGATTCGAGATCCCGTAGGAAACCTCCACTCCGCCGCCGGCCTGCCTCAGCAGAATCGATCCGCTCAGCGGCGCCGTGATGTCGAATCGCAGGATCGGGTTGGTGATCTTCCCCGTGAAGTTGAACCGCACCACCGGATTGAACTTCTCCTCCGGCGGGACTGCAAACGCGCACTCGAATGAGCCTTCGATCTCGGCCCCGTTCTGGCTGATCTCAAGGCGCGCCGTGGCCGGCTCATACGCCCCGCTCGGGAGCTTCCTTGCCCGTGGGTTGTTCAAAACCCAAACCCCGCCGACATTGGGCACCAGCGCTCCTCCCGCCGCCTGCATCACAACCGGAGCCGTCTGAGCGGCCGGCTGCGCCACGGCTTCCTCCTGCGGCGGCGCCGTCTCTGGCTGGCTCTTCCTTGCCGCCAGAGTCTCCAGCGGCAGATTGGCCAGTTCACCCCGCATCGCCGTGTACCGCTCCGTCCACGCCGCGTCTTCCTTCGAGGCCTCCGCCTCGGCCTTGGTGGTCCACTCCGCCAGCCGCGCATAGGCCTTCGCCAGCGCCTGCCTGTTGGACGCCGCCAGCAGACGGCTGGTCTCGATGCGGTCCAGTTCACGCCCGCGCCTCATGACTATCGTCCGCAGTTCCAGCAGGTCGGTCTTCTCTTTCTGCAGCGCCGCCGCCCGTGTCCTGTCGGTGGCTGCAATCGCCTTGATGTCTCCATCGAGAAGATTCGTCGCGTTCTCGATATCCGACAGCAGTTCCTTGTCAGCGGCGAGCAGCGCCTTGGTCTCCACGGCCCTTCCGCCCGCCGGCGCCGCTAGCGAGGCCGCCGCGGCGGCATAGGATCCCCGCAGAACGTTCAGGTAGGCTTGCCGCGTTCGATTGACGGCAACACGCGCCTTCTCGGCCGCCTGAATCCTCGACTCAGCCTCACTCGCCCCCAGCCGCCGGATCTGTCCTGGCAGGCCCTCCTGGATGACCGTCCAGATGTCGACTGAAGCCGCATACGCCTCCCGGGCCGTCCCGGACTGGGATGCCGGCGTCTGCCTCCCATATGCCTGCACAACAACGCCGATCGCCAGACCGGCCAGAACCGCAAATCTCCTGACCGCCGCGGCGTTCACTTCTTCACTCCCTTCGGCCGCTTCGTCGCCCTCGCGGGAACTCGGAACGGGTCAGCCGCCGGCTCGATCTTCTCGATGCATGCCCGCTCGATCTCCAGTCTGGATGACGAAAAATACGCGCTCAGAAGGCTCTCCTCCGTCACCAGGTCGCCCACGACCGAACTGATCACCGAACTCGCGTCCAATGCCGGCTCCCCCGCTAGACCGCCCAGCGCCTCCGGTCGGGGCAGAGTGAACGCTTCCTTGAGGAAACCCTGTTCCGGCCCCGCTTCAGGCTTTGAATCCGCCTTCGCCATCATCGCGGCCGATGTCTCCATGTCTCTCGTCAGCAGCGCAATGGCCTTGCCTAATTCGTCACCGTCCGGCAGTCCCGCCTGTGATGCCCCGGAGACCCCATGCGCCCTGCCCGTCAGTTCCGTCAGCAACTGACGCCTCGCTTGGGTTGCCTCCAGCGCCGCCTTTGCCGCCGCCCCGTTGGCCGACGCCGTCTGCGCTTCGCACCGCTGTGGGCTGCGTGCCCTCTCGCGGTACGCCTTGTGCGCCTGCGTCGCCCTCACCTGCATTTCAACGGGATTCGCCTTCCTGGCGGGCGCCGCGGGCTGCATGATGAACGGAAGAAGAATGGAGACCAGAATCATATGAGAACCATCTCCGGCCTACGCCTGCCCAGACCCGCGGCCTGGACGCTCATACCCGGCGTAAAAAGATACTAGCAGAAATGCGGCACTTGCGGTCCGCCAAACCTCCCGAATCCCGGCGCTACCGGCCGATCGCCCTTTCCAGCGCCGCCTCAACCGCGCCCGCCTGACCCGCCGCAAAATCGCAATGCGTCACCAGCCTCATGACGGCCGGCGCTACCGGGTTCATCAGCACACCTGCCTCCTTCAGCGCCGTGCTCACCTGCCGCGCCGTCTTGCCGGCGCCTGCGACATCGAAGATCACGATATTCGTCGCCGGCTGGGAGTTCAACACTCTGACTCCTTCAAGCGTCCCAAGAAACCCCGCCAGCCTCCGCGCATTCGCGTGGTCTTCCGCCAGCCGGTCAATCATCGTTTCAATCGCCACTAGCCCCGCCGCCGCCAGCACCCCGGCCTGCCGCATCCCTCCCCCAAGCCGCTTCCTATGCAAACGTCCCCGCTCGATCAGATCCCTGGGCCCGGCCAGAATCGATCCCGCCGGCGCAGCCAGCCCCTTCGAAAGGCAGAACATCACCGTATCCACGTCCCGGCAGATCCGCGACGCCGCTATGCCCTGCGCCACCGATGCGTTGAACACCCGCGCCCCGTCCAGATGCACCCCGATCCCCCGCTTGCGCGCCTCATGGCAGATCTCATCCAGCGTCTCCAGCGGATACACCGTCCCGCCGGCCATGTTGTGCGTGTTCTCCAGTTCGATGCACCCCGTCTGCGCCCAGTGCGGCCCCAGCGGCCTCACATGCGGCTCGATCTTTTCCCACGTCAGAATGCCTTCCGCGGCGTCCACCGGCCGGATCAGGCACCCCGCAAACCAGGCCGCCATCGAAAGCTCATAGTTCAGCAGGTGGCCCCGCGACTCGCAAATCACCTCCTGCCCGTGCGTTGTCAGCAGCTTGATCCCGATCGTGTTGCCCATCGTGCCCGTGGGCACGAACAGCGCCGCTTGCTTGCCCGCCAGTTCCGCGGCCCGCGCTTCCAATCGGTTGACCGTCGGATCCTCGCCATAGACGTCGTCGCCAAGCTCGGCGTCGAACATCGCCTGCCTCATCGCCAACGTCGGCCGCGTCACCGTGTCGCTTCTCAAATCGATGATGCCGGACATGTGTGAATGAAAACCTCGAAAACATCATTGGACAATAGAACGCCGCGCCGCGTCAGCCGCAGTCTCCGCCCGTCATACTCCACCAAGCCCATTTCGACCAACCGCTCCACCGCTTCCCTATACGGCGCAATCCGCCCTGGCTCCGCCTCCACCCCCTCCATCTGCCTCAACCCCAGAAAAAAATACTCCTCCTCCAACACCGCCGCCGTCCTCTCAACCACCGCCGTCCCCTCTTTCCTCATCCGCGCCACGTACTGCGCCGGCGTCTCCTCATTCCGCCATCTCCGCCCTTCACGATACGAATGCGCGTCCGCCCCAAACCCCAGATACGGCTCCAGCCGCCAGTACTTCAGATTGTGAACCGACTCATAGCCAGCCCTGGCGAAATTCGAGATCTCATACCGCTCCAGCCCATGCTCCGCCATCCGGTCCGCCGCCCGCTCATAGAACTCCGCGATCTCCTCTTCCCTCGGCACCCTTCCGGCGCCGTACTTGGTCCCGCCATCCAGTATTTCCAGCCCCAGACGCGAATCCTCATCCACCTCCAGCATGTAGACTGATGCGTGCGGCACTTCCAGCCGCCTCACCCAATCAAGCGAATCCGCCCACGTCTCACCGGTCTGATTGGGCAGCCCACTGATCAAGTCCACCGAAATGTTGGATATCCCGCTCGCGCGCAGCGTCTCAACTTCGCGCTCGACAATCCCGGCCGTGTGCCTCCGCCCTGTCCCCCTCAACTCCGCCTCCGCGAACGACTGCACCCCCAGCGACACCCGGTTGATCCCCGCCCTCGCCCATGCCTCGGCCTTCTCCGCCGTGATCCCCCCCGGAGCCGCTTCGATCGTCGCTTCCCGCCACCCGCGCCCGGGAATCGCTTCCAGCAGCCGCCCCAGCGCGCCCGGATCCATCTGTGAAGGTGTCCCGCCCCCCAGATAGACCGTCTCCGGCGTCCACGGCCACTCCGTGCCCCTGATCTCAGCCACGAGCGACTCGAAGTACTCCCCCTCCAGCGCCGCCGGAAACACCCCCGAGGCAAAATTGCAGTAGGTGCACTTCTGCGCGCAGAACGGATACGAAATGTAGACTCCCGCCACTGCCTTCTAGTACTCGAAGCCCGTCTCGCGCTTGCGGATCGCCGCCGCGATCAACTCGTCCAGCGTCTCCCCCGTCGCCCCATGCACAAACGCACCGCGTCCCTCATCCCAATCCAACTTGTAGCTCTGCACATGCGCCGAAACCCAGATCTGCCGCACCGGCGAATTCGGACTCACCACAAACCGCTCCCGCGGTTCCTCAAACTCAATCACCAGCGCCCCGGCATTCATGTCGGCGTCAAAATCGAAATCGTCGCACGCCTCCGCCAGCCTCGTGTGAAGCGCTTCAATGGCCTCTCCGGCCCGCAGTTGAAATTCCTGGTCTTCCATGGCTGATGCTGATGTCTATAGTAATGATATCCGGTGCGGCCCGGCCTTCGACTTTGATACGCTCGGGTTTGCCACACGCCGCCGGCTCAGGCTCAGCATGAGAACCATCTGCATCCCACATACGGAACTGCCGGGAACAAGCGCGCTTTTCGCCGATTACCTCTATCGCTTCGACCGCGTGGCCCGTTTCTACCGCCACGACCCCCATAACCCCGCCTCAATCAGCCGCGCCGCCGCCGAAATCGACATCACCCACCAGCGCCGCCAGCAACTCGTCTCCGTCCTCCGGCAAACCAACGGCGAATCGCCCGCCCTGTCGATGCTCGAACTCCCGGACACCGTCGCCGTCGTTACCGGCCAGCAGGTCGGCCTCTTCGGCGGTCCCGCCTACACCCTTTATAAGGCCCTCACCGCCGCCAAACTCGCCCGGCAACTCAACAACTCCGGCATCCGCGCCGTGCCCGTCTTCTGGCTCGCCACCGAGGATCATGACTTCCAGGAAGTCAACCACTGCCACGTTTACAGCCGCGGACGCCGCCCCTTGCGCATCGAGGCCGGCAGCGAGGCCGAATCGCGGCGCCCCGTCGGGTCGGTCGTCATTCGGCAATCCCCGCTCAGTCTTCTGCGCCAGACGCTCGCCGGGCTCCTCCATGCCGACGAAATTACAGGCCTCGTCGAGGATGCCTATCAGCCCGGCATGACTTTCGGCGCTGCGTTCCAGCGCCTGATGGAGCGCCTGCTCGCCGGTTTCGGCTTCGTCTTCGTCGATCCGCTGGCGCCCGGATTCCGGCGCCTCGCCGCTCCACTTCTGTCCGAAGCCGCCTCAAGGACCGCCGAACTCTCCGCCGCGCTCAGACTCCGCTGCTCGGAACTCTCCTCCGCCGGCTACCATGCCCAGGTCCATTTCGAGGAATCCACTTCGCTGTTCTTCCTCCTCGAGAACGATAACCGCGTCAATTTGAAGTTCAAGGACGGCCTCTACCACGACGGCAGCCGCACCCTCTCACCCGCCGATCTGGCCGCCGCTGGCGAACGCCTCTCGCCCTCGGCCCTCCTCCGCCCCGTCATGCAGGACTACCTGCTGCCCACCGCCGCCTATGTCGGCGGTCCCGCCGAAATCGCCTATCTCGCCCAGTCCGAAGTCCTCTACCGCGCCCTGCTCGGACGCTCTCCCGTGCCCGTCTCACGCTCCGGCTTCACCCTCCTCGATGAACGCAGCCGGATGCTCATGGAGCGCTACCACCTCACCCTGGCCGATTGCTTCCACGGCGAGGAGACCCTCCGCCGCCGCGTCGCCCTCGTCCTGCTGCCCGATGAACTCGACGCCGCTTTTCAGGATGCCACCCTCGACGTGCGCTCCGCCGCCGACCGCCTCCGCGGCGGTCTCCGCCAGTTCGATCCCACCCTTGCCGCCGCCATGGAAAAGAGCAAGTCCAAAATGCTCTACCAACTCGAAAAAATCCAGCGCAAAGCCGCCGCCGAGGCCCTCCGCCGCAACTCCCTCGCCGATTCCGCCGCCGGCCACATCTCCGGCCTCGCCTTTCCCAACCGCCACCTCCAGGAACGCTACTATTCGATCCTGCCCTTCCTGGCCACCCACGGCCTGGATCTGATTGATACCATCTACGAAAATACCCAGCAGGGCTGCCCGGACCACCTCATGCTCACGGTCTAGGCCCCCGGCTTCAAGGAGCCCCGATGAAGATCAACAGCGTGAAGAAGGCTTTGCGGGAAGGCCGCATTCAGATAGGTACCGGCTACCAGCAGTTCCGCTCCCAGGACGCCATCCGCACCCTCGCCGCCGCCGGCTTCGACTGGGCCTTCCTCGACGCTGAGCACGGCGGTTTCGGGACCTCCGAACTGCAGGACCTTTGCCGCATGGCGGTGAAGACTTCGCTCAGCCCCATTGTTCGCGTCGCCGACCTCCAATACGCCCTCATCGCCCGTGCGCTTGACTGCGGCGCCGAAGGCGTCATCTTCCCCCGTGTCGAAGATCCTGATATCCTCCGCAAGGCCGTCAGTTGGACCAAATTCCCGCCCGAGGGCGCCCGCGGCTGCGGCCTCACCCCTCTGCACATCGACTTCGAACCGGCTTCAATCGCCGACATCATGCGCCATGCCAACGAGCAGACCATGGTCGTGCTCCAGATCGAAACCGTCAAGGCCGTCGAGGCCATGGACGAACTGCTCAGCGTCCCCCACCTCGACGCCGTCATGATCGGCCCCGTCGACCTCACCATCAGCCTCGGCGTGCCCGGCGAATTCGAGCACCCCAAAATGCTCGCAACCGTCGAGAAGATCGTCGCCGCCTGCAAGGCCCACGGCGTCGTCCCCGGCGCCCAGGCCCGCAATCAGGCTCTCGCAAAGCGCTGGAAAGACATGGGTATGCTCTTTGTCGGTTGCGGCAGCGAAGTCGCCATGCTCTATGAAAAGGGCCGCGAGGTCGTCACGGCCCTTCGTTAACTTCAACTCCGCCCGCCACTTATCTGGCGATTCGGAGAAAGTGAATGCAAATCTGTGTCAGCAAAGTGGCTGCGCCCTGCTCGAAGAGGAAATTACGCTCCGCGACGGACGGAGCCAGTCGCTGGGCGTGGAGTCGACAAACCGTGTCGCCGCTCGCCTTGACCAGACGGATCTTCCCCCA
>PNKE01000043.1 GCA_013822245.1 Candidatus Solibacter sp.
GGACCCGCTTGCTGCGCGCGCGGCCTCGTTGTGGAAGCGGTTCGTTGTGCGCGTGGCCGAGGGACCCGCTTGCTGCGCGCGCGGCCTCGTTGTGGAAGCGGTTCGTTGTGCGCGTGGCCGAGGGACCCGCTTGCTGCGCGCGCGGCCTCAGGGTTTACCCGCTTGCTGCGCGCGCGGCCTCAGGGTTTACCCGCTTGCTGCGCGCGCGGCCTCAGGGTTTACCCGCTTGCTGCGCGCGCGGCCTTGTGGCTCATCAATCGCGCGGGCTTGGATAGGAAAGAAGGAGTTTGAGTGAAGATCGGCATACTCGCCCTGCAAGGCGATTTCGAGGCGCACGCGGCGGCGATACAGCGGGCGTGCGGCGGATGCAAGACGACGGAAGTGAGGCTGGCCAGGGACCTGGACGGGCTGGACGGGCTGGTGATTCCGGGTGGCGAAAGCACGACGATGCTGAAGCTGATGGATTACTACAGCTTGTTCGATCCGCTGCGGGAGTTTGGGCGGAGGAAACCGGTGTTTGGGACGTGCGCGGGGTCGATTCTGATGGCGACCGAGGTGCGGAACCCGGCGCAGCGGTCGCTGGAATTGTTGGACATGACGGTGGAGCGCAACGCGTACGGGCGGCAGTTGGACAGCCACGTGGCGCGGATCACGGAGCATGCGCTGGGCGGGGAGGCGGAGATAGAGGCGGTGTTCATCCGGGCGCCGATCATCAGGCGGGTGGGCGAGGGGGGGCGGGTGCTGGCGGCGTATAAGGGCGACGCGGTGCTGGTGGAGCATGGGCGTCATTTGACGGCGACGTTTCATCCGGAGCTGTCGGGGGATGCGAGGGTGCACAGGATGTTTGTGGAGAAGGTGAGGCACTCGTCATGATGAGGGGGCGCAAGCCGAAGGTGCTGTTTGTTTGCATTGGGAACGCGTGCCGGAGCCAGATGGCGGAGGGGTTTGCGAAGGCGTATGGGGGGGATGTGATGGAGGCGATGTCGGCGGGGTTGTCGCCGTATTCGCATGTGCCGGAGGGGACCAGGGAGTCGATGGAAGAGAAGGGGATTTCGCTGGAGACGCACTTTCCGAAGCATGTGACGGAGATGGCGGATGCGGGGCTGGACCTGGTGTTGAACCTGTCGGGGACGAAGCTGCCGTTCGAGGGGGTGGAGGTGAGGCAGTGGCCGGTGGGGGACCCGTTTGGAGGGGATGCGGGGGAGTACAGGGCGGCGCGGGACAGGATCGAGAAGCTGGTGATGGAGCTGGTGCTGGAGCTGAGGGGGCGCGCGCGTTGACAGTGGGCGGCGTGTAGGCGAAGATAGAGGAGTCCCAAGCATCGTGCGGATGTGGCGGAATTGGCAGACGCGCTAGATTCAGGTTCTAGTGTTCGCAAGGACGTGGAGGTTCAAGTCCTCTCATCCGCACCACTTTGACAACACTGGCACTTAGCTCTTGAGCGCCAGGCCCGCCAACCGGCCATCAAATTCCCCGGCGATCCGAAAATTGTCCGAAGCACGAAAAGCCGAGCGTGCCGGGCGCCATGGGCGTGGCGCGCCCGTAGCCGCTGTCGACGTAGATGCCGACCGGTTCGGGGCGAGGGCGAAATGTCACTCAGTTGTTGAAAACATGGCGCGCCCGGAGAGACTCGAACTCCCGACCTGCTGGTTCGAAGCCAGACGCTCTATCCGACTGAGCTACGGGCGCGCTCGCCTTGATTATAGCGGGAACAGGCTGTCGTTTATTCAGCCGACGTTGACTCAGGCTGGTTTGGATGGGGAGGCGATTTCGCGCATCATCTGCGCCGTCTGGCCGATCTGGTCGTTGAAGCGCTGATAGAGGCCGATGATGACCGGGTCAGTGGGCTTGATGCCGTTGAGGGCGGCGGCCAGATGCTCGTTCACCTGTTTGGGTGAATTGACGGCGCGGCCGGCGGCGAGGACTTTGTAGGCGAGGCAAGGTTTCGGGGTGCGGCGGATGGTCTCCATCATTTTGGGAGGATCGGCGGGCAGGTAGATTTCGCCCATGGGGACCTGGCCGAGGATGCGCTCGAACTCGGCGCGGGGGCGGTTGATGTAATAGAGGCTGGTCATGTAGTAATCGACGTCCCAGTGGCGCTGCTCGGAATAGTCGACTTCGAGGGGGTTGTGGCAGGAGAGGCCGACCATGACGCCGAGATCGCGGATGCGTTTGAGGAAGTCGAGCGAGCGGTCCATCTGTTTCATGTCCCAGAAGCGGTTGGTGGATGCGCCGTGCTGGGCGATGCCGAGGGGATTGAGCTTGACGGCGCGGTTGAGCATTTCGGGCTGGTCGTTGAAGTTGGGGCGGGAGAGCAGGAGGAGTTGGAGTTTGCCGCCCTGTTCCTTGTATTTGAGCCAGTCGGTTTCGAGGCGTTCGCTCCAGCTAGCCTGCCAGGTGTTGAGGCCGGCGCGTTCGAGTTCGCGGAGGAAGGCGAGGACGCGGGCGGTGGAGTGGTATTCGCCCATGTGGGCGGAGAAGACGTAGTTGAAGTGGGAGTAGCCGTAGATGGGGTTGGCGCCGGCGATGAGGCGGCTGATTTTGAATTTGCCGAAGGGGACGGTGGCGAGCGGGGGGCCGGAGCTGGCTTGGGGGACCTGGCCATCGGGCGGGCCGGGGGCGCCGGATTGGGCATTGGCCGTGCCGATGAAAGCGGCGAGGGTGCCCGCGCCGCGGAGGAGGTCGCGGCGGTCGATGCCGGGGTCGTCGATGGGTTCGACTTCGATCATGCCGTTCATCAAGGGCGGAAATTGTTCCATGCAACCGTTTGTACACCAATTGCGTGGATTCGGCAAAAGGAAAGCGCGCCCAGGGGTGAACCGGACGCGCTCTTTGTATCGGAAGAACCCGCGGGGCTAGAACCTCAGGTTCAGCGAGAACTGCCAGGAGCGCGGGGGTTCCTGGGCGAAGACGCGGCCGAAGGCGGTGTTGACGGGGTCGGTGGTGGGGCCGCGGAGGACGACCTCGTTGCGGGCGTTGAACGTATCGGCGCGGAAGACCATCCTGAACCGTTCGCTGATGCGGAAGGTCTTGTTGGCGGACAGGTCGAGGCGGCGCTGGGAATCCTGGCGGATGTTGGAGTAGCGCAGCGGAGCGGTGCGGAGGTTGGAGGCCAGCACGTCCTGGGACCGGGTATTGAACACCGAGGTATTGAACCAGCGGTCGGTGTTCCGTTGGTCGGAAGCCAGGACGATCTGGGACGAGTCGCCGGTAAACAGCGCCTGGCCGAAGCCGAGGGGGGCGCCGCTCTGGTACTGGTAGACGCCGCTGATCTGCCAGCCGCCGGCGAAGAAGTTGAGCGCGCCGGGCATGCCGGCGCCGTAGCGGCGGCCTTTGCCGAAGGGGAGTTCCCAGATGCCGCTGCCGGTGAGGCGGTGGAGGCGGTCGATGTCGGAGAGCGACTCATATGGCATTGGGTCGGCGGCGTTGAGGAAGGAGTTGGCGGCCATGGTCTTGGACCAGGTGTAGGCGCCCTGGATGGTATAGCCCTTGGAGAAGCGCTTTTCGAGGCGGTTCTGCATGGAGTGGTACCAACTGTGGCCGATGGGATCCTCGAAATTGACGTTCGAGAAGTGGGGGTAGGCCTGGAGGAGTGTGCCGCGCGAGATATTGCGGCTGGTGAAGTTCGGGTGGAGCCCGAAGTAGGGGTTGGCGTTGGGGAAGACCTGGCTGAGGAAGTTGATGGTGGCGTTATCGCGGTAGGGGAGCGTGCTGAGATACTGCGCGGGGATGAAGCTCATCTGTCGGGTGACGGGCAGGCGATAGGCGCGGTTGCCGACGTAGGAGGACTCGATCATGATGCCGCCGGGGAGCTGATATTGGAAACCAGCCGACCAGCGGTGGGAGGGAGCCATTTTTCTGTCGGCGGCGAAAGATGTGGTGCCCTGGCCGAGGGTGGTGGCAAGCCCCTCGCCGGCGCCGAGGACGGGGAACAGGCCGTCGGGCAGCGGGTTGGCGAGAGTGGATGCAAAGGTCAAGCCGCTGTCGGTCGAGGCGATGATGGGCGTGTTGCGGGAGAATCCGTTGAGGATCGAATTCGTCCGCAGGATGCCATTGGGCTGGTAGAAGATGCCATAGCCGCCGCGGAGGACGGTCCTGTCGTTCACCTGGTAGGCGAGGCCGATGCGCGGGGACCACTGGATGCCCTGGTCGTTCCAGTATTTGCGCGAGTTGCCGCCGACGCCGGCGAAGGTGACGCCGCCCTTGACCTTGAAGGCGGACACTGGCACTTCGGCGGGACGGTTTGTGAGGGCGGCATAGTTGGCGATGGCGGCGGCTTCGATGGGGTTGGAGCTGACGCCGTCGAACTGGGTCACCGACCGGTTGAAGCGCTCGGTGATGGGCGATTCGTTTTCGGCGCGGAGGCCGAGGTTGACGGTGAGTTTGCGGGTGACCTTCCAGTCGTCCTGGACATAGAGGGCGGTGTAGACGTCCTGTTCGGCGTAGGTGCCGGTGCGGGCCATGGTGCCGCCGGGGATGCCGGCGAGCAGAGCGATGAATTCGGCGCCGACGGGCTGGACGGGAGAGTTGTCGAGGGGGCCGCGGGCCCAGGCGTCGGAGAAGCTGAGGTCGGGCGCGGTGTCCTGGGGGTAGCGGGCGCGGAATTCGCGGAACATCATCCAGTCGAAACCGAAGCGGACGTTGTGGTTGCCCTTCATCCAGGCGAGGTTGGCGACGCCGTTGTGGCTGATGGAGGCGGTTTTGCCGTCGCCGGATTCCCAAGGCGCGAGCTGGGTGAGAGAGCCGACCGAGGTGCGCGGGATGGTGGCGACGCTCTTGTCCGCCAGGTTCACCAATCCGGGGGCAAAGCCGAGCTTGGCCAGGTCGAAGCCGCTGCTGACGCGGCGTTCGGGGAACTCCTGGGCGCTGATGCCGTAGCGGAGGTTGAGGACCATGGTGGAGGAGAGCATGTGGACGTCGTCGACGGCGATGCCGCGGTTGATGCGGTTGAGGATGACGCCGTTGACGTCGTTGCCGAAGTGGCGGTTCTTATCCTCTTCCCAGAAATCGCGGTGCCAGCGGACGAACATGCGGTTCTTTTCGGAGAAGGCGTGGTCGATGCGGCCGATGGTGGTCCAGTAGTCTTCCAGCGCGGGCGCCGACATGAAGAAGTTCTGGCGGCCGTCGGCGGTACCGGGGCTATTGGGCAGCGGGTAAAGGGCCAGCAGGTTCTTGGCGACGGGGTTGATGCGGCTCACCGGGAAGACGTTGCCGGGCAGGGGCTGGCGGCTGAGACGTCCGCCGGGGGCGGCGGCGATGGTGTTGGGATCGTACAACTGGTAGTTGGCTCCGATTTTGAGCAGGTTCGAGAGATCGCCGTTGCGCCAATCGGCGCTGGGGACGGTGGAGATCATCGAGCCGCCGACGTTGGGGTCGCCGAACTTGTTGGCTTCCCAGGTGAAGAACCAGAAGGTTCTGTTCTTGCCGTTGTAGAGGCCGGGGATGACGATGGGCGCGCCGCCGGCGAGGCCGTAACGGTTGTCGCGATAGATGGGCAGCCTGGTGAAGCCAGGGGTGCGTTTCTGGTAGATGGTGGGCGTGTCGAAGGCGGAGTGGCGGAGCCACCACCAGGCCTGGCCGTGGAGTTCGTTGGTGCCGCCCTTGGTGCTGACGTTGACCAGCGCGCCGGAGGTGCGGCCGATGGCGGCGTCGAACGAGGAGGTCTGGACTTTGAACTCGGAAAGAGACGCCTGAGGGGGCGAAAACGCCACGCGCGGGGCGGTGCCGTCGGAGTAAACGTTGGCGACGCCGTCGATGGTGAAGGCGTTGCCGTTGTTCCCAGCGCCGTCGGTGGAGAACTGGGACGGAGCGGCATTGAACGGCGCCTTGCGAAGGCGCATGTCGGTGCCGTTGACGGTGCCGGGAGCAAGGTGGACGAGGTCCATGGCGTTACCGGCGAAGAGGGGCAGTTCGACGATGCGGCGTTCGTCGATGATCTGGCCGAGGGATGCTTCGGCGGTCTGCAGCAGGGGCGTTTCGGCGGTCACCTGGACCGATTCCGAAACCTCGCCGACGGTCATCTGGATGTCCAGAGGCACGTTTTCGTTGACGCGCACCTGGATATTCTTGCGGTCGAATTTTCTAAACCCCTGAATCTCGGCGGTCACGGTGTACATACCGGGGCTCAGGAAAGGCAGGACGTAGTTGCCTGCGTCATTCGTTCTAACGGAAACCGCGACGCCGGTGGCATCATTGACGCCACGGACTTCGGTACCGGGAACGACGGCGCCGGAAGAGTCAAGCACGCGCCCGACGATGTTACCCCTGGCATCCTGCGACTGCGCCAGAACAGGCATAGCCGTCAGAACCAGGGCACATGCGCCAAGGCCGAAGCTCTTGATCGACATGGTGAATTGCTCCTTGGAATCTGCTGATTTGAACTCCCACCGGCGTCTGGCCACAAATCGGACTTAGGCGTCGGCGACTGGGGCTAATATATCAGAGGCTTGGCGTAGAAGGTAGAGCCGCGGACATGAAATTGGAATTTATTACGCCGCCGGTCCGCCGGAAGCGGCTGAGCATCCGGGGGACGCCCGGTTGAGTAGAATTGAAGCCTGATGGTAGTTGCCGGGTGGGTGTTTTTCGCGCTTGTCCTGGCGGGCTTGTACCTGCACGGCCTGCGGCCGGACGGGCACTGGACGCCGGAGGGATGGGTGCGGCTGTGGGTGTTTTTGGGGGCGGGGGCGGGGGTGACGGCGCTGGCGGCGGCGCTCAAGGCGAGGCGGATTGTGGTTTGGTTCGTGGCGGCATGGGTGGTTTACGGGGTGGCGGCGGGCGGGCCGGCTGGGGTGGCGGCGGTGGTCTGGATGCTGGCGGCGTGCTGGGCGGCGGGCAGGCTGCTGTTCCCGCGCATCGAGGAGGCGCTGATTTCGACGGCGCTGGGGCTGGCCGGGTGGATCGTCCTATTCCATACCCTGGTGCGGTTTCCGATTAATTTCTCTTGGGTGTGGTGGATGTTGACGGCGGTTCCGATTGTCTGGGCGGCAGCGCGGGGGCTGAGGCCGCCGGCGATGGGCGAGGCGGAGACGGCGGGGGAGAGGGCATGGACCGCGGCGCTGATGGTGATTCTGACGGCGCATTTCCTGCTGGCGTTCAAGCCGGAGGTGAGCGCGGACGGGCTGTCGTGGCACCTGCTGGCGCCGGCGCGGATCGCGGCGTATGCGAGCTGGCCGTTTGACGTGACCGAGTTCGCCTGGGCGGCGATGCCGATGGGCGGGGACTGGGTGTGGTCGCTCACCTGGCTGTTCGGCGAGGAAAAGGGCGCGCGGCTGATGAACTTCGCGCTGCTGGCGCTGACGACAGGGCTGGTATCGAAACGGGCGGGGACGGCGGCGGCCGCGCTTTGGGCATCGACGCCGCTGGTGATGCTGGCGACGGGCAGCCTGTTTGTCGAAAACGTCTGGGCGTATCTGTTATTGGCGGCGTTCCTGTTGGCCTGGGACGATGAGCCGCAGACGTGGGCGGTGGCGCTGCTGGCAGGGGGGGCGTCGGCGTGCAAGCTGATGGCCGTGCCGATGGCGGTTGTGATCGTCGCGTGGGCGATGTGGAAGTCGAAGCAGTGGAAGCCGGCGGCGCTGTTCCTGGCCACGGGGACGATGCCGTATGTGGAGGAGATCGTCAGGACGGGGAATCCGTTCTTTCCGTATTTCAACGGGATCTTCAAATCGCCGTACTACCCGTCGGAGAAGAACCTGGAGGATGTCCGGTTTACGCAGACGTTGAACTGGCGGTCGCCGTGGGACATGACGTTCAGGACGACGCTGTATTGCGAGAGTCCGGGCGGAGGGTTTGGATTCCAATGGCTGGCGCTGATGCCGGCGACGGTGTACGCCTTCATCCGGAGGCGGGACACGATGATGCGGGCGGCGCTGGCGCTGGGGGCGGCGGAGATTGTGGTCGTGTTCTTCGGGCAGCCGTATATCCGCTATATGTATGCGGCGCTGCTGCTGTGGACGCTGGCGATCGGCAAGGCGTCGGAGAGGGTGCAATGGAAATGGCTGATGGCGGCGGTGTGCGGGCTGAACCTGCTCTACTTCACCAACGCCGGCTGGTACCACCGGGACTTCATCATTGAACCGATCACGGAGCAGGCGCGGATGGCGAGGTATGAGGCCGAGTCGGCGCCGTTGAAGCCGCTGATCGAGTACGCCAACCGTGAACTGCCGGGCGAGGCGATCGCGTTTGTCACGCTGGAAGGAGCCGGGCGGCTTCATGCGAGGGCGTGGGTGCACACGTGGCATGGTGGGTTCTTCGCCGACGAGTTGAGGCGGGCGCGGACGGTGGATGAGGCGCGGAGGGCGCTTGAGACGAGACGGATCAGGTATTGGATCGGTCCGGCGGGAGACCGGCCGGAGCTGTTCTCGAACATCGCCGCGTGGGAGCTTTCCGACGGGCATCAGAGCGTGCTCGAGTACGCCGTGGGCGATTGGGGCATCTACCGGCTGTTGCCGCCGGGCGCGGCGCCGGACCGGCGGCACCGGGTGGCAGGATCGTATGACGACCTGAGCCGGGGTTTGCGATTGAGGGGACAGTGGACCCGCGACAAACAGTTCGCCGAGGCATACAAGGGGACGCTGCTCTACTGCGATCAGCCGGCGTGCGAGGCGGAGTTCGACTTTGAAGGCAGCGCCGTGACATTGATTCACACGAAAGCGTTCAACCGGGGGCAGGCGGAGATATTGATCGACGGGAACCCGGCGGGGACGCTGGATGGATTTGCGAAGGAGATCCGGTGGCAGCAGCGGGCGCGGTTCGAGGCCGGGACGGCGGGCCGGCATACGTTAACCGTCAGGGTGTTGGGGCGGCAAGCGGAGGGTTCTCAAGGCTCGTTCGTGGATATCGACGGTTTCATCGTCGAGTGAACCGGTTCGGGCGGTTGAATGGTCCGGCGTTCGACGGGGGAAGAGAGGATGAGGGAGGTCGATGTGGCGCCGAAGCGGGTGAGTTTGTCGATCAAGGATTCGAGCTGGCCGACGGAAGCGACGCGGACCTTGAGGATGAACGACTCGTCGCCGGTGCAGCGGTGGCATTCGAGGACTTCGGGCATGCCGGCGAGGGCGGAGGTGAGTTTCCGGGCGAGCGTTTCGGGTCCGGCGAGCCGGATGCGGATGAAGGCGCCGACGGCGAGTCCGACGCGTTCGGGATCGACGATGGCCGAGTAGCCGCGGATGACGCCCCAGTCTTCGAGGCGGCGGACACGCTCGGCGGCGGCGGGGGTGGAGAGGGCGATGCGGCGGCCGAGTTCGGAATAGGACAGGCGGGCGCCGGCCTGGAGTTCGGCGAGGATGCGCCAGTCGAGTTCATCGAGGCGGGCGGCAGGGGGCTTCTTTCCGATTGGCATAAGGTTGTGCTCCGGACTTTTCAAACATTAACACTTTGCCGGCAGGGCGGCACGATCCGAATTCAAACCACACGAATTCGGCGGTAGTTTGATGGTGTAGGGAGACACGTCATGCCACTCGAACGCAGAAGCTGGGCGGAACCGTTCAAGATCAAGGTTGTCGAACCGGTGAGGATGACAACGCCGGAACAGCGGCAGCGAGCGATTGAGGAGGCGGGGTACAACACGTTCCTGCTGCGGTCGCGGGACGTCTATATCGACCTGCTGACCGATTCGGGGACGTCGGCGATGTCGGACCGGCAGTGGGCGGGGATGATGCTGGGCGACGAAGCCTATGCCGGCAGCGAGAACTTCTACCGGCTGGAAGCGGCGGTGAGGAAGTATTACAGCTACAAGCACGTGATCCCGACGCATCAGGGGCGCGGGGCGGAGAACATTCTGTCACAGATCATGATCGGCGATGGCGACGTGGTGCCGGGCAACATGTATTTCACGACGACGCGGCTGCATCAGGAGCTGGCAGGCGGGCGGTTCGTGGACATCATTATTGATGAGGCGCACGACCCGGCCAGCGAACACCCGTTCAAGGGCGACGTGAACCTGGACAAGCTGGAGACGGTGCTGAAGGCGAATCCGGGGCGGGTGCCGTATGTCAGCCTGGCGGCGACGGTGAATATGGCCGGCGGGCAGGCGATGTCGCTGGCGAATCTGAAACAGGCGCGGGCGCTGGCGGACAAGTACGGGACGAAGATCATCCTGGATGCCACGCGGGTGGCCGAAAACGCGTACTTCATCCAGCAGCGGGAGCCGGGCCATGAGGGGCGGAAGGTCGCCGAGATCGTCTTTGAGATCTGTTCGCTGACCGATGGCTGCACGATGAGCGCCAAGAAAGACCCGCTGGCCAACATCGGCGGATTCCTGGCGCTGAACGATGACGAGGCGGCCGAGAAGGCGCGCAACCTGGTGGTGGTCTACGAGGGGTTGCATACCTATGGCGGCATGGCGGGGCGCGATATGGAGGCGGTGGCGATCGGGATTGAAGAGTCAGTCGAGGACGACCACATCCGGGCGCGGGTGGGGCAGGTGGTGTACCTGGGCGAGAAGCTGATGAAGTGGGGCGTGCCGATCGTGAAGCCGATCGGCGGGCATGGGATCTTCCTGGATGCGAAGGCGTTCCTGCCGCATGTGCCGCAGACGCAGTACCCGGCGCAGACGCTGGCGGCGGCGATTTACCTGGACAGCGGGGTGAGGGCGATGGAGCGGGGGGCGGTGTCGTCGGGGCGGGATACGGTGACGGGCGAGGAGCGGATGCCGAAGTTGGAGTTGGTGAGGCTGACGATTCCAAGGCGGGTTTACACGCAGGCGCATATGGACGTGACGGCGGAGTCAGTGTATTGCGTGTATGAGGAGCGGGAGAAGATCCGGGGGCTGCGGATGACGTACGAGCCGAAGCACCTGCGGTTTTTCCAGGCGAGATTTGAACCGGTTTCCTGATTCCCCGGGCGCGAACCGCACTGGGGGATCAATGAGAAGAGGGGGCTTCGCGGCCCCCTCGTTTTTATCTGGATGACGGACAGGTTTAGCGTTTGATGTCGGAGACGACTTTGCCGGCGATGATGACGCCGACGGCGTGGGTGGTGTATTCGAGCGGGTCGCCGTCGTAGAGGGCGAGATCGCCGTCCTTGCCTGGGGCGAGGGAGCCGACGCGGGAATCGATGCCGAGCAGTTTGGCGGGTTCGATGGTGATGGAGGCCAGGGCGTGTTCCATCGTCAAACCGTTGGCGGCGGCGAGGGCGGCTTCGAACAGGATGACGCGGGTCTTGGGGACATAGCCCTCGAAGCCGGAGGGGATGGCGAAGGGGATGCCCGCGGCACGGAGTTTCGAGGCCGTCTCGAGAGAAAGGGACTCGGCGTCACCGGTGGGGCGGGCCATCGAAGGGTGGACGAAGACGGGGTAGCCGGAGGCCTTGATTTCGTCGAGAACCAGGGGCGCGTCGGCGGCGCCGTCGAGGACGATTTTGAGGCCGAACTCCTTGCCCAGGCGGATGGCGGCCAGGATGTCGTTGGCCTTGTTGACAGTGACCATGAGCGGCAGTTCGCCGTTGAGGACTTTGCCGAGGGCTTCGAGGCGGAGGTCGCGGGCGGGTTCCTTGCCCTTATCGGCCTTGGCGACGCGGGCGGCGTAGTCCTGCGCCTTGAGGAACTCAGTGCGCAGCATGGCGATCATTTTGGCGCGCGTGCCGGGCGCCTTGCCCGCGTCGGCGCGGCCCCGCTCGCCGAGGCTGGCGGCGACCATGGCGGCGGCCTTCACCATGTCGGTTTCGACGGTTTGGCCGAGGGTCTTGACGATCATGGTCTGGCCGGAGATGAGGGCTCCGGGGCCGTGGCCGGTGTGGAGGGTGGTGACGCCGAAGGAGCGGAGCCAGGCGACGAGCGGGTCCTTGGCGTTATAGGCGTCGATGGCGCGGAGTTCGGGCTGGATGGGGGCGGAGCGTTCGAGTTGGTCCTGGTCGTGGTTCTGGTTGAGGATGCCGGAGAGGCCGACGGTGGAGTGGGCGTCGATGAGGCCGGGCGTGACCACTTTGGCCGAGAGGGTTTTCATGCCGGCGGGGATGGGGGTGGAGGCGGCGGGACCGAGGCGTTCGATCCTGCCGTCGCGGACGATGACGACGCCGTCGCGGATGGGTGCGCCGGCCATGGTGTAGACGGTTTCGCCCTTGACGGCGAGGGTTTGCGCGGCGAGAGGGGCGCAGAGGGCGAGTGCGAGGATTGAGTAACGCATTAGTGGGAGCTCCCTTCCAGGGTGTGGCCGCCGCATTCGTCGAGGTGCATCAGGGCGCCGTCATAGGCTGCGCCGACGCCGCCGGTGGCGAAGAGGCGGTCCTTTTCATTGGAGCGGTCGAAGATTTTGCGGCCTTCAACCCAGGTCTGTTCGATGAGGGTGTAGACGGAGAAGGGGTCGCCGGAGAGGATGATGAGGTCGGCGTCCTTGCCGGGCTTGATGGAACCGACGCGGGCGTCGAGTTCGAGGAGTTTGGCGTTGGCGAGGGTGACGGCTTCGAGGGCCTTCTGGCGGTCCATGCCGGCGCGGACGGCGAGGGCGGCGGAGCGCAGGAACCAGCGGGAATCGGTGACGCCGTCGTCAGTATGGAAGCCGACCAGGACACCGGCGCGGTCCATTTCCGCACCTGTTTCGAACGCGAAGTCGCGGGCTTCGAGTTTACCGCCGGGGGAATCGATGACGATGACCGAAGCGCCGATGACGCGTTTGGAGGCGGCGGCTTCCCTGGCCACCATCCAGCCGTCGGAGACGTGGTGGAGGACGACCCTGAAGCCGAACTCCTCGGCGAGGCGGAGGACGGTGAGGATGTCGTCATGGCGGTGGGTGTGGTGCTGGACGATGCGCTTGCCGTCGAGGAGTTCAACGAGGGCTTCCATGCCGAGGTCGCGCGGGGGCATCCTGGTGGCGTCACCGGCGGCGGCGCGGACCTTGGCGCGGTACTCCTGTGCCTTGATGAACTGTTCGCGGACGAGGGAGGCGGACTTGGCGCGGGTGCCGGGGAAGGGCGGGTTGCGGCGGGAGTTGGTGCCGTTGGCCATCTTCATACCGCCGGCGATGGAGCCGTCGGGGAGCCTGATGAGGAGGCCGTCGATGGTGCGGGCTTCGCGGAGTTTGAGGTAGAGGGTCTGGCCGGACATGAGGTGGCCGGAGCCGGCCATGACGTTGACGGTGGTGATGCCGCCGGCGCGGGCGCGTTTAATGGAAGAGGCGCGGGCGTTGACGGAATCGAGGACACGGATTTCGGGCTGGATGGGGGCGGTGGAGTCAGCGCCTTCGGGCTGGCCGATGTGGGAGTGGGAATCGACGAGTCCGGGCATGAGGACTTTGCCCTTGAGGTCGATGCGCTGGGCATTGGCGGGGATGGTGACCGAGGCGGCGGGTCCGACGGCGACGATTTTGCCGTTTTCGACGACGACCGTGCCGTTGGCGATCTCAGCGCCTTCGATGGGGATGACGCGGGCGCCGGTGAAGGCGACAGGCGCGGATTGTGCAAATGCCGCCAATCCAGCGGCCAGCAGGAGGGGAAGAACGTAATTCACAGGCATAGGGGGGACAGATGCAGGTTAGCAGGCGGGTTACTGGACGTTCCACTCCGAAATTGCGGAGGCGTGCGGGCGGGGTTCGACGGAGGCCAGGACGGCACAGGCGATAATCGACATATTGTCCAATTCCACCCAAACGCCCGCGACGGGCATGAAGATGTGGGTCGCCCCGTCGCTGATGATGCTGTGTTCGTTGATCAGCTATATCGACCGGCAGACGCTGGCGGTGCTGGCGCCGACGATCATGGGCGAGACGGGCCTGACGACAGAGGAGTACGGGATCGCGATCAGCGCGTTTTCGATCGCCTACATGATCGGGAATCCGGTTTGGGGGAGCGTGCTGGACCGGGTGGGATTGAGGGCGGGGATGATGATCGCCGTGGGGGTGTGGAGCGTGGCGAGCGCGTCGCATTCGATGATGAGCGGGCTGGTGGGGTTTGCCGTGGCGAGGACGGTGCTGGGATTCGGCGAGGGGGCGACGTTTCCGGGCGGGCTGCGAACGGCTTTCGATTCGCTGCCGCCGGACAAGCGGTCGCGGGGGTTGGCGATTGCGTACAGCGGCGGGTCTTTGGGGGCGGTGATTACGCCGTGGATCGTGATTCCGATTGCGTTGCACTTTGGGTGGCGGACGGCGTTCCTGTTCACGGGTGTGGCGGGCGTGGTTTGGATCGTCGTTTGGAGGATGTATGCGCGGCCGCCGTCTCTGCCCGCGCCGGCGCGGCGGCCGGCAAGGTTTCACGTGCCGAATCCGGGAGAGCGGCGGTTCTGGGCGCTGTTTGCGAGCTATGCGCTGGGGGCGTTTCCGATTGCGCCGATTCTGTATGTCGCGCCGCTGGTGTTGAGCCGGGTGCATGGGCTGTCGCAGGCGGATCTGGGCAAGGTGCTGTGGATCCCGCCGCTGGGCTGGGAGATCGGCTACTTCTTCTGGGGGTGGGTGGCGGACCGGAACAGGGCGAGGATGGCGCGGCCGGTGAAGCTGATGACGCTGTTGATGGTGATGGGGCTGCCGGTGGCGGCGACGCCGTTTGTCGAATCCGCGGCGGCGGCGCTGGCGATTTTCTTCTGGATGATGTTTGTGGCGTCGGGGTTTATCGTGATCTCGCTGAGGTCAGCGGCGCAGGCGTATCCGGCTGACCAGACGGCGCTGGTGGCGGGCATCGGGGCGGGGTCGTGGTCGGCGGTGGTGGCGGTGCTGATGCCGGTGCTGGGGCGGATGGTGGACCAGGGCGCCTACGGATTACTGTTCTTCGTTGTCGCGGCGCTGCCGGTTGCGGGCGTGCTGGGGTGGCTTGTGCTGAACCGCGAGGGCGCGGCGGAGAGCAAGGCGGCCGGTTAAGATTCATCACAAGTTGGAAATCTGACGCGGATTTAGAACTTTCCATCTTCTGCTGCGTCTAGAGAGATGAGCGGCAACTGAACAGGGCAGCAAGCCAGGTTCAGCAGGATGCAGCCGAGGACCTCCCGGTAGAAAAAACCCCGACCGGCATTGTGAGGATCTCTCCGCGCCCGTGCGCCGCCGGAGACACGCATATGCGGCTACGAGAACGTCAAACCCGGAAACCTCAACGCATCCCGCTGGGCGGCATTCGCCCCGAGGAAGAGGATCTGGTGCGCATTGTGCTTGGACTCCAACAGCCGCAGGACGCCCGGAATCACGTGATGCAGGCGGGCGAGTCGCGGTTCAAAATTGTCACCTCTCCCCGATTTCTACCTGTTAGAATCGACGCGAAGTGACAACATCAATATCCCGACGCACATTCCTCGCCGCCGCTTCCGCGCCGCTGATCGCGCAGAAAGCTCCCCGGCGCAACGTGTTGTTCATCGCCGCCGATGACCTGAACCACCACTTCAGCACTTACGGGCATTCGATCGTCCCGACGCCGAACATCGGCAGGCTCGCCGCGGCGGGCGTGCGTTTCGACCGCGCCTACTGCCAGTTTCCGCTGTGCAGCCCGTCGCGGACGTCGCTGATGACAGGTCTGGCGCCGGATACGACGCGGGTCTACGAACTGAAGACGCACTTCCGGGAGATTCACCCGAACGTGGTGACGCTGTCGCAGCACTTCCAGCAGAACGGCTACTTTGCCGCGCGCGTGGGCAAGATCTACCATTACGGCAATCCGGGCCAGATCGGCACCGACGGGTTGGACGATGCGCCGTCGTGGAACCTGAAGGTCAACCCCATCGGCGTGGACAAGACGAAGGAAGAGCCGCTGCTGACCAACTTCACGCCGAACCGCGGGCTGGGTTCGGCGGTGGCGTACTACGCCTCGCCGGCGAAGGATGAAGAGCATACCGACGGGATTGTGGCGTCGGAAGTGATCCGGTTGATGGAGCAGAAGCGGGGGGAGCCGTTCTTTCTCGGGGCGGGATTCTATAAGCCGCATGTGCCGTGGATCGCGCCGTCGAAGTACTTCGACATGGTTCCGATGGGGAAGATGAAGCTGATTCCGTTCGAGGAATGGGAGATGAACATCGCGCCGAAGTGGGCGTATTTCACGCGGCCGGCCAACTGGGGCATGACCGGGCGGCAGCGGCTTGAGGCGATGCGCGCATATTATGCGACGATCCTGTTTCTGGACGCGCAGATCGGCAGGCTGCTGGATGCGACGAAGCGGCTGAAGCTTGAATCGAACACGACGGTGGCGTTTTGGAGCGACCATGGGTATCAGCTTGGCGAGCACGGGCAATGGATGAAACAGACGGTGTTTGAGCCGAGTGCGCGGAGTCCGATGATCATAGCCGGGGCTGGGGTGAAGGCGCGGGGGAAGGTGTGCGGGCGGACGGTGGAGTTTCTGGATATCTATCCGACGCTGTCGAAGCTGTGCGGGCTGAAAGATGCGCCGGGGAATCTGCAAGGGGCGAGCCTCGTGCCGCTGCTGGATAACCCGGCCGCGGCGTGGGACCGTCCGGCGATCTCGCAGGTAAGGCGGATGGCGGAGAAGAAGGTGATCGACGGGCATTCGCTGAGGACCGAGCGTTACCGTTATTCGATGTGGGACGGCGGGCGCGAGGGCGAGGAGTTGTATGACTACCCGACGGATCCGCGGGAGATGAAGAACCTGGCCGGCGATGCCGCGCATGCGGGGTTGAAGGCGCAGTTGAAGAGCCGGTTGGAGACGATTCTGCGGACGCGGGGCTGGGCGGGCTGAGACCGGCAATTGAGCGTGTTTGGGTTGAGAACCGCGCGGGGTTCCATGTTAAATTAGGAGTAGCGGCCGTAAGACCGGGCGAGAGAGCGTTTTGCATCCGCGCCTGGGCGATTGAGCCGCATAGGGAGCCACCCTAGCTCAGCTGGTAGAGCGGCTGATTCGTAATCAGCAGGTCGCCGGTTCAATCCCGGCGGGTGGCTCCAGAACTTATAGAAAAACAAGAAGTTAGCAAGCCGGTTTCCTTCGGGTGACCGGCTTTTACTCTGTCGGCTGTGCCAAAACCCCGAACCGCACGCTCACCTGTACGAGGTCGTCACGCTGTTGATGGTCGAGGAGGTGAGCCGGTTTTCGGCGTCAAACGTGTTCGTGTAGCCGCCGATGGCGGTCTGGTTGCCGGCGGAGTCATAGGCGATGCCCAGGCCAGTGTTCACCAGGCGGTTGTTGGCGTTGTACCAGGTCGAGGTCCGGGGCGTGAAACTGCCGGCGGCGAAGTTCGTGCTCGCCGTGGCGACCCACATGTTGCCAGTCGCGCTGTAGTCAAACGTGCGCGATTCCGCGCCTTCGGTCACCGAACTCAACCTGTTCAGAGGATCAGTGTAGCCGTAGGTCTGCGTCACCGAAAACGACGGGCGGGCGATGGTTTGGCTCAGAACGTTGCCGTTGTTGGCGTTCAGGCCGTAGTAGAAGGCGAGCGAAAGCAGGTCGGTTGCTCCGGCCGTGGCGCCCAGTTTGATCCCGATAACCTGTTTACGGTAGTTGTAATCCCAGTCCTCCCACTTGCCATTGCCGAGTTGGGCCTGGTTCATCCCGCCGCCCTCATCGTAGGTGACCTGGGAAATGTAGTCGTGTGCGGCCTCGCCGGACTTCGTGCCCGTCACCGACGTTGCCCTCCCGGCGACGTCATAGCATTGCTTGAGGCTGCGGCCGGAGGGCAGCGTGGTGCTCTCGACGCCGCCGGCAAGGTTGTAGGTGTAGGAAAACGGATAGGTGATGCCGTCGGTGGTCTGCGAACTGGCGGTGACCCGGCCCATCACGTCATAACTATACGACACCGACGTGCCGCCCAAGACGCTGACTGAACGCAGGCGGCCCTTGCCGTTGGTGGGGGCATCATCATAGGTGTAGGTCACCGCCGGAGTGCCGTCGGAGTAGGTCTTCTTCACGGGCCGGTTCAAGCCATCGTATGGACGAGGCGTTGGTAGCCATGCGCCGCCAGCGAAGGGCGCCTTGCAGGTCCAGGTGAGTGGCACCGCGTCAACGAGCCCGGAGGGTCTCCATTTGCGCGGTGTCAGTCGAACGGAGAGTGCGAGTATCCCGCATCGGCGTTTGGCCGAAAAAACGCTTGTACTCGCGCGTGAACTGGCTGGCGCTTTCGTAGCCGACCTCCAAGGCAGCGCTCCCGACATCCAAACCCTGTATCGACATACGCGCTCGCGCTTCCTGGAGGCGGATCTGCTTCTGATATTGGAGCGGGCTCATCGCCGTCAGCGCCCGGAAGTGATGGTGCAGCGTGGAGACGCCCATGCCGGCGATCTCCGCGAGTTCCTCGACGCGGAGCGGTTTTGCATAGTTGTCTTTGATCCAGGCGATTGCTTTCGCCGTCCGCTGACTCTGATCGCCTAACGTTGCAATGGCGCGAAGCCGAGCGCCCTCTGGCCCTCGCAGGACGCGGAAGATGATTTCGCGCTCGATCAATTCGTGGAGGAAGCCGATCTCCCGAGGTTGATCCAAAAGGCGCATGAGCCGGCAGAAGGAGTCGAGCAATTCCACGGTCAGCTCGCCAACGGCGATGGCGGGGCCTTTTTCCGGCTGCGGGCCAACCGTGATCTCTTCCCGGCCGAGAAGTTCCCTGACTACGGGCATCTTCAGCTTCAAGGAGAGGGCCAGACAAGGCGTCTGTTCGCTCGCTTCCACGACCCGGGCCACGACCGGGAGGGCGACAGACGCCAGCAGATAGTGGGACGAGCCGTAAGTGAAGGCCCTGTCGCCAAGTTCAACCCGCTTGCACCCCTGCGCCGTCAAGATCAGGCTCGGCTCGTAGGTCATCGAGCAGGGTGGCGTGGGAGCCGTTCGCCGGTGCACTGTGAGACCCGGCACTTCGGTGATCCGCTTCTGCTCTGTGCCAACGTAGGCCGCAATCCTGTGAGCCAGTTCTTCCTTCAACTTCTGGAGCCGGTCTGGAATCACGTTGACGCTTCGGACGGGACTGGGGATTTTCACTTTGGCTCCTTTGAACCAAGAATACATCTCCGGCGAACATTTTCGCTCGCCATCGACAGGAATAGGCTAAAAGTCGGCAGGTTCAGGCTAACGGCCACCAGCCCCGGGATCCTACCCTTGAAGTATGCAGATCCGCAAGCTCGGAAAGGGCACACTGGAAGTGTCGGGCGTGGGTTTGGGCTGCATGGGTATGAGTTTCGGCTACGGTCCGGGAAACGGCGATCAGCAGGACAGGAGCGAGGACTCAATGAAGAAACGCAGATTGGGAGATCTGGAGGTATCCGCTGTCGGATACGGTTGCATGGGCCTGAGCTACTGGGGCGGGCTGACAACAGACCGCACGGAAGCAGTGGCGCGCCTCGATCCGGCTGCTATGCAGATGGCCGGCCGGTGAAACAAGCAGTTCATCCTGAGAGGTTCGATATGAAGAGAAGGTTATTTGCCGGCGGCGCATTCGCCGGGATATCCATCAATCCGACGTTCGCAGCTGCGCAAAAGATCAAGGCCGGCGACATCCCGGTCACAACCCTTGGCAAAACAGGTCTGAAAGTCAGCATGATCGCGCAAGGCGGGGCCCGTATGGATCTGCACCCGACTGTTCAAGCAGCAGCAGAGCATGTTCGCAGAGTGTACGATCTCGGGCTGACCTACTACGACTGCGCTCGCATGTATTGGCAGGGGCGCTCAGAAGAAGCATACGGTATCGGACTTCAGGGTGTTCGTAACGACGTTTTCCTCACATCGAAGTCCGCACAGCGCACGGCCAAGGGCGCACAAGCGGATCTGGAAACCTCGCTTCGCCTGCTGAAGACCGATCACCTTGACCTGTGGCAGATACACGATCTTCGGACTCACAACGACATTAAAGCGATCTTCGCGCCGGGCGGAGCGATGGAGACGTTTGAAGCCGCCAAGAAGGCCGGGCAATGTCGTTTCATCGGCTTCACTGGTCATTTCGACCCTGAAGTTCATGCGGCGATGATGAAGGCCTACGACAAGTGGGACGCCGTCATGATGCCAGTGCACGCCGCAGATCACGCCTACCTTAGCTTTGAGAAGATGGCCCTCCCCGTTGCGAAGGAGCTGGGAATCGGAGTCCAGGCCATCAAGATCTTTGCGAAGGCTAATCTGCTGAGGTCTTTAAACTCGACCGAATGTCTGCGCTATGCACTAGCAGCCCGTGGTAGAAGTCGCGTGCGGCCGCGCAGCCAGATCACTTGCCGCGAGAGCGAGGCGGGAGGAGGAAGTCGATGCCATTCATCCACGACGACGGCCAACGAAGCTATCGCGGCAAGTGGTTGCTGCCCAAAGGGTTGCGGCGGCGCCGGGCGATCTGCTTCACAG
>PNKE01000040.1 GCA_013822245.1 Candidatus Solibacter sp.
CCAATGGATGCGCAGCGTGGCTAAAGGCTCGCATCGCTCCTACATCGCCAGCAGGAAGGCCGAACTGAACCCGAAAACCGATGAGGATTCGCCCTCTATTCGCCAATAAACCCCCCTCATTCCCAACCCCCATCCCGCCACCCCCACCCCCCGTCCGTCCATTCCCCCCACCCCCTGAGCGCATCACTCGCGCCAAAGTTGTATCCTGTTTATTTACGGCGGCCCCTGATCTTCAAGTGACCACCCGTCTCGCCACCCGGCCTCGCCGTTCCCACGACTCAACACTCTCTTGGAGGTATTTCTATGAACCAGCCCCTCGTCGGCATCGTCATGGGCAGCAAATCGGACTGGGAAGTCATGTCCCGCACCTGCGCGACTCTCGACCAGTTCGGCATCGCCTACGAAAAACGCGTCCTGTCGGCCCACCGCACCCCCGATCAGGCCGCCGGCTTCTTCAAAACCGCTAAATCCCGCGGCGTCGAGGTCATCATCGCCGCCGCCGGCGGAGCCGCCCACCTCGCCGGCGTCGCTGCCGCTTTCACGACAATCCCCGTCCTCGCCGTCCCCATGCAGACCAAATCACTCGGCGGACTCGATTCGCTCCTCTCCATGGTTCAAATGCCCGGCGGCATCCCCGTCGCCACCTTCGCCATCGGCACGGCCGGCGCCACCAACGCCGCCCTGTTCGCCGTCTCCATCCTCGCCAACAAGTACCCCGAATACTCCGCCAAACTCGACCAGTACCGCGCCGACCAGACCGCCAAAGTCCTCGCCGACACGCTAGACTAATCCAATGGGCGGCATACCCTGCCGCCCCATCTCATCCATTGCGTAGCCGAAGTCCAATGTCTCACGCCGCCCCCGCCTCCGGTCTCTCCGCCCACCCCCCTGGCCTCGCCACCCTCTTCTTCGTCGAAATGTGGGAGCGCTTCTCCTTCTACGGCATGCGCGCCATCCTCGTCCTCTACGCCGTCGCCCTGCCCGCCTCGGGCGGCCTCGGCATGGACGTCAAGCAGGCCGCCTCCCTCTACGGCACCTACACCATGGCCGTCTACATCCTCTCGGTCCCCGGCGGCCTCATCGCCGACCGCTGGCTCGGCGCCCGCACCGCCGTCCTGCTCGGCGGCATCATTATCACCTGCGGCCAGTTCGCCCTTACCGTCTCCTCCCAGACCTTCTTCTACGCCGGACTCTCCCTTATCGCCATCGGCACCGGACTCCTCAAACCCAACATCTCCACCATGGTCGGCTCGCTCTACTCCTCCTCCGACCCCCGCCGCGACTCCGGCTTCTCCCTCTTCTACATGGGCATCAACGTCGGCGCCGTCATGGCCCCGCTCGCCTGCGGCTTCCTCGCCGAAAGCGCCGCCTTCAAAGCCTTCCTCGCCGCCCGCGGCTTCGATCCCAACATGTCCTGGCACTGGGGCTTCGGCGCCGCCGGCGTCGGCATGATCGCCGGCCTCTGCGTCTATCTCTTCCGCCGCAACACCCTCGCCGAGGTCGGATCCAGGCCCAAGCCCAGCGCTTCATCCTCCGCCGAACCCCACGGCGCGCTCACCCGCGACGAATGGAAGCGCATCCTCGCCATCCTCATCCTCTTTACCTTCACCATCATGTTCTGGGCCGCCTATGAACAAAAAGGCGCCAGCCTCAACCTCTTCGCCAAGGAACTGGTCCGCACCCAGCTCGGCTCCTTCGAATTCCCCGCCAGTTGGCTCCAGTCCCTCACCCCGTTCTACGTCATCATCCTCGCCCCCATCTTCGCCCGCATGTGGATCCGCATGGGCTCCAACCAGCCCTCCAGCCCCGCCAAGTTCGCCCTCGGTCTCGCCGCCATCGGCATCGCCTTCTGCATCCTCATCCCCGCCTCCGCCCTCACCGCGTCGGGCAAGATCAGCCCCCTCTGGCTCGTCGCCGTCTATTTCTTTGATGTCGTCGGCGAAATGTGCCTCAGCCCCGTCGGCCTGTCCACGGTCACCAAGGTCGCCCCTGTCCGCCTCGTCGGTCTCATGATGGGCGCCTGGTTCTTCGCCACCAGTCTTGGCAACAAACTCGCCGGCTACCTCTCCGGCTTCTTCGTCGCCAACGAACCCTCCACCCTGATGTCGCTTTACGGCGGCATCGCCGCCATGCTCCTGGTCTCGGCCGCCGTGCTGGCCATCGCCACCCCGGCCATCCGCCGCCTCATGGGCAAGGCCGCCTGACGCCTCTCCATCGGAGCGGCAACCGGCAAGCAGAGGTCTCTCCCCCTTGGCCGCTGGCGCGGAGAACGGGTCCCCCGGCCTGGATTGACGGTGTCCTTGACCGATGCCGCATGACGTAAGCAAGCCAAACACGGTGTTGGTGAACTGGCAGGCGAGGTTGAAGAAATAGACGGGTGCTCCCCATGCAGACTTCCCTGGCCGCCGCGGATGAGATCATCATCGCGAACGGCGAAAAGGCCGCCGACCGCGGCGCGTCCGATCCAACGGCCACCCCGTTCCACCAACTGACCTGGCCCACGCCGTTCTAGGCGCAGGCCTTCCAACTGCTCGGCCTGTAGCCAGAAACAGCAACGCCGGTTCGCCACGCTCCCGCGTTAAATCAATGAGATAGCGCTCGGCGGGTGGTGGAACTTCGGGCTAAAAGGCCAGTTTCAGCGCAAACTGGATCTGGCGGGCCGGAGACGACAGGCTGGTGATGGTGCCGAAGGCATTGTTCAGCACGTTGCCCTGGGCGGCGCCGAGGTTGGTGGTGTTGAACATATTGAAGAACTCGGCGCGGAATTCGAGGCGGGTGTCTTCCCAGGGGAGGTTGAAGTCCTTGTGGGCGCCGGCGTCGAAGTTGAAGATCGGATCGGTTCTGCCGGCATTGCGGCCGAGGTTGCCGAAGGGCCGGGAGGGGTCGTTCGGGGTGGCGGTGCTGGGGGCGACGACCGAGGCCTTATTGAAGTAGTTCGTGACGCTCTTCTCCGGGGAGTAGATGCTGCCGCCGAGGTAGTTGGGGCGGTAGGTGGGGGCGGTTGAGACCTGGAACGCGCTCGGAGGCGCGTAGCTGAGGTTGATCGGCTGGCCGGAGGTCATGGTGTTGATACCGGTGAGACGCCAGCCGCCGAGGACGGCGTTGACGAAGCCGTTCACGGAAGAACCCCACTTGCGGCCGCGGCCGTAGGGGATTTCCCAGACGGCGGTGCTGGTGTTGTTGAGAGGCTGGTTATAGCTGCCGATGCCTCTTTCACTGGCGATGTCGCGGTAGTTGAGGCGTGAATTGTCGCCGTTCGAGGCTTCAAGGTGGCCGGAGGCGTTATCGATGACCTTGGACCAGGTGAAGCTGTTCAGCAGGTAGACGCCGCCGGAATAGCGGCGTTCGAGTTTCATCTGAAGGCCGTGGTAGTCGGAGAAGCCGCCGCCCCAGGAGATCTGAATGTAGTCGTAGCCAGGGATGGGGCGGCGCGCGAGCAGGGCGACATTCTGGCCAGGCTGATTGGGGACGGCCTGGTTATAGTCGGCGAGGCTCATGAGGCCGCGCGAGCGGTTGCCGACGTAGCCGATATCGAAGAGCAGGTCCTTGACGAGTTCACGCTGGATTGTGAAGTGCCAGCTTTCGACGCGGCTGGTGCGGTAATCGGCAGGGGTGTAGTTGGTGCGGGTGGTGGCGGTGGAGAAGTTCGCCGGATTCACCAGGCCGCTGGGATAGCCCATCTGGGTGGTGCGGAAGCAGCCGGTGTAGTTGTTGCCGGCGCAAAGAGGCTGGGTGGGCACCTGGTTGATCGTGAGGTTGACGATATTGGGGCCGTTGTAGCCGAGCAGGTTCTCGCCGCCGAGGCGGTTGAAGTGGACGTAGCTCATGCCGTAGCCGCCGCGCAGCACGGTGCGGGGGGTGAGGGTATAGGCGACGCCGATGCGGGGAGCGAAGTTGTTCTTGTCGGGGCGGACGAGAGCGCGCTCATAGATGCCGCCGCTGGAGGCCTGGATGAGTTTGTTGCCGTTGGGGTCAAAGTTGGAGATGCGGTTCTGGGCTTCCCACTGCGGGGTGGCGAATTCGTACCGGACGCCGAGGTTGAGCGTGAGTTTGGAGTTCACTTTCCAGTCGTCCTGGAAGTAGAGGAAGTGCATGCGCTGGCGGTAGTTGAGCACGATCTCGTTGTTGAGGCTGTAGCTGGAGCGCAGGCCGAGGAGGAAGTCGGAGAGGTTGTAAAGGTTGTTGCTGGAAGAGCCGGCGGGCCGGGTGAACTGGCCGCTGTAGTTGTCCTGGCCGTACTGGGGATTGAAGTCGAAGATATCGGTGTTGATGGCCTGGTACTCGTAGCCGGTCTTCCAGATGTGGCGGCCGGAGATCTTTGAGAAATTCAACTTGGGGTTGAAGGAGGTGGGGTCTTGGAACTGGGGGTTGGAGGACTGGCGGCCGAGGGCGGAGAAGCCGCCGATGGACTGTGCGGTGAGGCCGCCGCCGATGACGGGCGAGTCTGGCAGTCCGCTGATGCCGTATTCCTGGGCCATGTTGGGACGTTCCGAGCCGAGCGCGGTCTTGCCTCCCTCGAAGATGCTGTAGCCGAGGCGGAAGTCGAGAACGGAGGAGGGGGTGGCGTTGTAGTTGAAGCCGGCGGTGAACTGCTTGTTGAGCACGCGCACGTTGCCGTTGGCGTTGCCGCCCGACGGGCCTGGGATGACGTAGTTTTCAGTCCGGTTCATCAGCCTGTGGCTGTAGCGGCCGAATAGGTTGAACTTGCTGTTGACGTAGTAGTCGTAGCGGACGTCGCCTTTGTCGTCGACGGTGGGGGTGGGGGTGAGGAAGTCCCAGTTATTGGAGGGGGCGACGCCGACGCTGCTGGAGCGGATGGGGGCGGGCAGGTCGCCCATCACCTTTCTGGCGAATGCGGTGATGGCGGCCTGGGGGATGACGCCGTCGGTATAGACGTCGCCGGTGAGCGGGTTGCGGACCGGGATGCCGAGGCTGCCCTGGCGCTGGTTGACAGTGGGGAGGTTAGCGAACTGGAGGGCGCGAACAACGTTACGGAAGCCTTCGTAGTTGGCGAAGAAGAACATCTTGTCCTTCTTGATGGGTCCGCCGAGGGCGGCGCCGAACTGATTCTGGACGAGGACGGGTTTGACGCCGGTGGAGGGGCGGAAGAAGCCGACGGCGTTCAGCTTCGTGTTGCGGAGGAACTCCCAGGCCGAGCCGTGGAACTGGTTGGTGCCGCCGCGGACGCTGGCGTTGATGACAGCGCCGCCGGCGCGGCCATATTCCGCCGAGAAGTTGTTGGTCTGGACCTTGAACTCGGCGACGGCGTCGGGGTTCAACTGGACGATCTGGTTGGAGAAGCCCTGGTTGGAGGTGCCGTAGGCGTTGTTGTCGACGCCATCGAGCATGAAGTTGTTGAGCGAGCTGCGCAGGCCGTTGACATTGAAAGAAGCGTCGCGGCTGTTGGCGATGTTGGACTTGCGCACGCCGGGCGACAGCAGGGCAAGGTCGGCATAGGCGCGGCCGTTGAGCGGCAGGTTGACGATCTGTGCGCGGCCGACGACCTGGCCGCGGTCGCTGGAGTCTGTCTCGAGCAGGCGGACCGAATCGCTGACGGTGACGCTTTCGGTGACTTCGCCGACCTGCAGGGTCAGATTGACGCGCTGGCGGGCGCTGACGGTAAGGGTGAAATCGAGCGAGGAGGTCTGCTTGAAGCCGCCGGATTCGGCGGTGACCTTATAACTGCCGATGCGCTGGTTGAGGAACTGGTAGTTGCCGTTTTCATCGGAGGTCTGGGTGACGGCGACGCCGGTCTGGATGTTCAGAAGAGTGATCCTGGCGTTGGGGACGGCGGCTCCGGTGGGGTCGGAAACGGTTCCGAGGACGGTGGCAGTGTCGTACTGCGCATGGAGGAGCATCCCGGAGAACAGAGCGAGAGCGACAAAGTATCTCAGCATTGCCACACGTTACCAGTGATGAGAGCCGGTTTCAAGCGAACAATATGTGAACGTGTGCAATCGCCTGTTTCTAAAGGGAAAATTTCTTCATGGGGTCTGGCCGCGGGCCGTTTCCGATTCATTTCAAGTCAGTTACCAGTTTGTGAAGGAGCCGTCGGGGCGGCGGAACTGGGGCACGGGCTGGGCGGATTTGCTGGCTTCGGCGAGGAGCGTGAGGCCGGCCGGGTTGAAGGTGACGCCGAGGCCGGGGCGGGAATTGGGCCAGAGTTTGCCTTGGCGGAAGTCGAACGACTCGGACAGGTAGGGTGCCGGCAGGGGCCCGTTGCCGCGCATCTCCATGAGGACAGGTCCGGAAAAGACGGCGCAGCAGTGGACGAGAGCGGCTTCCGAGACGGGTCCGGTGAAGTGGGGGACGAGGCCGGCGTAATGGGTTTCGCAGATGGCGGCGTGTTTGACGAACTCGGTGATGCCGCCGCAGTTGGGCAGCGAGACGCGGGAGTAATCGATGAGGCGGCCCTCAATGAGTTCGTTGATGTCCCAGCGGTCGCCGAACTGCTCGCCGACGGCGATGGGGACTTTAACGAGCGGGCGGAGCTGCCTGTAGACGCCGGGGTTTTCGCTGCGGACGAGGTCTTCGACAAAATACGGTTCGAGGGGTTCGATGAGGGAGGAGAGGCGGATGGCGCCGGGCAGGTCGAGGCGGGTGTGGTAGTCGATGGCCCAGTCGCCGTCGCCAACGCCGGCGCGGGTTTCGATGCAGTTCTGGTGGGTGCGGCGGACGATCTGCTGGGAGACGAAGGGCTGGACGTTTTTCCGGGCGTCGCGCGGGGGATCGGCGGCCGAGATGCGGATGGCCCGGAAGCCGGCCTGGATGCAGGCGGCGGCGGTGTCGCGGGGATTGCCCTTGGAGGGGAATCCGGTCGAGTATGATTCGATGTGGTCGCGGGCGAGTCCGCCGAGCAATTCATAGACGGGGACGCCGAGGGCCTTGCCCTTGATGTCCCAGAGGGCCATGTCGAGTGCTCCGAGGGCGTGGAGCTTTTCGCGGCCGGCGGGGTAGAATGCGCCGCGGTACATGAGTTGCCAGAGGGCGTCGATGCGGGAGGGGTCCTTGCCGATGAGGTGGACGGCGCAGTCTTGGATGAGATCGGCCGTGCCGCCTTCGCCGATGCCGGTGATGCCGGCGTCGGTTTCGACGGTGACGATATGGTGGCTCTGATTGATGATGGGGCGGGTGATGGGGGATTCGTACAGCCGGATGCGGGTGATCTTCATTTTGCGCAGTTCGGCGGAGGCGCGGCGGGCCAGCGGCCAGGCGCCGAGAGCGAAGGCGGCCAGGCCGGAACGGAGGAGAGTGCGGCGGAACATGCGCCCGATTGTACAGGAGGCCGGGACGGGTACAAAGGGGGCGGCGGCGGCGCGGAAAGTTGACAGGAGGCGGCAGACACCTACAATAGAGGGAATGCGCGGAGCGCCACCCCACGGTTCCGGGGCGTGGCATGGAGGCAGCGGCATGAGGGACAATAAGAGTTTGTCCCCAGGGACGGGAATGGGCCGGCCTTGAGAATGAAAGGGGCCGGCTTTGACAAGTATGAAGAAAGCGACGAAACAGCCAGACACGAAACCGGCGGCGGCCAGGACGCCCGCGGCACTGGACGCGAAAGGGCAGACCGATCTCTTTGCGAACGCGATGAAGCAGTTCACGAAGGGCGAGTATGCGCAGGCGAAGCCGATGTTTGCCAGGGCGGGCGAAGGTCCGCAGCTATCGGTCTGCGAGTCCGCCCGGATGTATTCAAGGATCTGCGACCAGAGGCTGGATCAGACGAAGCCGGATCTGCGGACGGCCGAGGACAATTACAACTACGGCGTGGCGATGATCAACGGGCGGCGGTTTTCCGAGGCGCTGGTGCATTTGCAGAAGGCGCTCGCGATGGGCGACGGGGCGCATATCCGGTATGCCCTGGCGTTGGCCAGCGGCATGGAAGGCGACATGCCTGGAGCGGTGTCGCACTTGCAGAGGGCGGTGGACCTGGATCCGTCGATCCGATCGTTCGCACGCACGGACGCCGATTTCCAGCCGCTGTTGAAGGACCCGATCATCGGCCAGGTGCTTGCCGGCGACCGGTAGCACGCAAATGAGCGCCAATGAAGTCAGAGGCGCGGAGTTGGACCTGGGGGCGAGGTCGCCGCTGCGGATCGTCTCCATCGGCGGCGGGACGGGGCTTTCCACGCTGCTGAAGGGGTTGAAGCGCTACTCGCACGTCAACGCGCAAGCGCCATCTCCGCTCTCCCTGATTGACATCACGGCGGTGGTGACGGTGACGGACGACGGCGGCAGTTCGGGCAGGCTGCGGCGGGAGTTCGGCGTGCTGCCGCCAGGAGACATCCGCAACTGCATGGTGGCGCTGGCCGAGGACGAAGGCCTGCTGACGCGGCTTTTCAGTTTTCGCTTCGACGCGGGGCACGGGTTGCGCGGCCACAATTTCGGCAACCTGTTTCTGACGGCGATGAGCCAGGTGACAGGCGATTTCGGACAAGCCGTGAGATTCAGTTCCGAGGTGCTGGCGATCGCAGGCAGGATCTACCCGTCAACGGCATCCAGGGTGACGCTGCGGGCACACCTGGAGGACGGCAAGGTGGTGGACGGGGAAACGCGGATCAGCAGGAGCACGGCCAGGATCAGAAGGATCGAACTGGCGCCGGGCGACTGCCGTCCGCTGAAGGAGACGCTGAAGGCCATCGGCGAGGCGGATCTGATCACGATGGGTCCGGGATCGCTGTTCACCAGCGTCGTGCCAAACCTGCTGGTGAAAGGCATACCGCGGGCGATTTCGCGTTCGGAAGCGTTGAAGGTATGCTTCGTCAACCTGATGTCGCAGCCGGGCGAGACGACGGGGCTGACGGCGTCGGATCACGTGAGGGTGATTTGCGAACACGCCGGCATGAGGCTTGTGGACGTGGCCGTGGTCAACAACCAACCGGTGGCGGCGCCGGCGAGGCGGCGGTATGCGAGGCAGAGCGCCGAACCGGTGGAGAACGACATCGAAGCGATCCGGGGGATGGGCGTCGAGGTGGTGAGCGCGCCGCTGGTGGAACCCGGCGAGAAGATCAGGCACGATCCCGAGGCGGCGGCGCTGGTGGCGCTGCAACTGGCGAAGAAGGGCCGGCGAGCGCGGGTGAGGCGGCGAAGGGGCGGCGCGTCCTGAGACAATAGGGCTCATGGACGATGTATCGGTAATCATCCTGGCCGCCGGGTACGGGACCCGGATGAAGTCGAAGCTGGCGAAGGTGCTGCACCGAGTGGGCGGGGCGCCGTTGCTGGAGCACGTGATTCGCGCCGCGATGGATATTGCGCCGCCGGAACGGATCACGGCCGTGGTGGGGCATCAGAGCGAGAAGGTGCGCGAGACGGTGGGCCATCTGGGGATTCACTTCCAGATTCAGGAAGAGCAATTGGGCACCGGGCACGCGGTGCTGGTTTGCCAGGACCTGGCGCATCACGCCACGGGCAAAGTGGTGGTGATGTACGGCGATTGCCCGCTGCTGCGGGGCGAGACGCTGGCGGCGCTGGTGGCGCGGCACAGGGAAGTGGGCGTGGCGGCGGCGACGCTGGTGACCGTGACGCTCGACAATCCGCGCGGCTACGGGCGCATCTTCCGCGAGGACGGCTTCGTGGCTCGTGTCGTCGAAGAAAAGGCGGCGACGGCGGAAGAGAAACTGGTGCGGGAGTTGAACTCCGGGATCTACTGTTTCGAGGCCGAGCCTTTGTGGCCGCACCTGGCATCGATCAAGGCGAACCCGGCGTCGGGCGAGATCTACCTGACCGACATGGTGGAGACGCTGCGGGCATCGGGATTGAAGACGGCGCCGTTCGAGGTGCCGGACCCGTCCGAGACGGTGGGGATCAACAACCGGGTGGAACTGGCCGAGGTTGACGGCATGTTGAGGAAACGCAAAGCCAATGCGCTGATGACGGCGGGCGTGACGATCGAGCGGCCGGAGACGGTATCGATCGACACATGGGTCGAGGTGGGGCCGGACACCGTCGTTGAGACAGGCGTTCAATTGAAGGGCAGGACTGTGGTGGGCTCGGATTGCCGTGTGGGCAGCCATTCGATTCTGGAGAACGTGACGCTGGGCGGCGGGGCCGTGGTCCATCCGTTCAGCTTCATTCAGGATGCGACCATCGAAGGCGGCGCCGAGGCGGGTCCGTATGCGCGGATGCGGATGGGCGCGGTGGTGGAGAGCGGGGCGCATGTAGGCAATTTCGTCGAACTGAAAAAGACGCGGCTGGGCAGGGGGTCGAAGGCAATGCACCTGGCGTATCTCGGCGATTCGACGATCGGCGAGAACGTGAACATCGGCGCCGGAACGATCACCTGCAACTACGACGGCAGGAAGAAGCATCCGACTGTGATCGGCGACGGCGCGTTTGTGGGCAGCAATTCGACGCTGGTGGCGCCGGTGGAGGTGGGCGAGGGGGCGTATATAGCCGCCGGCAGCGTGATCACGGAGAAGGTGCCCGGGGATGCGCTGGCGCTGGGGCGGTCGCGGCAGACGGTGAAGGAGGGCTGGGCGAAGCGGCGGCGTGAAGGGCGCCAGGGAGAGTAGTCGTTAGAGCACCAGGATGGGGTGATAGAGGTTTGGCAGGACGATCTCGCCGATGGCGACGAGATCACCGTTTCGCGTGACGGCTTTGACGTAGCGGGCATCACCGCGTGAGCGAAAGGGGCTGACGCGGAAGTCGCGGCCGTTGCGGATCTGGGCCTCGGTGATGGCATCGACGATTTCGAGGGGAAACTCGGGTAGCAGGCGGGCGGCGGGCACGAGGGCTTCATCGAGCCGGGATTCGGCGGCCAGGGCCTGGAGTTCGTCGATGGTGCGGGCGGCGGAGAGATCGAACGCGCCGGACTGAGTTCGGCGGAGTGCGGCCAGATGGGCGCCGCAGCCGAGCGCCTGGCCGGCATCGTGGGCGATGGAACGGAGATATGTACCGGCGGAGCAGTGGGCGCGGATGCGGGCGTCGCGGCCGTCGAGGGCGAGCAGTTCGAGCGAATGGACGGTGACTTCGACCGCTTTCAGTTCGACGAGGATGCGTTTGCGGGCGAGTTCATAGGCCTTCCGGCCATCGACCTTCTTGGCCGAGACTTGCGGAGGCGTTTGAAGGAAGACGCCGGTGAAGCGGTCGAGGATGGGGAGCAGGGCATCGAGGGCGACGGCTGGATTCAAGTCCGGGCCGGAGGGTTCGCCGGCGGCGTCGTAGGTGTTGGTGGAGAAGCCGAAGCGGATGACGCCTTCGTAGGTCTTGTCGTTGCGGGTAAAAAACTGGGCGAGGCGGGTGGCGCGTCCCAGCAGAAGCGGAAGAACGCCGGTGGCCATGGGATCGAGGGTGCCGAGGTGGCCGATCTTCTTCATGCCGGCGAGGCGGCGCATCTTGCCGACCACGTCATGCGAGGTCCAGTCCTGGGGCTTGTCAACGACAATCAATCCGTTCATTCGCGGGTCAAGGAGCCTTTCAACAGCGTTGGTTTCCCCATTGTAGCGGGGGCGCGGGCGGAGTCCGGAAGCTACACTGGATAGAAGTGGAGAGCGAAAAGCAGATTCTCGGGGGAGAACGCAAAACAACGCAACGGCTGGCGGGCTATGCGCTGCCCTACGCCTGGTTGATCGCCGTGGCGGTGGTGTTCCTGCTGGGAACCTCGGCGCTGCAGGTGGCCGGGCCGCTGCTGACCAAGATTGCGATCGACAGGTATCTGTCGCCGGCGCCGGGTTCAGTGCTGCCGTGGCTGGAAGCGGGGCTGGCGCAGGGGGCCGCTGAGGGCCTGTTCCAGATCTGCATGATCTACCTGGTTGTGCTGCTGGCAGGGTTGATCTTCGACTTCTGCCAGCAGTTTGTCATGCAATGGGTGGGGCAGAAGGCGATGCTGGACGTGCGGCGGGACGCGATGTCGCGCTTGCAGCAACTCGAACTTGCTTACTACGACCGCAATCCGGTGGGACGTCTGGTGACAAGGGTGACATCGGACGTGGATGCGTTGAACGAGATGTTCGCGTCGGGCATCGTGACGATGCTGGGCGACGTTCTTGTGCTGGTGTTCATCCTGTCGGCGATGCTGTCGCTCAGCCCGAAGCTGACGCTGATGCTGCTGGCGGTGGCGCCGGTTGTGGTGATCGCGACGGTCCTGTTCCGCAGGACTGTCCAGGCGGCGAACCGGCGTATACGGACGGCGGTGGCCAGGATCAATTCGTTCCTGCAGGAGCATGTGGCGGGGATGAACGTGTTGCAACTGTTTAACCGCGAGCCGCGCGGGCGCGAGCGGTTCGACGAAGTGAATCGCGAACACATGGTGGCCTACAAGGACGCCATCCATGCCTACGGATGGTTTTACCCGGTTGTGGAGTTCGCCTCGGTGCTGGCGTTCGCCGGATTGCTGGCCTGGGGCGGCTATCAGGTTCGCAACGACAGCCTGTCACTGGGCGTGATGGTGGCGTTTTTCCAGTACGGGATGCGGATCTTCCGGCCGATCCAGGATCTGAGCGAGAAGTACAACATCCTGCAGGCGGCCACGGCGGCGGCGGAGCGAATTTTCGAACTGTTGGACACCGAGCCGAAGATCGTCGCGCCGGCCAGTCCGAAGCCGTTCCCGGAAGGACCGCAGCGGGTGGAGTTCGATCGCGTATGGTTCGCCTATAAGGACGAGGACTGGGTGCTGCGCGATGTCAGCTTCACGATCGAGCCGGGCGAGACGGTGGCCGCCGTGGGCCATACCGGCGCGGGCAAGACGACGCTCACCAGCCTGCTGCTGCGGTTCTACGACATCCAGCGGGGTGCGATCCGGGTGGGCGGCGTGGACATCCGTGACCTGGATCCGAAGGACCTGAGGCGGCATTTTGGCGTGGTCCTGCAAGACCCGCACCTGTTCACCGGGACCATCGGCGGCAACATCCGGCTGGGGACGCCGGAGATCAGCGACGAGACGGTGGAGAAGGCGGCCGGGCAGGTGAACCTGCTGAACTTCGTGCGCAGTCTGCCGAAGGGGTTTGCCCATGATGTGAGGGAACGTGGCGCGGGGCTGTCGACGGGGCAGAAGCAGTTGATCAGCTTTGCCCGGGCGCTGGCGCACAACCCGCATTTTCTGATTCTGGACGAGGCGACGTCGAGCGTCGACACCGAAACCGAGATGATGGTCCGCGAAGCAATGGACCGGTTGGTGGAGGGACGGACGTCGCTGGTGATCGCCCACCGGTTGTCGACGATCCAACGGGCCGACCGGATCCTGGTGCTTCACAAAGGCGGGTTGCGGGAGAACGGAAGCCATCAGGAACTGCTGGCCATGCGGGGCATCTACTGGAAGCTCTACCAGCTCCAATACAAGGATCAGGAACTGGCGCGCTGAGCGCGATCGAGGCCGCGGCGGGCGGCGTCGGGGAGGCGGTCGGTTCTCGCGGCCATCGGCACATAAGACGCCCGTCCGGATTCTACCGGCGGACCGAGGGCGACGAATCCCATACGTTCATACATGCTCAGCCGCGTTGAAACGCCGGAGATGAGCATGGTGCGCACACCAGCCGCGGAGATGTCCCTCATCAGGCGGCCGATGAGTCCGGCCATCACCAGGCCGTTGCGATGCCCTGGGTCGATGGCCAGCAACCTGATCTCGACGCGCGGTTCGGGCCAGGCGTCGAGAACGGAGAGATCCGCCAGACGCGATTCGACGCTGAACGGCCGGTCGAGCATGGCGCAGATCATTCCGGCCACATGATCGCCAAGCAGAGCGAGGAAGTAACGGGCCCGGCCCTCGAAGCGGTCTTCGAGCAATCCGCCGGGCTGGACGTCGTGCTGTCCAAGTTCCTCGGCGAAGGTGCGGTGATTGAGGCGGCGGATGGCTTCGAAGTCGCCGGGCAGGGCTTCGCGGAAAGAGTATTTCACAGCATCGCTCCCGCGATCCGGGCGTTGGCCGCCGCGTCCTTGACCGATACCCTCAGCCACCGGCCGCTCAATGGGCCATTCGGGAATTCGCGGACAAAAATGCCCTCCGCGCGCAGGCGGCGTGCCAGCTCTCCGGCGCCGGGCGGGCGGATGAGGAAGAAATTGGCCCGCGATGGGAGTGGATTGAAAGGCGCGAGGCGGGCGCGGAGGTTCTCGCGCAGTGAGTGCGTTTCGGCGTAGCGGGAGGCGTAGTAACCGGGATCGCGCAAGGCCTCCATCGCCGCGGCCTGGGCGAGCAGTCCGACGGGCCACGGAGGAAGCCAGGGCCGCAGCGCGTCGATAACCTCGGGCGCGGCGACAAGGTACGCGACGCGCGCGCCGCTGAGGGCATAGACCTTGGACATCGACTTGACGACGACCAGGTTCGGCCGCCGCGCGGCTTCGGTTTCGAGCGACTCATCCGGGCCTGCGTAGTCAATGTAGGTCTCATCGACAACAAAGCGTGTCGCTGAGGGCGAAGCGTCGAGCAGTCCCAGCATCGCCTGGCGGTCCCAAGCGCCGCCGGTGGGGTTGTTGGGATTGACCAGCAAGACGGCGTCCGGGCGCAGGCGGCGGATGTCGTCGGCGAGGCGGTGGAGGTTCAGTTCGAAACCGCCGTCTTCGCGCAGTGGATGCCGGTGGATTTCGGCTCCGAGCAGCGTGCCGGCGATGTGCTCGCACTCCGAGTACGTCGGTTCCAGAAGCAGCACCCGCGCGCCCGGCGCGATCAGACGTGGCAGGCAACTGAACAACAGCGCCGACGAGCCTCCGCCGGCCAGGATCGACGATTCGGGCAGCCGCCGGCTCCGGGCGACCTCGGCGACGAAGCCTTCGGCATGGTTGGGCGGCGAGGTGCGGAGCAGGAACGGCAGATGGGACTGCAGGAAGTGAATGACCCTCGGCGAGGGATCAAACCAGGCGTCGAGCACATCGGCGCTGATGATGTCAGTAGAGCGCTCCAGGTGCAGCAGATCAACGCCGATCGCCTCAAAGAATGCGCCGCCGTGAAACGCCCCGGCGCTCAAATCGAATTCCCCGCCTCACGCGCGGCGCGCTGGACATCCACGCGCATGAGAAGGATCAGGCCGGCGGCGAAGAAGACGACCAGGGAGAGGATGCCAAGCTGGTAGCTGCCGGTGAGTTGAAGAGTGAGCGAAAACAGCAGCGGGGCAAGCCAGCTTGTGCCCTTGTCGCTGATCTCATAGAGCGAGAAGTACTCGGCCTCTCTACCCTTCGGGATCATGAGCGAGAACAGCGAACGGCTGAGCGCCTGGCTGCCGCCCATGATCAGCGCCACCAGCGCGGCGGCAATGAAGAAATGGGCCGTGGTCTTGACGAAGAAGACGCCGAGCATGAGCAGGATCCAGGCGACGAGGGCGAGCGAGACGGTTCTTTTGGCGGAGATGCGCTTGGCGATCTCGTTCATGCCCATGGCTCCGGCGACAGCGACAAACTGGACCATGAGGATGGCCAGGGTGAGTTGGGCCATGGGGATTTTGAGATAGTCGCTGCCGAACTGGCCCGAGAGTGTGATGACGGCCTGGATGGCATCGTTATAGAGCAGATAGGCGACGAGGAACAGCAACGCATGGGGGTAAGCGCGGAGGGAGCGCAGGGTGGTCCAGAGTTGGAGGAATCCCCCGGAAAGCGCGCCGTGGCCCGGGTGAGCAGAGATAGCGGCGGGCGGGTTTCGGAGCCCGAGCATGGGTATGGCGGAAAACAGTGCCCACCAGATGCCGGCCGAGGCGAGGCTGATGCGGACGGCGAGCCCCTCGGCGAGTCCCCAGGCTTCGGCGTTCTTGTAGAGCACGAGGTTGAGGCCGAGCAGGATGCCGCCGCCGAGATAGCCGAAGCCCCAACCGCGGGAACTGACCGTGTCGCGCTCCTGCTCGGTGGAGATGATGGGCAGGAAAGCGTTGTAGATCACGATGGAAGCGCCGAAGGCGAGGTTGGCGATCAGGAACAGCGCACCGCCGAGCAGGTAGCGTGCGCCGTCAAGCCAGAACATGGCCATGGTGGCGGCAGCGCCAATGTAGGCAAACAGGCCGAGAAGCTGTTTCTTGTGCCGGCTGCGGTCAGCCAGTGCGCCGGCGACGGGCAGGCAGAAGACCTGCGAGAGAACAGAGAGCGAGATCAGGTAGCCCCAGTAGGAGCGGGCATCGACGGGGATGCCGAGCGGGTAGATGAAACCGCTTGGATCGGCGCCGGCCCTTGCAAGGACGGTGAGCCAGGGACCCAGGAAGAGGGTGACGACAGTCGAGGCAAAAGCCGAGTTGGCGAAGTCGTAGAAATACCACGCGCGCTGCTGGCGGCGGTGGCTATTGTCCGGCAAGCAATTCCTCCGCCAGCTTCTGGATGGTGGGATAGTCCTTCTTGCCGTTGCCGAGCAGCGGGATCTTTCCGATCGCCAGAACGCGGCGCGGGATAGCGAGTTCGGGCGCGCCGAGGTCGCGGGCCGATTGCTGCAAGTGCTCGCGGCGAAGTCCGTTGTCCTGGGTGAGAAGGACGATCATCTCGCCGCGGGCGGGATCAGGGCGGCAGATGGCGGCGTGGATCGAGGCGGGCGAGGCCGTCTCGGCGAGCTTCTCGACGACCTCCAGCGAGACCATTTCGCCGGCGACTTTGGCAAAACGCTTGACCCGTCCTTTGAGAACGAGGAAGCCGTCATCGTCGAGGATGGCGAGGTCGCCGGTCGCATACCAACCTTCGCCAAAGATCGACGACGGTGGTTCGAGGACGCCCGGATTGGAGTCGCGAAGGTAGCCCGACATCACGTTGGGTCCGCGAACATGGAGCAGTCCTGCATCCTCGATACCCGGAACGGCTTCAAATCGGCACTCCATGCCGGGGAGCAGTTCGCCGACGGATCCGGACTTGGCGCGCATGGGCGTGTTGACGGCGATGACGGGCGAACATTCGGTCGCGCCATAGCCTTCGAGGACGCGGGCGCCGAACTTCTCGTTGTAGAGGTCGCGGATCTCGGCGGTCAGTTTCTCGGCGCCGGCCAAGAGGAAGCGGACTTTGCGCAGGTCGTAAGCGTGAGCGCGGCGGGCGTAGTTCTTGAGGAAGGTGGGCGTGGCGAACATGACCGTGCAGTCGCGGTCGTAGAACATTTCAGGGACGACGGCGTAGTGCAGCGGCGAGGGGTAAAGGAATGCGGGAATGCCGTTGAGAATGGGCAGCAGGAAGCCGGCGGTGAGTCCGAAGCTGTGGAAGACGGGCATCGCCGACATGAAGCGGTCGGACGGGCCGACATCGACCACCGAGAGGCATTGCCGGACGTTGGCCAGCATGGCGCGGTTGCTCAGGACGACGCCCTTGGGTTTGCCTTCGGAGCCCGAAGTGAAGAGGATGGCGGCCGGGTCTTCGGGCCGGGATTGAAGAGTGGCGCGGCGCGGCGAACGGAGGGCAAACAGAATCAGCCAGAGCTTATCGGCAAGGGTGAGTTGGGCGCGGAGGTCTTCGAGAAGGACGACTTTGACGCCGGTGAGTTGGTCGATGAGCGGCTGTAGCTTGGCGCGTTCGATGAATGCGCGGGAGGTGAGGATTGTCCTGATCCGGGCGGCTTTGCAGGCGCTTTGGACGCCGTCGGCGCCGGCGGTGAAATTGATGAAGGCCGGGATGCGGCGGATGCCGAGAAGTCCGAAATAGAGAGCGAGAGTGCCGGCGGCGTTGGGCATGAGAACGCCGACGGTTTCGTTCTCGGCGGTGAGGCGGGAGACGAGCCGGCCCAGCGCGAGCGAGGCGCGCAGCAGCAGGCCGTAGGTCATCTCGGTTCCGGAGGCGTCCTCGACCATGATGCGCTTGCGGCCGTGGAGTTCGACGGCGCGGAGAAACTCCTGGTGGATGGTGGAGGACGGGAAGGAATCGAGCATGAGGCGCTGCATGAGGCGGCGCATCTCTTCGCTGGCCTTCCTGCGGCGGAGTTTGCCCGTGGGTGCGTCGGGCATGGCGATGGTGCGGCCGGTGTGGAAGACGACGCGGATGCGGGGGAACAGCCGGAGAGGGAAGGGCGGATTCATGCGGCTGAATCCGCGTGCGTGAACCGCGCCGTCGATCCACACAGGCGCGATCGTGGCCCCGGACTTGGCTGCGAGGAAGGCCGGTCCGTCATAGATCTTCATCAGGACGCCGGTGACGGTGACGCGTCCTTCGGGGAAGATAATCGCGGGACGTCCGGATTCGATGGCCTCGACGATGAACTTCATCGCCATGGGGCGGAGCGTATCGAGGACAACATGGTCGACGTGTTTGAGCAGGGCGCGGAAAGCGGTTTGGCGCAGAACCTGGGTGTGAACCACCCAAAGCGGGCTGTCGGGCAAGGTGGCCCACAGCAGGACAGCGTCGAGGAACGACTGATGGTTGGCGATGAAGAGGAGTTTCCCGGCACGCGGCGGGGCGCCCTCGACGCGGAGCCCGTAGAGTGTTCTGAGCAGGAAGCGGATAATGTGTCGGAGCATCCCGTTAGAGCGGCCCGAGGCCCTAGGACACAGTGTACGACAGAGGCCCGGAGATTTGACATCGGGGCCGCGGATTCGCTACAACAGAAAAGACGCATTGCTCCTGAGTAGCTCAATGGTAGAGCATCCGGCTGTTAACCGGAGGGTTGTAGGTTCGAGTCCTACCTCAGGAGCCAAATCTTTTTCCAGCACCTTCCCCCGCCCATCCGTTAACGCCTCTCTCCGTCCGTAATCCCGCAACTGGCCGTGTTTTCGGCACTTCCGCGGTATCCGTCCTGTGAACCCATCTTCCCGGGCGCGATATTGGAGCGCAAACTGAGTGCATGAGATCGGCGCGGCAGCAGGCAGAGATGGCGGCGAGGCGT
>PNKE01000068.1 GCA_013822245.1 Candidatus Solibacter sp.
GCGTGGCGCCACACGCACCACCTGCACTTGATCCGTCAGGTTCCGCTTGCTCACCACCAGCTCGATCTGGGCGTTGAGTGTCTGAATCGCGACGAGTAAGAGAAACACTCTCATTCAGCAGGCTCCTTTCGCTGGGTCAACATCGACTCCCAGTTATTCCGTCGGAACAGGTAGGCGACGCGATGCGTGAAGTTCACCGTTTCCGGGTTCCTATATCGCAGCCCGCCCTTCAGCAGTCGACCGTGGCCGGCGTTGTAGGCGGCAACGACGAGACGCAGATCGCCGCCGCACTCCTCCATCAGGAATGCGAGGTAGGCCACACCGCCTCGGATGTTCTCCGCCGGATCGAACCGGTTTCCGACGCGGAAGGCTGCCGCGGTGTCCGGCATCAGTTGCATCAAGCCGACAGCCCCTGCCGGTGAAACCGCGCGCGGATTCCAGTTCGACTCCGCTTCGATCACCGCCCGCACCAACTCCCTCGATACGCCGAAGTGTTCGGCCCAGCGGTCTGCGAGAGCCACCAGAGCCGGCGACTGGGCACAGACATTGCCGGCGGCTAACGCCATCAGGATGAACCGCCAAGTCACGCGACCGCCTCCTCTGGCCTGTGCGACATTGCCCGCAGGGCCTGATCGCGGTACTCACGTGCCGTCGCGACGAGGCTGCTAAACCCGTCGCGAAGCAAGAGGCGCTTCACATCTTCCTCGGTCTTGGCCAGGAACGGAAGCAGCACATCCCGGTCTTCAGGGCGGATTTCGGAGCGCCCCAGAAGCTGCAGTGCTCGAACGAACTGAACGATCTCGTCGATTGAGGGCGGCTTGACCAGGTTGTAACCTCGTAACGCCTGCGCAAGTCCGACCGCCTGGGCCTTAAGCTCAAGCGGGGCATTCACGGTTCGGATATCGAGGATCTCGGCCTCCTTCTTCACATCGGGATGCTCAATCCGCTGGTAGAGACTTCGCCGGCGCAGCGGGTCCCCGAGTCGTCGTTCCTGGTTCGAAGTCATGACCACGAACGGCACGGACTGAGCCTTGACGGTCCCCAACTTTGGCACGGTGATCTGCCAGTCAGAGAGGATTTCGAGCAACAGCGCCTCGAACTTCTGATCGACCTTGTCGAGTTCGTCGATCAGAAGCACCACCGGCTTCGGCTGAAGCACGGCCTGCAGCAAAGGCCCTTGCGTGAAGAAATCAAGGGTGTGCAGTCGGGTACGAAGGATCTCCCACTGGCGATCGACTACCTGCGCCTGCGTCTCCAGAAACAGCCGCTGAAGAGCTTCGTCAAAGGAGCCAATCGCCTGGCGCTCGGTGATGCCCTCGAAACATTGGAGGCGAATCAACTCCGTCTTTGCCGCTGCCGCGAAGGCCTGTGCGAGGTGCGTCTTGCCCGTACCGGGCGGACCTTCGATCAGCACGGGCTTTTGCATCTGCGTGGCGAGCCAGATGATCTGGACCAAGACGGGGTCAGCAGCGTACCCTGCGCTCCGCAACCCGCGTGCCACCAATTCAGGCGAGGTGAACATGCTGGCAGTCTAGGAGGCCTCGCTCTCAGCCCCAAGCGAGTTTCCCGAAACTCGTTTTGCCAAAACGATGTCTTGCACTACGTTGAAGCCATCATGTGCAACCAAGGTCGTGCTTTTCTCGTTGCTCTTGCCTCGATTTGGCTGAGCGGCTGCGGCCTCCTTCCTCGTCCATGCGAGATGACGAACACGGGATGCCCCGCGAAGCCTGACAGGCCCGACTGCAAGTGGGAATGGCTGCTTCGTGCCCGTACTACGTCGTGCGAGTCGAACTCGGGAGGCGATCGCTAACGGTATGGACACGTCGGCCCATACCGAACTCCGAACGCGCGAGCCGCGAACCATTGAGGAGATGGCTCTGCAGCGACTGGCCCTTCGGAAGTTCGCGCCAAACACAGGAGACCTGCTGGGCGCGCAACTCCCCTGTGGCGCCTGGTCGAACCGGCCGGTCACAGCTATACCCAACGCCTACACAACCGGCCTCGCACTCATCGCACTCGCGAACAATCCCTGGGCTCCAGAAGTTCGATCGGCGGTGGAGCGTGGGTTCTCATGGCTCGAACGGACGCGGGGACGCGAGGGCCACTGGCTGTGGCAGTGGAAGTTCCGCCTTTTCGACCGCCAGGTGCGCTTCGACCCGAACAAATTCGGGTGGCCATGGATGGAGAACACAGTCAGTTGGGTAGCGCCGACAGCGATCGCCCTGCTGGCATACAAGGCCTGGAATCGACCGTCTGAGAGAGTGCCTTCGGCACTCGCAATGCTCGAAGATCGGGCATGTGCGGCAGGCGGATGGAACGCCGGCAACGGTCATGCCTTTGGCGTAGATCTTGATCCCCACCCCGACTTCTCGGCCATGGCGCTGTGCGCGTTGGAAGCCCATGATGCAGGCGAGTTCTTCCTTGTCGAGAGGACCGCGCGATTTCTTGGTCGGCGGCTTGAAGAATGCGGCTCGGCATACTCGCTGGCGTGGGGTGTACTCGCGTTGCAGAGGTCGTCCGGTCGGCGCTTGGGCACACTCGTAGAGTCCTTGCGTCGAATCTCCGGACGCAACGCGGCAACGCTGAACACCGCGGCGCTCGCGCTGACCGCCCTTGCTTTGGAGTCGCCAGCCTTCGACCTCGGAACCCGCGCATGACGAATCGCCGAAATGCCATCGGAGTACTGGCACTAGCCGGAACAGGTGGATTAGCGGTCCGCCAAAGCCTCACTCGTAGAATCCCGGCCAAGCCACGACCGCCGTCACGTGTAGCGGTGCTTCGATGCGACTCCTACGACAAGGCTATTCAAGTTGTCTGGGATGGCCTCAAGTTGCTTTCTCCGGCCGTCCGGGGGAAGACCGTTCTCCTCAAGCCCAACCTTGTCGAATACTCGTCCACGGCGCCGATCAATACCCATCCCACGGTCATTGCGGCGGCCGTGGATGGACTCTACCGCTTGGGCGCCGCCCAGGTGACCGTGGGCGAAGGGCCGGGTCATGTCCGCGACACCGAGCTCCTGCTGGAAGAATGTGGTCTCGGCGCGGCGCTCCGCGATGTCGGCAAAGCGACGTACGTGGATCTCAACAACGACGAGGTCCACCGTGTGCCGACAACAACTTCACTCACCGCGCTTGCCGAACTCTGGCTGCCCCAGTCCTTGCTGGCGGCTGATGTCGTGATCTCGATGCCCAAGATCAAGACCCATCATTGGGCCGGAGTGACCCTGAGCTTGAAGAATCTATTTGGCGTGGTCCCCGGTTCGGTCTATGGCTGGCCGAAAAACGTCCTCCACTGGCAAGGCATCGACAATTCGATCGTCGAACTTGCTGCCACGGTTCCGATCCATTACGTGATCGCAGACGGAGTTGTGGCGATGGAGGGCAATGGACCCTTGCACGGCCACGCAAGGGATCTAGGATGTCTCGTCTTTGCGGACGATCCGGTTGCCGCCGACGCCCTCTGTTGCGGGCTTATGGGTATAGCCCAAGAGTCGATCCGGCACCTGGTGCTCGGAGCCAGCCTGGGAAACCCGTCACCAACCGACTGGCTGATGTGCGGCGAACGACACGAAGCCCTGCAACAACGCTTTCGCGTCTGTCCGCATATATAGTTCTGAGAGTTCCTCTCTTCGTCTACCAGAACACAACACGACATGGTTGGTTCGGCTGAAATGCCCAGAAGCGCGTCACCAGAGGTAGGCGAGAGAAGCACAGTGATTGCGGGCAGCAGAGCGAACATCGACACGGTCCGCGAGATCGTCAGGAAAGTCGCTCCGGGCTTGCCCGAAAAGCGCGCCCTCCAGCGCGCATGAGTACCACCTGGACATCGTCGATTGACTACTCTTGAGGAAGACTCAACATGGATTACGACGACATCTCGACGGAGATCGACAGCATCTTCAATCCGGAGCCGGACGACGAGGACTTTCATCGCGAGTGGCCGCAGGAGCGACTGAGGAACCATCACGGCTTCGACTTCTCCTACATGGACGAGTTCAACTGGGAAGGCGCGACGATGCATCCCCACACGAGACTCTGGCCCGAGAAAGAGCCCGGCGGTGACGAACTCACGCGCAGCATGGACGTTGGCAAGCGACTCTTCTACGCAGCCCTGCGCGTTTTCGGTGACAGCATCCTCACGTATGCGACAGACAAGAAACTGCGTAACCCGAGCGAACTTCGCTACTATCCGCCTGTAATTCTGACGTTCTGGAGCGGGTTCGAGGCATTCATCCGGCATTCCTCAGAGCTGATGATCCACACTAGCAAGGACCTGTCGGTCGCTGCCGCCGACTACCTGCGTGACGAACTCACCGTGCTCAGCCGGAAGGGTACGGTTGAAAAGGAAACTAAGCATCGGCCGGCGCTCGATCGCTATGCCGTGCTCCTCCAATACGGCTTCGGCTACAAGGTCGATCGTGGCAGCAAGTATTGGCAGGCGCTGGAGCGCGCGAGGGATCTGCGGGACTATTACACTCACATCGACGCGATGAACTCCCGCGCGCTGTCTTCCAAAGATGTCTTCGATTTCCTGGAGGCGGTCATGTTGGGCATCATCTGGCCGTCTTCGCGGGTGAAGCGCACGCTGCAGCTCGGCATCTTCGACCTGCACTGGATTTGGGACCAACTGCGCGAACTGGCCCAGACCGTCCTACCGGAGGGTCATATCGAGCAGCCGTTCTTTCACGGATGGCATCTGAACGGGGAGCAGCATTTATTCTACTGCCCATTCACGAACGTCGATAATGTAAAATTCCCCAACTCCGACGAACAGATGGGGCGGCCGCCGCGGAAAGACCCCGTCGTCATTTCACCCTCCGCGGCCCCAAATAGCGCACCGAGCCAGGCCGAGTGACCTTGAATGCGAAATCGCCATAGAGGCACCCGTCTTCTTGCGGCGTGATGATCTTTATCGCCTCAGACGTGTGTCGAGCCTCGTTCAGATAATTGGACGGGCGTTGCTTTCGGATCCTACTTCGGCAATACTAGACCCGATGATCTCAATTACCCTGAAGGGCTTAGCCAAGTTCGTGACGGCTACACCTGCGAAGCAGCGCAAGATCCTTCGGGATTACAAGTATCCGAAGGAAGAAGGCCAGGCGATGGCCCAGTACTACAAGGAGGCGCGAGACGTCGTCTACTCCTTTCACAAGAACAAGCGTCCGAAGGAGTGGCTAATGACCAAGGCGAACGAGATCCGCGCCTTGGCCGCGGGCGTGGGGGGCGGCAGTGGCCCCCGACTGCAGAACAATGCACGCGCGATTGAGCAATATGCGCAGAATTTCTCTAGCCGCAAGATTGACATCTTACCCGATCTGGACGTGTCGTTCACGACGGACGGCGTGCGAGTAAAAATCAACCCTGACCTTCATGTTTCAGAGGGAGGCAAAGAGAAGATCATCAAGCTCGAGTTCGCCAAGGACGAACCTCCCCCGGAAGTAGTGAAGGTCATCTGCCAGGCGATGTTTGACGCCGCCGCCATGAACGGCCACAAATACACACCGGCCGGTGTGCTTTATTTCGATGTTGCGCGTGGTGCCGAACATCGCGGCGCGCGTCAGGGGGCAAGAATGAAAGACGAAATTGACGCGGCGCTCAAGAACATAGCCTCCTTATGGCCAAGCATCTAGCATTTGGCAGCACGCGCATGCTACATGCCGAAAAGTCTCCTCGCGGGGGGCGCGCGCATTCATCGTCACTGGAAGCTTACTCCAAAAGTCCTCTGACGCTCGGCGCTTTCACCGCGAGAGTCTGATCGGGAAACCCGTTGAGCACCAGCCACTCTCTCTGCGCGGGAGCCAGCTTTGCGTACGGCACAAGATGGGGATGTTCCCTCAGGAACGATTCAAATGACGACTCAGCAATGCCGCCTTTGAATCGACGCAGGTAGCCGTTCTTCAGCAACCGCTGCACAGTTGTCCGCGAGCGGCCGATATCCCGGGCCACTTGGCCGACGGTCAGGGGTTGATGCTCCAGTTCCATCTCGCGCTTTTGGCTTCCAACGCCCAAGCCACAGCCACTCGCGACTCTGATGTCGTCCAGTGCCGCATGCTCGACGACCCGCGTTCTCGTGCGGGTCTCGAATGGCATGCTAGGTTTCCTCTGCGATTAGGCTCGGGGCGTCGTGTGCAACGCCGAGAGTCCGCCGGTGGGGATTTCTAGAGGATCGCATCGCGAGCCTGAGTTGGGGGTTCCAGCCACCGCCGATGATGACGTTCTCGCGCCTGAGTTCGTCTACTCCAGGAGCCCATGCACGCTCGGCGCCTTGACCGCGAGGCAGTGATCTGGAAACCCGTTCAGCACCAACCACTCTCGCTGCGCCGGCGGCAGCTTCTCATAGGGGATGCGGTCTGGATGATCCCGGAGGAAGGCCTCGAAGGACGACTCGGCGATTCCGCCCTTGAACCGGCGCAGGATTCCTTCCTTCAGCAACCGCTGCACAGTTGTTCGTGATCTTCCAATATCTTGCGCCACCTGTGCCACGGTGAGCGGTTGGCGATCCACGTCTCGATCCGTTTTCCGCTCGCGCCATCGGTGCTTGCGCACCGCAGCTCTGCTCCGCCGATTCAGGTTGAGGCCCTGCTGGATCTGCTCCATCTCGCGACTCGCCCACCGAGGCTTGCGCCGCCAAGGCCACTGTTCCCGCGGGAGTGTACGGCGCAGGAACTCTTTCACGGCCTCTTCTGTTCGGCCGAGTTCTGCCGCCAGCTCACGCAACGGACCTCGCGTGAGAGCCTCAGTTCTCGCCCATTGAACAGCGACTTTCGCATCCGAGGTTGTCCAATTCCTCGCGGGTGAAGGTGGTGTGTCGGCTGACGGCGACTGTCGATCGCCGTCAGGCACGGTTATGGCCGGCGTGACAGTGAACGCCAGGCCGCCGCCGGTTAGAGGGAAGTTCGTTTCCGCAGGTGAGACATGCATATTCGCTCGTGACCTGCGGCGATTCTAGGGGCGGTTCGGGACGATTCAAAAAGTCGCGACGTCGCGTTGCCCCATCATTTGACCCCTCTTGGGCACAAGGGGGGCAGAATTCCCCTTTGAGAATTTCAAGCCCCCCTGAGGAGCATCGTTTCAGCACCGATTTACGCTGCGTGGCCCCTGCTCCCGGCTGCTTCATCGACTTTTGACTTGGTCCCGGTTTCCCCTGATAACAATCTCGTCGACTCTTCGACAAGGAACGCCTACATGACGACTCCGACCTCCCCCACGGTCTCGATTCGGCTGTTCACCATCAAGGAAGCCGCCGAGGTCTTGAAGATCCCCGCCAGTTGGCTCTACGAGCGAACCAGGCGCAACGCCATCCCCTGCCATCGACTCGGCAAGTACCTTCGGTTCACTGAAGACGATCTGGCCAAGATCATCTCCGCGCAGTCTGAAGGGGTCACGTCGCCCCAATGAGGTCCTGAAATGGCCCGACAGAGAGGCGCCATCGTCAGGCGCTACAACGGGTACTCGATCAAGTACCGCACTCCTGAAGGGAAGCAGAAGTGGGAGAGCGGCTTCGAGACCAAAGCCAAGGCGCAGACCCGGCTGAATGAGTTGCTCCGTGACATCGGCAAGGGCGACTACATCGAGCCGAAGACAATGACCTTCGAGCAGTTTGCCGACCAATGGATCGAGAGCCGCAGCAGCATACGCGGTTCGACCTTGTCGGCCTATGCCTCACTGATCCGCCAACGACTGAAGCCCTTCTTCGGAGGCATGCGGCTCTCGGAAATCGGCTATGACCAGGTCCAGCGTTTCGCAGATGAGCTCAGCGCGGCGATGTCTCCGAAGACGGTGCACAACGCGCTGATTTTACTCCGCGTGATGCTGGCGGGGAAACGCGGCGGCAGCGCCATCAAGCGCGGATTCCTGCGGTCGGATCCGACCAAGGGGGTAGAACTGCCAACTCGGCCGCATCGCAAGATCCATCCGCTCCCTGTGGAGACGGTGTGGAAGCTAATCGATGCCGCCGAGGAGTTGGGTGAACCGCGCCGGACGCTGGTCTACCTGGATGCCTACACAGGCCTCCGCCGGAACGAAATCCTTGCGCTTCATTTCACCGACATCGACTGGAATGCTCAAGAGATCATCGTTCAGAAGGCCATCTCGAAGCAGGTCGCCGAGGATACCGCGCGGAAGTGGGTATGGACGATCGGCCCGCCGAAGTCAATGAAATCAGTCCGGCGTGTGGCGCTGCCCGACGAGGCGCGCGATTTCCTGAAGCGGCTTCGGCGCTCAGCGAAAGACCCGGATGGACTGATCTTCCGAAGGGCGGACGGTTCAATGATTGACCCAGACTACTTCGACGAATGGCTCTTCGCGCCAGTCGCGAAGAAGGCCGGACTGAAGGGCGTCCGCTTCCACGACCTGAGGCACTTCTTCGCGTCGATGTTGATCGCGCAGGGCGAGACTGCGAAGTACGTTTGCGACCAGATGGGCCACTCGAGCATCCAGGTCACCTTCGACACCTACGGGCACCTTTTCCCGCAGTCGCGTCGCGAGGCTGCGGCCAAACTGCAGGCCGCGATGAGCCGGGGCAAAGATAAAGCGAATGGTAGCGGTTTGGTAGCGGTCCACAACATTTCCGCCAGAAAACGTTTGATAAGGGAAGACGATGACGACTGAGAAGTGCTTGAAGGGAAGGCGTTTACGGGCGGAGGGTGTTGGTTGCGGGGGTAGGATTTGAACCTACGACCTTTGGGTTATGAGCCCAACGAGCTACCAGACTGCTCCACCCCGCACTTCAACTGTAACAATTGCGGGGTGGGGTTGCAAGCGCAAGGCGCTTGAAACGCCTGAGCCGGGGGCGGCAGGGAGGAGATGGGTGTTGGGCGGGGGTGGCTCGTTTCGGGGAAGTCAGAGAGTTCCGGCGTCGAGGGCGGAGAGGACTTTGAGGAAAGCGAGAATGATGTCGTCTTCGTCCTGTGTGGTGAGGCAGGAGGGGATGGCAAGCAGGATGCTGCGTTCGAACAGGGAGTCGGCGAACGGGCAGAGGCCTTTGGCGTAGTTGGGGGCGGGGGCGGAGTTATCGGGGTGGGACCAGGGGAAGCCGTTGGCGTCGATGCTCGAGCGTTTGAGGAGGCTGAGGTTGTTGTAGTAGAGGTGGAGGCCCCAGTCGGTCATGACGATGTTGGTGACGCCCTGGGGGGCGGTGCGGATGCCTTCGGCGCGGAGGGCGTCGCGGACTTTGATGGCGGTGGAGATGTCCTGATAAGTGGTGATGAGAAAACAGCCGGTGTCGCCGGCGGGATCGATGAGGGTGCGCAGGGTGACGCAGGGGAAGTGCTCGATAGCGGCGCGGATGCGGCGTTTGCTGTGGCGCATGGCGTCAACGATGCGGGGGAGTTTGCTGAGTTGGACGCGGAGGACGGCGGCGCGGAGTTCGTCGAGGCGGTAGCCCATGCCCCAGAGTTGGAGGCCGGGGAGGTCGAACATCATGCGGCCCTCGTCGTTGCGGGGGTAGCCGAGGTCGTGGCAGGCGACGGCGCGGCGGTAGAGGTTGAGATCGTTTGTGACGACGCAACCGCCTTCGCCGGAGGTCATGTTCTTGTTCATCTGGAAGCTGAAGATGGCCATGTCGCCGAACGTGCCGGTCTTGCGGCCATCGATGGAGCCGCCGGCGCACTGGGCGCAGTCCTCGACGAGAAAGAGGTTGCGCTCACGGGCGAGTTCGAGGAGGGCGGGGGCGTTGCCGGGGGCGCCGCTCATGTGGACCAGGACGATGCCGGAGGTGCGTGGGGTGATGCGGCGGGCGGTATCGGCGGGGTCGAGGCAGAAGGACTGGTCGATGTCGGCGATGACGGGGATGGCGCCGCGGTTGACGACGGCGGCGATGATGGAGACCCAGGAGTAGGCGGGGACGATGACTTCCTGGCCGGGTCCGACGCCGAGCGCGCCAAGGGCGACATGGAGGGCGCCGGTGCCGCTGGAGACGCCGAGGGCGTGGTTGACGCCGAGGAAGGCGGCAAATTCACGTTCGAAGGCGGCGGCTTCACGGCGGAGGTCGATGCCATAGAAACGGAAGGGCGAGCGGGCGCGAAGGACGGCGAGGACGGCGTCCTCCTCTTCGCGCCCCATGTGGTGGATGCCGGGGAATTCGAGCGGCAATGGTTCAGTGCGGACGGGTGAGCCGCCGTGGATGGCGAGCTTGCCCGCGGTGTCGGCGGATGGCATGGATGGCTCCTCAGACGACGGCCGGGTAGACCTTGCGGATGGCGGCGATGATGTCGTCGGTTTCGCGGGTGGTGTATTTGGGGTCGATGGAGGGGCCGGCGAAGCGGTCGAGAATATCGAGGGTGCGCGGGCAGGTGGATGGGCCGTACTTGATGGCCTTGCCGCGCGGGGAGGTCCAGGTGGGCCAGCCGGGATGGACGGTGACCTTATTGACGATGTAGGGCAGCACGGGCATGACGACGGAGCCGCCGGGAGGGCCGACGGGGACGTTTTCGGCGCGCATCATGGATTGGAATTTTTCGCGCTGCTGTTTGGTGTTGAAGCGGATGAAGACGGCGGCGCCGAGGTCACCGGCGGGGTCGGGGAGGTGGCGGAAGCGGATGCCGGGGAGGTCGCGGATGCCGTCGTGGACGCGGCGGGCGTTGGATCGGACGTCGTTCACGATGCGGTCGAGTTTGCGGAGCTGGGCGAGCATGACGCCGCCGGTGAATTCGCTCATGCGGAGGTTGGTGCCGACGAAGGGGTCGAGGGCGGGTTTGCCGACGATGGAGGAGTGGAGTCCGCGGAGGGAGCCGACGTCGTGGAAGCGGGCGGCGCGTTCGAACATGACGGGGTCGTTGGTGACGACGGCGCCGCCTTCGCCGGCGGTGATGGTTTTATTGAGCTGGTGGCTGTAGATGGAGATGTCGCCCATGGAGCCGAGGGGTTTGCCTTTGTAGGAGCCGCCGACGGACTGGGCGCAGTCCTCGAGGACCTTGATGCCGCGTTTGCGGGCGATGGCGAGGATGGCGTCCATATCGGCGGGGCAGCCCTGGAGGTGGACGGCCATGATGAGTTTGGTATTGGGGGTGATGCGGTGTTCGATGTCGTTGGGGTCGATGTTGAAGGACTCGTCGATTTCGGCGAAGACGGGCAGGGCGCCGGCTCGGACGACGGCGGTGGCCGAGGAGTGCCAGGTCCAGGCGGGGATGATGACTTCGTCGCCGGGTCCGATCTGTAGGGCGGCCATGGCGGCTTCGAGAGCGGCGGTGCCGGAGGTGACGGCGAGGGCGTACTTGGTGTCCATGCGGGCGGCGAACTCTTTTTCGAAGGCCGCCACCTTCATGGGGGGCTGTGAGCCGCGGCCATACCAGCGGAACGGGCGTCCGGTGTCGAGGACTTCGTTGACGTGCTGGCGCTCCTGGCCGTCGTAGTATTGGGGACCCCAGTAGTCGGCATTGAGGGGTTTTTCGCGGACGGGTTTGCCGCCTTGAGCAGCGGGCAGTGGGGAGGAGGATCCAGCCGCGGCGGCGATGGCTCCAACGAATTTTCTTCTATCCATGATGGGTACCGCTCCTTGCAAGAGGTCTTAAGAAGCCACCGGGCGTCGCCGGCGCGGGCCGGGCGGGATGCCTTTGGCAATGATGTTACACCTGGACAGCATATTCGGTTTCGGCGTCGAAGGGAATGGCGCGGATATGATGGAGACAACCGATGTCAACGAGAACGAACGATCACAGGGCGTGCACGGGAGGCAAGAGGCAGAGGAAGGAGCGGCAGCCGGGCGGCCCGGGGCCGGATGGATTGGCGCGCTGACCCTGATCCTGATGTGTGGATTATGCGTTCCGGCGGCGGGGCAGAAGATCCCGATCGAGGGGCTGGGCATCGGAGGCGGACAGAAGGCGGCGGGGCCGGGTGTGCGGGTGAAGAGCGTGTTGGTGAATCAGATCAAAGAGGTGGGCGCCGACCTGGTTTCGATCACGGGGCCGGGCAGGCACCGTGAGCCGGCGCATGCGAGGCTGGCGGTGGTGTGGCTGGTGTTGGACGGCAAGGGGACGTTGAAGACGAAGGGGGCGAGCTATAAGGTGGATGGGGAGACGGTAGCGCGGGCGCCGCAGGGGTATGGGTGGGAGATCGAGGCGGCGGCGGGAGAGACGATTCATGCGCTGAGGGTGAAGCGGGAGCTGACGGCGGAGGACTTGAAGGAGTTTGCGAAGTATCCGCGGAACAACGCGGGACCGCTGGTGAAGAGGTTCAGCGAATGCGAGCCGTACAGGGAGGCGATCAAGAGTCCGAAGACGGTGAGCCGGACGCTGCTGCCGGAGAATTTTGTTCCGAGGATGGCGATGGGGACGGTGGAGACGACGGGTCCGGACAAGGTGGGGGAGCACAGGCATCCGATGCTGGAGCAGTTGTTCCTGGGGCTGAAAGAGAACGACATCACGGTGACGGCGGACGAGGCGCGGGCGAATTTGACGCAGTTTTCGATTCTGCATATTCCGTTGGGGTCGAATCATGGGGCCGAGGTGGCCGGCGGCAGGAAGCTGCATTACGTGTGGATGGACTTCTTCATGGAGAAGAAGGGGCAGGAGTGGCTGAAGATGCACGAGCCAATCGAGCCGGGGACGAAGAAGTAGGGCGTGCCGGGAATCGAGGGTCAGCCGGGTTTGACTTCGCGGCGGGCCGGGTCGTAGATCATGCGGCGGCCGGTGGTGATGGCCTCGTCGGCCATGATGACGGCGACGGAATGGGCGTAGCCGGCTTCGATGGGGGCGATGGGCGGCTTGCGGGTGCGGACGGAGTCGAGGAAGTCTTGCATGTGGTGGACGGAGGCGGCGGGGGTGACTTCGTAATCGGCTTTGACGCGATCGGGCTCGTTTGAACCCTGGCCGGAAACGGTCCATTTCTGGCTGGGGGAGAAGCTGCGGGCGTCGAGGGTGGCGCGGGTACCGAACCATTTGGCGTAGTTACCGGCGCCGGTGCCGAAGACGGTCGAGTAGCGGACGAGGAAGTCTTCGGGGTATTCGAGGACGACTTCGACGGAGTCGGGCGCATCGAAGTTGTTCTTCCAGCGGTATGTGCCGCCGAGGGCGACGACGCGGCGGGGGATGGAGGCGGGGGTGATGAAGTGGACCTGGTCGATGAAGTGGACCATGAGGTTGGTGTGGGGACCGCGGGAGAAGTCGCGGAAGCCGTACCAGCCCTGGTACTGGGCGGGGTCGAAGGGGCGGGCGTCGCGGTCGCCGAGAAAGGCGCGCCAGTCGACGTCGGCTTCGGCGGGTTTTTCGTTGAAGTAGGCGTCGCCGCCGTATGACATCCAGTAGGGGCTGTAGCCGTTGCGGACCTGTTCGACCTTGAGGATCTTGCCGAGTTCACCGGCGGCGATGAGGTTGCGGGCGCCGCCGGATTGGGGGTAACTGCGCATCTGGGTGCCGATTTGAACGATGCGATCTGACTTTTTGACGGCATCGTAGGCGCGCAGGAGTTCGCGCATGTTCATGGCGAGGGGCTTCTCGACGTAGACGTCCTTGCCGGCCTTGATGGCATCGATGAGCATCGCGCAGTGGAGGTGGTCTGGGGTGCCGATGATGACGGCGTCGATATCGGGGCGGGCGAGGACGTCGGCGAAGCGGGCGGTGGACATAGGCTCCTTGCCGGTGAACTCCTTGACGTCGGCGGCGGCTTTCTCGCGTTTCTGGCGCCAGGTGTCGCAGACGGCTGCGATTTCGATGTTAGCGGAGTCCTTGAGCTGGATGAGTTCCTTGAGCAGGCCGCGGCGGCCGCAGCCGATGTTGGCGACACGGACGCGGCTGTTGGCGCCCTGGGAGAGGGAGAAGCCGGCGGCGGCTGGAAGGGATGCAGAGACGAAGTGTCTACGGCTGAGTCCTAACGATTTCATGGTCGGGCCTCCGTGGAGGAATGATACCTGATCGTCAAGGCCGGTGACAGCAGGCTATACTGTCATTCCAGCCGTCCTAACCAGGATGACAAGTGAGCGGCCCAGGGGCATGGGACCGCCGCGAGGGAAGAGCAAAAGCCCCGCTGCCGCTGAATTGAGCCAGACCACCTACATGAGCGAAGAACAGAACAAGAACGGCCAGACTGTCGCGGTGATCATCGGAGCGGGACCCGCGGGACTGACAGCGGCCTACGAACTGTTGAAGAGGACGGGGATCAAGCCGGTGGTGATCGAGAAGAGCGGCTACATGGGGGGTATCTCGCGGACGGTGAACTACAAGGGAAACCGGATCGACATCGGCGGCCACCGGTTCTTCTCCAAGTCCGACCGGGTGATGGAGTGGTGGCTGGAAATGCTGCCGCTCGAAGCCGGCGCCGGGCGGGCGGGGACGATGAAATACCGGGGCATGGAGCGCAGCGTGAGCGCGGTTGGGGACGGAACGGGCGACAAGGTGATGCTGCTGCGGCCGCGCAAGTCACGCATTTACTATTTGCGACGCTTTTTTGATTACCCGATCACTTTGAGCAGGGAAACGCTGGCGAAGCTGGGTTTGAGGCGGACGCTGAGAATCGGGTTGAGCTACATGAAGAGCGCCCTGTTCCCGCTGAAGCGGGTGGAGACGTTGGAGCAGTTTTTCATCAACCGTTTCGGCCGTGAGCTGTATGAGACGTTCTTCAAGTCGTATACAGAGAAGGTTTGGGGCGTCGCGTGCGAGAGGATCAGCGCCGAGTGGGGCGCGCAGCGAATCAAAGGCCTGTCGGTCTGGGCCACGATCGGGCACGCCGCACGAAAGCCGTTCAGGCGCGCCGATTCCGGCATTTCGCAGAAAGGCACGCAGACCTCGCTGATTGAGCAGTTTCTCTACCCGAAGTTCGGGCCCGGGCAGATGTGGGAGGAGGTGGCGAGGCGGATCAGGGAGATGGGCGGGGAGATCCTGACGGGATACCGTTTCGACGGGATGACGACAGAGGGCGCTCGGGTGCGGTCGATCCGGGCAACGCAGACCGAGACGGGGGAGGCGCGGACGTTCGAAGGCGAGTACTTCTTTTCGACGGCGCCGGTGAAGGAGCTGATGCGTTCGTTCAAGGCGGCGCCGCCGGCAAATGTACTTGAGGTCTCCGACGGGCTGGTTTACCGCGACTTCATCACGGTGGGACTGCTGGTGCGGTCCCTGCGTATTCACGACGGGACGCCCGACGGAAAGAAGCTGATCAGCGACAACTGGATTTACATCCAGGAGCCGGACGTGCAACTGGGCCGGCTTCAGGTGTTCAACAACTGGAGCCCGCACATGGCAGCTTCGCCGGACTGCGTCTGGCTGGGGTTGGAGTATTTCTGCGATGAATCGGACGAACTGTGGAGGCTGCCGGACGAACAGATGGCGGCGCTGGGCATCGAGGAGTTGAGCCGGATCGGGATTATCGACGCCGCGGAGGTGATCGACTCGACGGTCATCCGCATGGAGAAGACCTATCCGGCCTACTTCGGGACCTATCAACGATTCGGGGAGATCAGGGAGTATGTGGATCGATTCGAGAACCTGTTCCTGATTGGCCGCAACGGCATGCACCGGTATAACAACCAGGACCACTCGATGCTTACGGCGATGATGGCCGTGGACGACATCATCGCGGGACGCAGCGACAAGTCAGGGCTTTGGGAAGTGAACACGGAATCGGGCTATCACGAGGAGAACGGGAACTCCCGCTGATTGCCGCGGAGGGCCGGGCGGGCGCCGCCGCCAACCTTATGGGCAGCAACGGTTTGGCTCGATAGCTGCGGTGGCCGCCGTGGATGAATCGCATCGGCTTCCTCCCCCCGCCTCGCGCTCACGGCAGGTCACTTGTTCGGGCGGCCGCACGCGAATTCCACCAGGGGTTGCCAGGCGGGAGGTTCCCCGGCTCCTCATCACGGACAAAGCCCGGAGCACCCTCGCGGGGCGCTCCGGGCGACTTGTTTGTTGTCAAACGTAACAAATCGATGACAGCCGGCAGCGCCGGCTGAGAGCCCGTCTGGTGTCCATGCGAGAGAGACGGAATAAGGGCCGCGGAAGCTGTTCCCGCCCGCGCTGCCTGCCAATGTGGCCACGGGTGTACAGTTCAGTTCCACCGGGCCCGCCGCTCCCGTTTCGGCCGCCGGTGACCGCCGCCCGGCCAGTGTCTTATCGTCCAAACCATTGATTTCAAATGGAAAATGGCAAAAGTTACAATTTACACACACCCTCCGGGCGATGGTGTATGATACTTGCGGTGTGCACCCGCGGCGCGAAAAACTCGGCTCCACCAGGGGGGCGATACCTGCGCCATGCGCGGCAGATCAAGGAAGTTGAGGTTGGTTGAGACGGCCAGAGCGCCAGGCGCGCGGGCCGGTTGCCTGTACTTGCTATCCCTGGGCAGGGGGCAGCCTCCATGTTTAGGCTGCTACACTCATTTCAAGGTGTAGGCGTCGAAAGGCGCCGCTCAAAGGGATTATCTCGAAAGACCAGACGAAAGGGGTCAGTATGAGACGGTTATTGATGTTTCTAGTGTCGGCGGTGCTCCTCACCGCTGGAGTGCTCTCGGCTCAGATCACCGGCGATCTGAGAGGAACGGTATTGGACAGTTCGGGGGGCGCCGTGATCGCGGCGAAGATCACCCTGAAGAACACGGAGACGGGCGAGTCCCGCACCATGGCCGTGTCGCAGGAAGGAGCCTTCAGCTTCCCGTTGCTCCGCATTGGCGTTTACGAGGTGCGGGCGGAGGCCACGGGCTTCCGGGTCAGCACGACGCGGGCGGAGGTGAAGACCGGCGAGATATCGAGCATCCGCTTCGTTCTTGAAGTCGGACAGGTCACCGAAACGGTGACAGTGACCGACGCCGTCCAGCAACTCGATACCGAGAACGCCCAGATTCAGACTTCGGTGTCGGGTCAGGCGATTATCCAGCTTCCCGTGGCACGCAACCCTAACCTGTTCGCGCTGACCGCTCCCGGCGTGGCGCCGGTGTCGGCCAACAACCCGTTTCTGGGTTCCGGCAGCTTCAACTCCAACGGCGGACGCGGACGGGGCAATAACATCACGGTTGACGGCATCACGGCGACCGACGTCTCAGTCACCGGTACGGGCGGCACGCTGAACCCGCTCAACTTCAGCTCCATTAAGGAAGTGAAGGTGATCACCAACAACG
>PNKE01000034.1 GCA_013822245.1 Candidatus Solibacter sp.
TCGTAGTTGTCCATGTTGGCGCCGTTGCCATGGACCTCCTCGCCGATGGAATGGCCGGTGCGGTGGAAGAAGTAGTCGCCGTAGCCTGCCGCGGCGATGTGGCCGCGGGCGGCATCGTCCACCTGATAGCCCGCCAGTTCACGGCCCTCGTCGGCGGCATCCTTCACCAGTTTGACGGCCGCGTCACGGCCGCCGGCGACGATGCCGAAGACGTTCGTCATCGCCTCGGGTGGCGTCTGGCCGCAGTAGCCTGTCCAGGTGATGTCGTAGTAGACCGCGCCGGGGCGGTCGAACTTCGCCCACAGGTCGATCAGCAGCAGATCGCCTTTGCGGATCTCGGCGTGGCGCCCGGCGGAGGGCTCGTAATGGGGGTTGGAGGCGTTGGCGTTGACGGCGACAATCGGCCCGTGGTCGGTGAACAGGCCGGCTGAGCGGAACGAGCCGAGGATGAAGTCGTGGATCTCGATCTCGGTCACGCGCCGGCCCGCGGCCAGCGCCTCGGAGACATGGGCGAAGGCGTAGCGGCGGATGGAATCCACCAGCACGCCGGCTTCCTTGTGGGAGCGGTAGGCATCCTGGCTCCAGCAGGCTTCGAACATCTGCACCAGGTCGGCCGAGGTGACCACTTCGACGCCGCAGGAGCGCACCAGTTCGACGGTGCCGGCATCGATGTTGGAGACGTACGGCACGGCGCAGTTGGGCGAATACTGCATCGCGATGCGCTTTTTGCCATCCAGCAGGCGCGCAAGCGCGGCGGTTTGTTCTTTCCAGCCGGCGTAATGAATGATGGCGCCCGGCAGGGCCGCGAGCACATCGGGCTCGATGCGGTGCGCCATGCCTACAGGCTCGCCCTCGACCGGGACCAGGTAATACCAGCGCCGGCTCACCGTCTGGGCCGGTTCGAACCGCAGCACGCGGTAGGCGATCGGATCGCGGCGGTGATGGTCGAAGAACAGCCAGCCGTCGAGGCCCTGCTCGCGGAGAGCGTTCTGGATTTCGGCGATGCGCATGAGACTACTTTATCCCTTCCGGCCGATTCGCTTGCGGCCCATGTCCGGGGCAGCCCGGCGGGTGCGGCCAGGCCATGCGCACCCGCTCGAAGCCGCGCGCCCAACTCCCGATGCGGTTCACGCCGCTTCGGGTCTCCGCTGCCTGGGCACAGGGACGGGAAAACGGCGCGGTCAGCCGCGGACCAGCCGTTCGCGCAACCGCAGGTAGCTGCGGACGGCGAAATCCAGCGGCGGCATCTTTTCGAGGCCGGCCGCCTCCATCTTCGAGTTCGAAAGCGCCGAAAACTTCGGCCGCTTGGCCGCCGTGCGGTATTCCCGCTCGCTCGTCGGCCGCAACTCGGGCTGCAATCCGGCCTCGGCGAAGATGATTTTGGCGTATTCGTACCACGAAATCGGCGTGCCGCCGCCGGCATGATACAGCCCGGCCATCTTGCGTTCAGCCATATCCGCGGTGCGCGAGGCCAGCGCCGGCGCGTAGGCGGGCGAGGCGACATGATCCTCAACCACGCGAATCGTCTGGCCCGACGCCGCCAGCCGCAGCATCAGTTCGACAAAATTGCCTCGCGCCGTCGCCAGGCCGCCGGGGCCGAAGACGCCGGAAGTGCGGATGATGAGGCAGTCGTCGAGATAAGCCTTGGCGTACAGCTCGCCGGCCAGCTTCGACACCGCGTAGGCGCCCATCGGGCGCGTCGGGTCGGTTTCGGTATACGGCCGGCCGGCCGTGCCGTCGAAGACATAGTCGGTCGAGAAATGGATCAGCCGGCTGCCAGACTGCCGGCACGCCAGCGCGATGTTGCGCACCGCCAGGGCGTTCACCTGGAACGCGGCGTGCGGCTCCTGCTCGGCAACGTCCACCTGGTTATAGGCGGCCGCATTCACCACCACTTCGGGATCCACGCCGGCGACGGCCGACTCCACGGCCGCGGCATTGGTGATATCGACTTCGTCGCGGTCCCACCCCGTGACGGCCCAGCCTCGGCCGGCGAACTCGCGCATCAATTCCACGCCCAACTGTCCGGCATTGCCGAAAATGATCACCTTTGCAGCCATACGTCCCGTACTATAGCGCGAATCGATGGCCGGCCGCGAGTGCCGGCAAGCCAACCCACGGGGCGTCCGCCGGAATCGCCGAGCGATAGGACAAATCCGGCTGGATTGAGGTTTTGCTTTTTTTTCGCCTGGGGGAGTTGTAAAATTTCGCAACCGGGTTACAATCGGGATGCGTCTAGAGTGATGACCGCCTTGCGGAAAGGAGGTATAGCGATGCCGATGACTGCGAATGCGGGCCGAGCCCTGGAATTCCGGACAATCAAGCGGGTGAAGGTGGCGCTTGCCGCCCTGCTGACGACGGCCCTGGTGATCAGCCTGGGTTTTGGCATCTACGACATGGTTCGGTCGTAGTCCCGGAATCCGGTCTCTCTTTCACGCTCTCCGCCATCAGCGACTCCATCATCCTGCGGATGTCGCCCACACACTCAAGCACCTGCTCGAAGTGGATTCCGGCCATGTAGCCGCCGTCTGCCGAGTTGGCGCAGTGGACGCATTCGCCCAGGTACATCGATTCGTCCCACTCCACCCTGACCGGCGCGCCGAGTGGGATCCGGACCGGCGTCCGGAGCCTGGCGCCGATGCCGGATATCTCCTCGATGTGTGCCTGCTGGCCGGTCTCGGTTTCGCCGATGACCCACAGTGTGACCGCTTGATCGGCCCGATGGCGGTGTTCGCGACGTCGCTCCATACCGGACTTATCGGGCAACGGGCGCGTGCGATGACGCCAAATCAGCGCGACACGGCGAAATAGAAGACGGCTCCGATGAGCGCGACGGCGGTAACCACCTCCCACACCAGGCCGGCCGAGGCATCCGTGTCGCGCCCGCGCCGAGGTTGACGGGCCGGCCGGTCCACGCGGGCCTGGGCCGCACGGTCGGCGATGATGATCGTCACCACCGAGCCGTTTTCGAACACCCTGCGCACCTTCGCCGGCGCCTCCCCGAGGGAGGCATACACCTTGCCGCCCTTGTTTCCGGGCACGAGCACCGCGCGGTGGACATAGACCTGGTCAGGCATCGCCTCACTCCCCGGTTTCAGCACGCTGGACAGTTGCCGGTACCGCCAGTCCGGCGCTTTCCATCACCACCTGAATGAAGCCCAGCCCGGCCTTGGAAAACGCCTTGTCCTTGCGGTAGACCAGGCCGAGTTTACGGATCAGCGGCTCGGGTTCGAGCGAAACGGCGGCCAGTTCCCCGGCCGCCACGTCCTCCTTGCAGTGCGACGCCGCCATGAACGACAGGCCCAGCCCGGCCAGCACGAAGCGCTTGATCATCTCGGTGGAATCGAGTTCCATGCTGATGTGCAGGTTGTCCTCGACCGGTTCGAGCCAGGAGTTCAACTTCGCCCGCGTGGCGCCGGATTTCGGCAGCAGCAATTGTTCGCCGGTCAGGTCCTCGCACCGAACCGAAGCTCGCGATGCCAGCGGATGCGAAGCCGGCGCCAGCAGTTTGATCTCGTCGGTGTGCACCTGCACGACCTGGAGCCTTTTCTCCTGGACGGGCAGTTGGGTGAAGCCGAAGTCGGCGAGGTTGTCGAGCACGGCCTCGACCACGTGTTTGCCGTAGCTGCGATCCACCAGCAACTGGACGTTGGGAAACAGCTTCTTATAGCCCGAAAACACGCGCGGCAAAACGTAGATGCAGGTGGCCTCGTTGGCGGCGATGATGAGTTCGCCGCGCGGCACGCGTTCGAGTTCGTTGATCGAATTCTGCGCCTGGCGGCGGAGGTCGAGGATCTTCTCGGCGTAGTCGGCGAAGATGCGGCCGGCCTGGGTGATCTGGATGCGGGTGCCGAGGCGCTCGAACAGGGCGGTGCTCAGTTCCTGCTCGAGTTGGCGGATCTGCGCGGAGATGGCGGGCTGGGTGCGGTAACAGGTCAGGGCGGCCTTGGAGAAGCTCTTGAGCCTGACGATCTCCAAGAACGTATGTAGCTGGTCGAGATCCATCGCGCTGAAGCGGAGAGCCGGCCGCGGCAACCCGATGCCGATTTTGCGGCTCCACCGAATCCAATAGTACCATCGAGCGTATGACGGCGAACCCCGTATACATTTGTTTGGTTCCGTTTGCCGCCATCTTTTTTCAAACGGCGCCGGCACGGGCGCAAGGCCCGGCCGAGGCGGTGGTGGTGGTCAACGACGCGTCGGCGCTTTCGCGGACCGCGGGCGAATACTACAGCCGGGCCAGGGGGATTCCGGCGAGTCAGATCTGCCGGGTAAGGACCGCCGAGGTGGAGGAGATCGATCGCTCCACTTACGAATCCGAAATCGAGGCGCCAATCGCCAAGTGGTTGATAAAAAGTGGGTTGACTGACAAGACGCTGATTCTGGCGACAACCGCCGGCCTGCCGCTGAAGATCCGGGGCAGCCGAGGCGCCGGTTCGACCGCGGCCAGCGTGGACAGTGAACTGGCGGCGCTCTACATGAAACTCAAGGGCGTGAAGACGGCGATTGAGGGACCGCACCCCAACCCGTTCTACGCCTCGAGGCGCAAGGTATTCGCCCACCCCGATGTGCCCATCTACATGGTGGCGCGGCTGGCCGGCTACCGCTTTGAAGACATCCGCGCGATGATCGATCGCGCGTTGCGCGCCGAAAACCGCGGCGTGGTGGTGCTGGACATGAAGGACGGCGGCCGCGACGGCGGCGACGAGTGGCTTCGCCGGGCGGCACGGAAACTGCCTCCGGAGCGGGTGGTGCTGGAAGAGACCGGCAGGGTGGCGGCCGGCATCGGCGATGTCATCGGCTATGCGGGCTGGGGGTCGAACGATCCGAACCGCAAGACGCGGACGGTGAGCATGGCCTGGCTGCCGGGGGCGGTGGTGACCGAGTATGTCTCGACCAACGCCCGCACCTTCGCCGAACCGCCCGCGGAATGGAACATCGGGCGATGGGGATTGCCGGCCGGGTTCTGGAAGGGTTCGCCGCAGTCGCTCACCGCCGACTGGATCCGCGCCGGCGCCACGGCGGCCACCGGACACGTCTACGAACCCTACCTGGCGCAGGCTCCGCGTCCCGAGGAACTGTTCATGGCATACGTCGCCGAGGGACGCACGCTGGCCGAGAGCTTCTATCGCGCCATCCCGTCGGTGAGTTGGATGAACGTGCTGGCTGGAGACCCGCTGTGCCGGCTCAAGCCGGTTACTTCACCTGGCCGGCGGTAGGATCTTCGCGTTCCTCGGGATCTTGAACAGCGAAGCGTCCAGATCCGGGTTCAACCGCACCTGGTCGGAAAACATCTCGAAGATGCGCTCGCCGTTGCGCTCCCGCCGGAAGACCCAGGGCCACTGGACGCCGCCGCCGATGTCGCGGTATTTGGCAAACAGCGTGACCTCCTCCACCGGCAACCGCGAGAGCGGGTCGCGCCGGACCCATGCCTGGCGCAGCGGCAGATGGGTGTGCGAGTCCAGCAGCACCAGCACCGCCCGGCCCTCCCGGTCGGCGATCTCAAGCCGGTCGACGGGCTGGTTCTGGTAGATATCCGTGCCCTTGGCGTCGTAGACGATGCCTGGTTCATCGATCCGGGAGTGCAGGATGTAGAGGACGTTGTGCAGCAGGCTCTCCTTCCATCGCTTCAGCACCTCCTCGGTCTGCAGGCGGGCGCCGCGGTGGGTGACTTCATGGACGGCGGCCGGGGTATACAGGTAAACCACGTCCTGGTTCTTGCCCAGCGCCTGGCGCTCGTGGAGTCCGACGAAATCGGCCGGCGCGGGGTCGGGCGCCATGTCATAGAAAGTGCTGATGGTGGCGCGGGTCAGGCCCGAAAGCCGGCCGTGGTAAAACGAATACGCCCGGCCGGTCTCGACGCGGTGGTGCATGCGGCGGTAGGCCTCGCCGCCCAGCGCGGCCAGGGCCTGTTGAGCGAGTTTGCGGCCTTCGGCCGGCCGCAGCTGGGCGGACAGGCCGAGGGGCAGTGCAGCGGCCAGAAACGCTCGGCGGCGAATTCGCATGGCGGGTTATTGATCCTCTTCGGGTACTAGATTCCGGATGGGGCCGGAGTGTTTCACCCAATTGATCCGCGGGCGTTGCCACTCACTGGCCGCAGCATTTCTTGAACTTCCTGCCGCTGCCGCAGGGGCAGGGATCGTTGCGGCCGGTCTTGCCGGCTCCGTTCAGCGGCTGGGGCGGGACCTGGGGCGAAGCCAGGGCCGGGTTGAATTCGTGCTCGTGGACGTGTTCCTCATCCTCGCCGGCGGCGTGAAAGACCGGCTCATAGCCTTCGATTTCGAGTCTGCGGTCGAGGGCTTCGGTGACGGCTTCCAGTTCATCCTGGGAGAGGCCATCGGCCTTCTTGTCGATCTCGTCGAGCAGCCTTTGGACCGACTTGGGCGTGATCCTGGCTTTAACCGCCGAAGCGTAGGCGTAGAGCGCGTCCTCGCGCAGGTCGCCGCTGGAGAACAGCGGGATCATCTCGATGGCCAAGGCGGGAATCGGGAACGCGCCCACGCCGCGGATGGCCTGAAGCTGGACCTCGGGGTCGGCATCGCGCAGCGCGGTGCGCAACGACGGGATGTAGACTTCGCTGTTCGAGCGCCACATGGCCTCGACGGCCGCCGCGCGCGTCGCCGGTTCGGCGAACAACGCCATGACGTGTCCGCGGAACGCCTCATTCGAAGGATCGCCGGCCGATCCCACCAGCGCCGCGGCCCGCAATTGAGGGTCGTTGGCTTCATCGGTAAGCACGGCGGTGAGCAGGGCGCCGGCTCGGGCGTCGGCGGCGTTTTCGCCGAGTGCCCGCATGGCCGCCTGGCGGACCTGCGTGTCGGGATCGGAGGCCGCCACCTCCAGCAGGATTTCCAGCAGCGAGTCGGGGTACTGCGTATCGACCAGGCTGATGGCGGCGTCGTGGCGGTAAGCGGCTTCGGGGCAGCGGAGAAACCCGGCCAGTTGCTGGTTGTCAAGGTAGTCGAACAGCGGCGAAACGGCTTCGGGGTACGTCGACAGGATATCGGGAGGCTCGGCGCAGTCTCGGGGTTCGGCCGAATCGAGGGCCTCGAGGCAGTCGTTGAGCGCCTTGCGTTCCTCGGCGGCCTCGGCGGGCAGGGTGTCGAGGGCGGCGCGGACGGCGGGCTTGAGCGACGGGTCGCCGTAGAGCCCGATCGACAGCGACCCTTCATAAGGGTCGGCCGCGAGCGAGGCCAGCAGCAGGCCGGCGACGCGCGGGTGGCGGGCGCCGGTGGCGGCGAGGACAAACAGGATATCGGCGGCGTCATCGGGTGGCAGGCTGGCGTGGAGTTCGAGCAGGGGTTCGACGGCGGCGGGTCCGAGCGCGGCGAAGGCTTCCACCAGTTCATCGGGCACGTCGGAGGGGTCCTCGCGCAGCAGGCGGATATAGAAGGGGACGGCTTCGGCGGAGTTGAAGGCGCAATAGAGGTCGAAGATCTGTTCGCTGAGGTCGACCAGGCGGCCGGGGTTGGGTTTGGCGGCCAGTTCGGCCAGGGCGGGCAGTGTGGCTTCGGGCCTGGCGAGCAGCGAGCCGATGAGTCGCTGGTCGAGCCCGGCCAGACCCTGTTCGGCGTGGCGGAGGAGTTCGAGGGGCGGGGTGGAGTCGTACTGGCTGGGGAGAATCATTGGGGCTCGGTTCGGAATGAAAAAAGGCCCTGGCGAGGCTGGCCGCCTGTCAGGGCCTTTATTGTGTCATGGCAGGAGAGCGGGTTGCTAGGCCGGCTCTTCTTCCCGGTTGACGACGAGGGTGACCGTGGCCACCACGTCGCGGTGGAGTTTGATGTTGACCTTGTGCTGGCCGAGGGTCTTGACGGGGTGATCGAGGTCGATCTTGCGGCGGTCGATCGTGTAACCCTGCTTGTCGAGCAGTTCGGCGATGTCCTTGGATGTGACCGAGCCGAACAGCACGTCCTGCTCACCGGCCTTCTGGATGGTGGAAAGAGTGACGGCCGAGAGCAGGTTGGCGAGTTCCTGGGCCTGGGCCGATTCCTTGGCCTCGCGGCGCAGGGCGGCCTGGCGTTCCTGTTCGACGATCTTCTTATTGGCTTCGGTGGCGGCGACGGCGAGACGCCGGGGCAGCAGGAAATTGCGGGCGAAGCCGGCGGCGACTTTCACCACCTGGCCGCGGCTGCCGAGCTTATCGATATCCTCGCGGAGAATGACTTCCATGATTGTTCTGCCTCCTTGCCTAGGCGCCCGTGGTGAAGGGCAGCAGGGCGATGTTGCGCGCCTGCTTGACGGCTTCCGACAGCCGGCGCTGATGGGGTGCGCAGACGCCGGACAGGCGGCGCGGGACGATCTTGCCCTTCTCCGTGATGAAGGCGGAGAGCATGCGAACGTCCTTGTAGTTGATGTCGTCGATCTTCTCGACGCAGAACCGGCAGACCTTGCGGCGCCGGAAATACTGCTTCTTGCCGGTAGCAATCGCCTTGTCTCCGCCGGTCGGCCTTTGGGAAGCGGCGACGGGGCGTCCACCTTTGTGTTCAGCCATGGGTGTTTCCTTTCTTCCTTTCTGCCTTTAGGACTCGGACCCGGTTTCGGCAACGGGCGCGGCGGCTTCGGGTTCAGCCGGAACCGGAGCCGCGGGCACGCCTGGCATGGCCGCGGGGGCGCCGGGCGCCGGCATTGCCGGCATGGCCGGAGCCGCCGGCAGCGGCGTGGGCGACGGACGGCGCTTGGCGCGCTTTTCGCGGGCCTTGCGGCGTTTGTCGATCTTTTTCATCCGCTCGTCGACGCGCACGGTGATGAACTTCATCACCATGTCGGTGACCCTCATGCGGCGTTCGACTTCCTTGGCGACATCGGCGCCGGCGTTGAACACGATCAAAACGTAGAAGCCTTCCGAGCGCTTCCCGACGCGGTAAGCCAGCCTGCGGACGCCCCACTTTTCCACTTTCTCAACCGTTCCGCCGGCGGCGGTAATGGTGGAGGAAACCTGCTCGACGTAGGCGTCGATGTCTTCCTCAGTGGCATCGGGACGAACGATGAACAGTTCTTCGTAGACTCTCATTGTTCCTCTTTCATTGCACCAGAGGCGCGGCGGTTGTGAGCCGCCATGGCCTTTTCGACGCCCCCGGCGATTATGGATTCAACGGCATCGGCCGCCTGGCCGATAAAGGAATCCAATTCCTTCTTTTGCCCGCCCTTCAACTGAGCGAGCACGAACTTCGCGCCATCGCGGACCTCGTGGCCCGGATGAATCCCCATCCTGACCCTCGGAAACGACTGTGCCGCCAGGCAGCGTATGACGTCCTCGACGCCATGGTGGCCGCCCGCGGAGCCGTCCGGCCGGATCCGGATTGCGCCCCAGGGCAGGTCCAGGTCGTCATAGACCAGGACGATGCGCCCGGGGGCGAAACCATACTTGCTTGCCAACCCGCTGACCGACTGACCCGACAGGTTCATGAAGGTCTGCGGCTGGGCCAGCAATACCCGTTTGCCTTCCAATACGGCCACGCCCACCAGGGCGCGGCACTCAAAACGCGACAGCCGCGCCTGAGCCCGTTGGGCCAGCAGGTTGACGGTAAGAAAACCCAGGTTATGGGGGGTGTTCTCGTATTCTGGCCCGGGGTTGCCGAGTCCGGCGACGAGATACTCCGCTTCCGCCATCCTGCTGACCTTCCGGCGAGACTACTTCTCTTCCTTCTTGCCCTTCTTGGCGACCTCGGGCTCGGCCTTGGCGCCGGCAGCGGCGTCGGCTTCGGCCGTGGCGCCGCCGCGGGCGGCGACGACGTGGGCGATCACCTTTTCGGGCGCGGTCAGCAGCTTCATGGTCCCGGTCATCGGGATATCCTGCGCCCGCAGGTTCTGGCCCAGCATCAAGCCGGTGACATCCAGGGTGAAAGACTCCGGGATATCATCGGGCAGGCACTCGATCTCGACGTCGCGCGAGATGTTTTCGAACAGACCGCCCTGCTGCTTGACGCCCTTGGCATCGCCGGTGGTGTGCACCGGGACCCTGACCTTGATGCGCTTGCTCATGTCGATGCGCAGCATGTCGATGTGCAGCAACTTGCCCTTGACAGGGTGGTACTGCCAGGCGGTGATCAGCACCGGTTCGGTCTCCCCGCCCTCCACGGCCAGATCAAAGATCGTGTTATGGCCGGAGCCAGTTAGCAGGATCCTGTTGATCTCCTTGGGGTTGACCGTCAGGGCGACGGAATTCTTACCGACGCCGTAAACCACGGCGGGGATCTTTTCTTCAAGCCGGAGCCGCCGGTTGACGTTCTTGCCTCGACCCTCGCGGGGCGTGGCGGCCACGGTGATATCCTTCCTCATGTTTCGCTCCTAAACTTAGACAAACAAGGAACTAACGCTTGTTTCCTCGTGGATGCTCTGGATGGCGCGGGCCAGAAGCCGGGCGACCGAGAGAACCCTGATTTTCGTGCAGGCCGCGGCGTCGGGCCGCAGCGGAATGGAATCGGTAAAAACGACCTCTTTGATGCGGCTGGCGGTGATGCGTTCAACCGCCGGCCCGGACAGCACGGCATGGGTGGCGCAGGCGCTCACGGTGCGGGCGCCGGCGCTGAGCAGCGCCTCGGAAGCCTTCACCAGCGTGCCCGCGGTGTCGATAAGATCGTCCACGATCAGGCAGTCGCGGTCCTCGACATCGCCGATGATATGCATGACATCGGCGACGTTGGGCTGATCGCGGCGCTTATCGATGATGGCGAGCGGAGTTTCCAGCCGTTTGGCCAGGGCGCGGGCGCGTTCGACGCCGCCGGCGTCGGGCGACACGACGGTGGTCTGATCGAGGCCGTTGGACTTGAAGTAATCGATCATGACGGGGGCCGAGAACAGGTGGTCGACCGGGATGTCGAAGAAGCCCTGGATCTGGGCGGCATGAAGGTCGAGCGACAGGACGCGGTCGGCGCCGGCGCTTTCCAGCATGGTGGCGACAACCTTGGCCGAGATGGGCACGCGGGAGCGGTCCTTACGGTCCTGGCGGGCGTAGCCGTAGTAGGGCAGCACGGCGGTAATGCGGTGGGCCGAGGCGCGCTTGAGGGCGTCGACCATGAAGATCAACTCCATGAGGTGGCGGTCGGCTGGCGTGCAGGTGGGCTGGACGACGAAGACGTCGGCGCCGCGGACATTGGCCTCGATCTGAACCCAGATTTCGCCGTCGGAGAAGCCCTTGACCGTGGCGTTGCCCTGGAGCACGCCCATCTCGTGGCAGATGGACTGCGCGAGCGCCCTGTTGGCGTTGCCGGAAAGAACAATCAGGCGATGTGGTCTCATCACAAATAGCGGCTCAGAGGCGGCCAGGTCCCTTCGATCGCATGTTCACGCAAACTCGCCGACCAACGCGCGCGGTAGAGCCGGCGCGTCAGCATTCTCGTCGAGAAAACTGTGAGAGATTCCGAACGAAACCGCGGAAGGGCTCCCTGAAGCCTGGCCTGGTTTGGAAACACCCCGAAGAGTGCTGCGCCGCTGCCGGAGAGTCGAGCAACATGCGCCCCAGACCGCTCGAGTTTTCTCAGCCACCGCTCAAGCTCCGGATGAAGCGAGAAGACGGCCGCCTCGAAATCGTTGCCGGAGCCGGACGCAAAATCCTCGCTCCAGACAAACGACTGGAAAACATTTAGTTTAGGCGGTTCGGCGAGCGAAGTCAACGCCGGGCGCTGGAGCAGCCGGTAGGCCTCGGGCGTGGAGACATGGACGTGAGGCGCGACAACCAGCACGGGAAGGGGTTTCGGCTCCGGCAGCGGGTACAATTCCTCGCCGCGGCCGATGCCGAGCGCGGCGCCGCCGGCGAGGAAGAACGCGACGTCGGAGCCGAGGCGGGCGCCTAAGTCCATCAGATCGGCCAGGCTGGCGCGTTTGCCGGTGAGCGCCGGCAGCGCCAGCAGCACCGCGGCCGCGTCCGACGATCCGCCGCCAAGCCCGGCGCCGGCCGGGATCCGTTTGATGAGTTTCATCGTCAGCGCGCCGCGCACCTTATAGTGTTCGGCGAACAGGCGGGCGGCGCGCGTCACCAGGTTGTCGGCGAGCGCCATGGGGTCGTCGAGCGTAATCGACAACCCGCGGCCGGGCGTGCAGGCGATGTCGATGGTGTCGGCGAGGCCGATGGTCTGGAAGACGGTGCGCAGTTCGTGGTAGCCGTCCGGGCGCCTGCCCAGCACGCGCAGGCTCAGATTGACTTTAGCGTATGCTCTGACGCGGGCCGATCTCGTTTCCACGGGCTGCTAATAGTGCAGCAGGGAAACGATCTCGCGCCCTGCCAGTTTGTCTCGGCCGTTGAGAAAGTCGAGTTCGATGAGAAACGCCAGCGCGGCCACTTTGCCGCCGAGCATTTCGACGAGTTCGGCCGTGGCGGCGGCGGTGCCGCCGGTGGCCAGCACGTCGTCGAGGATGAGCACGTTCTGGCCCGCCGAGATGGCGTCCTTGTGCAGGTGCAGGGCGTCCTTGCCGTATTCGAGGCCGTAGCTGACGCTGATGGTCTCGGCGGGCAGTTTGCCGGGCTTGCGGAAAGGCGCCAGCGAGACGCCCAGCTTGTAGGCCAGCGCGCCGCCAAACAGGAAGCCGCGCGATTCGGCGGCGGCCACGACGTCGATGCCCTGGCCGGCGAAACGCTCGGCAAAGGCGTCGATGACGCGGCGGAAGCCGGCGGCGTCCTTCAGCAGGGTGGTGATGTCGTAGAAATTGATGCCGGGCTTGGGGAAGCCGGGGACTTCACGGATAAGTTGCTTCAAATCGTCCACGTGCAGATTTCCGTTTCGAGAATGTTGGGGGGAACCCTCATGATTCTAGCAGAGCGGCCGGCCGCGCCCAGTCGACGCGCCGATGCGAGGCGGTTGGAGAAGTCCCGGCCGCCGGACTGCCGCGGGCCGCCAGCATACGGAGGGAAGCGCAAAGAGGCGGCCTCCTTCGCGGGAAGCCGCCCCTGGTCTGTGCCGCAACATGTTGGTCAGCTCTTCGCAATCTGGCGCAGCACGTAGGGCAGGATGCCGCCCGAGCGGAAGTAGTCGATCTCGCGCGGGGTGTCGATGCGGACCTTCACGTTGAAGGTCTTGCCCGAGGCCGAGACGGTGGCGGTCTTCGAGCCGGATTCAAGCGCTGCACGGACGCCCGAGACGTCGAATGTTTCAAAGCCCGAGAGTCCGAGCGACTGGCGGGTCTGGCCGTCGAGGAATTCGAGCGGCAGCACGCCCATGCCGACCAGGTTCGAGCGGTGGATGCGTTCGTAGCTCTCGGCGATGACGGCCTTGACGCCCAGCAGCGCCACGCCCTTGGCGGCCCAGTCGCGCGAGGAACCCGAGCCGTACTCCTTGCCGGCAATAATCATGAGCGGCGTGCCGGCGGCGCGGAACTGGACCGAGGCGTCGAAGATAGAGACCTTTTCGCCGCCCTGTTCCATGGCCGTCCAGCCGCCCTCGGAGCCGGGGGCGAGCTCGTTGCGCAGGCGGATGTTGGCGAGCGTGCCGCGGGTCATGACGTCGTCGTTGCCGCGGCGGGAGCCGTAGCTGTTGAAGTCGGCGGGTTTGACGCCGCGCTCGACCAGGAAGCGGCCGGCGGGGGTGTCGGGCTTGAACGAGCCGGCGGGCGAGATGTGGTCGGTGGTGATCGAATCGCCAAGCACCGCCAGCGCGCGCAGGCCGCTGATGTCCTCGATGGGCAGCGACGGGTCGCGCATCGATTCAAAGTAGGGCGGGTGCTTGATGTAGGTTGAGGCCGCGTCCCAGGCGAACGTGACGCCTTCGGGCGTCTTCACCGATTGCCACATGGCGTCGCCTTCGAACACCTTGCCATACTGCTGGGCGAACATTTCGGGCTTGACGCTTGTGTTGACGGCTTCGAGGACTTCCTGGGTGGTGGGCCAGATGTCGTTGAGGAAGACAGGTTGGCCGTCCTTGCCCGTGCCGAGGGGTTCGGTGGTGAGGTCGATGTCGACGCGGCCGGCGATGGCGTAGGCGACCACGAGGGGCGGGGAAGCGAGGTAGTTGGCGCGGACCTGGGCGTTGACGCGGCCCTCAAAGTTGCGGTTGCCGGAGAGCACGCTGGCGACCACCAGCTTGTTTTCGGCCACGGCGGAGGAAATGGGCTCGGGCAGCGGGCCGGAGTTGCCGATGCAGGTCGTGCAGCCGTAGCCGACGAGGTGAAACTTCAGCTTTTCGAGGTACGGCATCAGGCCGGAGTGGACCAGGTAGTCGGTAACGACCTTGGAGCCGGGGGCGAGCGAGGTCTTCACCCAGGGCTTCACGCTGAGGCCCTTCTCGACGGCCTTCTTGGCAACGAGGCCGGCGCCGAGCATGACGGACGGGTTCGACGTGTTGGTGCAGGAGGTGATGGCGGCGATCACCACCGCGCCGTCGGCGACGACGGGCGTTTCGCGCTTGGGTTCGGTGAGGACGGAGGTGAAGTTGGCTTTGACTTCGGGCAGGGTGAGGCGGTCCTGCGGGCGTTTGGGGCCGGCCATGGAGGCGACGACATCGCCGAGGTCGAGTTCGATGGTATCGGTGAAGTGCGGCTCGGGGGAGTCCTTGGTGAGGAACATGCCCTGTTCCTTGTAATAGGCCTCGACGAGCGCGATGAGTTCGGCCGGGCGGTTGGACATGCGGAGGTAGGCGAGCGTCTGGTCATCGACGGGGAAGACGCCGATGGTGGCGCCGTATTCGGGGCCCATGTTGGCGATGGTGGCGCGGTCGGCGAGGGGTAGGCCGAGGACGCCGGGGCCGTAGAATTCGACGAACTTGCCGACGACGCCCTTCTTGCGCAGCATCTGGACGACGGTGAGAACGAGGTCGGTGGCGGTCATGCCTTCACGGAGTTTGCCGTGGAGTTTGAAGCCGACCACGGGGGGCAGCAGCATGGAGACGGGCTGGCCGAGCATGCAGGCCTCGGCTTCGATGCCGCCGACGCCCCAGCCGACGACGCCGAGGCCGTTGATCATGGTGGTGTGGGAATCGGTGCCGACGACGGTGTCGGGATAGGCCAGCGTGCCCTCGGGGGTGTCTTTGGTGAAGACCACCGGGGCGAGGTATTCGAGATTCACCTGATGGACGATGCCGGTGCCGGGGGGCACGGCGCGGAAGTTCGAGAACGCTTTCTGGGCCCAGCGCAGCAGGCCGTAGCGTTCGGCGTTGCGCTGGTATTCGAGCAGGACGTTGTGCTCGAATGCCGTGGGGGCGCCGAATTCGTCGACCTGGACGGAATGGTCGATGACGAGGTCGACGGGGATGAGGGGGTTGGCCTTGGAGGGGTCGGCGCCCATTTTGGAGAGGGCGTCGCGCATGGCGGCGAGATCGACGACACAGGGCACGCCGGTGAAGTCCTGGAGGATGACGCGGGCGGGCATGAACTGGATCTCCGCGGGGGGGGCCGAGGTGTCCCATTTGGCGACATATTCGATGTCGGATTTGCGGACGACGACGCCGTCTTCCTGCCTGAGGAGGTTTTCGATGAGGACCTTGATGGAGAAGGGGACGCGGTCGAGGTTGAAGCCGGCGCCGGCGAGTTTGCTGAGCGAGTGGATGCGGTACTCGAGGCCGTTGACGCGCAATGAGGACAGGGCGCCAAAAGAATTGGTGGTGCTCATGGGATTAACCGTATTCTAGCGCGGAGGTTCGAGGATGGGGGCGGGAAGCGGCGGGAAGGGGCGGGCGAAACGGCGCCCAAAAGCGGCCCCGCAAGGCGGCCAGACGGGCAGGACGGGCCGCGGGCGAGCGAAAAACACCTCCGGGAGCCGTCGAGACCTTCAGCGACACATCGATCCGGGCCGTGTCAAGCCGTCTTGAACGGAGTTCCGCAAGTCCAGTGTCTCGCAATTAGCTTGTAGTAACTGATCGGAGGGCTTGCTTGGCCCGCTGGATCTTTTTCAGGATCTCTTCACCCTTGGCTTTCCATGCGTAACGCTTGGGGGTTTCATTGCGCGCGGCGAGGCACTCGCCGATGGCATCCACCAACTCCCGAACGTTTTGGAAGCTGCCGTCGCGGATGCAATCCGCGGTGAGTCCGCCAAAGAACCGCTCCACCAGATCGAGCCAGGAACTGCCGGCCGGCGTGAAGTGCATTTGAAAGCGCGGATGCTTGCTCAGCCAGGCCTTCAAACGCTTGTGCCTGTGGGCCGCGTAGTTGTCCGCAATTACGCGGACCGTCAGCTCGCGAGGTGTTTCCCGGTCAATCTGCCGCAGAAACCGGAGCCATTCGACATGAGTATGATGGCGTTCTGTGCGGCTGATGAGTTTACCGGTCAGATAGTTCAGCGCTGCAAACAGGGGGATCGTTCCGTGCCGTTTGTAGTCATGGGTCTAGCAGCCCGTGGTAGAAGTCGCGTGCGGCCGCGCAGCCAGATCACTTGCCGCGAGAGCGAGGCGGCAGGAGGAAGTCGATGCCATTCATCCACGACGACGGCCAACGAAGCTATCGCGGCAAGTGGTTGCTGCCCAAAGGGTTGCGGCGGCGCCGGGCGATCTGC
>PNKE01000083.1 GCA_013822245.1 Candidatus Solibacter sp.
TTTTGACCGCTTAGAAGTATTCCTTTGGTAGCCGAAGTTCGCGCGAGCGGCCTCGCGGCTGGTCTTCCATCGGTTTCAGGCCCGGTCGCGGCTTGTACGCTGACAAGTAATGTGATATCAGTAAGTTGCAGGCTGGCGACGACTTTCTCTCAAATTCGCCAAGTGTTTAAGCCAGACCGTCCCAATGGCTTGGTCCCCTTGGCTTGGCCTTTGGCCCAGGTAAAAAATGATTGCATGTGTCTGGGGTTTTGGTTATAGTACCAGAAGGTCTAGTTTCGGAGGATCAACTGGTGAAAGCAATTCTGACTACGGGGCTGCTATTTGGGCTCCTTTCTGCATTCGCGACTGCGGCTCCTATCGGCTATGTACTTGATGGTGATAGCAGTATCGCGCACAGGGTGGATCTGGCCAATGGAGCGGCCACCTCCTTCTCCACTTTTTCCCTCGCTTACCCCATTGCAATTGTGGACAACAGCCTGCGCGTGGGCCAACGAGATGCGGGCAACGGGTATGAGTACGGATTGAACGGCACCCTGTTGAGCGGCCCTTACGCGGGTGGTGGCGGCTTCAGTCAGCTCCTGGATGGCACTACGAACGGAATCAATAATTTCGGGGTGGAGTGCTGCGGTGGGACAAACAGCGTGACAACGGGTGATTTGTACTGGCAGGGCCAAACCGTACTGTTCAATCTGCCGCAGTCCGGATCTGGCATCGCATATGACTCGGCACTCGGCACGTTGTGGGTAGCTCTTTTTGACGGCACTGTTCACCAATACACCATGGGCGGTGTAGACCTTGGGTCGTTCAACAGCGGCTTCACCTCTCGCGGGTTGGCATATGATGCGGGGAGCGATACCCTTTGGGGGTTGAGTGGCTCGACGTTCACGCAGTGGGACAAGCAGGGCAATGTCCTGGGAACCGTCGCCAGTCAAGTGGAATTTAGCAATCCATGGGGGCTTGAGATCGACAACGGAGTCACATCCACGGCGGCAATCCCTGAACCGGGGACAGTATTGCTGCTTGGCTCAGCGCTCGCACTGCTGGGGTTGGCCCGCAAGTCCCGCGCCATCTAGGCCAAGTCCAGAAGCAAACATCGGCAGGCCCCTTCGGGGGCCTGTTCGCGTTTCTGGCCTGTTCATTTTGCGGGGCCTTGATGATGAGAGCCGTCTGCTTTGCCGGTCACGGTGAGGCGGGGCAAGGGTCGGGTCGAAGGGGACGCCGTCCCCTTCGACACCTTCGGCGTCGACTCCCCTTCGACCCGGGCGCTTCGTACTCCTCAAGGCCAGTCCCCACTCGCGTCTTGATTACTTTTTGGTCGCCGTTTGGCGCTGGCGGCGTTCAGTCTCGGGGGGCACGATCCCCTTGAGACGCATGTAGGTGATCATGTTGCCGTAGTGGAGCGAAACGTGGTCGAGCAGATGGAGCGCGTAGTAGGCGGCTGGGCGCTCGCTGGCGCCTCTTTTGATGGCGGCGGCGAGATTGGCGTCGGTCATCGCGTTCAGGGCAGCGTCGCAGTAGTCAAATGACGCCTTGACGGCTGGAATCACGTCTTTGCCGGGGGCTTTCTTCTCGATGGGACTGGTGTTGGGATTGGCTTCGTTCTTCAGCGGCGAGCAGATGCTGTAGTTGGCGTCGGCGATGTGGGCGAGTTGCTGATGGAACGACATGACGTCGGGCGAGGGCTTGAAGTCGTAGATGGAAGCCGGGGCCTTTTCAGCAGCCTCGAGGATGTTCTGCCGGAACATGTCCACCTGACCCTTCAGCGATTTGAGCACCGGATCCTGCGCCAGGCAGGATGCGGCAAAGGCGACGAAAGTGAGAGTGAGTTTGGCCCAGTTCATGTGAGATAGGATCGCACGAAGACAGGGCCGCTTGGGCATAGGGCAGTGGGATTCGAAACAGCCGACGACGCGGCGCCACGACGCCTCCGGCGGGCCAGCAGCGGCGGGCTGGGGATCCCAGCGGTATAACGACGAGTTGTGCGGAGAGCGCGACTATTCTCCAAATTCACCCGGTGCTTGATTCTGGCCGAGCCCTGGCGTCCCCGTGGCTGCTCGGCCCGGCCAGGAGGCGCATGGATGCCGCCTCGGCGACACTGACGACCAAAATGGTTGACACGTGCTCCATCACGGATATAATCGAGGTGTACGACTCCCCAGCGACATCGCTGGTCCCGGCGGTCTATATGACCGCCTTTTCATTTGTGCCTGCTCCCGCCACAGTCGTGTATGTAGATGGCTTCAACCTCTACTATGGAGCCCTAAAAGGCACGCCCCACAGATGGTTGGACCTGGACGGACTCTTCAGGCGGCTTCGGCCTGGGGATGACATCCAGCAGATCCGGTACTGCAGTGCGATGGTGGTGGGGCCAACCCGGCCGAACCAGGAAGTCTACCTCAAAGCGCTGGCGACGACGCCCAAGGTTGAGGTTTCGCTGGGGAAGTTCAAGGAGAAACAGGTCCGCTGCGGCGTCAGCGCGTGTACTTTCTCTGGAAGCCGGTTCTACACGACGCAGGAAGAGAAGCGGACTGACGTCAACATTGCAGTGGCGATGATCGACGACGCGAACCGGGGCGTCTGCGAGAAGGTGATTCTCGTGAGCGGGGACTCTGATTTGGTACCCGCCGTGACGCTGGTCCGTAGCCGCCACCCTTCGATCGAGATTACGGTGTACGTGCCGGCGAATCACCGGCGCAGAGCCTTCGCGACCGAGTTGCGCGGCGCAGCGCACAAACACCGCGACCTGCCGCTCCGTTTGCTTCCACTGTCCCAGTTCCCCGATCCGATCACGCTTCGGGACGGCAGCCTGTTGAGCAAGCCTGCCGATTGGGCTGTGCTGACGGGGACAACACCGTCTTAGACGGAGGACTTAAGGATACCGGGACGATACCGGGACACAATGGCACGGTTTGCACCCGGCATCAAATCCCGAGTCCTTCCGCGCAATTTCGCCTGAGCAGGGAGAGCGGCTGCGCCAACAGGACTCGGCGTTGTTGGACAGTGCTTCTCAACCATGCGCCGCCGCACAACTTGAGCTACCCTCATCCGAACTTTGAGTCAATTGGATTGTTGGTACTCCAGTCGGCCCGAATCGGATGCACGGTACTCGGAATGGGCGAAGACGTCAGCAAGAGGCCACGCCCACTGATCATCTCAGGCTATGCATAGTTGTTACTCGCCGGGGTTGACGGTGGCGGCGAGGAGGACGGCGGGGTGCTCCCTGCGTTGCGAGAGGACGGGGTCGGGGACTTCGGTGCCGCCTTCGATCACGGGCGGGAGAAGGGCTTCCGGTATCGGTCGCCCTGCGTTGTTTGCAAGGCTTGACGGGAATGCTAATCTGTAGTTGAGAGTACCGCCGACAGCTTAGCTGGAGGCTGAAGGGCCGCTGGGAGACCGGCGGCCTTTCCTTATTTATGCGCGTCATTGCCTACATCGACGGCTTCAACCTCTACTACCGCGCGCTGAAGCCGAATCCACATCTCAAATGGCTGAACCTGGAGGAGTTCGTAAAGCGGTTCCTCCGGCCGGGCGATGTGCTGTTGCGAGTCAACTACTACACGGCGCCGGTTTCCGGGCTGCAGGACCCTGGGGCGCCGCAAAGACAGCAGGCATATCTGCGAGCGTTGAAGACTCTACCCTGCCTGGAAATCCATCATGGGTCCTTCATGAGGAAAGAAATCTGCAGACCGCTGGTGCACCCGATTCCCCTGGTGCGTCCGTTGAGCCCGGACGGGCAGTTTGTGCTCGTCAAGTCGACGGAGGAAAAGGGCTCGGACGTGAACCTGGCCGCACACCTCCTCCGCGATGCGTTCACCAATGCAGCCGATGTGGGACTTGTCGTGTCGGCGGATACGGACCTTATCGAGCCCATCCGGATCGTGGCCCAGGAACTCGGAAAGCCTGTCGGGCTGGTGAATCCATCTCTCGGCAGGCCCTCACCTCCAAAACTCGCAGCCGTTTGCAGTTTCCTGCGTCACGCCGACGCGGCGGACTTGAAAGCCAGCCAGTTCCCAGACCGGTTGGTCTCTCGAAGTGGCCGACCGATCACCCGGCCCGCTACCTGGGCGTAGGTGGCATCGTCAGCTTTCGGGAAACTACTTCGGTTTCATCTTCGGCATAGGGGAGAAAGGCCGAAGCCGTTGGAGGAGCTTCGCCCTTCGTGCAATGAGTCCATGTTGTCGTCTACTCGCCGGGGTTGACGGTGGCGGCCAGGAGGACGGCGGGGTTGTCTTTCAACTGGGCCAGGACGGCGTCGGGGACTTCGGTGTCGACTTCGACCAGGGCTACGGCGTGGAGGGGTTTGCCTTCAGCCGAGGGGGTTTCCTGGCGGCCGAGGGAGAAGTTGGCGATGTTGATGCCGTTCTTGCCCAGCACCGAGCCGACGTGGCCGATCACGCCGGGGACGTCGTTGTTGCGCATATAAATGAGCCGCCCTGAGAGCGGGCACTCCACCTGGATGCCGTCAACCGAGACAAGTCGCGGCTTGCCGACAATGACGGCGCCGGTGACGGAGGTGACGCCGGCATCGGTTCCGAAATCCACCTGGATGGCGTCCATGGCCGAAGTGCGCGGGGAGTGGTGTTCGCCGACTTCGATGTTGCGCTGGCCGGTGAGCTGCATGGAGTTGATCATGTTGACGCGGCCGGCGAGTCCGCGGGAGAGCACGCCGGCGACGGCGGCGTTGCGCAGCAGACGGGTGTTCAGTTCGGCGATGCGGCCGGTGTAGGTGACGCGGATCGACTTCGGGTTGCCCAGGGCGATGTGGGCGGCGAACTTGCCCAGCCGCTCGGCGAGTTCGATGTAAGGGCCGACGGCGCGGTACTGCTCGGGCGAGATGGCCGGCATGTTGACGGCGTTGATGGCGATGCCGTTCTGGAGGTATTCGACCATCTGCTCGACGATGCGGATGCCGACGATCTCCTGGGCCTCCTCGGTGGAGCCGCCGATGTGGGGGCTGGCGATGACGTTGGGGGCGGTGAGGATGGGGTCGTCGGCGGCGGGGGGTTCGGGGTCGAAGACATCGAGTCCGGCGCCGGCCACTTTGCCGGAGACCAGGGCGTCGCGGAGGGCGGGTTGGTCGATCAACTCGCCGCGGGCGCAGTTGATGATGCGGACGCCGTCCTTCATCCTGGCGATGGTCTCGGCGTTGATGATCTTCTTCGTCTCGGGGGTGACGGCGAGGTGGAGCGAGACGTAATCGGATTCGGCGAGCAGGGCCGGCATGTCGACGAGGGTGACGCCGAGGTCGGCGGCGGTTTGGGGGTTGACGTAGGGGTCCGACGCGACGATGCGCATTTCGAATGCGCGCGCGCGGCGGACGACTTCCTGGCCGATGTTGCCAAGTCCGATGACGCCGAGGGTCTTGCCGCGGAGTTCGTTGCCGAGGAATTTCTTCTTTTCCCACTTGCCGGAGAGGGTTGAGGCGGAAGCGGCGGAGACCTGGCGGGCGAGCGAGAGCATCATGGCCAGAGTGTGTTCAGCGACCGAGACGGCGTTGCCGCCGGGGGTGTTCATGACCAGGACACCGGCGGCGGTGGCGGCGGGCAGGTCGACGTTATCGACGCCGACGCCGGCGCGTCCGATGAGGCGGAGATTGGGCGCCTTGGCGAGGGTGTCGGCCTTCACCTTGACGGCCGAGCGGACGACCATGGCGTCGCAGTCGGCCAGATGGGGCTCGTATTCCTTGGGGTTGGAGACGATGATCTGCCAGCCAGCCTGCTTGCGGAAGAGGTCGACGGCGGCAGGCGACATCGGTTCGGCGATGAGGATTTTCATACTGCTCCCTTATGCCTTCTTGAACGCCGCGTCGGCGTAGATTTTCTGGACGGCGGCGACGCCGCGGCCGAATTCGACGGGAACGCCGTTCAAATGGAGGATGAGTTCGAGTTCGGCGATCAGAGAGAACATGTCGGCGAAGTCGAAGTAGCCGAGGTGGGCGATGCGGAAGATCTGGCCCTTCATGGCGCCCTGGCCGTTGGCGATGATGGCGCCGAAGTTGTTGCGGAAGCCCTTGACGATCTCGGATGAGTCCAGGCCGGCGGGGGCCTTGATGGCGGTGACCGAGGAGGAGGGCGAGTTGGGCGCGAAGAGTTCGAGGCCGAGCGTGGTAGCGGCCGTGCGGGTGGCGTGGGCGAGCATCTGGGCGTTGGCGACGAGGTTGGCCATGCCGAGATCCTTGATGTACTTGAGCGCCTCGGAGAGGGCGAGGATGAGGCTGACGTTGGGGGTCCAGGCGGACTCGCCTTTGTCGGCCATCTTCTTTTCCTTCTTGAGGTCGAAGTAGAGGCGCGGCAGCGTGGCGGAGGCGTTCTGCGCCCAGGCCTTTTGCGAGACCGAGATGAAGGCGAGGCCGGGAGGGATCATGAAGGCCTTCTGGGAGCCGCCGATGACGAGGTCGAGGCCCCAGCCGTCGATGTCGAGGGGCATGGTGCCGAGGCCGGTGATGGCGTCGACGATGCAGAGCGCGCCGTGGGCCTGGCAGAGTTTGCCGATAGCTTCGACGTCGTGGGCGGCGCCGGTGGAGGTTTCAGAGGCCTGGAAGAACACACCTTTGGCCGACGGGTTTTCCTTGAGGGCGGCTTCGACGCGCGCCGGCGAGACGGTGTCGCCGTATTCGGCGGTGAGGACGGTGGCGTCGAGGGAGAATGCCTTGGCGAGGTCGGCCCAGCGTTCGCCGAATTTGCCGGCGGAGAGGACAATGACTTTGTCGCCGGCGGAGAAGAAGTTGGAGACGGCGGCTTCGAGGGCGCCGGTGCCGGAGCTGACGGTGATGAGAACGTCGCCCTGGGTGCCGTAGACGTGTTTCAAGTCGGCGAGCACCTGGGGATAGAGTTTGATGAAGTCCTGGGTGCGGTGATGGATGTCGGACGCCATCATGGCGTGCAGAGCACGGGGCAGGAGAGGCGTCGGGCCCGGGGTGAGGAGTCGCTGCTTCTTGATAAACATGGCTGTGGGATGATTGGGGGAGTAAACCACTTAGGATATCAAAATCATGGCACTGATCGACCAACTGCAAAAGGACCTTTTGGTGGCGATGAAGGCGAAGGAAGAGGCGCGGCTGGGGGCGATCCGGATGTTGAAGGCGGCGCTGATGAAGGAGAAGGTGGACAGCATGAAGCCGCTGGACGAGGCGGCCGAGATGCGGATTCTGAACATGCTGATTAAGCAGCGCAGGGAGTCGGCGGATATGTTCAGGCAGGGCGGGCGCGAGGAGCAGGCGGCGAAGGAAGAGGCCGAGTTGAAGATGATCGAGGCCTATATGCCGGCGCCGGCGACGGCCGAGGAGATTGCGGCGGCGGTGGCCGAGGCGATGGCCGAGACGGGGGCGACGGGGGCGAAGCAGATGGGGTTGGTGATGAAGGCGGCGCAGGCGAAGTTGACGGGCAAGCGGGTGGATGGGCGGGCGTTGAGTGAGATGGTGAAGGGGAAGCTGGGGTAGGTTCGCCGCGGCGGCGGAATTTTACAAGCAATCGGGCTGGAGTTGGTCTATCTTGTCAGAAGTGTGCACGCACGGAGTGTGTGCGAATCCGCTGGGACCGAGGAGGAATGCATGAGCGGAGTGAGAGTGCTGGTGGGGACGAAGAAGGGCGCATTTGTGCTGTCGGCGGACGGCAAGCGAACGAACTGGAAGATAGACGGGCCGTTGTTTGCGGGGTGGGAGGTGTATCACGTCAAGGGGTCGGCGGTGGATCCGAACCGGATTTATGCGTCGCAGACGAGCGGTTGGTTCGGGCAACTGATCCAGCGGTCGGACGACGGCGGCAGGACGTGGGCGCCGGCGGGCAACGAGTTCAAGTATGACGGCGTGCCGGGGACGCACCAGCATTATGACGGGACGCCGAGGCCGTGGGAGTTCAAGCGGGTGTGGCATCTGGAGCCGGACGCATTGGATGCGGATGTGGTCCTGGCCGGGGTGGAGGATGCGGCGCTGTTCAGGACAGTGGACGGGGCGAAGACGTGGCAGGAGGTGTCGGGGCTGAGGGCGCATGGGACGGGTCCGCAGTGGCAACCGGGGGCGGGCGGGTTGTGTCTGCATACGATTCTGACGAGCCCGTCGAGGCCGGGGCGGATCACGATTGCGATTTCGGCGGCGGGGGCGTTTCGCAGCGACGATGACGGGGTGACGTGGAAGGCGATCAACCGGGGGTTGAAGTCAGAGTACATTCCGGACCCGGATGCGGAGGTGGGCCACTGCATTCATCACATTGCGATGCATGGGTCGAGGCCGGATGTGCTGTTCATGCAGAAGCACTGGGACGTGATGCGGAGCGACGATGCGGGCGACACGTGGCACGAGGTGAGCGGCGATCTGCCGACGGATTTCGGATTTGTGATCGATGTGCATGCGCATGAGCCGGAGACGGTTTACGTTGTGCCGATCAAGAGCGATTCGGAGCATTTTCCGCCGGAGGGCAAGCTGCGGGTATACCGGAGCAGGACGGGCGGCAACGAGTGGGAGCCGCTGACGAAGGGGTTGCCGCAGAGCGACTGTTACGTGAACGTGCTGAGGGACGCGATGGCGGTGGACGCGCTGGACGAGTGCGGCGTGTATTTCGGGACGACGGGCGGGCAGGTGTATGCGTCGGCCGATGGCGGGGACTCGTGGAGGGCGATTGCGCGGGATCTGCCGGGGGTGTTGTCGGTGGAGGTGCAGACGCTCAGATGATGAGGGTTGTTTTGCCGTATCATTTGCGGACGCTGGCCGGGGTGGGCGGCGAGGTGCGGATTGACCTGGCGGGCGCGGCGACGTATGCGATGGTGGTGGACGAGATCGAGGCGGCGTATCCGATGCTGAAGGGGACGATCCGTGAGCAGGGGTCGGGGAAGCGAAGGCCGTTCGTGCGGTTCTTTGCCTGCGGGCAGGATGTATCGCACGAAGGGATGGACGCGGCGGTGCCGGAAGAGGTGGCGGCGGGCAGGGAAGTGTTGATCGTACTGGGGGCGGTGGCGGGCGGGTAAGGGCGACCAAAAGGAAAACCGCGCGGCGGGACGCGCGGTTCTCAATTCTACACAGGCCGGGAAGTCTAAGCGCCGTAGGCGGCGGCGACCTGTTTCTTCATGAAGGCGAGGTCGTGGGCGATGGCTTCGAGTTCGTCCTTGACCGGGTATTCGACGTGGAGCGTGATGGGTCCGTTGAACCCGGCCTTGGCGAAACCGCGGAAGAACTCGGGCCAATCGACCATGCCTTCGCCGAGCGGAACCCACTTGGGGCGCCAGCGGCCGTTGGACTTATCCCAATAGGCGTCTTTCATGGCGACCATCTTCAGGCGCGGGGCTGCGAGTTCGAGCGAGATGCGCCAGACGTAAAGGCCGCCTTCGATGGTGGCGTGGCCGGGGTCGAAGTAGTAGCCGGCGAGTTTGGGATCGACGTCCTGGAGCAGGTCCCGGTAGGCCCAGAGGGCGGTGCCGACATAGGCGCCGGAATGGTTGTGAAGGCCGAGGGCGACGCCGTTCTGCATGGCGAGTTTGAGCAGGCCCTGGAAGTGCTGGCGGACTTCGGCCTGGGTCTGGAGGACGGTGCGGTCCTTCGTATACATCCAGTAGCCGGGTTTGAGGAGCCTGATGCCGAGTTTGCGGGCGGCCTCGAAGGTGGGGGCGGCGGCGGGATTGGCGGCGGATTTGAGATCGGTTGTGATCATGGGGACGTCGAGGCCGGAGGCGCGGATGGCATCGACGGCGCGCGGCAGATCCTCCTTGACGCGTTCGGGCAGGACGTGGCCCTTGGGGCGGACGGTGAGGTCGACGCCGTCGAAGCCGAGGTCCTTGGCTTTGCGGCCGAGTTCCTTCCAATCGAACTGGGCCATGTGTTTGGAGAAGATGCACAGCTTGGGGTGGCCGGCCGGCTGGACCCTGGCCGCGGCGCGCGGGGCCGCGGCGGCGGCGGCGATGAACTGTCTGCGATCCATGTTGTCTCCGATCAACCCAGTTTATAAGGGGCGCGGTACTTATAGCTGAGCAGCTTGTTGGCGGCGTCGTTGTTGGTGAAGCGTTCGGCCTTGGCGTCCCAATCGAGCAGGCTGCGGGTGCGCAGGGCGATGTGGCCGAGGATGCAGGCCGATGTGGAGAGATGGCCGATCTCGATATCGCAATGGCACTTCTGGCGGGACTTGATGCAGTCGAGGAAGTTGCGGGTGTGCCAGGTGGTTTCGGCGGAGCCGGAGCCGGTCTGGACGGGTTCCATGGCGGGTTTCTTCGACGGGCCGTAGCCGCGTTCGAGGCCGCGGTCGAGCGGGGTGCGCTGGCCGAACAGGACTTCCGTGGTTCGTTCGGGGACCACTTCCCAACGGCCGCTCTGCAGGTACATGGTGCCTTTGGTGCCGCGGATTTCAAGCTCGCTGTTCTTGAGGTTGGTGGGGGCGCCGTTGGCGTTGTATTGAACGAAGACGACCAGCGTCTTGCCGAAGTCCCAGAGGACTTCGCAGGTGTCGGGGATTTCGCGGTTGTCGTTGACGGCGAAGCGGCCGCCCATGGCGGTGACGGCGCGCGGGGTGGGCTCGCCGAGGGCCTGGCGGATGAAGTCAATGTAGTGGACGCCGAAGTTGGTGATCTGGCCGCCGGAGTAGTCGTAGAACCAGCGGAAATTATAGAAAGTGCGGTTGAGGTTCCAGGCGGCTTTGGGCGCGGGTCCGAGCCAGGCATCCCAATCGGCTTCGTTGGGGGCGGGGCCGTCGGGGGCCATGCCGATGCCGTTGGGGAATTCGTTCTGGACGTGGTAGCCCTTGGCGACGGTGACGTGGCCGAGTCCGCCGTTACGGATGAATTCGGCGGCGTCGCGGAGGCTTTTCACGCTGCGGCGGTGGATGCCGCACTGGGTGACGCGTTTGGTTTCGAGGGCGACATCAACCATGCGGCGGCCTTCGGCGATGGTGAGCGAGAGGGGCTTTTCGACGTAGACATCCTTGCCGGCGCGGCAGGCTTCGATGCACATGATGGCGTGCCAGTGGTCGGGGGTGGCGATGGCGACGGCGTCGACGGATTTGTCCTCGATGAGCTTGCGGTAGTCGCGGTACTTCCTGGGGGTTGCTCGGCTCTTCTTGATGGCGAAGTCCATGTAGTCGTCGCGGATGTCGCAGACGGCGGCGGCCTGCTGGTCGCCATGTTCGAGGAATGCGTCGTGGACCTGGTCGCCGCGGTTGCCGAGACCGATGTAGCCGACGTTAACGCGGTCATTCGCGCCGAGGATCTTCGAGTAACTGGCTGCCGTGGCAGCGGCGGCGGAGAAGCCGCGCCTTGTGATTCCGCTCATGTCGATTCGCTCCTTCTGCGCATCCATTCAATCACGTTTTGCAACTGGGTGAAGTGGGGCCGGCTTTTGTGACGAGAGAAGAACTGCTAGCCTGCGAGCATGCCTTGGTTTGCTGCCGTGGTTGGACGGCAATCTCACCGACAACCGATGCGAGCACCTGGTGCATCGACCTCCGGGGCATCGACTTGCCTCGACGAGGGGCATGTGATAAGTTGAGCGAGCCGACAATCGGATCTTGAAATACTATGAGACTAACATGTTTGTTTCTATGTCTATTGACAGCACCGTCAGTTCTTGGCGACGACATTACCATGGAGTTCACGATTGCACTGGACTGGCGATTTGACCTCCGCACGAATGCAATGGACCCTTCGTTCAGGCCCATCAATATCGACGTGAAGGCTGTTGTCGATGATCAACATGTGAGCACTGGCGTAGTATCGCAGGATACGACAAGAATTTTGTTCGGCGGCGTTCGAATCACCTCGCCTCTGCCGCAACTGGTATCGATGGGCTATGATGTGACGTCGCTCGGAGTAAGGAATTCAATTGCATCAGTCCAAGATACTTTCGTCACACAGACAAACCAAGGGACATGGACAAACCTTTACGAGTCACACTCGAGCGTCGGCGTGGTTTATAGTAAAAACTTACAGTTTACGGCAGATCCAAGATTGCCAAACCCGTCTAGCTTTAAATCGAATGATCTCTGGCTGCTCCTCTCGTCTCATCTGAATAAACAATATGGTTATCGTGAAGACGTTACGTTTCCAGGCGGCGGATTTCAGCATCATGGTCAGGCGACGCTGAAGAAGATCACACGTGGCGCCTCCGCATCAGTGTTCCCAGAAGCAGTAGTCCCACACATCGCATCTGGTGGTTCATGGTCCACTACGGTCAGAATCTACAACACCACAGACATCTCGCAATCTGTGCGCATGGAGTTCTTCGATGCTAACGGCCTTAGGCAACCTATCCGCGCGAACGGAATTGATCGGACCACATCAAGCTACGACTTGAATCCGAAGAGCACTCTTGATGTCGTCCTGGATGACCTCGGATCAAGCACGAAGATCGGTTTTGCGAAGGTTGCTTTCCTGGGTTCCCGAGAGTTGAGGATCACCGTGTTTTACGCAGACTCGGGTGGTGTGGAAGGAGCGGTCACCTCGTTCAGTTCGGCAGCGTTGGAGACCGTCCCATTCGACATGACTGAAGGCGTCAGCACGAGCATCGCTGTTGTCGCTTCTCAGGAAACCGGAATTCCCAGAATCGGACTCAACTGCTATGATTCTGCGGGGAAGAAACTCGACTCCGTCGGCTTGACCGAAGTTGGGCAGAAATACCAGGCCGTCGATCTGATGAGCAAGGCTCCGCAGTTGGTAGGACACAAGGGGTTTTGTTCCATAGTCGAGCAGAATGGTGGCAGCGCTACCTGGACAGCGGCAAGGCACTTTGTCGTTTCCCTGCGTTTCAAAGGGCGGTCTTTCGTGCCGACGACATTCTAGCAAGGCGAAGAGGCTGCTCAAGCCGCTGCGCATGGTGCAACGCCGTTCTATCCTGGAGGCTATGAGAACGACGGCGCTGGTATTCACAGTCATGGCACTTGCCGCATATGGACAGACCCGGATTCCGGTGCATGCGCACCGGGGAGCGCGCGTGGAGATGCCGGAAAACACGATCCCGGCGTTTGAGCGCGCCATGGAAGTGGCGTCGGACTGGATTGAACTCGACACCGCGGTGACGAAGGACAACGTGGTGGTGGTGTCACACGACCCGATCGTGAACCGCAAGTTCTGCGCGGGGCCCGAGGGCGAGGCGAGAATCCGGTTCCTGACGCTGGACGAGGTGAAGAAGTTCGACTGCGGCGCGAAGGCCGACCCGGCGTTCCCGAGGCAGAAGGCGGTGCCGGGCGCGTGGATGCCGACGCTGGACGAGTCACTGGCGCTGCTCAAGAAAGGCGAGTCAGGGTTCAACATCGAGGTGAAGAGCGACCCGAAGAAGCCGGACCTGTATCCCGATCCGGCAAGTTACGCAAAGCTGGTGGTGGATGCGATCCGGCGGCACAAGGCGGAGAAGCGGGTGCAGGTGCAGAGCTTCGATTTCCGGATTGTGATCGAGGTGAAGAAGATTGCGCCGGAGTTGAGGCTGTGCGCGCTGTATGGCGGGATGCCGAAAGACTTCGTCGAGATCAGCAAGGAGGCCGGCGGGGTTCCTTACGTGGCGCCGAACTACATCCTGGTGACGAAGGAGAACGTGGCGGCGGCGCACAAGGCGGGGTTGAAGGTGATTCCGTGGACCGTGAACTCCGTGGAGGCGTGGGACAGGCTGATCGAGGCCGGGGTGGACGAGATCATCACCGACGATCCGGCAGGGCTGATCGCGCACCTGAAGGCGAAGGGGCGGCGGTAGGGGGGCCCGCCGGGAGTTGGACTCCGGCTGATCCATATGGATGTTCGCTTCGCGGGAGACGATCGATGTGATAATCGTATGACGAGATACACATCGATGGAGGAAGCTATGGAGACCGTCACCATTTCACCGAAGTTTCAGGTTGTGATCCCGAAAGAGATCCGGACGCGGTTGAAGTTGAAGGCGGGGCAGAAAGTCCAGGCGATGGTGTACGACGACCGGATCGTGCTGGTTCCGGTGCGGCCGGCGCGGCAATTGAGGGGGTTTGTCAGGGGCATCGACACGAGCGTGGCGCGGGAGAAGGACCGGGTATGAATGTCGTCGATTCATCGGGCTGGCTGGAGTACTTCGCCGATGGAGAGAATGCGGAGTGTTTCGCCGGGGCGATCGAGAATCCGGCCGAGCTGGTTGTTCCGGCCGTGAGCACATACGAGGTGTTCAAACGGGTGTTGCAGCAGCGGGGCGAAGGCGACGCGTTGCAGGCGGTGGCGGTGATGCGGCAGGGCCGGGTGATGGAGCTATCCGAGACGCTGGCGCTGGCGGCGGCGCGGATTTCGGCCGAGAGCGGACTGCCGATGGCCGACAGCATCATGCTGGCCAGCGCGAAATCATCGGAAGCGACGCTGTGGACGCAGGACGCGGATTTCGAGCATATCCCAGGGGTGCGCTACATCCGCAAGAAGGGCGGCGGGGCCAAGGGCTGAGCGGGCGCGGCGGGCGGCGGGATTTGTCCCGCTCCATCGGCGGCGTGTGGCAAGATGGGGAATCCATGCGGATCGGGATCGACTCGGGCGGGACATTTACCGACTTTGTTGTGCTGGACGGCGAGGGGCGGCTGTCGAGTTTCAAGCTCAGATCGAATCCGTCGGCGCCGCATGAGGTGATTCTGGAAGGGATCCGGCGGGCGGCGGGGCGTGTGAGGGCCGAGGTGGTGCATGGGTCGACGGTGGCGACCAATGCGCTGCTGGAACGCAAAGGGGCGGAATGCGCGTTTGTGACCACGGCGGGGTTTGAGGATCTGCTGGAGATCGGGCGGCAGAACCGGCCGAAGTTGTTCGATCTGGCGCCGGGTCCGCGGAGGCTGCTGATTGCGCGGGAACGGTGTTTCGGGGTGGATGAGCGGACGCACGCGGATGGGTCGATTGCGCGACGGCCGTCGAAGGCGGAATTGAAGCGGGTGAAAGCGGCGGTGAAGCGGGCGGGGGTGAGGTCTGTTGCGGTTTGTCTGCTGCATGCCTGGCGGACGCCGGAGAATGAGCGGGCGGTGCTGGAGGCGCTGGGCGGGGAGTTCGACGTTTCGGTGTCGCATGAGATCTGCCCGGAGTTCAGGGAGTATGAGCGGGCGTCGACGACGGCGTTGAACGCTTATGTCGGCCCGTTGATGCGGGACTACCTTTCGAAACTGGCGTTGGAGAAGCGGCACAGGATTTCGGTGGTGCAGTCCAATGGCGGGTCGATGACGCTTGAGGAGGCGTCGAGGCAGGCGGTGCGGACGATTCTGTCGGGACCGGCGGGCGGGGTGTCGGGGGCGATGGAGGTGGCCAGGGCGTCGGGATTCGGGAAGGTGCTGGGGTTCGACATGGGCGGGACGTCGACGGATGTCCACCTGTCGGACGGCGCGCCGGCGGAGACGATGGAGGCGGCGGTGGACGGGTTTCCGGTGCGGGTGCCGATGCTGGAGATCCATACGGTGGGGGCGGGGGGCGGATCGATTGCGCGGGTGGACGCGGGGGGATTGTTGAGGGTGGGGCCGGAATCGGCGGG
>PNKE01000028.1 GCA_013822245.1 Candidatus Solibacter sp.
GCCAACCCGGTGTGCATGTTGCGATCTGCGGCGCGGGTACTCAGGGGCAAATGGAAGACAACATCCGGACGGTCCAGAGTTACAAACCGATGACAGCAGAAGAGATTGCAGCCACGCAGAAGAAGGCAGCAGCCGGCGCTGGCGTCTACACCGGACCAACGCTGGAGTACTGGAAGAAGGCGTGAAGGTATGCAAGACCTAGAAAGCACCTGTAGCCCTTGCTTGGAACTACGCTCCTTCCATAGGACAGCAAGCATCGTCGCCATGTCTCCCGCCCATGCGCAGCAGGCGGCGGGGAGGCAGTCAAACCGCTGGCAGATGGTAGCCGCGGACTGGGGCAATTTGCTGTGTCAAGCACCTGGAATGGAACGAGCGGAGATATGACGGCAAAAGTCGGGGCCGCGGTAGTTTGTCTTGCCGGTGCGGCTGCCTTTCCGCTGCTCTCGCAGGACTGGCCGATGTGGGGTGGTACACCGCAGCGCAACCTGGCGTCCACCATCAAGGCCCTACCGGACACCTGGGATGTCAAGAGCGGCAAGAACATCAAGTGGAAGGCGGAGATTGGTACGACGTCATACGGAAACCCGGTGGTAGCCGGCGGGAAGATCTTTCTCGGCACGAACAACGGGAATCCCAGGAACGCCGATATCCAGGGCGACAAAGGCGTGCTGATGTGCTTCCGGGAGTCCGACGGCAAGTTCCTGTGGCAGGCCGTGACGGACAAGCTTTCGACGGGACCGCAGAACGATTTCCCCGAACAGGGCGTCTGCTCATCGCCTGCCGTGGAGGGGCAGCGGCTCTACTACGTGAGCAACCGCGGAGAGTTGGTCTGCCTGGACACCGAGGGGTTTCTTGACGGCGAGAACGACGGGCCTTTTCAGGACGAGGCCCGGAGAGGCCCCACCGATGCGGATGTCGTCTGGAAACTCGACATGATGAAGGAACTGGGCGTGCATCAGCGCCACATGGCCAACTCTTCGCCGGTGATCTGGGAAGATCTCGTCTTTGTGCATACGTCCAACGGCAGGGGTGAAGAGGAAGTCCCATCCCCGAAGGCGCCAAGCTTTCTCGCGGTCGATAAGAACAGCGGGAAGGTGGTGTGGCAGGACAATTCGCCGGGCGCCGCGATTCTGCGGGGCCAGTGGTCCTCGCCGGCTGTGGGTCTGGTGGAAGGTGCGGCTCAGGTGTTCTTCGCGGGAGGGGACGGTTGGCTGTATGGCTTCAGTGCGCGGACGGGCGAAAGGCTGTGGAGGTTCAACCTGAATTCCAAGAGCACCGCGCAGGAGGAGCGCAATTACGGAGTCGCCACGCCCGTCTTCAGCGAAGGCAAGGTGCTGATGAGCGCGGGGCAGGATCCCGACAGCGGCGGCGGACACGGAGCCGCGTACAGTATCGATCCGGCAAAACGGGGCGATATCACTGAATCCGGCAAAGTCTGGCAGTACGAGAAGATCAACCGTTCCATATCAACGGCGGCAGTTGGCGGGGGGCTGGCTTTCCTGTCCGATTTCGATGGCATTTTGCACTGTCTGAACGCGAAGACAGGAAGGCCCTACTGGACTTTCGACCTCAAGTCTCCCGTTTGGGGCTCTCCGCTGCTGGCGGATGGCAAGGTCTACCTGGGCAGTGCGGACGGTGACATCGCAATTTTCAAAGCGGACACGGTGCTGAACAAGCCGACCGTGATCGATATGTTGGACTCGGTCTTCAGCACGCCCGTCCCAGCCAACGGCGCGCTGTACGTGATGACGAGAACCCAGTTGCATGCCATCACCGCGAACAAAAGTGACTCCGGCAAGCAGCAAGAGAAAGGAAGTAACCAATGAAGACCAGAACAGGATTCATAACGATGATCTTCGCGACGCTCGTTGCGGTTAGCGCGTTTGCCGCGGACTGGCCACAGTTCTACGGGCCGAGCCGCAACAGCACATCCACCGAAAAAGGCATATTGCGAACCTGGCCTGAAGGCGGCCCCAAGGTGCTTTGGACTGCCCCTCTCGGCATCGGATTCGGGGGCGCCGCTGTCAGCGCCGGGAAGGTTTACGTGTTGGATCGCGACGATAAGACCGGCGACACGTTGAGAGTCTACGATTTTGGCAGCGGCAAGGAGCTCTGGACCTTCGCCTACGAAGGCCCGGGCAGGGTCGAATTCCCCGGCTCTCGAACCACCCCGACGGTGGATGGCAAATATGTCTACACAGTCGGATTGCGTGGAGACCTGTACTGCCTCGACACGGCTACCCAAAAGCCGGTGTGGCACAAGAACATCTGGACTGATTTCGGCGGCGGCGGCGCCGTCCCCGCCAGTCCCTTCGCGCCCGCTGCCGAAGGCGGCCAATTACCGATCTGGGGAATCGTTCAGAACCCACTGATTTACCGCAATCTGCTGATCGTGGCCTCGCAGGCGCCCCAGGCGGGTGTAGTCGCGTACGACAAAGCGAGCGGAGAAATCAAGTGGAAAACAGCTCCTCTCTCCCCCGCCAACGCGCGACCCTCTCCGCTAAACGCCGGCACCTCGTACGTGAGTCCTTCCGTGGTCAAGGTCGGCGAGGAAGATCATCTGGTCATGATCACCGCGTCACAGGGATTTGGCCGCTCATCCAGCGGCGGAACCACCAACGGCATTGATCCCCTGACCGGAAAAATTCTGTGGACCTACACGGGCTTTAACTGCTGGATCCCGGTCGCTCATGCTGTGGACGCTGGCCAGGGAAGGATGCTGCTCGCGGGCGGGTATAACGCGGGGTCGGCCATGATTCAGGCCGTGAAGAAGGATGACGGGACCTATGAGGTCAAGGAGTTGTTCAAGAACCGCGACTTCGGGTCTCACACGCAGCCGCCACTTCTGTATAAGGACCATTTCTATGCGCAGTTCACGACCAACGAGCGGCGCGATGGCCTGGTGAGCATGAGCATGAGCGGCGAGGTGAAGTGGAAGACGGGACAGGAGCCGGCGTTCGTCAGAGGCGGCGCCATCCTGGTCGACGGTCTGCTGCTCGCCACCGACGGCCGCCAGAAGCTGTACCTGATAGAACCCGATACGGCGGGTTTCAAGCCGCTGGCCAGCGCCGAGTTGCTGGAGGCAGGTAACAACTGGGCGCCCTTGGCGCTGTCTAACGGGAAACTGCTGATTCGCGACCAGAAGAAGTTGATCGCAATCCAGGTGGCGGACTAGAGGCGAAAATGAGAATCATCGTAGCAGTTGGAATCGCGATCGGCATTGTCCCGGTCTGTGCACAGAGCCCCGCCGCGGGTGAGCAGACAGCTATCCGGATCACGCGCAGCGGCGCACAGCCTGCCCGGCCGGCGCCGGCCGACTACTTCACCGGCTCGGCGCGGGTCGATACTCCTTTCCAGGCGAGCGCCCCGGCTCGGGTTTCCGGGGCCAGAGTGGTGTTTGAGGCCGGCGCCCGGACCGCCTGGCACACACACCCGTTGGGGCAGACGCTGATCGTGACGGCGGGGACGGGCCGGGTGCAGCGCTGGGGCGATCCGGCGGAGGAGATCCGGCAGGGAGACGTAGTCTGGATCCCGCCCGGACAGAAGCACTGGCACGGCGCCGCACCCAATAGTTCAATGACGCACATCGCCATCACGGAACAACTCGACGGCAAGACCGTCGAGTGGAAGGAAAAGGTCGGCGATGCAGAATACGGCGCGCCTCCGCGCGGCCAGGCGGCGAGTGCCAGCGCCGGCCCGCGGCCCCGGCCGTCTCAAGCAGCGATGGGCGACTTTGCTCCCAAGCTGGCCGACATCACCGACAACGTGCTCTTTGCCGACATCTGGGAGCGTCCGGAGTTGGCGAAGCGCGACCGAAGCCTGGTGACGGTGGCCGCACTGATTGCCATGAACCGTCCCGACCAGCTTCGCTCCCACCTCGCCAGAGCGCGACAGAACGGCGTCACACAGGAAGAAGTGATCGAGACCATCACGCATCTGGCGTTTTACGCAGGCTGGCCGAACGCGGTGATCGCAATCGGCGTGGCCAGGGAAGTTTTCGAGAGGAAGTGATGACCATGAGAGGTCGATACTCCATGCTGATCCTGCTGGCGATGCTGTTGCCTGCGAGTGCGCAAGTCGCCAGGACCGGCAACCCGGAACCGCTGATCATTCAGGAGCAGGGCAGCTTCGCCGTTGGCGGCAAGGTCATTACCAATCCCGGGGTCTTCAATCCAAAGCAGCCGACGCCCGCCGGGCAGACACTGCACGGCGACCACGCGTACGTCTTCCACCAGATCCCTGTGAACCGACGTAAATTGCCGCTGGTGTTCCTGCATGGCTTTGGCCAGTTCTCCAAGACCTGGGAGACCACTCCCGATGGCCGGGAGGGCTTCCAGACGATCTTCCTGCGCCGCCGCTTTCCGGTGTACCTGCTGGATCAACCGCGCAGGGGGAATGCGGGCCGCGGCACGGTCCCGGCCACCATCGACGCCACGCCGGACGAGCAGGGATGGTTCGGCACATTCCGCGTCGGCATCTGGCCGGACTACTTTCCAGGTGTCCAGTTCTCGAGAGATCCGGAGGCTCTCAACCAATACTTCCGGCAGATGACTCCAAATATCGGACCCTACGATCCCGAGGTGAATTCCGAGGCGTTCGCGGCGCTCTTCAACAAGATCGGGCCGGCCGTCTTTGTCACTCACTCGCAAGGCGGCGGGCTGGGATGGTTGACCGTGCTCAAGACTCCCAACGTGCGAGGAATCGTGTCATACGAGCCAGGCAGTGGCTTCCTCTTTCCGGAAGGTGAAGTACCGGAGCCGCTGCCCAGTTCCGGTGGAACTCTCACGGGCCTAGCCGTGCCGATGGCCGAGTTCAAGAAACTCACCAAGATCCCGATCATCATCTACTACGGCGACTTCATCCCAGACAAGCCCAGCGACAGCCCCGGCCAGGATGGATGGCGAGTTCGGCTGGAGATGGCCAGAAAGTGGCGGGACGTCGTCAACCGACACGGTGGCGACGTCACCGTTGTGCACCTCCCCGAGGTTGGCATCCGCGGAAATACTCACTTCCCGTTTTCCGACTTGAACAACGTGCAAGTGGCCGATCTGATGTCGAAGTTTCTTTCGGAGAAGAAGCTGGACTGAAGAAGAGTAAGCGAGAGAGGCGGAACATGAAAAGACGGTTGTTTGTCGGCGGGGCATTCGCCGGTTTGTCCATGAGCAGCACACGCGTGGCCGCTCAAAACCTCAAGGCGGGCGACATCCCGGTTACCACTTTGGGCAAAACCGGCTTGAAAGTGAGCGTCATCGCGCAAGGCGGAGCCCGAATGGACCTCCACCCGGACATTCCGGCAGCGGCCGCACACGTGCGCAAGATGTGTGACATCGGGGTCACCTACTTCGATTGCGCGCGCTCCTACTGGGGCGGGCGCTCCGAGGAGGCGTATGGCATTGGACTGCAGGGAGTCCGGAAGAACGTCTTTCTGACGACGAAAACCATGGGGCGCACCGCCAAAGAGGCGGAAGATGACCTGGCAAGGTCGCTGCGAATGCTCAGGACGGACTATATCGATCTCTGGCAGATCCACTCCATCCAGAACCGTGAGGATATCGACAAGATCATGGCTCCGGATGGAGCGATGAAGGCTCTGGAAGCGGCGAAGAAGTCGGGAAAATGCCGCCTGATCGGCTTCACTGGCCATTTCGATCCCGGCCCACACGCAGCTCTATTGAAGGCGTATGAACACTGGGATACGGTGATGATACCCGTACACGCGGCCGATCATGCATACCTGAGTTTTGAAGAGACGGCCCTCCCGGTCGCCAAAGAACTCGGAATCGGTGTTCAGGCCATCAAAATTTTCGGAAAGGCCAATCTGTTGCGATCGCTGAACCCGACGGAGTGCCTGCGGTATGCATTGAGCCAACCCGGCGTGCACGTTGCGATCTGCGGCGCGGGCACACAGGGGCAGATGGAGGACAACATCCGGACTGTGCAGAACTTCAAGCCCATGCCAGCCCAAGAGATCGCAGAGGTCCGCAAGAGAGCAATCACTGGTGCTGGCGTCTACACCGGACCCACGCTGGAGTACTGGAAAAAAAGAGTTTGAAAGGTATTTCCACAGGACTGGGGAAATTGGTATGGCCGAAAACGTGAATAACAAGAGGCGCGCGTTCCTTAAATCGACCGGGCAGGTCCTTTCAGGAGCCGTTGTTGCCGGTTCGGGCCTTGCCGCGCCGGCGTCAGTGAAGGATCCCGCAGTGATCGGATACCCCAACAGAAAGGGGCTGACCATCGAACGCGTCACTTACCCCGCTAGAAACATGGGCACAACGATCGTCGCAAATCTGTTCAAGCCCGCCGGCTTCGATGAAAACCGGAAGTACGCGGTGATCGTTGTGACACATCCCTTCGGCGGCGTGAAGGAGCAGACCGCCGGTCTTTATGCGCAGCATCTCGCCGAGCAGGGCTTCATCACGCTGGCCTATGACGCCTCCTACCAGGGGGAAAGCGGCGGCGAGCCGCGCCTGATGGAAGTACCGGCGCAACGCCTGGACGACATCAGTTGCGCCATCGACTTCCTCGTGAAGCATCCGCAGGTGAACGCGGAGCGAATCGGATCGCTAGGCATCTGCGCCGGCGGAGGTTATGCCTTGTGCAATGCCGCCACCGAATTGCGCGTGAAGGCGGCGGCCGCGGTCAGCCTCTTCAATCTCGGCGAGGCACGGCGGGAGGGCATGGGTACCATCTCCTACGAGGAGCGAATGAAGCGGCTGAGGGATGCCGCGGAGGCGCGGTCGCGTGAAGCGCGCGGCGAATCTGCGCGGCTGGTGCCGGTGGTCCCGGACAGCCCGGCGGGCTTCACGGAAAGCACGCCGCGACTCTATCGCGAAGGCTACGACTACTACCGCACGCCCCGCGCTCAGCATCCGAACTCGCCGAACCGCTACACCGTCTCCAGCCTCCCGCTACAGATGGCATTCTTCCCATTCGACCAGCTCGACACGATCGCGCCGCGGCCAGTGCTGGTCATCGCCGGCTCCAAGGCCGACACCCTCTTCTGGAGCCAGGACGTGATGAAGAAGGCGAAGGAGCCAAAGGAACTCCACATTGTCGAAGGCGCGACTCACATCGACATGTATGACCGTCCGCAATTCGTGGCGCCCGCCGTAACCAGGCTGGCTGCCTTTTTCAGCCGAATGTGATGGAGAGAGACCAATGATACGCAATCGCTTTTTGAAGGCACATCAACCGGGTATCCTGACCGGCGCCGCCCTGCTGGGGCTGGCGGCGATCGGTAGCGGCAACGCCCAACCGCCTCCCGTGGAGCGAGTGGACAGCGGCCAACTGCAAGGGGTGGTCGAAGACGGCGTCGTCTCGTACAAAGGCATTCCCTTCGCCGCGCCACCCGTGGACGACCTGCGCTGGCGCCCGCCTCAGCGGGTAAAGCCCTGGACCGGCGTTCGGCAGGCGGCGGAGTTCGGCGCCAACTGCATGCAGGGACGTTTCGGCCCGCCCCAAGCGGCTGGGACGAATGCGTCGCCGGCACCTTCCGAGGATTGTCTGTTCCTGAATGTCTGGCGCCCCGCGAGCGCCGCGGCAGGGGCCAAGCTGCCCGTGATGGTGTGGATTCACGGAGGGGGGTTTACGGGCGGCTCAGGTTCTTCTCCGCAAAATTCGGGGGTGCAGTTCGCGAAACAGGGAGTCGTCCTTGTATCCATCAACTACCGACTGGGGCGCTTCGGGTTCTTCGCCTTTCCCGCGTTGAGCCGCGAGCGGTCGGATGAACTCAAGGGCAATTACGCGTACATGGACCAGATCGCGGCCCTGCAATGGGTCCAGCGCAACATTGCCGCGTTCGGCGGCGATCCGAACAACGTGACGATCTTTGGCTTCTCCGCGGGCGGGGTTTCGGTGCACAGCCTCGTTGCTTCGCCTATGGCGCGCGGCCTGTTTCACAAGGCGATCGCCCAGTCTGGCGGTTCGCGCGATAGCGTGCTCACCGCGCGGCCGATGAGCAAGGACGGCGCGGATCCGAACTATCCCGTATCGGCGGAAACCATCGGCGCCGAATTCGCGCGCTCGATGGGGATCGAAGGCACGGATCAGGCGGCGCTGGCCAGACTGCGCGCCCTGAGCTCTGAACAGGTCCTTCGCGGCGCTGCGCCTCAACCGGGTGCTCCGGCCCCGGCGGGTGCTCCGGGCGCGGCGGCGCCTCGACCGCCATCCTACGAGACGACCCCCATTCTGGACGGCAAGCTGATCACGGAGACGGCCGAGACCGCCTACAAGGCCAAACGCCAGCCGCGTATTCCGATCATGGCCGGAAGCAATAGCGCCGATACCGCAGGTAACCGGGTAAGGGCCACCACTAAGGAACAGTTTTTCGCCCGGTTCGGAAAATGGAGTGATCAGGCGAAGGCGGCCTACGATCCCGACGGAACCACAGATCTGGCCACCATGGTAACGAGGGCGAACGACGACTTCGGCCAGGCTGAACCGGCTCGCTTCGCTGCCAGTGCGTTCGCGGCAAACGGTTCGCCCGCCTATCGATACCGGTTCTCCTACGTTCCAACGGCGATGCGGGAACGGATGCGGGCGGGAGCCTCGCACGGTGGCGAAATCGCCTTCGTGTTCGGCACGCTAGCGGCACGTCCAGGCGCAACGATATCACCCGAAGATCAGGCAGTCTCCCGGATGGCGCAAAGCTACTGGGTCAACTTCGCCAAGACCGGTGACCCCAATGGTGCTGGCCTGCCGGCCTGGCCGCGTCACGATCCCGGCAAGGATCTGATCTTCGACTTCCATCCAGATGGCACGGCCGGTGCAATCCCGGATGTCCGAAAGGCACGGCTTGATGTGATGCAGTTGGCCACCGAATCGGGAAAGCGTGCCGACTGATGAGACAGACTTATCTCGCCGGTTTGGCGCTCTGCTTGGCGGTGCAATTTGCCGCCCATGCAGAGTCACTTCCGAAGGTCGCGATCCCCCAGGAGATTCAGACCATCCCGGCTGGATATTTTGACCCGTCGCCCCGGCCCGGCACGCTCGAGGAACTCACGTACCAGACCTACGAGTCCTTTTCCTACCGTCAGAGATCCCGAAAGCTACAGAAACGGGCGATCATATATCTTCCGTACGGTTGTGAGCGCTACGCGAACCCCATCTTGAAGAGGCTCACAATTTATCCCACTGTGGAGTCATGCGCAAGCGTGGTGCAGAAACCTGGGCGAAGTGGCGTGAGCTGATCTCCGATCATGCCCGGAGCGGGCAGAGCGTGGCGGCGTTCTGCCGGGAACGCGGCATCTGCGCACCGCATTTCTTCGCTTGGCACTGCAAGCTGATCGCTAGGAAGCGAGGACCTGGCCGGCCGCGTATTCCCAATGAACTCGAAGCCCTGGTCGTGCGATTGGCCCGGGAGAATCGAGGGGGCCTTGTCCAATCTTGGGCACGAGATCGCTCGCAGCACGATCGCGGTGATCCTGGAACGGCATGGGTGAACCGGCGCCGGAACGCAATCGAAAGACGACGTGGAAGGAATTCCTGGAGCGGCATTGGGAACTGATCGTCGCGACGGACTTCTTCACCGTGGAGGTTTGGACCAGGCGGGGCCTGCAGCGGTTCATGGTCTTGTTCTTCATCGACCTGGCTACCCGCAAGGTGGAGATCGCCGGTATCGCACCGGTCGTCAATGGCCTGTGGATGAACCAGGTCGAGCGGAACATCACTGATGCCGTCGATGGAGTGCTTGCGGGGAAGAGGTACCTGATCCACGACCGCGATCCGATGTTCACGGCGGAGATCCTTCAGACGCTGGAGTCTGCCGGCGTGAAGTCGGTGAAACTTCCGCCGCGTTCACCCAATTTGAATGCGCACGCGGAACGATTTGTTCGTAGCATCAAGGAGTCCTGCCTGGACCGGATGATCTTCTTCGGCGAGGCGTCGCTGCGGACGGCCGTTCAGAACTTCGCGGAGCACTATCACGCCGAGCGGAATCATCAAGGTCCGCGGAACAGGATCATCTGCCCGGAGGCTGGCCACCTCGGCGCGTCAGGGGCAATCCGGCGGCGTCAGCGCCTGGGCGGCATGCTGAACTACTATTACCGCGACGCGGCCTGACCCGGCGGGTTGAGGTTGGCCAATCGCGGCCAGTTGGGGAATTCGGGTGCCGGAGGTGTGCGCAGCATCGGGTCTTGGTGTGTCTGGCGCGGAATCCACAGCGTCCGCGGTGTGCTTGGTGGCGCAGTTTCCCGCCCAAAGTGGGAATTCAGCGGGTCTCGAAACGAGATGTTGGGCTTGTCTGGTCAAGCACTTGAGGTCGTTCGAGTTTTCGGGCCATACGCGATCCGGAAACATCAGGAACTGGTGCTTGAATTGAGCCAGAATGAGCCAGTGACGGAAGCGACGCCCCGGAAGGGTGTCGGCAAAGAGTTGAAAATAAAAGAGAAAAGTGGTGGGCTCGACAGAACTCGAATCTGTGACCTCTACCGTGTCAAGGTAGCGCTCCCGAAAGTGGAAGTCTTTTTTCTTCAACTACATACAGGCGTTTCCGCTTGCCCTGGAGTCCAAATGGAGTCCACTTGGAGTCCAAGTCCCTTGTTTTCATGGGCATGATGGACTCCGGATCTTGCCCACGATTTGACATGCGCATTCAACGACTTGGCTGCTTGGGCAGCATGGGCTGGGTGTTTGCCCTTTCTTGTCTATGGTGTGCAGCATACTGCATAGAGAAGATTCGCGACGCTCCTATATGCACGGTGAACCAGCCCATCGCGCCCAGGTTGACGCGGCGAGCCCACGACTCTGGCTCATGGCGGCATCAGTCGGCATTTACGGCTCTTGCAATTGTGCATTCTGAATGCATAATTACAAGTGAGCCCACGAATGCCCACGCACTACATCCCCCGCGCCCTTGAACCGATTCTTCGCAGGGCGGCCGGGGAATTCCCGGCGATCGTACTCACGGGTCCGCGCCAGTCAGGGAAGACCACACTGCTCAAGCACGTCTTCGGGGCCGCTGCCGGCTACGTCTCTCTTGAACCGCCCGACGTGCGATCTGCCGCGGCTGCTGATCCTCGCGGCTTCCTGGCGATGAATCCGCCTCCAGTCATCTTTGACGAGGTGCAATACGCCCCTGAACTGCTGCCCTATATCAAAGAGCAGATCGACCAGCATCGATCCTCCCGGGGGCAGTACCTGCTCACGGGCTCGCAGAATCTACTGCTCGCCTCGCAGGTCACAGAAACGCTGGCGGGCCGGGCAGCCATGTTGCGGCTGCTGCCGCTTTCGCAACGGGAAGCCGCCAGGCGCAGTACCCGCCCATTGCCTTGGGAATCGCAACCCGAGGCGGCTGCTGAGGCGCCGAATCCGTCGGACCGCTGGCGTAGCTTTCTTCGAGGTTGGTACCCGGAACTTGTCTCCGAACCGGATCGTGACGTCTCCTTGTGGCATCAGAGCTACATCCAAACCTACCTTGAGCGTGACGTGCGATCCCTTCGCCAGGTGGGCGACCTGACTTCGTTCCAGAGCTTCCTGCGTGCTCTGGCAGCCCGAAGCGGCCAGCTTCTGAATCTGACCGATGTGGCGCGCGATCTCGGCATCGCGGTCAACACTGCCAAGGCGTGGCTCTCAGTTCTTGAGGCAACCTTCCAGGTGATCGTTCTGAGACCCTATCACGCCAACATCGGCAAGCGGCTGGTAAAGACGCCGAAAGTCTACTTTACGGACACGGGTACGCTCTGCCACCTGGCTGGCCTGAGAGACCCGGAGCATGCGAAGGGCGGCCCGATGGGCGGTGCGATTTTCGAAACGGCGGTACTCATGGAAATCTACAAAACGCTCGCCGACCGCGGCGAGGATCCACGGGTTTACTTTTGGCGCACGTCGGCCGGCGTCGAGGTCGATTTTCTCGTCGAGACCGAGGGCATGTTGGTGCCCGTTGAAGTGAAACTCTCCTCAACGCCTTTGCCTGCGATGGCGACCGCAATCCGCACGTTTAGGGAAGACTTGGGGAGCAAGGCGGGCCCAGGCTTTGTGGTCCACGGCGGGGATCTCCGCCTGCCATTGGCCCCCTCAGTGACGGCCATCCCGTGCGTGGAGCTTTGACCGGTTTGACGGAGCCATTGGAACCCGGCCATCAGTTGGCCTGTCTGCTAGACTGGCGGTTCTGCAACGAGAGATAACGGACATGCCGAACACCCGTTGTGTACTGAAAGGCCAACTACTACTGGGAGTGACAGCACATCGATGACCCCGGCTCAGGCGAGAGTATACGAGTTGATCCTGAAGCTGTCCAGGAGGTCCAGGATCACGCCATCCTACGAGGAAATTGCGCACAAGTTGAAGCTGCGCTCAATTGCGACGGTCCACAAGCATGTGCAAGCGCTTATCCGCGACGGGCATCTGACGCGGACTCCAGGCAGGAGTCGAAATCTCGTCTGCGTCAGCGCACCCTTCAAAGACAGGGAATCTGAACTGATCGAACTTCGACTGGAAGTTGCCTCTGCTCGAACTCGCATCGATTCATTCGACAGGACGCTAAGATTGAAAGTGGGTGATGCAGTGAGCGCCGTTCGATCCGAGGTTCAGGAGAGGATTGCCGTCCTCGAGTCCGAGCTGCGCCAGAGGGATCGCCAGATAAAGCAACTCCGTGCAGAACTCGCCCGACCACAGCGTCAATCCACAGAGGGCGGAGACGGGCTTCCCTGAGGGCTTGGATTTCACGTTCACTTTTGTGTTGACGACACAAATCGCAGGTTGGTAGTCTCGGGCTGAGCGCTGATTACGGCGTTCCACCAGAGGCAAGCGGGCCTCTCGAATCCTCCGCCCCACCCCAGAGAGACGGGACTCTCTTGAAACTCCTTCCCTCCAACTCACCGGCTCGAAGTGTCTCCTCAGATGGAAAAACCGATCCCCTATTACGACGCAGAAGGCAAGCCGCGGGGGTTCCGGACTCTCGAAGCCGCGCGGCGGCTGATCGCCAACGAAATCGTGACTCCGTGCTACGGCCGCAAGGGGCACATCAAGGCGATCTTCCTTCGGAAGGCGGATGGCGGAAACGCTGTCCAGGCTCAGATCGCTCCGGGCACGAAGTACAGCTTCCGCGAGCATCTCGACAGCGGGCACGTCGCCTGGTCGATGCGGCGTCTGGGCAAGGGCGACGAGTTGAGGCCCATCTTCCTCGCCGTGTTGACGGACTGCTTGGTGAAGGCATGAAGCAGCGCAAGCCCAACGCCGGCCGCCACGTCGCCATCGAGCGTGGGCTGCACCCGAATGGGGCTGGATGGCCGTTTCGCCGGGAGTTGCGGCAGTTGGCAGCCCGGAGAGAGACCGCACAGGCGGACCGGAGCCGCGTGAGAGTGGGTGGGTTGGCGGAATCTCGGCCTCATCAGGCGTGAACGGCCCGGGTTGGCGCTGATTGGCGCCGGATAGGCGTGTTCATAGCAATTTCGGGTCCCTCCTGGGCCTTTTGACCGACGGTTGGCCAGCGGCACCATTTCGCAAGCGACACGGAAATTATTAGGTGTACGGTGTTCACCCCTCCTCGCCTTCGAGGCAGGGTAAGCGACTTACTTTCAAAGAGTTGTGGCTCATCTGCCTAGATGCGAGTACCCGACCACCTAGTGACTACCTGTGACCACCTAGCAGCCAGGGGCAGCGAATCATCGACTACCTGTCGCGAACATCTTGCCTCGACACTCGAAATGATCAACGGAGTCACGCCGGCGATGGCGAGCCGGATCGAGTTCTGGCCGCTTGACCGGCTCGTTCCGTATGCGAAGAACGCCAGGACGCACTCCGCCGAGCAGGTGGCTCAGATCGCCGCCTCAATCGCCGAATTCGGCTTCTGCTCTCCCATCCTCGTCGATTCGGCCGCAGGCGTGATCGCCGGGCATGGCAGGTTGCTGGCGGCGCGGAAGCTGGGGCTGGCCGACGTGCCGGTGATTGTCCTGGATCATCTGACGCCGACGCAGAAGCGGGCCTTTATCCTGGCCGACAACAGGCTCACTGAGTTGGGTGGTTGGAACGACGAGTTGCTGGCGGCGGAGTTGGCGTCGCTCGAGGCGGATGGGTTCGACGTCGGGCTGACCGGTTTCAGCGATCAGGACCTGGCGGTGTTGCTGGCCGACGAGACGCAGCAGGCCGCGCCCGCGGAGGAGTCCGCGGCGGAGGTCCCGGAGGCGCCCGCAGTTGCCGTCACGCAGCCGGGTGACCTGTGGAGCATCGGCCCGCACCGTTTGTGGTGTGGCGACTGCCGGGATGCGGCGGTTGTGAGCGCGCTGTTCGGCGGGCGGAAGGCGGCCGTGGCCATCACGTCGCCGCCCTACGCCACGCAGCGGGAATATGATCCGTCGAGCGGCTTCAAGCCGGTACCACCGGACGAATACGTCGCCTGGTATCGGGATGTGGCTTCGGGGATCGAATCGGTGCTGGCGATGGACGGCTCCTACCTGCTCAACATCAAGGAGCATGCCGAGGACGGCCAGCGCAGCCTGTATGTGAAGGACCTGACGCTGGCGCATGTGCGGCAGTGGGGCTGGCGGTTCGTCGACGAGTTCTGCTGGCGCAAGACCGACAACGGCGTGCCCGGTGGCTGGAACAACCGTTTCAAGAATGCATGGGAGCCGGTTTTCCACTTCTGCCGCCAGCAGCAGATCAAGTTCCGGCCGCAGGATGTCGGCCATGTCTCTGAGGATTGCTTCGATTACTCGCCGGAGAATCCGAAGTCGACGTCCGGCAGTGGGTTGCTGGGCACCGGGGCGCGCGGCGAGGCGGCGGGCCGCCCGGGATCGGACGATGACGACGGGCGTTTCAAGGGGATCGCGCGGCCGAGCAATGTGATCGAGGCCAAGACCGAATCCACGCAGGGTTCGCATTCGGCTCCCTTCCCCCGTGCTCTTGTCGAGTTCTTCGTGCGGGCGTTTTCCGACGCCGGCGATGTGGTTTTCGACCCGTTCATGGGAAGCGGTACGACGATGGCCGCGGCCTCCGTGCTGGAGAGGGTTGGCTACGGCACCGAGATCAGCCCGGCGTACTGCGATGTGATCCTTCGCCGGATCGCTCATCTGACCGGCGAGGAGCCGGTGCTGGCTGGTACGGGGAAGACCTTTGCAGTCGTTGCCGGCGAGCGGGGTGTCCCGGCCTCCGCCGACACCAATCCGAAAGCTTCTGACGGTCGCCGGATCCAGCATCGCGGGCCGGCGCCGTTCTATGGGAGCCGCAAGGCTTCCTGACACGCAGTTCAAAACCAAGTCCACATAGGAGAAAACAGTATGCCTAAAGTCGCCACGCCGAACCAGGCCGAGCGGGAGTTTGAAACCGGCTCGGATGAGTTCTTCAAGAATCAGTCGCAGGTCAATGCCGGATACGGCAACATGGTCTTCGCCAACATCAAGCGGACCTACGACGAGTACCAG
>PNKE01000046.1 GCA_013822245.1 Candidatus Solibacter sp.
CCGCCGGGCCGGGATGCGAGCAGCGGCGACGAGAGCGATGCCCTCCATCGGAGAGGAGCCGCTGTGAAGCAGATCGCCCGGCGCCGCCGCAACCCTTTGGGCAGCAACCACTTGCCGCGATAGCTTCGGTGGCCGTCGTCGTGGATGAATAGCATCGGCTTCCTCCTCCCGCCTCGCTCTCGCGGCAAGCGATCTGGCTGCGCGGCCGCACGCGACTTCTGCCAAGGGCTGCTGGCCTGCTCCTCGTATTCCTTCGTCCCCTTCGGCGGACGGGCGAGGACCGCCCCGTTGGCTCTCTGGATAGTGAGGCAACCGCCTGCTATCATTCACTTTTACATCCCCTGAGATCGCATCTCAGGGCCGGCGCCCTCGGAAATGAGGGCGTTTTCGTTTTTCACCTGCCTGTCACTATATCGTCGGCAGTCCCCCCTCGCGCGCTTCTCCATCCGGCCCCGCAAGCCGTTCGGCCCCCGCCTTCCCCCTCCACTCCTCCACCACCCCCGCCGCCAGTTCCCACCCCGCCGGATCGTCAGTCGCCAACTGCAACGCCGAGGCATACTCCTGCTGGAACCGGTCCAACTCCTCCGCTCCATACTCCGCCAGCCACTTCAATCCCTCCCCCAACGCCTCCGGCCGCCGCTTCGCCGCCACGATCGCCGCCAACAGGTCCGCTGCCGCCGCCAATCCCGCCGCCTGCCGGAACAGCCGCCCCGCCTCCGCTCTCGTCATCAGCGCGAACGCGTCCGAGTTCCTCGATATCGTCACCGGTCCCTCCATCGCCGTCCTGAACACCTCCCCGCTCCGCCGGTTCAACTCCGTCGAACTGTAGATCCTGTCCCCAAACAGGGACGTCTCCGCTGCTGTCATGCCTCTCATTTGTGCCTCCACTTCCTCTCGCCGGCCTGAGCCGGCCGTCTTCTCCTTGCGGAGAATCCTCCGTGGAATTCTCCGCATGGCTTCCGCGCCTTCGCCCGGATACAAAAAGGCCGGGACTCGCCCGGCGCCTCTCGCGCCCGGACCGCCCGGCCCCCGATTCCGTAAAATTCTACGCGAAATCCTCCGCGCGCCCTTCGCGCCCGGCCCCCTCATGGGAAAGGCCGGGATCACCGGGCTTGCCTCGAGCCCCGGCCCTCCCGGCCTTCGATTCCGCGGGATTCTACGTAAGATCTTCAGGAAAGACCGCTGTCTCCCCCCTTACGCCCGCAGTCTACCGCGCTTGTCAAGTCGAACATGGAGCGTTATTAACCAAAACCGCCCTCTTCCGAGTTCGTTTGGTCGACTTTTTCGGCCCCCCCGTCCGGGCTGCTAAGCGTTGCTCTTCCGCGGCCTCACCGTGAACACAAACGCCACCAGCACCACCGCCCCGATGGCGAACAGCGTGTCGCCCGGCGCCCTCAGCCACCTCAGCGTCTGCATCAGCGGCTGCTGCATGAACTCCGTGTCGCGCGCATACCAGTAGCCCTGGTCCACGCTCGCCCACGTCTGCATCAACCCCACCGGCAGCAGGCTCATCAGGCACATCGCCAGCAGTCCGATGTTCATCGACCAGAACGAGAACTTCAGCCACCCCTCGCGCCACCGCTGCTCGGGATTCATCGCCCGCAGGCACACCAGCATCAGCCCGATGCCCAGCATCCCGTAGACTCCAAACAGCGCGGCATGGCCATGCAGCGGCGTCGTGTTCAGCCCCTGCATGAAGTACAGCGCGATCGGCGGGTTGATCATGAACCCGAACAGCCCCGCGCCCACCATGTTCCAGAACGCCACCGACACGAAGAAGTAGATCGGCCACTTGTACCGGATCGCCCACGGCGCCGACTTGCCGCGCCGCAAATCGTCCACCGCGGCATAGGCCACCAGCGTCAGCGGAACCACTTCCAGCGCGCTGAACACAGACCCCCACGCCAGCGCCAGCGTCGGCGTGCCCGACCAATACAGGTGGTGGCAGGTGCCTATGATCCCGCCGGCCAGGTAGATGGTGGCCGCCAGCAGCGCGCCCTGCGCCGCCAGTTGCGGCCTCACCAATCCTAACCGCATGAAAAAGAATGCGATCACCGCCGTGGCGAACACCTCGAAGAAGCCCTCCACCCACAGGTGCACCACCCACCAGCGCCAGTACTCCACGATCGAGATATGCGTGTGGTGGCCCCACGTCAGCCCGGCCCCATAGAACAGCCCGATCGCCGCGCTCGACACCAGAAACAGCGCCAGCAGCGGGCGCTGCTCACTGCGTTTCGTCAGCTCCGGGCTGCGCGCCAGCGCCGGCCGCACCGACCGCACCACCAGCACCAGCCAGATAATCAGCCCGGTAAACAGCAGCCACTGCCAGCCCCGGCCCAGATCCACATACTCATAGCCCTGGTGGCCCCACATGAACGACTGCGAGTCGCTCATCTTGTTCATGATGCTCATCCACTCGCCCGTCAGCGACCCCACCACGATCAGCAGCAGCGCCCCAAACAGCACGTTCACCAGCGCGGCCTGAAACCGCGGCTCCTTGCCGCTCACCAGCGGCCCGATGTACAGGCCCGCCGCCAGCCACGCCGTCGCAATCCAGAAGATGCCCAACTGCACGTGCCAGGTGCGCGTCACCGAATACGGCAGGATCTCGGACAGCTTGATCCCGTAGAAACCGTCGCCCTCGACGCCGTAATGCGCCGTGATCACGCCCAGCGTGATCTGAACCAGGATCAGCAACGCCACCACCCAGAAGTACTTGAGCGTCGCCAACTGGCTCGCCGTCGAGCGCCACGACTCAAGCGGATCGGTCGTGGGGATCAGATCGTTCTCCTCCTCCTTCTTCTGCGACGCATACCACCAGATCATGGCGCTGATGCCGCCCAGCAGCATGATAATGCTCACCCCGGTCCACATCACCGCCTCGCCCGTCGGCCGGTTATCGATCAGCGGCTCGTGCGGCCAGTTGCCGGTATAGGTCAGGTCGTCGTCCGGACGGTTCGTCGATGCCGACCACGCCGTCCACCAGATGAACGCCGACATCGCCTTCGCCCGTTCAGTATCCGGAATCGCGCCGGCCGGGATGGCGTACTCGGGCTTGCCGTCGCGGAACAGCACGGTGTAATACTGCGTGTTCGCCCGGATCGCCTCCGCTCGCACGGGATCGATAGTAATGACCCCCGTCACCGGGTTGTACGAATTCGTCTTGTACATCTCGGTCAGCCGGCCCTGCAATCCTGCCTTCTGCTCCGCGGAGAGTTGATCGTACGGCTTCTGCTGCTCGGCCTGGGCCCAGCGGTTCAGCACGAACATCAGCTCCCGGTGCAGCCAGTCGGCGGTCCAGTCCGGCGCCACATAGCTGCCATGGCCCCAGATCGAGCCTACCTGCATGCCGCCCATCGCCTGCCAGACGTTCTGGCCCTTCTCGATCATCCCGGCCGGGATCACCTTCTCGCCCGCCGAGGTCACGACCTCGGCCGGAAGCGGCGGCTTCTCCTGATAGATCCGGGTCCCGATCCAGCCCAGGACTCCGAATGAGAGCACCAGCACGGCCGCGAAACTCCACCACAGTTTTTTCATGCGTTTACGACTCCTTCCGGCGCGTCCAGCCGCGCCCACGGAACGAGGGTACCGGGAATCTTGCGAGGAGAGTATGACTTTGGTCACTTTGTCTTGGATTGCCCTGTCCGGCCAAGAAGAATATCGTGCAGCCGCAGCAATCCAAGCGCCTGTCCGGAGCCGGGCGCGACGACCGGAAGAACGGAAATCTGGCTCGGCCGGTCCTCCATCAGGCGCAGGGCGGCGTCCAGCCGCAGGTCGGGCGAGGCCGTGAGCGGGCGGGCGGTCATAATGGCGGCGGCGGTCAATGGGCGCAGGTCGTCGTGGTTGCGCAGGGCGCGGCGCAGGTCGCCGTCGGTGATCAACCCGGCCAGCCGCCGCCCGGAATCGACGACGCAGGCCGCCCCGAGCGGGCGCTGCGTCATGGCGATCACGACATCCTTCACTGAATCGCCGGTCGAGACCCAGGCAACTTCATCGCCGCTGTGCATCACGTCGCGAACCCGCATCAGCAGGTTGCGGCCGATCTGCCCGCCGGGGTGGAAGACGCCAAAGTCCTCTGGCGTGAATCCGTTGCGCGCCATCAGCGCCACCGCCAGCGCGTCGCCCAGCGCCAGCGCGACAATGCAGCTCGTGGTGGGCACCATCGAGTGAGGGTCGCCTTCGCGCTCGACGCTGGAATCGAGCAGCACATCAACGGCCCTGCCCAGCGGCGAGGCCGCATTGCCGACAATCCCGATCAGCGGCGAATCGAAACGCTTGAGCGTCGGCAGCAGCCGGACCAGCTCCTCGGTCGACCCGCTATTTGAGAGCAGGATCGTCACATCGCCGGGCGCATAAACGCCGAGGTCGCCATGGACGGCTTCCGCCGGGTGCAGGAAGACCGCCGTGGTCCCGGTCGAGGTCAGCGTGGCGCTGATCTTGCGCCCCACCAACCCGGACTTGCCCATGCCGGTGACCACCACCTTGCCGGGGTTCGAGGCGATCAGTTCGACCGCCTGCCCGAGGGAGGTTTCGGCCATGAGCGCCGTCCGCGCCAGCGCCCGCGAGGCGAGTTCGATCGACAACCGGCCGCACCCGGCCGCTGTCAGTTCGGGAGCGTCCATGCTACTTCAGCTTCTTTGAAACCACCGCATCGTAGAGCGCCCCGGCCCTGGCGACGGCGCGTTGGCGGTCCTCCATCAGCAGCAACCTGTCACGGATCAACGCGTTGGCGGCGTCGGTCACGCGCTCGATGTAATCGTCGCGCTGGCCGTGACGGGCCTTGACCGCCTCGGGCGTCATGGGCAGGAAGGAGCCGATCAGCGCCGCGGGCTCCTTTGGAGCGCCGATGGCCTGCGCGCGGAAGTTCCAGCCCGTGAGCGCACCCAGCGGGTGGGCGGCTTCGGGCATCCGGATGCCGCCAACGTCGATGCCGGCCGCGTCCGGCTTGGGAACCAGAACCGGAAACGGTGCTCCGGCCTCGGGCGGCTCGATCGTGACGATGCCCGCGGCTTCAAACTCCGGGCCGAAGTTCAGGCGCAAGGCGGCCAGGGCCCGCCGCGGGTGGTCGCCCGCCGGATTCTTGTAGGTGGCGGCGGGAATGAGTTCGCCCTTGGAGATGCGGGGATAGCGGGACTCCGGCGGTTCCACGCCGCGCACCACCCACGCGCGCAGGGCTTCGAGCAGGGCGCGGTGAATGGGGCGGAAATCGACCGGGTTGGCCAGATTGCGGGTGCTCTGGCGAACCGGCGGCAGACGGCCCGAACCGTGCTGGGTGCCGGCCAGGAAGTAGATGCGTGTGGTGGGCGGCGGGGGGGCGTCGGCGCGGCCGTCGGGTGTGACGTGAATCAGTGCGGCGGCGCGGCCCCAGTATTCGTGCGAGCCGTTGGTATAGAAGATCTTGGGCACGGATTCGGGCTTCAGGCGCGAAAGCAGCCCGTCCTTGCGGCCAGTCACCGGGTCCTCCATGGCAAGGTCGGTGAATGGGTAGAGGTCGGTCTGATAGTGAAGGTTCAGAAACGCCTGGCCGTCGCGGGAGGCCTGGGCGAAACGGTGGTTGAAGCTGCCGCGTCCGCCGCCGGCGACATCGGCCCATACCCCGTCAAACACCTTGCGGCCCTTCTCGTCCGCGTTCATGCCGTTATATAGAAACGTCCGGAGGAGCCGTCCGCTCTGCGAAACGCCAAATGCGATGGCGTGTCTGAGAAACCGGGGCTGGTCGCCGAGGACGCTCAGGCCGTCGGACTGGTGCTTCATGAACGAGATCAGGTCGCGGATCGCCGCCATGCCCGTGCCCTGGACGCGCGGATCCTGGGCGGTGTAGACGGCTTCGTAGATGACGCCGGGCTTGAAGCCCGCATCCATGCGGATCGACTGGCCGTCCGGGCTGAGCCGCCAGGCTGCCGGCGGGATGGTCCCGGCCTTGCCTTCCGGCTCGCTGCGGCGCGTCAGCGTGACGGGTTCGCCGGCAACAGGGGGATAGGCCTGGTGGTTGCGGTCGCCCAGCGGCATCACCTTGTCAACCTGGTTGGGAATGAACTCGGCCCGGACAGGACCTTTGATGCCTTTGACGATGGGGGCGTCAAGCCGCAGCAGGCCGGGCGTCCTGGGCAGGTCCCACTGCCAGCCAAGCCAGACAAGGGTGTAGCCCTGCTTCATCAGCCAGAGGTCGCCGAACTCTTCCGCCGTTGTCGGGTCGCTGGAGCCGGATGCGGAGTTGAATCGGCCGAGCAGTCCTTTGCCGCCGCGGTTTGAAACTTCAAAGAGCAGGACGCCGTTGCCCTGGGCCGGGTCTCTCGGCTTGAGCACGTAGAGGTCGGCGGAGAATTCCACCTTGCCCTGGGCGTTCTTTGGGGCGAGGTCGAGATCGTGGATGATGCGGTTGGCGCTCAGCCTGGGGTCGAGCGCGAAACGCACCTTCGCCACCACGCGTTCGTAGGCCCCGGCGGGGCCCAGCGATCTGCCGTCCAGCACATCGGTGCGGTCGGCGACGTGGATCCGGGTGACCTCGGCGGTCAGCAGGCAGGGCAAAGCAAGAAGGACGAGCCAGCGCATGGGTCTATTGCAGAACAGTGGCTAGGCGAGAGTCAATCCGGCTTTGGCTTTTAGTGTGAGATCCGCGAATTCGCCGCGGTTGAACTTGCCCTGGGCGGCGGCGGCGATCATCGCCGCGTTGTCGGTCGAAAGCCCCGGTGTGGGGAAATACACTGGACAGCGGAACCTGCCGCCGGCCGCCGCGCGGCGCAGTCCCTGGTTGCAGGCAACGCCGCCGGAGACGATGATCGCCTTGGCGCCGGACTCCTCGGCGGCGCGGTCAAGACGCCTCAGCAGTTCCTCGATGACCACCCGCTGGAAGGCCGCGATGGCGTTGAGCGTTCCGGCGGGCGTCGCGGCGAGCCACTCCCCGGTGGTTGGATGGCGGGCAGCGCGAAGCATTTCGCGGCGGACGGCGATTTCGGCTTCCATCCCGCGCGACTCCACCCAACGCAGCATGGCCGTCTTCAGGCCGCTGAAGCTGAAGTCCAGGGCATTCCCCTTCATCTTCGAAAACGGGAGACGGATGGCGTTGGCGTCGCCGTGAGGGGCCAGAGCGTCGAGCAGCGGGCCGCCGGGGTAGCCGAAACCGAGCAGTTTGGCGACTTTGTCATAGGCTTCGCCGGCGGCGTCGTCGCGGGTCTTGCCCATCAGCCGGTAGCGGCCTTCGATGGGCAGTTCAAACAGGTGGGTATGGCCGCCGCTGGCCACCAGGGCGAGGGCCGGGAAGGCGATTTCCGTTCCGGCGGCGCTGGCCTCGATCAGCACGGCGTGGATGTGCCCTTCTATATGGTTGACGCCGATCAGCGGCAGCCCGCGGGCGGCGCAGATCGCCTTGGCGAAGGTCAACCCCACCAGCAGCGAGCCCACCAGACCGGGTCCCTCGGTCACGGCCACCGCGGACAGCGAACCGTAGCCGGCGCCGGCGCGTTCGAGCGCCTCGCGGACGGCGGGTACGATCGCCCGCAGATGCTCGCGGGAGGCAAGTTCGGGCACCACGCCGCCGTATTTGCGGTGGGTGCCGATCTGGGAGGCGACGACACTGGACAGAATGCCTCTCCCGGAACAGACCACCGAGGCGGCGGTTTCGTCACAGGAGCTTTCGATCCCTAAAATAAGGTTTGGCATGAGTGCAATAAACCCGGCAAATCGCTATTCTGGAACTGGTACTTCGGATGAAACTGACCGATTTCGACTACCGCCTTCCGGACGAGTTGATTGCGCAGGAGCCGCTGCCGGAGCGCTCGGCATCACGCATGCTCGTTGTCGACCGGGCGACGGGAACCTTCCACGACCGGAAGTTCACCGACCTCCCAGCCTATCTTAAACCGGGCGACTGTCTGGTGCTGAACGACAGCCGCGTTTTCCCGGCCCGGCTGTTCGGCCGCAGGGACGACTACCAGCGCGACGTCGAGGTCTTCCTGGTGCAGCCGGCGTCACCGGACCGCAAGCTGTGGAACGTCCTGGTCCGGCCTGGCAGAAAGCTGCCGCCTGGCACGAAGATCCGGTTTTCGGGCACGCTGTCGTGCGACATTCTCGAGGCCGGCAACGGGGGCGAGCGGGTGGTCCATTTCACCACTCCAAACGACATCGACGCCGAGATCGCCGCCAACGGCCACGTGCCGCTGCCGCCCTACATCCACCGCGGCGACAACGCCGCCGACAAGGAGCGCTATCAAACGGTCTACGCCGGCGAGTCGGGTTCGGCCGCGGCTCCCACGGCAGGGCTGCATTTCACGGCGGAGGTTTTGGACGACTGCCGCGCCGCGGGAGCAGGCATCGCCAAGGTCACATTGCACGTCGGGATGGGAACGTTTCAGTCGCTGACCAAAGACGATATTGCCATGAACCAGCTCCATACCGAGCGGTTCGAGGTCACCGGTGAAGCGGCCAGGGCGATCCTCGCCGCCAGCCGGGTGGTGGCCGTGGGGACGACCGCCGTCAGAACACTGGAGACCGCGGCCCGGCGCAACGGCGGACTGGCGGCCGGATCGGGCGAAACCAGCATCTTCATCTACCCCGGCTGCGAGTTCCGTGCGACGGGCGCCCTGCTGACCAACTTCCACCTGCCCAAGTCGAGCCTGTTGCTGCTGGTTTGCGCCTTCGGCGGCGTGGAATTGATGCTGGCGGCCTACCGCCATGCCGTGGAAAAACGTTACCGGTTCTTCTCCTATGGCGACTGTATGCTGATCCTCTGACCCTCGCCGGCCGTCACAGGCTGTCGGCACTTCTCGATACCAGCGCCCGGAATCCGCCGGCCATGTAGGCCACGAGGCGGCCGAGCGACTGGGAGGGGTTCGGGACCGGCGCCGCGTCGCGGCCGGCGAGCAATGCGAGCGCCGGCGGCCGGGCCAGGTAGTGGGCCATGGCTCCGATCGTCAGGTGCATGCCCCAAAAGATGTCGAGCGGGCCGGCGCCGGGCAGGGCGCGCGTGATGGCGTCCTTGAACCGTTTGGCGATGGGCGCGAATGCCGCGCTGAAGAGCTTCTGCATCAGCCCGCCCGGTTCGGTATACAGGCGGCCCATCAGGACGGGGAACGAGCCGAGATCGACGCCGGCGGCCTGGTCGTCGACGATTGGCTGGAGGAAGGCGGCGAGGACCTTTTCGAGGGATGGGGGATGGGGGCCGGTTTCGGCTTCGAAGCGGTCGAGGAGGGAGAGGCGGCGGCGGTTGATGGGTTCGAGTTTGCGGACCATGACGGCGAGGATGAGCTGTTCCTTGGACTGGAAGTGGTAGTTGACTGCCGCCAGGTTGACGCCGGCCATTGTGGTGATGCGGCGGAGGGAGGTGGCCTGGAAGCCGTTGGCGACGAAGAGGGACTCGGCGGCATCGAGGATGCGGTCTTTGGTTTCCTTGGCTGGCTCGAGGGCGGCAGCTGTTGCCGTTGAGATTGCGGAACTTACGTTCGTTTCAGTCATACGACTGTTTCAATCATACGAATGAGCACGGCATACGTCAACAGTTGCTTGCAGGTCCGGTTCCGCGGGGTTCGTTTCGCGCGCAATCGAGGCTCAAATAGCAGCACGCCCGCCGCAGGCGGCGAAGCCTGGGCGGGCGTGTAAACTACTGATTGGACTGTTTTTAGTAGTCCATCTCGGGGCCGTGGCCGCCGGGGCCGGCGGGGGCGGACTTCTTTTCAGGGATTTCGCAGACCATGGCTTCGGTGGTCAGCATGAGGGCGCTGATGGAGGAAGCGTTCTGGAGAGCGGTACGGGTGACCTTGGTGGGATCGATGACGCCCTGGGATACGAGGTCGCCGTATTCGCCGGAAGCGGCGTTGAAGCCGTAGTTGGTTTCGCTGGCGGAAACAACCTTCTCGACGACGATGGCGCCTTCCCAGCCGGCGTTGCCGACGATCTGGCGCAGCGGCTCCTGGCAGGCGCGCTTGATGATGTTGATGCCGATCTGCTCGTCCTCAGGGGCCTTCAGGCCTTCGAGGGCCCTTGCGCCACGGACGAGAGCGACGCCGCCGCCGGGGACGATGCCTTCCTCAACCGCCGCGCGGGTGGCGTGCAGAGCGTCTTCGACACGGGCCTTCTTTTCCTTCATCTCGGTTTCGGTGGCTGCACCGACCTTGATGATGGCGACGCCGCCGGCGAGCTTGGCCAGGCGTTCCTGGAGCTTCTCGCGGTCGTAGTCGGAGGTGGTCTCTTCGATCTGGGCGCGGAGCTGCTTGATGCGGCCCTCGATCTGCTTCGCTTCGCCGGCGCCATCGACGATGGTGGTGTTGTCCTTGTCGATGGTGACGCGCTTGGCGCGGCCCATATCTTCGAGGCGGACGCCTTCCAGCTTAATGCCGGTCTCTTCCATGATCGACTTGCCACCGGTGAGGATGGCGATATCCTCGAGCATGGCCTTGCGGCGGTCGCCGAAGCCGGGGGCCTTGACGGCGCAGGCATTCAGCGTGCCGCGGAGTTTATTGACGACGAGTGTGGCCAGGGCTTCGCCTTCCACTTCCTCGGCGATGATGAGCAGCGGCCGGCCGGCCCGGGCGATCTGCTCGAGTACGGGCAGCAGATCCTTCATGTTGCTGATCTTCTTCTCGTGGATCAGGATGTAGGGATCCTCGAGGACGACTTCCATGCGCTCGGGGTCGGTGATGAAGTAGGGCGAGAGGTAGCCGCGGTCAAACTGCATGCCGTCGACGGTCTGCAGTTCGGTGCTCATGGTCTTGGACTCTTCGACGGTGATGACGCCGTCCTTGCCGACCTTCGACATCGCTTCGGCGATGGTGTTGCCGATTTCAGCGTCGCCGTTGGCGGAGATGGTGCCGACCTGAGCGATCATGTCGCCGGAAACCGGCTTGGAAAGGGTCTGGACTTCAGCGACAACCGCTTCGACGGCCTTCTCAATGCCGCGCTTGAGCGCCATCGGGTTGGCGCCGGCGGCGACGGCCTTGACGCCTTCACGGAAGATGGACTGGGCGAGGATGGTGGCGGTGGTGGTACCGTCGCCGGCGATGTCGGAGGTCTTGGAAGCGACCTCACGCACCAACTGGGCGCCCATGTTCTCCAGCGGGTCCTTCAGCTCGATCTCCTTGGCGACGGTAACGCCGTCCTTGGTGATCGTCGGGCCGCCGAACTTCTTTTCGAGGACGACGTTGCGGCCCTTGGGGCCGAGGGTGACCTTAACGGCGTCGGCCAACTGGTTCACGCCGCGCAGGATCGCCTGGCGCGCATTCTCGCTATAAACAACCTGTTTCGCTGCCATGTGAATCTGTCTCCTTCAATCTCTTGAACTTGCGGGGGGCCTGTTTACTTGCTGCCCTCGAGCACGCCGAGAACTTCGTCCTCACGCAGGATGAGGAACTCCTCGCCGTCGATCTTGATATCGCTGCCCGAGTACTTGCCAAACAGGATGCGGTCGCCGACCTTCACGTCGAGCGGAACCACGGTGCCGTCTTCCAGCCGCTTGCCGCGGCCAGCCGCCATGACCTCGCCTTCCTGGGGCTTCTCTTTGGCGGTGTCGGGAATGATGATGCCGTTCATCATGGTTTCTGATTGCTCGACGCGGCGGATCACCAGCCGGTCATAGAGCGGACGAATCTGCATTGTGACAAAACCTCCAATTGGTTTCGAGTCGACTTTCGAGTATCGTAAGTCCGGTCCGGCAGATCGCCGGACAACACCCATATTATTAGCACACTTCCAGGAGGAGTGCCAACACATGCCTGCATTCGATTGAAAACAAAGTAAATATAGTTTTCACGCAACAACAGGAACAGCTCAATTTGTTTTCAGGCGCTACATGCGAGGCAGAACATATGAGTCGTCTGCGCTCATATTATAAACCCGGGGGGCGGGGCTGCGGCCAATGGTATTCTGAAGGCATGTTCAGGCGGGTACGCTGGCTGGTTCTGCTGGCGCTGGCCGTGGTGACCGCCTTCACGGCTGCCACCTTCCATATACAGCGCAAGGCGCAGCGCGCGGCCCGTCCGAAGGCATCCGCGCCGCTGCCGGCCAACATTTCGGCGACGGCGGATTACTGGACCTGGGAACTCAAGCAGGGCGAGTTGCCGAAGGTGACGGTGCGGGCGCGGACGTTCCAGCAGGTGAAGGAGCCGTCGTCGTTCCTGCTGGAAGGGGTCGAGATGAAGGTTCATGACGCCGGCGGACTCAGCTACAGCCTGATCAAGAGCGCCCGCGCCAGCTTCGACACCGCCTCGGGCGAGATGTACTCGGAAGGCGAGGTGGATATAACGACGGCGATTCCGGATGGCGGCAAGCCCGCCGGGCCGCCGATGCACATCCGGTCGTCGGGGGCGCATTTCGATGCGCGGTCGACGAAGGTGTGGACCGGGCGCCCGGCCACGTTTGAATTCGAAAAGGGCGACGGGGCCTCGGTGGGCGCTTCCTACGACCCGCAACTGCACCAATTGACGATGAACTCCGAGGTTGTCCTGCGCTGGCGCGGCGGCGGACCCGTGGAACGCCAGATGGTGATCGAGGCCGGCCACCTGGTCTATCACGAACTCACAAGCGAGATCTTCCTGACGCCGCAGGCGAAGTTGACGCGGGGGAGTTTCACGCTCAACGCCGGCGATTCGGTGGTGATCCTCAAGGATGGCGCGCTGGAGCGGGTGGAGGCGGTGAAGGCGTCAGGCGCGGACCGGACCCCGAAACGGACGCTGACCTACGCCGCCGAGCGGCTGAACATCTTCTTTGGGGAGGGCGCGGAGATCCGCAAGATGGAGGGTCTGGAGGGGACGCGGCTGGTGTCGGCCTCGGCGGCGGGGGAGACGGTGGTGAATGCGGTGCGGGTGGATATGGATTTCGTTTCGGGCAAGGGGGGGAGCGAGTTATCGAAGGCGGTGGGGACGGGCAAGGCGCGGCTGGAATCGACGCCGGCGAAGAGGCCCACTGGACTGCTGCCGCCGGTGCGGACGCTGGCCAGCGAGGTGGTTGAGGTGAAGATGCGGGCGGGCGGCGAGGAGATCAGCGAAGTAGCTACACATGCGGCCACGGAGGCGGAGTTCATCCCGCGGCGGGCGGAGGACAAGCGGCGGAAATTGAACGGCGAACGGCTCAACGTGAAGTACGGCGCGGGGAACATGGCCGAATCGCTGGTGGCGGTGGACGTCACCACGAGGACCGAAACCCCGAAGAAGGGCGGGAAACCGTCGATCGCCGTCACGCGGAGCAAGATGCTGCGGGCGGAGTTTGATCCGGCGACGGGGCAGACGGCGAAGATCGAGCAGTGGCCGGATTTCGAGTATGAAGAGGGGACGCTGCGGGCGAGGAGCGCGAAGGCGACGCTCGACTCGACCAGGGAACTGATCACGCTGGACGGCGCGGGGCGGCTGTGGGACGAGACGGGATCGACTTCCGCCGATTTAATTGTGCTGGACCAGGCGACGGGCGACCTGACGGCGACGGGCCATGTGGCGTCGACGCGAATGCCGGACGCCAAGCCGAAATCGCCGGACGGGATGCTGGACGGGCGGCAGCCTGTACAGGCGCGGGCGCAGAAGATGAAGGTGACGGAGAAGAACCAGCGGATCGTGTACGAGGGCGAAGTGCTGATGTGGCAGGGGGGGAGCCGGCTGCGGGGCAAGGTGATTGAGATAGACCGGGCGGCGGACCGGTTGACGGCGACGGGCGACGTGATGACGCTGATCCCGGACGACCGCGGCGGCGGCCGGACACGGCCCGGGGCGACGACCGTGCGGGCGCCGTCGATGGTCTATGACGACAAGGCAAAGCTCGCCCATTATACCGGCGGTAGCGCCATGGAGCGGCCGAACATGGACCTGAAGTCGGCGCAGTTGCGGGTGTGGTTCCGCGAGGAGAAGGACTCGAAGGGCGGGGCGGACACGAAGCTGGACAGGATCTTTGCGGACGGCGCCGTGGTGGTGGTTGAGAAGGGTCCGAAGGCGACGAGAACGGGGTCGGCGGAGCATGGCGAGTATTATCCGGGTGAAGAGCGGATGGTGCTGACGGGAGGGAATCCGCTGATTACGGACAAGCGGCGGGGGACGACGCGGGGGACGGTGATCACGTGGCTGGTGAGGGAAGACCGCCTGATTGTGGATAATACGGGGAGTGGGCCTGCCGTCAGCCGGATCAGCAAAGACGAACGGAAGTAGCTCTCGGCGGAAGCTGAGCACGCTGGAGATCTCGAAATCCTACCGCGGACGGCGGGTGGTGGACGCGGTGTCGGTGGAGGTTGAGGTCGGCGAGGTGGTGGGGTTGCTGGGGCCGAACGGGGCGGGCAAGACGACTTCGTTTTACATGATTGTCGGGCTTATCAGCCCGGACACCGGGCGGGTGATGCTCGACGACGATGAGATCACCGGTCTGGCGATGTATGAGCGGGCGCGGGCCGGCATCAGTTATCTGCCGCAGGAGGCTTCGGTCTTCCGGAAACTGAGCGTCGAGGACAACCTGCGGGCGATTCTGGAGACGCTGCCGATTTCGGGGCATGAACGGCGTGAGCGGTTGTCGCTGCTGATCGAGCAACTGGGCCTGGAGAAGGTCCGGATGAACAAGGGCTACATGCTTTCGGGCGGCGAGCGGAGGAGGGTGGAGATTGCGCGTTCGCTGGCGATCCGGCCTCAGTTCCTGCTGCTGGACGAACCGTTTTCGGGCATCGACCCGATCCAGGTGCTGGAGATCCAGCGCATTATCGCCGATCTGAAGAAGAGCGGCATCGGCATCCTGATCACCGACCACAACGTCCGCGAAACCCTCGCGGTGACCGACCGTGCCTACATCATCAACAACGGC
>PNKE01000072.1 GCA_013822245.1 Candidatus Solibacter sp.
GGGTGAGACTGGACCGGCGGCAGGAGTTGAATCTGGATCTCGTGGTCGTCAAATCCCAATAATCAGCCGCGCCGGCGCTTCAGTTTTGCGGCGCGTCCGAAGCGCCGTATGGTACACAGGAATCTGGACATGAAACTGCAAATCATTCTGATTCCGGCCCTGCTGGGCCTTGGGCTGACGGGCTGCGGCGGCAAGGACGCCGTGGCTGGGATGGAGCCGTCGCGGGCGGCGAAATCGGGCTGCGAGTGGGTGGCGGCGGGCGACGTCGCCCTCGGCGTGAAGTTCCTGGTGGAAAACTGCGGCGGCAAGCGGCCTGCCGTGGTGCGCAAGGCCAACGTGATCGAGATCGGCGAGGGCGGGGCGAGAATCGAGGTCTATGGCAAGCACTTCGCGCAGCCGGCGGTCGGCGCCATCAAGGAGCAGTTCCTCAGCCGCCTCTCCCCCGAAGAGTTCAAAGGCTGCATCGTCACGCCGCAGCCGGAGAATCTGAAGGCGCCCATGGGCATGAACGTCTTCGCCATCGCCCCGTCGCCCGACTACCTCATGGCCGCCAAAGCCAAACGCGACGCCGACCCCGCGGCGATGATCTGCGGCGGCCACGGCCAAGGTCCGGTGCAGGGCTTCTTCCTGGCCGAGCAGGCGACAGCGGGCGGGCGGCTGTTGTATGTCTTTGCCGGCGGCGAGGATGCGGGCTTCGATCCGCTGTCGGCGAGGCTGGAGACCGACAAGGCGATGTCGGCGAAGCTGGAGCAGTTGCCGGTGGAGAACCTGGAGACGGCTGAGTTGGCGGCGTTTGCGCTGGAGTCGGACCTGAAGAGGTTTCAGGAGGCCGGCGGCCAGTGGAACGAGGGTGAACGCGAATCGTCCTACACCGTCTTCAGCAAAGACTCGCAGCCGGTGGTTGTCGTCGAGCAGGCCAAGATCAGCGACAAGGTGGACGCCGGCATCCGGTCGTATTACCGAAGCGGGAAGCTGTTCCTGATCCGGGCGAACGAACTGGCCACGCCGTCGGGCGCCTCGAAGACGCAGGACGTCATCTGGAAACGGATCGCGTTTGGGCCGGAAGGCAAAGTGCTGGGCAGCCGGGCGGTGGTGAACGGGGTGGCGATGGAACTCAGCCAGCAGCAGATCGACGAGGCGGTGAAGACGGCGTCGGCGGTGGTCGAGAAAGCGGCTAAGAAGTAACGGGGCGATAGGCGAACAGGGCTTCTTCCGGCGCGGCCAGGGCCTCGCCAGCGGAGAGGCCTGAGGGCAAGGGCGTGTATGCGGCCTCATCCGAGATGACGATTTCGGGCGCGGGCGACAGGACCAGGGTGCGGCGGCCGAGCGTGACGCGGGTGATGCCGGTGAGCGCGTCGAGCAGTTCGGGCCGTGTGGCGGGGGCCTGGATGTGCCACGAGGCGGGGTCGTTCAACTGGTGGTGGGTGAGGCGGTAGTGCTCGACGATGCGGACGGCGAGGGCGACGTCGGCCGTGAGCCGGCCGTGAAAGGCGACGGCCTGGGCGGCGAGCGATTCGCGCAGCGCCTCGCGGGTGGCGTTACGGCCCACCTGGCGGCCGTTGGCCGAAAAGATCAGGTCGCGGGTGACGAAGTAGGGTTTGATGTCGACGATGGGGGTCTGGTCAAGGAAGTCGAGGCGGTCGACGTGGATGCGTGCGCCGTCGATGCGTTCGATGCGGGTGGCGGTGAGTCCGATGGGATTGGGGCGGGCCGGGGAGCGGACGGCGAAGACGCCATGCAGGCCGCCGGGGCCTGAGTCGCGGACGCCGCGCGGGGTGACCTGGAGGACGTGGCGCTCGCCGCGGCCCTGGTCGAGCCAGGCGAGCACCCAGATGTGGGAGTGTTTTTCGATTTCAAGCAGTGCGGGCGTGAACCGGGGGAAGATCTCGAGGACGGCCGGAAGGCCCCAGGGCGGCATCGCTTTGCGGCCGGTAATGGGCGACAGGATGCGGCCGACGGGCTCGATGGTCATCGAACGGGCCGGATCTGGAGCTGGTTGACGACCGATTTAACGCCCTTGACTTTCTTGGCCAGCTTTTCGGCTTTGACGCGGGCCTTTTCCTTTTCGACAACGCCCTTGATGGTGACTACGCCGTCCTTGACCTCGACGGTGAAGGCTCCGCCCTTGACATCGGCGTCGCGGACGAGTTTGATGCGGACCTCGTCATAGATGCGGTCGTCGTCGGCCGTCTGGAGTGCGAAGGCGGCCGGCAGGGGGATGAGGGTTAACAGAAAAGAAGACCGTCGCATGAGATCACCTGACCCCATTATCCCCCGAAACGGACAATCGGGTCACCTTGAATCACGGCGGCGAACAGCCTCCCCGTCAGAGCCGGGCCAATCCAATCCGCCCGGCCGCGGCGCCCGGAAGCATGACCTGCCGGCCGGCGGGCGAGGACGGCGGTCCGCGCTAGTCCTCGTCGTGCTGGGCGGCGAGTTTGGTGACGACGCCGAGGTCTTCGAGCGTGGTCACATCGCCCGAGACGGTGTGCGAAGTGACGATCTCGCGCAACAGGCGGCGCATGATCTTCCCCGAGCGGGTCTTCGGCAGAGCTTCGGTGAAGCGGATCTCCTCGGGCCGGGCGAAGGAGCCGATTTCGTGGGCGATCCACTGGCGGAGTTCGATGCCGAGTTTGTGGTTGTCCCAGTTGCCCTGCTTCAACGTGACGAAGCAGCAGACGGCCTGGCCGGTGATCTCATGCGGCTTGCCGACGACGGCCGCTTCAGCGACGGCCGGATGGCGGACCAGCGCCGATTCGATTTCCATTGTGGACAGGCGGTGGCCGGAGACGTTCATGACGTCGTCGACGCGGCCGAGAATCCAGAAGTAGCCGTCCTCGTCGCGGCGGGCGGCGTCGCCGGTGAAATAGATGCCGGGGATGCGCGAGAAATAGTTCTGCTCGAAACGGGCCGGGTCGCGCCAGATGGTCCGCATCATTGAAGGCCAGGGGCGCTTGATGATGAGGAACCCTTCCTGGTTGACGCCGACGGGTTTGCCTTCGAAATCGACCACCTCGGCCAGGATGCCGGGCATGGGCAGGGTGCCGGAGCCGGGTTTCAAGGGCGTGGCGCCGGGCATGGGGGCGATGAGGACACCGCCGGTTTCAGTTTGCCACCAGGTGTCGACGATCGGGCAGCGGCCCTTGCCGATCACGCGGTGGTACCACTCCCAGGCGGCCGGATTGATCGGCTCGCCGACCGAACCGAGCAGGCGCAGGGACGAAAGGTCGTGGGCGTTGGGCAGGTGTTCGCCCTGCTTGATGAGGGCGCGGATGGCGGTGGGCGAGGTGTAGAAGATGGTGGCCTTGTACTGGGCGGCGATCTGCCACCAGCGGTCCCAGGCGGGGAAATCAGGCGCGCCCTCGTACATGATCTGGGTGGCGCCGGCGGCCAGCGGGCCGTAGACGATATAGGTGTGGCCGGTGACCCAGCCGATGTCGGCCGAGCACCAATAGATGTCGTCGGGCTTGAGGTCGAAGACCCACTTCATGGTCAGGACGGCGTGCAGCAGATAGCCGCCGGTGGTGTGGAGGATGCCCTTGGGCTTGCCCGTCGTGCCGGAGGTGTAGAGGACATAGAGCGGGTGTTCGGCGTCGAGGTGTTCGGGCGGGCAGTCGTCGGTGACGGTTGCGTCGAGGTCGTGCCACCAGACGTCGCGGCCTGCGGTCATGGTGATTTCGTTTTCAGTGCGCTTGAGGACGATGACGGTGTGGACCGAGGGGCACTCGGCGGCGATGGCATCGTCAACCGCGCCTTTGAGGTTGAGCGTCTTGCCGCGGCGCCAGCCGCCATCGGCGGTGATGACGGCCGAGGCTTCGAGATCCTGGATGCGGGCCTTCAGCGCTTCGGCAGAGAAGCCTCCGAAGACAACGCTGTGGGTGACGCCGAGACGGGCGCAGCCGAGCATGGCGGCGACGGCCTCCGGCACCATGGGCATGTAGATGATGGCGCGGTCGCCGGGCTTGAGGCCGCGGGCCTTGAGCATGTTGGCGAAGCGCGAGACCATGACGTGGAGTTCGGCGTAGGTGATGTCGCGGGTGTCGCCGGGTTCGCCGATCCAATGCAGGGCGACCTTGGAACCGTTGCCGGCTTCGACGTGGCGGTCGACGCAGTTGTAGCTGGCGTTGAGCGTGCCGCCGACGAACCATTTGACGAAGGGCGGGTTCCATTCAAAGGGGTGGTCCCAGGGTTTGAACCAGGTGAGTTCCTTTTCGGCGAGGGCGGAAAAGAACTCTTCGGGATGCTGTTCAGCCTGGCGGCAGAGGTCGCGATAGGCGTCGAGGGACGGGACGTGGGCGCGCGAAGAGAATTCCGGCGACGGGGGGAAAACGGCCTGCTCTGACATGGTTTCCATCGAGTTTAGCAAACCGGTGCGGGGGCGGTCAGGAGGTGCGTGGATGAGGTGGATCAGTGCGACTGAAATGCCAGCCTGAGGGTAGGGCGATGATGAGGCGCTTTGGTAGTTGCTCTTCCGGCGAGGCTGGTCCGTTGAGCGGTGATAAGATCGTCGCGGTGAGTTCAGATGATAGGACGGGGATTTCTCTTGAGCATTGGCGGCGGGAATACGATAGCTTGGGCCATGCTTTGCGTTGCCTTGGTGATGCCGGATCTGGCGGCTGAGCAGAAGTATGTGAGCGAGGCAGTGGCTCAGAAATGGGCCGCGGCGGGGTTCCGCCCGGCGGTGTTTGAGGGCCTGTTAATGGGCAAGGCGAAGCGTGGCGACGTGATAGCGCGCTTTGGCAAGCCGGTTTGGGAGGGGCGTGGCGAAGGCGGAGGCTTGTGCCTGAGCTATAGAGATATTGGCGGCTTCAAGGGCATTGCTAATTTCTGGCTGAATTCCAAGACGCTGGTGGTGAACAGTCTAGACATCGCCCCGCAGGATTTCACGAAGGAGCAAGCGGTGGCAAAGTTTGGAAAGGGTGCGGTTTTGACGCGCTGGTCGATGGCTACTTGCTTTGATCTGGGTTGGGGGCTAATGGGGCCGTCGTATCTCGATCCTCACGGGGAGTTGTTCACAACAGAATACCGGCACCTAGGGATCATGATCGAGGGGGCGACGAGGGTGAGGTCGATCGATTATATGAGTAGGCCTCTAGGTTTGGATCGGGATCCGTGCAAGGACAAAGACGGGCGGAAGAAGACAGGCGGTACGGTGAAGAAGTAGCCCGAAGGGGGGACCTCGTTTCCAAGACGCGCTCACTCAGTGGCAGGTTGGATACCCGGCTCTCTGCGTTCGCGGTTGGAGAAGATTGCGGGCGGATAGGGGACCGCTCCTTGCAGTCGCGGCTCGTCGCGCGGGGGGTGAGGTCAGAGGAGGCGGCCGGGGCGGGCGGTGGAGGTGCGGGCGGCGAGGCGGGATTCGCGTTTGGCGAGGGAAGGGGAGTCGTCGAGGGCGCGGGCGGCGCGGGTCATTTCCAGGGCCATCGCGGGGTTGCGTTCGCGGCGTTCGTAGTGGAGGGCGAGGCGTTCGTAGGCGCGGGCGCGGTAGGGGTTGGGGGCGGTGGAGAGTTCGGTCCAGCGGGCGAGGGCGGAATCATGGCGGCCGAGTTTGCGGTCCAGGCCGGCGGCGTGCCAGAGGGTCTCCCAGGCGAGCGAGTCGGGCAGTGGGCGGGCCAGCGCGGCGTCGAACAGCGCCAGTGATTCTTCCAGTTTCGATTCAGACTTCAACCATCGGGCAAGCCCGACCATTTCGGCGCCGTTGGTCAGGCGCGAGGGGTCGCGGAAGGCCTGCGGGACGACGGCCGTGAGGCAGGCGAGCGAGAGGATGTCGATGGCGTTGTGGGTGAAGACGGGCCACAGGGGGCGGAAATTGCGGGTGTGGAGCCATTCGAAATAGAGCTGCGGGATGGCGGCGCCGCCGGGGTCGCCGTGGCGCTCGACGCCGAGGATGCGGGATTCGAGGTCCTGGAGGCGGCAACTGGACAGCGCGAGCCGCCACAGCCGGCGTGAGGAATGGAGCAGATCGACGTGGCGCAGGCGGGCAAAGCAGGGCTTGCGGCGGTTCATGCGGAAGCGGGTTTCAAGCAGCGGGATGTCGAAGGTTTTGCCGTTGTAGGTGACGATGACGTCGAAGGCGGCCAGGTAGTCTTCGAGGGCGTGGAGGAGGCTGGGTTCCTCGCCGTGGTCGCGCATGAAGAACTGGCGGAGTTCGAAGCCGCGTTCGGTGATCGAGCCGCAGCCGACCAGGAACGCGACGGTGCCGGAGCCGCCGGCAAGGCCGGAGGTTTCGGTGTCGAGGAAGGTCCAGCGGGCGGCGGGGGTGGACCAGGCGTCGTTCTGCGAGAGGACGGAGAGCAGGTCGGGCGGGAGTTCGCAGAGTGCGCCGACGTCGGCCGAGCCGTGGCGGTGGTGGGCGGGCCAGAGTCGTTCGAACTCCCAGTGCCTGCCGGCGGGGGTTTCGACTTCGCGGCCTTCAGGCAGGGGTGCGGCAGGGGCGGGCGCGCCCGTGGAGTAGCGGGCATCGATGGTGGCGATGCGGCGGCGGAGGAGGTCGAGCTGGTGCTTCAGCGGGTCCATGGGAGGGAGGCGGGGGCGTTATTTGGCGTCACGCCAGTTGTCCCCGGTTCCGGTGTCGGCGAGCAGGGGGACGTTCAATTTGGCGACGCCTTCCATGCGTTGTTTGACGAGTTTGGTGACGGCGGCGAGTTCGTCGGGGGGGCATTCGAGGACCAGTTCGTCGTGGACCTGGAGCAACATGCGGGAGCGGAGGCTTTGGGCGCGGAGATCGCGGTCGATGGCGATCATGGCCAGTTTGATCAAGTCGGCGGCGGCGCCCTGGAGGGGGGTGTTGACGGCGGTGCGTTCGGCGAATGAGCGGGCGTTGGGATTTCTGGCGTCGATGTCGGGGATGGGGCGGCGGCGGCCATGGAGGGTGACGGTCTGGCCGGACTTGCGGACCTCGGCGATGGTGGAGTCGATCCATCGTTTGACGCCGGCGTAGCGTTCAAAGTAGCCGCGGATGTAGCCGTCGGCTTCGTTGCGGGCGATGCCGAGCTGGGAGGCGAGGCCGAAGGCGGTCTGGCCGTAGACGATGCCGAAGTTGACGGCCTTGGCGTTGCGGCGCATGTCGGGGGTGACCATGAGGGGCGGGACGCCGAAGACTTCCGAGGCGGTGCGGGTGTGGATGTCCTCGTTGTTGCGGAAGGCATTTGTAAGGACGGGGTCCTTGGAGAAGTGGGCGAGCAGGCGGAGTTCGATCTGGGAGTAGTCGGCGACCAGGAGGGTCCAGCCGGGCTCGGGGACGAAGGCGGCGCGGATCGCCCGGCCCTGGGCGGTGCGGACGGGGATGTTCTGGAGATTGGGATTCGACGACGACAGGCGGCCGGTGGCGGCGCCGGCGGGGTTGAAGGTGGTGTGGAGGCGGTTGTCGACAGGCGAGAGCAGGGCCGGGAGGGCGTCGACGTAGGTGCCTTTGAGTTTGGTGAGCTGGCGGTAGTCGAGGACGAGTTGGGCGATGGGGTGGTGTGGGGCGAGGGCTTCGAGGACGTCGGCGGCGGTGGAGTAGTTCTTCGTTTTGCCGGTGCGGCCCTGGGAGGGGATGCCCATTTCGTCGAACAGGACCTGGCCGAGCTGGGCGGGCGAGTTGATGTTGAACTCGTGACGGGCGAGGGCGAAGATTTCGGCGGTGAGGCGGGCGATCGAGGTTTCCATCTCGGCCGAGATCGCGGAGAGGCGGTCGGGGTCGATGCGGATGCCGGTCAACTCCATGCGGGCGAGGATGGGGGAGAGGGGGAGGTCGATGGTTTCGTAGACGGTGCGGAGCTGGGCGTCGAGCAGGGGGCGGAGATGGGCGGCGAGATGGGGGATGGCCTGATCGGCTTCCATGGGACGGTCGAGGAAGCGGGCGGTGAGCGAGGAGAGTGTGCAGGCCGAGGGATCGGCGAGGGCGAGGAAGGCGTAGAGGAGGATGTCTTCGACGTGCTCCGGGGGAGGCGAGTCGATCCAGGAGGGGTTTTGGAGGAGATGGGATTTCCAGTCGTAGACGACGCGGGTGTTGGTGGGCGGCGGGGGCGGGGCAGGCGCGGCGGGCGCTGAGGCGGGTTGGCCGGAGGGCTCGGATTGGGGGTCGATTTCCTTGAGGAAGCTGAAGAATTCGAGTTCGCGGAACAGGGCTGAGAGGGCGGCTGCGTCGGGGGTGACGAGGGTGAGCGAGTCGGGGGCGGCGTCGAGGGGGACGGTGGGGCAGACGGTGGCGAGGCGTTTGCTGAGGGCGATCTGATCGCGGTTGTTTTCGAGGGACTCGCGGTAGGCTTTGCGGGTGACTTCGGCGGCGCGGTCCATGGCGGCTTCGACCGAGCCGAACTGTTCGAGCAGGGCGGCGGCGCCCTTTTCGCCGATGCCGGGCGCGCCGGGGATGTTGTCGGAGGTGTCGCCCACGAGGGCGAGGAGGTCGGGGATTTGAGGGGGGAAGACGCCTTTGGCTTCCTTGACCTTATCGGGGTCGTAGAGGAAGTCCTGTTTCATGGGATCCATCATGGCGATGGGTCCGCCGACGAGCTGGAGGAGATCCTTGTCGGAGGAGATGATCCAGACGTCGTAACCGGCATCGGCGGCGCGGCGGGCGATGGTGGCGATGACGTCGTCGGCTTCAAAGCCGGGGGCGGAGAGGACGGGGATGCGGAGGGCGGCGAGGAGGCGTTCGATGACGGGGATCTGTTCCAGGAGTTCGGGCGGGGTTTCGGTGCGGGTGGCTTTGTAGGCGGGGAATTCGAGGTCGCGGAAGGTGGGGCCGTGGGATTCGAAGGCGGCGGCGAGCGAGTCTGGCTTGTACTGTTTGAGGAGCCGCCGCAGCATGGCGTAGAAGATGTAGACGGCTTCGGTGGACGTGCCGCGGGAGGTGCGCATGGGCGGGGCGTTCATGCGCTGGCGGGCGTGGAAGGCCCGGAAGATGAGGTTGAAGGAGTCGAGGAGGAAGAGTCGGGGCCGGGCCATGCCTCATGATAAACCGGGAGAGGGCCGAAGAGGACCGGATGGGAGAAAAGACCGCGAAGATGTGGCGATTTCGACACGGCGTGGCGGGCGCTGTGTGTCCCTGGTGACACATATGAAAAATAGTAAGTCAAGTTAAAGTAATCACTTACGGACGAAGGAACGTCTGTTAGGATGTTAGATGAAGTTGCGGAGAGTGAGTGGAGCGAAGCAACGTGCCATTTGAAATGACGATTGAGCGGGCGGTGGAGACCTCGGGAGTCGGGCTGCATAGCGGGGTTCCGGTGAAGATGAGGCTGGAGCCGGCGCCGGCGGGGACGGGGATTGTATTCCGGCGGACGGACCTGGGCGGATTTGAGGTGCCGGCGAACTGGCGGTATGTGCAGCGGGTGAGTTATGCGACGAGCCTGATGCGGCAGAGCGTGCTGATTTCCACGACCGAGCATCTGTTGAGCGTGCTGCACAGCGTCGGGGTGGACAACGTGTATATCGACATCGACAACCTGGAGGTGCCGATCCTGGACGGCAGCGGGTTGCCGTTTGTGAAGATGATCGAAGAGGCGGGATTGAGGAAGACGCGGCGGCGGCGGCGGTATTTGAAGATCCTGAGGCGGGTGGAGGTGGAGACGCCGGGCAAGCGGATCTCGATTGAGCCGTGGGACGGGTTCCATGTCGACTGCGAGGTGTTTTTCGATCATCCGCTGGTGGGGCGGCAGAGCCGTGAGATGACGCTGCCGGCAAAGGAATATGCGAGCGAGATCGCGCCGGCGCGGACGTTCGGGTTTGCGGGCGAGTTGGAGCAGATGCGGAACATGGGGTTGATCCGGGGGGCGACGCTGGAAAGCGCGGTTTGCTTTGAACCGGACCGGGTGTTGAATCCGGGGGGGCTGAGGTTTCAGGATGAGCCGTGCCGGCACAAGATATTGGACCTGATCGGCGATCTGGCGCTGGTGGGGCGTCAGATCCTGGGGCGGGTGAGGGCGGAGCGCGCGGGCCATGCGATGCATTACGCGCTGGTGGCCAAGATCATGTCGGATGCGACGTTGTATGAAGTGGTGACGCCGCAGAGCTTGCCGCAGGCAGTGGGCGACGCCGCCCACGTTGGCTGATGCGGGCGTGGCTGCTGCCGCCGAATCTGATTTCGGGGGCGCGGGTATTGATGACGCCGGTGATTGCGTTGAAGCTGTCGGAAGGCGACGCGCGGGCGGCGTTCTGGTGGATATTTGCGGCGTCGGTGAGCGACATGTTGGACGGGGCGCTGGCGAGGCGGTTCGGGTGGGAGAGCGAACTGGGGCAGAAGCTGGATCCCGCAGCCGACAAGTTGATGCTGGTGAGCGTGTATGTGGCGCTGGCGGCGGGTGGGCTGGTTCCGTGGTGGATTGCGGGGCTGGTGGTGGGGCGGGATTTGATGATTGTGACGTTTGCGGCGTGGGCGGCGGGGTGGATATCGATGAAAGAGTTTAAGCCGAGCACGTGCGGCAAGGTGAGCACGATCATGCAGATGGTGTTTGCGGGCGTGGTGGTGGCTGGGGCGGCGTGGCCGCATGCGGCGTTGGAAGAGTTGCGCGGGCCGCTGATGTGGGCGGTGGCGATGGCCACGGTGTGCAGCGGGGCGGGCTATGCGCTGATCGGGCGGCGGATGATGAAGGAGCGGCGGGCTGAGCGGGGCGATTGACGCGCGGGGGCGTGGGGGTTACGCTGAAGGGGTGGCGGGGCCGATGAGTCGATTCGCACCATCCAGGCTTTATCTGACGGCGGCGGCTGTGGCACTTGGCCTGACGAGCTTTTCGGCGTGGTTCACGTTGAGGTGGTGGCCGGCGGGGATCGCGACGGCGCTGTTTGTGTGCACGAGTGCGTTGATTCTGTGGCTGGCGACGCGGCCGGCGATTGAGATTCGCGACAAGGCGCTGGCGATCGGGCGGCGGGAGATTCCGTGGACGTCGATCCGGAGGGTGGATCAGACGGGGTGGGTGGCGCCGCTGGTGCTGTATCTGACGATGGAGGGCGGAGAGCGGATGCGGGTGTTGTATCCGGGCGATGCCGAGGCGTCGAACGGCCTGATGAGCCTGATCCAGAGGAAGTCGTGCCGGGCGTTGATTAACGGGATCGAGTGGGTGAGGATCTTCGGCGAGCCGGAGCAGGAGAGGCAGGAGCGGGTGGAGGAGGCGGCGCCGAGGATGAAGGTGCTGACCGAGTCCGACGAGGCCGAGGTGGAGCGGCTCTACCAGCAACTGAGGACGGCCGGGCGATTCAACGACCAGGACAAGTAATGCGGGCCTGCATGAGGCGCCGGAGCGGGGCGGGCGAGCGTGGAATGGGGTTGATCCCGGTGCTGGGGCTGATCGTGGCCGTGGGGGTGGTCTGGGTGATGTGGGAGCCGGCGCTTTCAGGCGCGGGCACGTTTCTGGATAACGGGGAAGCGGCGAGGAAGGCGGATGCGATCGTGGTGGTGGCGGGGGGATGGGGCGGGGAGCGGATCGAGGCGGCAGCGAGGTTGAAGGAGCAGGGCTACGCGCCGGTGGTGCTGGTGAGCGGCGCGGTTTCCCTGTACGGGCAGAAGGAGTGCGGGCTGGCGTTGACGTATATCCAGAGCAAGGGCTACCGGACCGAGGGCTACGCGTGCGCCGAGTCTGGCGCGAATTCAACGAAAGAGGAGAGCGCGGTGGTGGCGGAGAACCTGAGGCGGCGCGGGCTGAAGAGCGCGCTGATCGTGAGCTGCGATACGCATATGAGGCGGGCCGGGCGGCTGTGGCGGAAGGAGGCGCCGGAGCTGGAGCTGACGTTCATATCGGCGCCGAGTCCGAGTTTCGAGTTGAAGAGGTGGTACAGGACGCGGGAGGGGCGCAAGGCGGTGTTTCTGGAATGGACAAAGCTGGTGACGTCGTACCTGGGGATATAGACCGTTGCGGGAAGCATTGAAGACAGCCTGGCCCTATTTGAGGCGCTACCGGCGCGGCCTGGCGCTGGGCATGGGCGCGCTGGCGCTGAAGGACGCGTTCGGGGTGATGATCCCGCTGGCGATCAAGTACGCGATCGATGCGGTGACGGGCGGGGGGCCGCTGTCGCATCTGTATTGGTACTGCGCGGCGCTGCTGGGATTGACGGCGGTGAAGGGTTACTTCATGTATCAGATGAGGGTGATCCTGGTGGGGATCTCGCGGGAGGTGGAGTATGACCTGCGGGGGGATCTGTTCTGGAAGCTGACGACGCTGGACGGACAGTTTTTCCACCGCTGGCGGACGGGCGATCTGATGGCGCGTGCGACAAGCGACATCAACGCGGTGCGGATGATGCTGGGGCCGGCGCTGATGTACTGGGTGGAGAACGTGCTGACGTTCGTGCTGGCGGTGGGGGTGATGCTGTGGGTGGACTGGCGGCTGACGCTGTGGGCGCTGGCGCCGGCGCCGCTGATCTCCGTGGCGGTGGTGTTTTTCGGGCAGAGGATCCATTACCGGTCGCAGAGGATTCAGAATCTGGTGTCGGACATATCGAGCCGGGTGCAGGAGAACTTCAGCGGGGTGAGGGTGGTGAGGGCGTATGCGCAGGAAGATGCGGAGGTGGCGCACTTCGACCAGCTCAACCGCGGGTTCGTGCAGGAGAACATTCAAATGGCGCGGCTGTCGGCGATGTTCATGCCGGCGTTGCAGGCGATGGTGGGGCTGACGTTTCTGGCGGTGCTGTGGGCGGGCGGGTTGAGGCTGCTGGCCGGCGAGATCACGCTGGGCAGCTTCGTGATGTTCAACACGTTCATGGGGCTGCTGGTGTGGCCGCTGATCGCCTTCGGCTGGGTGGTGAATCTGACGCAGCGGGGCAGGGCGTCGCTGGCGCGGCTGATGGAGATTCTGGATGCGGAGCCGACGATTGCGGCGCCGGCGCGGGCGGCGGAGATGCCGAAGGGAGCGGGGATTGAATTTGATGGAGTGCGGGTGGCGTTTGAGGGCAGGGAGGCGCTGGCCGGGATCGATCTGAAGGTTGGCGAGGGCGAGACGGTGGCGGTGGTGGGGCGCACGGGCAGCGGCAAGACGACGCTGGTGCATCTGGCGCCGAGGATGATTGACGCGACCGAAGGTGTGGTGAGGCTGGACGGGGTGGATGCGAGGGAACTGGATCCGGCGGAGTTGAGGCGAGTCATCGGATTCGTGCCGCAGGAGACGTTCCTGTTCAGCGGGACGTTGGCCGAGAATATCGCTTTCGGGTGTCCGGAGGCGTCGCGGGAGGAGATTCTGAGGGCGGCGGAACTGGCGGGGCTGGATGCGGACCTGGCGACATTTCCGCAGGGGCTGGAGACGGTGGTGGGCGAGCGGGGATTGACGCTTTCCGGCGGGCAGAAGCAGCGCACGGCGATTGCGCGGGCGGTGCTGCGGGATCCGCGGATTCTGATCCTGGACGACGCGTTGTCGGCGGTGGATACGGTGACCGAGGAGAAGATCCTGTCGCGGCTGCGGGGGTTCATGGCCGGGCGGACGACGATTCTGATCTCGCACAGGGTCTCCACAGTGAGGCAGGCGGACCGGATCGTGGTGCTGGATCAGGGGCGGATCGTGGAGATGGGGGCGCACGCCGAGTTGATTGGGCGCGACGGGTATTATGCGGAACTGGACCGGCGGCAGTCGCTCGAAGAGGAGTTGGAGACGCTGTAGACGGCGGCCCGGGGGGGCGCGGAGGCTTGACCAAACGAACTGCGGGGCGCGCCGGGGGGGCGGGGGATGGCAGGCTAAGTCCTGTGTTTGCAATGTTGTGTGGGTATGCGCAGGATTCAACGCAGGGCGGGGAGGGAACGTGTGCGTAGAATCCTACGTAAAATTCCACGTATTCCGGGACCGAGCGGCGGACGGCGGAGGCGTTGGGCTGGGGGTGATCTGGCTTCAGACGGATCTTCCCCCA
>PNKE01000021.1 GCA_013822245.1 Candidatus Solibacter sp.
GTGGAGGACGATGTGGCCTCCCACGGCCACGGTATCAGCCGGGGACAAAGGCTGCGGGCTGCGCCGGGGACGAAAACCGGCGATTGACTGGGATTTTTGAGGGAAAAAGAAATTTCCTGGTGCTGTGACCGCGGGCGGCGAGGAGGTACGAAGTACGGGACTCCAAGGGCATCGTCGCCTGCGACTGCATGGTCCCGGTGACCATTTCGATGCGCGTGCCGCACGGCTTGGCGGCCTGGAAGCTCCGCATCGCGCCGGCGCCGGCACTCGGCGGGCCGCACCACGAGCATAGGCTGGAGAAGGAGCCTGCGTAGCCGCGGTTGAGTGCCGGAGGCCGGGTGCAACGTAGTTCACGCCCCACTTGGAACCCGTTGATTCTACGAGGGGACGTTGTTGTTGTGGACCACAGTTGACTCGCAGGGGTTCTCCGGTGTATCGAAGATTCACGGTAAGATCATACTGAGAGTATGAAATGGCCAACGTCGAACGTGTGACCGTTAGCCTTCCTAACGACTTAGTGCGGGACATAGACCGGCGAGTGAAGAATCGCAGCCGGTTCATCGCGGAGGCCGTGCGCCGTGAACTCGATCGCCGCCGCCGCGAGGAGCTTCGGCGTTCTCTTGAGAACCCACACCCAGAGAGCCGCGAGTTTTCAGAACCGGGTTTCGAGGAATGGTCTCGCGGGCTGCCCGATGAAGATGCGGCGGCGCTGGTGGACAGCAGCCTGGGCAAGGCGGTGGAATGGGCGCCCGGCTCAGGGTGGGTGGAGGATCCCGAATGAGGCTCGGACGAGGGTCCGTGGTTGTGGTTGAGCTTGATCCCACAATCGGGAACGAGCAACGTGGCGTGCGGCCCTGCGTTGTCATCAGCGACCCGGACGTGATCAGCGACCAGCGTTTCCCGCTCGTGTGCGTGGTTCCGGTGACCGGAACACCCGGACAGGGTCTGTTGTACCCGGAGCTTGCGCCGGGCAAGAGCGGGCTGGCGAAGACGTCGTTCGCGCTGATCGACCATCTCCGATCCGTCGACAAGCGGCGGGTCCGGAGGGTCTTTGGGGAACTGGCGAAGCATGAGGTCGCCGCCATCGACGACGGGTTGGCCGCCTTCCTCGGTTTGGGCGAATGGCTGCACGACGCGGGTGCAACTCCAGCAGGGTGACGGCCGATTTGCGCGCGTCCCGCGGCCGGACCGATCAGCGGGCGGTACCGGCAGTTTCGCGGGTGTGTCGCAGATGGAGGATCGTGGGCGAGTTCGTGACCTACTACAGCGGCGGCCGTCCACACTCCGCGTTAGGGCAAGGAATTCCGGAACCACCCCGAGCCAAAGTCGCGGCTGGCCCACATAGACACAGTCCTCCGGCCGGGTACCGAGTCGAATCGACGCCGGCACTCGGCGGGCTGCACCACGAATACAGGCTGGAGAAGGAGCCTGCGTAGCCGCGGTTGAGTGCCGGAGGCCGGGTGCAACGTTGTTAACTGCAACTGTCGCGGAGGAGGATCATCGGGCAGGGTGGGCAACCGTTTCGCCTTTCAGCCGTTCAGCTTACATCATTGGTGCACACTGGGGCCTGGCGCGGCCGCGCCTCCATGATGAGGGTGTTGACCATCCCCTCATAGTCCGGCCAACAAATCGGAATCGCGGACTATTGGAACATGCCTGCCCAGTTCAGAATAGGAATAGTGGCGAACGCGCCGCCCGCGTTAAACCGGAATCCGAGCGCAGACAGCCTCGTCGTCGATCCCCTAAACATGATGCTACCCACGCAGTTCCGCGTTGACGGGAACCGGTCTGGAATCGCGAAAGCAGTTTGGTTCCCGGGGGCGAGGCTGATTACGCTCGTGGCCAACTGGTTCCCGTTGCCGTCAAATACGGTGGCCGTCACGTCGGTCGTGAGGTTTGTTCCGGGATTCAGCAGAGCCATCGACGTGACGAAGTCCTCGAGGTTGTCGAAGGGCATGAAGAAGACGGTGTCATCATAGGAACTGAGCGGCACCAAGGCCTCGAAATCGGGCCGCCCCGGCCGGACGCCGACGACTGAAAAGAAGCAAATCCGGGCGCGCCGGGCGGCCGTCGCGCCTGATCCCTCCGAGTCCTCCGCTCGGGACTTCACCCAGACGGAGGCCTCGCCAGAGAAAGGCCGGACATCGAACAGCCTCGCCGAACACGAGCATGCAGAGCAGCGCCGGCTGAATTGGCGTCTGCTTCGGAGCCAGTCCGTCGATTCGGCCTCGAAGCCCGGCCAGGAACGCGACTTCCCGGCGGATCGAGTCCAAACTAACACGGCTCCCCACACCCGATCCCCCAAACAGGACATTTCCTACTTGTCAGGCAAGCGGACATTTCCATTTGGCGTTGACATCTACGGACTCGTGATTTGACGGGTCCTACAGCGTCATGGTGACTTTGTTCAATCCCCGCGGACGGTCCGGATCCAGCCCCTTCAACACCGCCAGCTTCGCCGCGAACATCTGCGCCGGAATGATGTACGGAATCGGCGTATACAGCTCCTCCGGCAGCGGACCCTTATGCGCCAGCTTCGCCGGAATCCTGATCGCCCCCTTCGGAGCCATCTTGTTCGATTCGTCGGTCACCATCAACGTGTCCGCCTTCAGCCCCGCCAGCCGTTCGGCCAGCTCTTTCATCACCGGCCACGTCACCCCGGTCGGCGCCACCAGAAACGCCGGGAAGTTCTGCCCCACCATCGCGATCGGACCGTGCAGGATGTCGGCCTGAGAAAACCGCTCCGCCACCACGTAGCAGGTCTCCATCATCTTCAGCGCCCACTCAAACGCGTTGGCGTAGTTCAGCCCGCGCCCCACCACCACCGCCTGCTCCATGAACCTGTAGCGCTCGGCCCGCGCGGTGATCTCGTCCTCGAGGCTCAGCGCCGCCTCGGCCCACTCCGGCAGCCTCTCCAGATCCCCCATCTTGATGCCCGCGCCCAGCGCCCAAGCCAGCAGATAGAATCCCAGCAACTGCCCCGTGTAGGTCTTCGTCGCCGCCACGCTCTTCTCGCGCCCGCCGCGCACCAGCATTGCATAGTCGGCCAGCCGCGCCAGCGTGCTCGTCGCTTCGTTCGTAATGCCCACCGTGAACGCGCCCGCCTTCTTGGCCGCTTCCAGCACCACGTTTGTGTCGGTCGACTCACCTGACTGTGACACCGCCGCCACCAGCGCCCCATCCAGCTTTAACGGCGCCCTGTACAGCGTCGTCACCGACGGCGCCGCCAGCGACACCGGAATCCCCGTCGTGATCTCGATCAGGTAGCGCCCAAACTGCGCTGCGTTGTCCGACGTGCCTCGCGCCGCCAGCACCACCATCGGCGGCCGGTTCTTTTCAAACTGTCTACGCAGCTTTTCCAGACCCTTGCGCTCGGCCTGCAGCGTCTTTTCAATCACCCGGGGTTGCTCCCGGATCTCCCTGAGCATGATCGACATGGACGATTCCTCTCGCTCTATAATCCCACAGAGGTATTAGGATGCGGGCGTCCCTAATTCAGTGGTGTCAATGGCCGCGTCTCGGTCCCCGCCCAGATCGTGCGCACCACGCTTTCGCTCGGCGGCAGCGCCGTCAATCCCGGCCGGATCGTCACCAGCAGATCCGCGCTCTCCTCGCTCCGGTCGTTCGTCCTGAACGGCGGCAGCGCGATCAACCCCGGAAGCCCGCTCATGCTCCTCCTCGACGCCCCCCCAGTCAACCCCGCCACCACCGCCGTCTCGCCGAACTTCATCCTCACCCTCGACTGCAACTTCCTGTTCGATATCACCGGAATCCCGTTCAACGACGTCCCCGTCAGCAACTTGAACTCCACCTCCACGTCCAGCGTCATCTCCTCGCTCGAATGCACATACGGCGTCGCCTTCAACACCAGCCCCAGATCCTCAAACTGGATCTGCGGCGGCGGCCTGTAATCCCCCGTGCCCGCCGTCGCCAGAAACGACTGCGTCTGCAGCGGATACCTGTCGCCCACATGCATCGACGCTGCCTGCCCGTTCACCGCCAGCACCCGGCTCCTCGCCACAATCGACCCCTCGCCCTCCGTCATGCTCGCGAACAACTCCGCCCCGCTCAGCCCCAGCCCGAATATCCATTTACCAGACCCAAATGTCAGGATATTCCCGATCCCCGCCGGCACCGTCGGCGAATTGCCCCACGCCCGGCTCAGATTCACGATCGGAAACGACGTCGGCAACTGCATCCCAAATCTCAAACTCGACGTCGCCCCCAGGTTCACAATGTCGATCTCCAGCATCACCTGCGCCCGGTGCTCCATCAGTTGCCTGAACAGCTCCGCCGCCGGCTTCACCCTCGACGCCCTGTCCTTCAGCATCACCAGCCCCCGCGCACTGTCCACCCCAAACTTCTGGATGTCGAACACCGACCTCACCGCCTGCACCGCCTCCTGCAACTCCTGCGGCGTCAGCGTCCCCGGCAGATGGACCGTCGCCGTCATGTGCCGTTCCATCTCCGACCGTTTCTGCACCGTCTCCTTCACCACAATCCCCAACCTGTCGCCCAGCGGTACGATAAACGTCCCGGTTACCGTCTCCAGCGCCCTCACCGCCGTCCGCCAGTCCGCGTTCTCCATCTCGAACCGGATCGGCTTGCCCTCGGTCAAATCCGCGTCAAACACCGCCTCCAGCGCATACGGCTTCAGCACCTTCTCCCAAAGCTCCCTCACCGGCCCGTTCAGTTTGAAACTGTGCCGGTCCGTTGTCCCCACCAGCACCGGCGCCGGCATCAACTCGTCTTTCAGATCCTCCGCCTCGATCCCCGGCAGCGTCGCTTCTGCTTCCAGCCCCCCGTCCATCTCCTTCGGCTTCACATCGAGCTGCATGATCCCCTGCCGCCTCACCGCATCGGCCCGCGCCTTGTACTCGCCATTGCCCGGATGCAGCGCATACGCCTGCGAATACAGCAGATACGCCGCCCCGTACCGCCCTTCCTTTTCCGCCACCCGGCCTTCCTTGAACAGCTTGCCCGCCGCGCCCGCCCCCATCAGGCACACCCCCAGCCCCACCATCAACGCCACTATGCGGATCGACACCTTCACCTATGACTCTTGACGCCCCCGCCCCTCGAACCGTGCAATCGCCACCCCCACGGCCCGGCTACATCCCCGTCATGAAACCCGGCATCGTCCCCGCTGTCTCACCTCTTACATACCTCACACCCGGCCCAACCGGAACGGCCCGTCCGCCTGGTTCGCCGCTCAGGAGCGGGCGTGAAGCCCGGTGAAGGGTCCCACGCCCGCGCTTTCGCGGTGATCCAATTTAGCGGCGGCGTCTCAGGCCGGCGGCGGCCAGAAGGCCCGCGCCCAGCATCACAAAAGTCGACGGTTCAGGGATTGGAGCCCCTCCTGGTGCGAAGGCCAGCGACTCGGTGCCGCCGACCGACGCATTGCCGGCAAACGTGGCCAGGCCCGTGAGCACATCGACTGTGTAGAAAGCGTTGGAGTCATCAATGAGCCACAGTGTCCCCATCGCGTCGAAGTCGGCGCCGAACTGCCCGCCCGGACTGACCCCGAAGCCGCCCACCACCGTGGCGGCGCCCGTCGCCGTGTTGATGGTCACCAATTGGGAGTTGGCGTCGTCAAGACCGTACAGGACGCCATCCCACCACGCCAGCGCCGTGATATCGGGCGAGTTCAGGCCAAAGCCGCCCACAAACGTTGCCGCGCCGGTGGCGGTATTCACCGTGTACAGCCCAGCGCCCTCATCAGTGGCATAGAGAGTGCCAGTACTACTGAAAGCGGCTCCAGGGTTGAAAAGATCAGCGCCCAGTGCGCCGACACTCGTCGTGGCCCCGGTCGCGGTGTTGATCGTGAACAGCGTATCGCTGCTGTCGTCGATCCCGTACAGCACCCCGGTCGTTGGGTGGAAGGCGATGGCTTCAATATCGCCGCCGCCGTAGTTGCCGATCAGCGTGGCTAAACCGGTAGCCATGTCGATCGAGTAGAAGTTGTTCGTGCCGTCGGTGTCTGCCGTGAATCCGATGGGGGCGGCGTTCAGGGCGGACACGGCAAGCACGCATAGTGCGCAAACCAGCTTGACTTTCATTGATCTCCTCCATAACTGTGGTACCAATGCTTCAGTACCATACTGTGTTGAATGATAACATGGGGTCTTATATCAAACCAGGGGCGTCTGGTGCGCAACGGAGCCGGATCAATGGACCGGTCCAACTCCTCGGCGTCCCCCGCCAGAGCCTTCATCCAGCCCGCCCCGCCGCCCTTCCTTGAACAGCTTGCCCGCCGCGCACGTCCCCTCAGCTCGGCTCCGGCAATCAGGCCGCGAATCTGTCGGCCGCCGCCACCAGGGCCCGGCTATTCGGCGGGTCGAAGGCGCTATGTCCGCAGTCGGGGGTGATCACAAGATCGGCTTCGGGCCATGCCCGGTGCAACGCCCAGGCGCTTTCCATCGGACACACGACGTCGTAACGTCCCTGCACGATCACGCCCGGAATGTGGCGGATCCGCGACGCGTTGCGGAGCAACTGGTCATCGGTCTCGAAGAATCCCCTGTTCATGAAGTAGTGAACTTCGATGCGCGCAAACGCCAGGGCGAACTCATCTTCTTCATAGTGTCCGGCGAAGGCGGCGTCGGGCAGCAACTTCGACGTGGCGCCTTCCCACCCGCTCCACAACTTGGCCGCGGCCAGCCGCACCGCCGCATCGTCGCTGGTCAGCCGGCGGTGGTAGGCCGTCAGCAGATCGCCCCGCTCGCCCTCCGGGATATGCGCCAGATACGGCTCCCACGCATCGGGGTAGAGCGCCGACGCCCCCCTCTGGTAAAACCAGTCGATCTCCTGCTTGCGCAGCAGGAAGATCCCGCGCAGAATCAACTCCGTGACCCGTTCCGGATGAGTCTGTGAATACGCCAGGGCCAGCGTCGATCCCCACGACCCGCCAAACACCAGCCACCGCTCAATCCCCAGCAGTTGGCGCATTTTCTCGATGTCCGCCACCAGGTCCCACGTCGTGTTGGCCTCCAGCGATGCGTGCGGCGTACTCTTGCCGCAGCCCCGCTGGTCGAAGTTCACAATCCGGTACTTCTCCGGATGGAAGAACCGCCGTTGCTTCGGGTCGGAACCCCCGCCGGGTCCCCCATGCAGAAAGATCACCGGCTTCCCCGCCGGGTTGCCAGACTCCTCAAAGTAAATCTCATGAACCGGCGACACCTTCAGCCGGCCCGTGTTGTACGGCTCGATCGGCGGATAGAGCCACGTCAGCGGATCTTTCATCGGATGCGGCTGTCCTTGCTGGGCCATTTGAGGGCAGTATACCCTTTTGGCCGCGCCCCCAAGGTCCGCCGCGCCGGAACACCACCTTCCAGCCCGGCGAACCCTGAGCCAAGGGGACAGCCGTCCCAGTTGGAGGTTTCTCACAACTGCCATGCTTGCTGGGACCGTCAAGCCAAATGCCGGAGGCCCTGGGACGGTTCGACGGGCGGCCGTCATCGCGATGGCGGTGAACGTTCGGGTGAAACAGCCGGGGTGTGGAGTTCTCATGAACTGGACGCGTCCACCGTCGATATCCCGCGGTACTCACGCGGGAAAGCTGTGTATGTTGTGATGGAACGATCCGCAGTGAATGAAAGCGCGCGAAAATTGCGGTTGGCAGGCTCCGCCCGTCCCGTCGCCCCGGTTCCCCGGACGTAGGCTCAATCCCGGTAACCTTGTAACCGGGCAGACCCAGGACAGCTTCACAATTGATCAAAACGCTTCTCCCAGGATTGCTTTATCAATCCTGAGAGCCTGGGCCGCCCCCGTTTTCGATCGGGAGCCGGCGAATGGACTCCCCCGCTTCTCCGTCCGCGGACCTGACACGCCGGCCAAACCAGCGTCCGCCCTTCGGCGCGCAACCGGCGTCCTGTGCGTTTCCGTCGACCAAATCAGGTTCTGGGCGTCACGCCGCGCTCACCGTTGCCGGTGATCGATCCGGCACAATACCCGGACAAGGCCGGTCCGCGTCCATCGTGTAAATTGGACGGCCCAGCGGTTAATCCTGTTTATTGGCGGATGCCGCGGGAGGAGCGCTCACGTCCGTTCTCCACAGCCGCAGAGCAGGCGCCAAAACATCCTCCTGCGCATTCGGGTCTCCCTTCGCTGGTCCGTGCCAGACGCTGCCGCCATAGGTGGCGACGTAGATCCGGCCAGGGTCGGCCGGGTCGGGAATCACCCGATGGCCCCACTTGAAGTTGTATCCCCGAATTCGCTGCCAGGACGCGCCGCGGTCCTCTGACCGCCAGGCGGAACTCTCGAACCCGCCCGCGTAAAGCACCGGCGCTTCGCCGCGAGTATCCACGGTGACATCATAGACGTGCTGGTCGCCGTCAAGGACATTGCGCCAGTTCCGCCCGCCGTCGGCCGACAGGAACACTCCGCCGTCGCGGGCTCCCGCCGGCGTGCGCCGGCCCCAAGCCGCCAGATAGAGGCGTTTGCGGTCCAGCGGATCCACCGCCAGCCCGTTGGGTCCGTTCACTCCCTCCGGCAGCGGCAGCCGCTCCCAGTTCTTAGCTCCGTCCGTGGAACGGTACAAGGCGCCGTCGGACGAGTCGCCGTAACTCCCGTTGTCGCTGCGCCGCGCCACCACCAGGTACAGCGTCCCCTGATCGTCCTGCGTCAACCGCCACGCGAAAGGCTCCTTGCCCTCGATGCCGTTGTTGGACAACGCCCAATGCCGTCCTCCGTCGGTGCTTTTGTAGACGCCTCGGCCGAAGGCGGCCACGTAGAGCACCCTCGATTCGGGGCTGCTGCGCGGGTCCATCAGGATATGTGTCGCCGCGGTCTGGGGCATGCCGTCGGAGGACTGGCGCCAGGTCAGGCCGCCGTCGTCGCTCACGCAGACGCCCCCTTCGTAGGTCGAGGGCTGTGTCGTTCGCCACATTTTAGGACGCGGCAGATCGTGGTTGCGGCTCATCACGGCCCACATCCGACCGCGCACGCCGGGGTCGAATTCGACCCAATACGTCGTATTCCACCACCGCCGCGGCACTCCCGCCGTGGAACTCAGCCAACTCGCGCCCCCGTCCTCGCTTCGGAACAGGCCGATGTCGGTGTAGGTGATGAACATTCGTTTGGCGTCAAACGGATCCCAATGCACGCCGTAGACGGTGGTTACATCGAGACCGGTCGACGTCCAGCCGCCGCCCTGGTTACGGCGCGAGTAAACGCCATGCCACGTCCTGCCGCCGTCGGTTGTCCGCATGGTGCGCCCGTAGTCGGTACCGTAGGCGATGGAGGGATCCGACGGCGCCACGCCGAGGCTCAGCGGATTGCTCCCCCAGCCCGGTCCGAAGCGTTCGCTGATCCAGGCATCCTGGATGTTGGGGGCGCTCGAGGCCGCCTCCTTCCAGGCCAGATTCCAACTCCTTCCGTGATCCTCCGTTTTCGCCACGCCAATATAGGCAGCCCCGCCATCGCGCAGGCCGCCGTAGGAAAGATAGGCGGCGTGCGGATGCCAGAGGCTCGTCGCCACCGCCCGCAACCTTGCTCCCTCGCCGAGGCCGGCCGCCTCGCTCCACGCCGCGCCTCCGTCGCTGGAGACGTAGAGTTTCTCCTCGGTCAGTCCGTAGATCACCGGCGGCCCCCCATGCCGCGGGAAGCCCCTTTGCGGTTTGAGGTCCTGGCGCCAGGCGGCCGGCGGACCCCCCTGCCGCGGGAAGCCCGCCGAAACATCCAGGAATGAGGTCACGTTGGCTGGTCCCGGCTGCGACCTCCACAGCCCTCCCTCCCGGACAGTCACGTTCGATGCACCAACCACATACAGCGTTCTGTCCCCGGCCGGAGACCGCGGATCAACATAGATACGCCGCCCGCCGCCGGCCGGAGCGTGGCTCGGACGCCAGGTGGCGCCCCAATCCCCGGACTCGTGAAATACGCCCTGAATGACGGCGTAGAGGCGCCGCGAATCGGCCGGATCAACGGCCAGAGCCGTCATCGCCGGTACGGGGCTTCCGCCTGCCTGAAGAACCACACCGGCATGGTCGTCGGGCATGATGACGCCCGATATGGCCGCCGGGTCCGGATACACCAGATTCCAGCTCCGCCCGGAGTCCACGCTACGCCACAGACCCACGCCGTAGGCGTAGATCACGTGCGCCTCCGAGGGGTCGAAGACGAACCACCGCGTCACGCCGCGGAGATTGAACATCCGCCACGTCCTGCCGCCGTCATTTGTGATGTAGGAACCCGTCATGTCGCAGGCGACGAGCACGCGGCTCGTGTCATGCGGGCTTATGGCGGGCGTGAACTGCGCGCCGCCGCCGCCTGGTCCGATGATTTTCCAGGTGTCCAACCGCGGGGCGGCGCTCTGGGCCAAAAGACCCAACGCCGCCCCGCCTGCCAGAACGAGCGCGATCGTGTGCCTCACGATTGACTCCGTGCCCCGGTCAGAACGTAACGCGGGCCGAAATCTCGATATTCCGGCCGCCCATCTGCTGGCCGGTGAACTGGCCGAAATTGGGGTCGGTGATGTTGGTGATCAGCCCCCCCCGTCCGACGCGGTTGAAGGGGTTCAGGAACGTGCCGCGGAGTTCAAAGCTCTTATGCTCGTCGATGCTGAACTGCTTGTAGACGCCCAGATCCTCGGAGATGAAGTGGGCGTTGCGGATGTTGGGCAGCAGCGGTCCGAGAGTGCCGAGGCGCTGGTTGATGAGCTGTCCGCCGGGGAAGACCGGCGGCGTCGTGAAGGCAGCCCGGTTCAGAAACGCTTTTCCGCCTGAGAAGCCGCGGAAGTTGATGGGGGCGTCGCTGTCGAGGATGATTTTCTCCCCCAGCACGCGGTCGGCCCGGATGGTCCCAAACGGGTTGGTGTAGCCGCCCGTGCCGATGCCGATCGGAGAGCCTGAGCGCAAAGTATGGATGCCGGTCAACTGCCAGCCGCCCAGGATTTTGCCGGCCATTCCGTTGATGTTCACCAGCTTGTTGGGCCCGATGGGGAGTTCGTAGATCCAGGTGAACTTGGCGGACTGCGGGAAGTTCAGACCGGTGATGGAACGCTCCAGGCCTCGGTTAAACACATCCGCCACACCCTCGGCCTCGATCGCGTCATCCATGAGACCGATGCTCTTGGAGAACGTATAGGCGGCCAGAAGGGAGACGCCTTTGCTGAAGTGCCGCGTGGCCTGAACTTGAAGTCCGTTGTAGCTGGACGTGCCGAAGTTGGGGAACGCCTGGCCGATGCCCGTGAACTGCGGATAAGGCCTCAGGGCCTGGAGCACCGTGCCGGCAAATCCGGGGAAAGGCTCGCGTACGCCGGTGGCGGCGTTCCAGGGGCGGGTCAGCAAGTCGCCGTATTGCTGTACGGCGCTGAAAGGCAGGTTGTTCATCTGATCCAGCCCATAGGCCATCAGGCGGGTGCCTTTGTTGCCAACGTAGTTGATCTCGAGCACGGTCGAGGCGGGCAGTTGATACTGGAAGCCGAAGTTCCAGTTCTGGACATACGGCAGACGGTTGGAATCAGCGGCCGTGTAGGTGATGCCCATGCCGTTTGACAGCGAAGGGTTCTTGTTCGGCAGGCTCTGGGTGAGGCTGGGGTAGGGGTCGTGTAGGTACATGACCGGCTCCTGCGCGAAACGCAGCGCGGTGTTGCCGGTGTTCTTCACGATCGAGCCGCTGTATCCAAGCGTGCCGCCGAAGCCCCATCCGTTGGCGATGGCCGGCGAGTTGTTGATGCCGTAGCCGCCGCGAACGACAAATTTAGGCGTGGCGGCGTAGGCAAAGCCGAACTTCGGCGAGAGCTGCATCCAGTTGGTGTCCTGGAAACCGCGCCGCTTCATGTCATCGACAAACACGAGCGCGCCCTTGAGGTTGCCCGCCGAGGGGTTGACGGCATCGAAGCTGAGTCCGGACATGCGGCCCGCCACTTCGACGAGCCCGCCGATCATCTCCCATCGCAGTCCGACGTTCAGAGTCAGCTTGCGTGTGACCTTCCAATCGTCCTGGACGTAGAAGCCCGCTGAGCGCGTGCGGTGGCCGAAGTTGACCGGCGACTCTTCCCGGCTGGTCGAGGTGACCGCGCCGAGCAGCATGCTGGCGAAGGAGTGTCCGGTCTGGTTCAGGAAGCCAGGCAGGGCCGTGGTGTTCGAATTGAAGGCGAAGGTGCCCGAGCCGCTCTTGTTGATCGAATTGTAGAAGTAGCGCCGGGTTTCAAAACCGAACTTCACATTGTGCTTGGCCCGGACCACGGTCAGGTCATTGGTGATGATGGTGGAACCGTTGAAACTGCCGCCGCGGTTGGCCGAACCCAGGCGGCCGCTGGCCCCGATGCCGCTGCCCTGATGAGGCTGGCCGGCGAACGTCAACGTGGGGAAGTGGGTGCCGGGCACGTTTTGCAGGCCGATCTTTTGCGGCCAGTCCTGGTCGACGAAGGCGCTCTCGTTGAAGTTGCCGAAGCGGTTGTAGCCGATGTTGAGGTAGTTCAACACCGTTGGAGAGATGGTCCAGCTATATGCCATGCGGCCCATCGTGCCGGGCGTGTTCTGGTCCTGGTAGACGCCTGTGGGCGTGCCGGGCGGGTTGCCCCAACGGCCCCCGGGTGAGTTGAAGCGGCGCCGGAAGTTCCGGTTCAGCGTCGCCGAAAGGCGGTGGTTGGAGTTGATGTTGTGGTCGCCCTTGATCGTGAGCATTTTCTCGTTGAAGATCGGACAGCAGACGCCGATCGAAGGCATGTTGCGCAACATGGTGTCGAACATCGGATCGTCGATAGGCGCCAGTTCGAGGATCTTCCGGGAGACCGGGCTGAAACGGTCCCTTGGGACGATATTGCCGGGGAAAACATCGCGCACCCAAGCGGATCCGATCTGGCGGGAGGTCGTAGGGTCATAGATGGCGCCGAAGCGGACTGCCCTGCCCGCGGCGTCGTTGCCCAGCGATGTGCCCGAACTCGAGTTGCCGGTGAAGGCGGGGTCGAACAGGCGTGAGAAATCGCCGCTCTTGAATGCTGGAATCGGGAGTTGGGTGAATGTTGTGGAACGGAAGTCTCTTAGCCTTGTCTGCTCGAAGTTGTGGAAGAAGAAAGTACGGTTCTTTCCGTTGTAGACCTTGGGCAGGATGACCGGCCCGCCAACCGAATACCCGTAGTTGTTCTGCTTGTATGGCTGGCGCTTGATTCCAGAGGCGTTGTTGTTGTAGCCGTTGGCCCGCAGAGCGTCGTTCTGCACATACCAGTAGCCGGTGCCATGCAGTTCGTTCGTGCCGCTCTTGGTGGCGAAGTTCGCCACCGCGGTCTGCCCGCCGGAATACTGCGCGCTTGTGGTCCCTGTCTGGAGTTTGAACTCACTGACCGATTCCGCCGATGGGCTGAACTCGTTGTTGCTGCCGCCCTGAATGTCCATCCGGCCAATGGAGATGCCGTCAATCAGAATCTCGTGCGAGAATCCCTGTCCGCCGTTGATGGATCCTTGCCAGGTCCCGCCGGCCGTGCCCGGCAACGCGGAGAAGATGAACTGCTGAATCTGGCGCCGCCCGTCGCCAACGGTGATGGGCCAGGTATCGAATTCCTTTTTCG
>PNKE01000042.1 GCA_013822245.1 Candidatus Solibacter sp.
ACGACGACGGCGGCGGCGGTAAGCATCATGGGCCGGAAGCGGACGGCGCCGGCGTCGATGACGGCTTCGTCGAGGGGCATGCCCTCCTTGAGGCGGAGTTCGATGAAATCGACCAGGATGATCGAATTGCGGACGACGATGCCGGCGCCGGCGATGAAGCCGATCATTGAAGTGGCGGTGAAAAAGGCGTTCATCATGCCGTGAGCGGGCAGGATGCCGACGAGCGAAAACGGGATGGCGGCCATGATGATGAGCGGGGTGGCGAAGCTCTGGAACCAGCCGACGACGAGCAGGTAAATGAGCACCAGCACGGCGGCGAAGGCGATGCCGAGGTCGCGGAAGACCTCGTAGGTGATGTGCCATTCGCCGTCCCATTTCATCGAGTACTTGGAATCGTCGAAGGGCTGGGCGGCGGTGTATTGTTCGATCTCGTAGCCGCCTTCGACTTTGATTTTGGAGATCTCGGGGCCGAGCTTGAGGATGGCGTAGACGGGCGATTCCATGACGCCGGCGACGTCGGCGGTGACGTAGGTGACCGGCATGAGGTTCTTGCGATGGATGCTCTTGCCGGCCGTGGTCTTTTCGATGCGGACGAGTTCTGAGAGCGGGACGAGGTTGCCGGCGCGGCCCATGACCTTGAGCGAGGCGAGACGCGAAGCGTCGCTGCGGGTGGCGCGGTCCAGCCGGACGATGATCGGGATGTCCTCCTTGGAGTTGTCGACGTGGAGGAGTCCGGCGGTCATGCCCGCGGAGGCGGTCATGAGAGTCTGTGCGATGTCGGAGGCGGCAACGCCGTTGAGGGCGGCTTTTTCGCGGTCGACATGCCAGACGAGCTTGTCCTGGGGGTCTTCGACGTACCAGTCGGCGTCGACAACGCCGTCCATGTTGTCAAAGATGCCGAGGATCTCCCTGGCGATGCGGTCGCGGCCTTCGGCGGTGGGGCCGTAGACCTCGGCGACGAGGGTTTGCAGGACGGGCGGCCCGGGCGGGACCTCGGCGACTTTGATGCGGGCGCCGGTCTCGTTCGCGATCGGCAGCAGGCGCTGGCGGACGGCCTTGGCGATGTCGTGGGAGGCGCGGCCGCGTTCGTGCTTGGGCAGGAGGTTGACCTGGATGTCGGCCATGTTGGAGCCGCGGCGGAGGAAGTAGTGGCGGACGAGGCCGTTGAAGTTGTAGGGCGAGGCGGCGCCGGCGTAGGTCTGGACGTTGACGACCTCGGGTTCGGCGAAGGCGGCCTGGGCGAGGCGGCGGGCGACGTGTTCGGTCTGTTCAAGAGGCGTGCCTTCGGGCATATCGATGATGACCTGGAACTCGCTCTTGTTGTCGAACGGCAGCATCTTGACCTTGACGAACTCGACATAGACCAGGGCCATGGAGCCGAGCAGGAGGACGGTGACGAGGCCGAGGAAGCCGTATTTGTAGACGGGGATGTGGATGAGCCTGTTCATGGCCCGGCGGTAGAGGAGCGTGAAGCGGTCTTCGGCGTGTTCGCCGCCGTGGGAGGCGTTGCGCTTGAGCAGGCGGACGGCGGCCCAGGGGGTGACCAGGAAGGCGACGATGAGCGAGAAGATCATGGCGGCGGTGGCGCCGATGGGGATGGGGCGCATGTAGGGGCCCATGAGTCCGCTGACAAAGGCCATGGGCAGGATGGCGGCGATGACGGCGAGGGTGGCGAGGATGGTGGGGTTGCCGACCTCATCGACGGCCTCGACGGCGATGACGGCGAGGGGGCGGTGCTGGTTGCCGGGCAGGCGGTAGTGGCGGACGATGTTTTCGACGACGACGATGGCGTCGTCCACCAATATGCCAATTGAGAAGATGAGGGCGAACAGCGTGATGCGGTTGAGGGTGTAGCCGTAGAGGTAGAAGACGGTGAGCGTGAGGGCGAGCGTGACGGGGATGGCGATGAAGACGATCCAGGACTCGCGCCAGCCGAGGACCAGGGCGATGAGGATCGAGACGCTGACGACGGCGATGCCCATGTGGAAGAGCAGTTCGTTGGACTTTTCGGCGGCGGTTTCGCCGTAGTTGCGGGTGGTGGTGAGGTCGACGTCGTTGGGGATGAGCGTGCCCTTGAGGGCGTCGACTTTGGCGGTGACGGCGTGGGCGACGTCGACGGCGTTGGTGGATTTGCGCTTGGCGACGGCGATGGTGACGGCGGGTTCGAAGGAGTCGCCGGTGGAGAAGTGGACGTACTGGGTGGATTCCTCGCCGCCGTCGGTGACGCTGGCGACGTCGCGGAGGTAGACGGGTTTGCCGCCGGATGCGGCGACGACGACGCGGCGGGCGTCGTCGGCGTCGCGGAGGAACGAGCCGGCTTCGAGGATGAATTCGCGGTTTGAGGAGACGGCCTGTCCGGCGGGCAGGCGGGTGTTGGAGGACTGGAGGGCGCCGGCGACCTGGAGGGGGGAGAGGTTGTAGGCGGCGAGGCGGCCGGCATCGAGGGTGACGCGGAGCTGGCGGCGCTGTCCGCCGAGCAGGGTGACTTCGCTGACGCCGGGGACCTGTTTGATGGCGTCATGGAGTTGAGCGGCGACCTGGCGGAGCGAGAAGTCGTCGTAGCGCTTGGAGTGGAGCGTGAGGGCGAGGATGGGGACGTCGTCGATCGAGCGGGGCTTGACGAGCGGGGGTGTAGCGCCGGGGGGGATGAGGTCGAAGTTGGCGTACATCTTCTGGTTGAGCCGGACGATGGCGTCGGACTCGTCCTCGCCGACCTTGAAGCGGACGATGGCCATGGCGCCGTTGGGCTGCGACGTTGAATAGATGTATTCGACGCCGGGGATCTCCCAGAGGAGCTTTTCCATGGGCTTGGTTACGCGCTCCTCGACCTCCTTGGCCGAAGCGCCGGGGAAGCCGACGAAGATGTCGATCATGGGGACGATGATCTGGGGCTCTTCCTCGCGGGGCAGCATGACGATGCTGAAGGCGCCGATCATGAGCGAGGCGATGATGAACAGCGGGGTGAGTTTGGAATTGATCCAGGCGGCGGCCATGCGGCCGGCGATGCCCAGGGCGGGTTGATCCTGGCTCACTGGCGCACCTCGATTTTCGAGCCGTCGGTGAGGGTGGACGGCGGGTTGGCGACGACGCGTTCACCCGCCGTGAGGCCGGAGAGGATTTCGACGCCGGTGGCGAGGGTGGCGCCGGTTTTGACCAGGCGGGTGCGGGCCGTGCCGTTGCCGGCGACGAAGACGCTCTGCACCTGGCCCTGGAGGCGGATGGCGGAGGCGGGGACGGCGAGGGCCTGTTTTTCACCGGCCGGGAAGAGGGCGCGGCCGAACAGGCCGGAGCGGATGAGCGGAGAGGCGGGCAGGTCGATGCGGGCGGTGAAGGTGCGGGAGACGGGGTCGAGCGCGGGGACGATCTCGGAGACGCGGGCTTCCATGTCGCGGCCAAGGGCGTCGAGGCGGACCTGGACCTTGGAGCCGGGCTTGACCGAGGCGATGCGGGACTCCTCGACGGCGGCTTCAAGACGGTAGGCGCCGGCCTGTTCGATGACCAGGATCGGCATGCCGGGCGTGGCGAGCATGCCGGGTTCGGCCTTGCGCTCGGTGACGATGCCGGCGAAGGGGGCTTTGACTTCGGTATAAGCCTTGTTGACCGAGGCCTGGGCGAGGCCGGATTCGGCCTGGGCGATGCGGGCGCTCAACTGTTCGCGCTTGGCCTGGGCCATGCGGTGGTTGGCCTGGGCCATGCGGTGGCGGGCCTGGACCTCGTCGAACTCCTGGCTGGTGATGGATTTCTGATCGTAGAGCGGCTTCATGCGCTTGAGCGTGGAGGAGGCGAGGTCGAGTTGGGCCTTGGCGGCGGCGATGGCGTTATCGGCTTCGGGGACTGCGGCGCGGGCTTCGAGCACGGCGGCGTTGGCCTGGGCGACGGCCTCGTCGATCTCCCTGGCGTCGATGACGGCGATGGTTTGTCCGGGGCGGACGGAGTCGCCGGCCTGGGCGTTGACGGCGCGGATGTAGCCCATGATGCGGGCCGAGAGGACCGAGGTCGAGCGGGCGCGGACGGTGCCGGTGGCTTCATAGACCTGGGCGACCATGGCCGGCTGGACCTGGTGGAGGCTGACCGGGACGGCCGGGCCCTGGTGTGCGGGCTTTTTTTCGGGTGCATGAGCGCCGCAGCCGCTGAGCAGGAGCGCGGCGGGCGCGAGTGGGAGAAGAATCTTACTTGAGAACATCGCTGGCTCCATTCAAAGTACCGGCGGCGGCGTCGAGGGAGATGGCCGCCATACGCTGGTCGTAGATCGCGGCGAGGCGCCGTGTGCGTGCGTCGAGCAGGGCGGTGTCGGCGCGCAGGATATCGGTAACCGTGGCGAGGCCGTTCGAGTAGCGGTTGCGCAGGATGCGCTGGCTCTCCTCGGCCTGGGCGACGGTGGCTTGGGTGACGTTGATACGCTCCTGGGCGGCGAGCAGGTCTGTACGGGCCTTTCTGACCTGGAGCGAGAGGGCGGACTGGAGTTGCTTTTCGGTGGCGCGGGCGGCGGCGGCCTGGTGACCGGCCTCCTTCTGCATCTGTTTGGCGCGGTTGCCGTCGAACAGGTTCCACTTCAGCGAGGCGGCGATCATCCAGTTGGCCCCGCCTTTGTTGACGAACTGCTGGCGGTCGGTTTCGATGATGCCTCGGAAGCCGATCATGGGCAGGCGCTGGGCGCGGGCCTGTTTGGCGTGTTCACCGGCGAGGTCTTCCATGAGGCGCACCTGGCGGAGTTCGGCGCGGTTGAGCGAGGGGGCTTCGGCGGCGGGTTTGGCGGCGGTGAGGGGGGAGGTCAATTGGTGCTGGGTATCGAGCGGCAGGCCGAGGGCTTCGTTGAGGGCGGCCATGCCGATTTCGACGTCGTATTTGCGGCGGATCTGCTGTTCGCGCATGGCCGAGACGTGGACCTGGATGGAGAGCACGTCGGCGTCGGTGGCCATGCCGGCGTCGCGGACGGTCCGGGCGCGGTTCATGTCCGCTTCGGCCGATTTGAGACCCTCTTCGGCGACGGCGAGGGCCGCTTTGGCGAGGGTGACGCCGTGGTAGGCGCGGGCGACGCCGGAGATGACCTGCTGTTCGAGCGCCTTGCGCTCCTCATCCGAGAGTTGGCGGGCGATGGAGGCGGCGCGGATGCCGGAGCTGGTGGCGCCGAAGTCGTAGATGGTCTGGTCGGCGACGAGTTGGGACTGGAAGTTGTTGAGCGCGCCGGGGCGGTTGAGGCCGCGGATATTGAAGTTGGCCTCGGTGAACTGGCGCTGTGTGAGCAGGGCGCCGAAGACATACACGGGATTGTTGCCGCGCTGGTAGGACTCCTGAAAGGCCACCTTGGGCATCCAGCCCGAGCGGGCCTGTTCGATGCGGGACTCGGAGGCCTTGATGCGGGCGGCGGCGGCTTCAAGCGAGGGGTGCTTGACGAGCGCCATGCGCACGGCTTCATCGAGGGTCAGTTGATTTTGGGCCGGCAGCACGGAGGCCCAGAGCAGAAGTGGTAACAATCGTGCGGATATCATGGGGGAATTCACCATTGCAGATGCGAAAGCGATGCGGAGGTGACGGCCGAACACGGTTGCCGGCTTCTGTCACCAGAGTGCGGTCCGGCGCATCCATAGGGATAAGGAGATTGAATGGAACTCACCGTCAACTACCTTGGCAACGTTCAGTTTGAAGCTGAAACGCGGGGCCACAAATTGATCTGCGATCAGCCGTTCGAGAACAAGGGCGACGACGAAGGCATGACGCCGCCTGAACTGCTGCTGGCGTCGCTGGCGACCTGCGCCGGCTATTACGCTGTCGAGTATCTCAAGACGCGCAATTTGCCGAAGGAAGGGCTACGCGTGCGGATCTCCGCGGAGAAAGCGAAGAACCCGGCGCGGCTGGGCAAGTTCATCATTGATGTCGAAGCGCCCGAACTGACTGATCCGCAGCATATTGAGGGGGTGCGGCGGTCGGTGGAGAAATGCCTGATCAAGAACACGCTGCTGGTGGCGCCGGAGATCGAAGTGGCGATCAAGGCGCTGGAGGCGGCGGGACAGGCTCAGCCAACGTAGACGGAGTTCATTACCATGGAAGGGTGGTAAAGCAACCGCACCCGGAAGTGGAATGGGCCAGGAAGCTGATGGCGGGCGACGCGTCGGCGTTCGAACCGTTCGTCGAGAGCTTCCAGGCGAAGATCTTCCAGTACACCTGGCTGACCTGCGGCCAGAGAGAAGACGCCGAAGAGGTGGCGCAGGAGACTTTGTTGAAGGTCTTCGAGAGTTTCGACCAGTTGCGGGAGCCCGAGCACGTGAGGGCGTGGGTGTTCAGGATTGCGAAGAACTACTGCCTGATGAAGCGGCGGCGGAGCGTGTATGCGCCGGAGCGTGAGTATTCGCTCGACGAACTCCTGCCGTCATTCGACGGCGAACGGAGCCTTCAGGTTCCCGATGGATCCGAAGTTCCCGAGGATGCGCTCCTGCGAGGTGAACTCAATGCCCGGATTGAAGCGGCGATCCGGGAGCTGCCGGAGATCTACCGGAGTGCGGTATTGTTGCGGGACGTGGAAGAGCTGTCGACATTGGAGACGGCCGGGATTCTGAACGTCAGCGAGGATGTGGTGAAGCAGCGGCTGCACCGCGGCAGGCTGGCGTTGCGCAAGGCGCTGGCGGCTTACGTGGAGGCGGCATGAGCCATCAGGGAAACGAGCCCGAACACTTGAGCGGCAAGGATCCGTTGTGCCTGGAGATCTTCGCCCGGCTGTCGGAGTATCTGGACGGCGAGTTGGCGGCCGAGGACTGCGCGGGGATTGAGGCGCATATCGCGGACTGCGCGCCGTGCGTGGAGTTTGTCAAACAACTGCGGGCTTCGATCGAGGCGTCGCATCGGTTCAAAGTGCCGGCTGAGCCGGCGCCGGTGGATGCGGCGTTGCGCGGGAAGTTGTCGCAGGCGTGGTCGGAAGCGCTTGCGCGGAAAAAGGCCGCGGGGCAGGGCTGAGCGGCGGGGGCGCGCCGCCCAGGCGTGCGATACGTCAGAACTCCCAGCGGAAGCCGGCCTGGATGAGGCGTGGCGAGCCGGGGACCATGCCGCGGACGCGATCGACGAGGATCAATCGATCGAACAGGTTCTTGACGGTGACGAAGGCGGTGGTGCGCCAGGCTTCGAGTGGGACATTGAAGGTTGCATTCCAGATGACGTTGCCGGGGACGGGGCCGCGCTGGCCGTCGGCGGTGGAGTTGACGGTATTGAGGTCGTCGCCGAACTGGCGGCCGGTGTGAACCATTTCGACCATGAAATTCGAGCCGCGGCGGTGGGTCCAGCCGGCCGAGGCGGTGAGGAGAGATTCGGGGGCATAGGGGAGGCGGTTGCCGGAGATGAGGACGGCGCTGGAGCCGGACACGGCGCTGTAGCGGAGGCCCTGGTAGCGGGCGGTGGGAATCCAGGTGGCGGCGCCGCGGAGCCAGAGGGCATGGCCTGAGCCGAGGAAGTTGCGCTGGTCAAGGCGGCCGGAGAATTCGGCGCCCTGGTGCAGGGTTTTACCGGCGCTGGTGAGGACGCTGCCGATGCCGCCGGCGAGGGATGCGGGCACGATCTGGTTCTGGTAATCGGTGCGGAACCAGGTGGCGTCGAAGCTGGCCGCCCGGCCGGCGCGGGCGCGGATGCCGGCCTCGTAGTTCCAGCTGAGTTCGGAGTCCAGTTCGACGAATCCGCCGGAGTTGTTGATGATGTCCTCGGCGCGTGGGGGGGCGAAGCCCCGATGGACACCGGCAAAGACGGTAATTGACTGGTTTGGATTCCAGGCGCCGCCGATGCCGGGGATGAACTGGGTGAGGTCGGCTTTGCCGAAGACGCCGGCGCCGCCGTTAAACAGCCGGTTGGTGCGGTCATAGCGGACATGCTCGATCCGGAGACCGGGCGTCAGCGTGAAGTCGCCGAAGAAGAAGCGGTTCTGAACGAAGGTGGAATAGCCCTGGGTGGTGCGGCGATTGTTTTCGACGATGCGGCCGTCGCGGCTCCTGGGGGCGTCGCCGTTTTTCTGGATGCGCTCCTGAACTTCGAAGTGGGCGCGGAAGCCGGCGTCGAATTCGCCGCGGACGCCGAACAGGGAGTGGGAGAGGCGGAGTTTGGGATCGAAGCCCCAGGTGGAGTACTGGCGGAGGCGGCCTTCATTTCCGCAAGTGGTATGCAGATTGGCCATGCCGGCGCAGGCGGGGTCGGCGGAGTCGTTGGGGCGCTGGGCGGAGTTCGACGACTGGCGCCACCAGTCGCGCAGGAAGGCGGAGCCGTAGACGTTGGTGTTGAGGATTGCGTTGGGCGAAAGGGAGGCCGTGTGGGAGACTGCGCCGCCGAAGCGGTCTCCGACGAAACTGTCGTTGCGGAAGGGGTTTGAGCGGGGCGCGGCGAGCCATTCGGCGAGGCGCAGGCCGCTGTATGTGACGCGGGAATCCTCGCCGTAGTAATTGAGCTTGAGGGCGAGGGCCTGGCGGGAGCCGAGAGGCCGGAGGATCTTGAAGTTGAGGTCGTTCAAGGCGGACCGGACGTTGTCGCGAGAGCCTTCGCCCTGTTTGCGGGTGGCATCGAGGAGCAAACCAGTTGCGCCCCAGGTGCCGCCGTAGCGGAGGTGGCCGTTGAAGTAATCGCGGTTGCCGCCGGCGAGGCTGAGGGATCCGCTGGGTTTGCCGGGCACGGCCGGGGTGACATAGTTGAGCACGCCGCCGACGGTGCGGGGGCCCCAGAGGATCTGACCGGAGCCTTTGACGACTTCGATGGATTCGAAGCGGTCGATGGGCGGGTGGTAGTAGGATGCGTTATCGCCGTAGGGGGCGTAGGCGAGGGGGACGCCGTCTTCCATGAGCAGGACGTTGCGGCTGCGGGTGGGGTCGAGGCCGCGAATGCCGATGTTGGGGCGGAGGCTGAAGCCCTCCTCCATGCGGGTGCTCAATCCCGGCAGCTTTCTCAGCGCCTCGTCGAAGCTGAAGACGCGCGACTGGATGAGCGCGGCCTGTTCGATGACGTCGACCGAGCCGGGCGTCCGGCTGACCACTTCGGGCGTGGCGGCGATCAAGCCGGCGGAGACAAGGATCTCCTGAGCCAGCGCCGCCGGGCGGATCTCGATGGCGAGCTCCGCCGATGCGCCCGGCGCGGCGGTGTAAGACAGGACGCGCGCGGCGAATCCGGCGCGCTTCACGAGGATCCGGTATTCGCCGGGGGAGGGCAGCGGCAACTGAAAGTCACCTGCAATGCCGCTTTCCGCCGCCGACCGGAAACCGTTGCCGGGACCGGAAACCTCCACCCTGGCCGAGGGCACTCCGGCGCCGCTGGTGTCTGTAATCCGGCCGCGAAGCGCCAGCCTCTGATCCTGATTCGCAAGTAAAACGGCGCCTTGGATCAACAGAGCCGCGGCACAGAGGGGAATGAAGAGCCGTGAAATCAAAGAGAGCCTCCCGCATGAGCAATTGAGGAGCCGATACCGCACTGGCTCGCATGAGGTCATTGTATATGCAAGTGAATTGCAACGCAAGCTGATTTGCCGGCAGGGCGTCGAGGCGGTGGTAAACTCGTCTTCGATGCGCCTACAACCTCTTGTTATCGTTGCGATTGCGCTGGCCTCGTGCTCGTCGCCGCGGCCGCATAAGGACTTCGACTCGCTGACCCGGGACTTCATCGAGACCACGCTGGCCCTATCTCCAGTGGCGGCGACTTCGGCGGGCTATCACAAACACGGAGACCGGCAGCTTGACACGCTGCTGGACGATTACTCCTACCCGGCCGGGATCGGGAGGCAGGAGCAGCACTGGAAAGGGTGGCGAAAGACGCTTGGGGGCGTGAATGCGGCGCGGTTGGATGCCGAATCGCGGGCGGATCTTGAATTGATGAAGTCGCAGGCGGAGCTGGCGATTCTGGAACTCGACGGCATCCGGAACTGGCAACGCAATCCGACCCTGTATGTTGAGTTGATCGGCAATGCGTTGTTCACGCCGTATTCGGTGGAGTACGCGCCGGCGGCGGAGCGGTACCGGCATATCATCGCCAGGCTGAAGGCCGTGCCGGCGTTCTGCGAGGCGGCGAAGGGAAATTTGAAATCGGCGCCGGCGGTCTGGAAGGGGGTGGCGAAGGAAGAAAACGACGGCAACATCGCGCTGATCCACGGTGCGCTGGCGGCGGGCGCGCCGGCGGAGCTGAAGGCGGAGTATGAGGCGGCGGCGAAGACGGCCGTGGCGGCGCTGGAAGGCTTGAGCGGGCAGATCGCGGGGCTGAAGGACGAGGGCGACGAGGCGTGGCGGCTGGGCGCGGAATTGTACGAAGCGAAGTTCAAGCTGGCGATGGGCGGAACGAGGACGCCGCGGGAGGCGCTGGAGGAAGCCGAGGCGGATTTGAAGGCGATCCGGAGGCGGATGTTTGAGGTGTCGCTGCCGCTGCATAAGAAGTTCCACCCGACGCACCGGTGTCCGGTGGACGTGAACTGGATTGTGGGCGAGGTGATGGAGAAGCTGGCTCAGCGACATGTGAGCCGGGAGGCGTACTTCGGCGAGGCGCGCAAGACGCTGGACGAGACGCGGGCGTTCATGGCGGCCAACGCGGACAAGCTTGCGGCGATGCCGCCGCGGGACAACCTGAAGCTGATCGAGACGCCGGAGTTCATGCGGGGGATCTATTCGACTGGCGGATTCAATCCGGCGCCGCCGCTGGAGCCTGGGCTGGGGGCGTTTTACTGGCTGACGCCGATTCCGAAGGAGTGGCCGAAGGAGCGGGTGGAGTCGAAGTTGAGGGAGTACAACGAGTACGGGCTGCGGATACTGACGATCCATGAGGCGATTCCGGGACATTATGTGCAGTTCGAGTACGCGGCGTCGGTGGAGCCGGGGCCGAGGCGGCTGTTGCGGTCGATTTTCGGAAGCGGGGTGTATGTGGAGGGTTGGGCGGTGTATGCGACGGAGGCGATGATCGAGGCGGGCTATCACGGAAACAGTCCGGAGATGCAGCTGACTTTCATGAAGCAACTGTTGAGGGCGATCGCCAACACGATTCTGGACATCCGGCTGCACACGGCGAAGATGACGCGGGAAGAGGCGATGGAGTTGATGGTGAAGCGGACATTCCAGGAAAACGAAGAGGCGGAGGCGAAGTGGCGGAGGGCGCGGTTGAGCGTGTGCCAGTTGCCGACCTATTACGCCGGGTACAAGGAGTGGAAGCGGTTGCGGGCCGACGTCGAAGCGAAGGAGAAGGGGGCGTTTTCGGCGCAGGCGTTCCATGAGAAGGCGCTGAAGGCCGGGGCGCTGCCGATGAACCAGATCAGGGGGCTGTTCGGCCTGTAGACAGGGTGCGGGAGGGTATGTTGCAATCCGGGCAGGGCATATGATGAGGGACGTTGGCTACTGGGCTCGGGACCTTATCCTGTCGGTGATTATCGCCCTGGTGATCATCCTGTTCCTGTACCAGCCGGTAAAGGTGGAGGGCACGTCGATGATGCCGGCGTTGGAGGACCAGGAGCGGGTGTTCATCAACAAGTATGCCTACCGGTTCGGCATTACGCGGGTCGAGCGTGGGGATCTGGTGGTGTTCTGGTATCCGGGGGATCCGTCGAAGTCCTACATAAAGAGGGTGATCGGGCTGCCGGGGGACACGGTGGAGGTGAGGCAGGGGGTGGTGACGGTGAACGGGCGGGAGGTGGAGGAGCCGTATGTGCCGCGGAGGTACCGGGACCGGTCGGCGATGGAGGCGGTGAAAGTGCCCGAAGGGACGTATTTCGTGCTGGGCGATCACCGGAGTTCGTCGAACGACTCGCGGAACTGGGGGCCGGTGCCGGCGGAGGCGATTTACGGCAAGGCGGTGTTTGTGTACTGGCCGCTGAGCAAACTGGGGGCGGTGCACTAGCAGCCGGCGGGCAGTCGGCCGGGGCGGGGCTGGCTATCTTTTTCTAAACAAATGAGTTAACAGTGAGAACAGGACGCTGAGCAGGAGGCAGGTGGCCAGCGGGAAGTAAAAGCTGCCGTGTTTGCCGCGGATTTCGATGTCGCCTGGCAGGCGGCCGGGACGGAAAGGGAGTTTGGGGAAGAAATGCAGGAGGAGACCGGCGGCCAGAAGGGCGAGTCCGGCAAGGATCAGGGTCTTGGTGAGAGGGTTCATCGGCGTGACCGGGCCAAGAGGGAGCGGCACGGGACTCCGGTCCCTATGATAGCGGAGCGGGAGTTGCCGTGGAAGACCAAACAAGAGCCGCCGTTCACGTTTTATGCACAAGTAATCCACAAACTGTTGTCTGTAACAAGATGATAACAAAGAAAATAAAAATTGTTGAAGAAGCCGTCCCCAGGTCGCTTTTCTATTGACACCCGGAATGAGTTGTAGCAGACTGAGGTTGGTTCCAAGAGGTTCTAGGAACAGCGAGCCGGAAGGAACGAAGCGGACCCGGAACGATGATCCTCATGGGGAAGCTGACTACGTCAGCCAGCCTGAGGGGAGCGAAGGGAGATCGGACGGACTGGAAGGCAAGTCATTCGCAGGAGGGCTTGGCCGGGCACGATGATCCCGAGGGAATTTCCCAAAGGGGAGTGACGGTTAAATCGGTCCCGCGGATGCGTTGCAGGGACGTTGAGAGAACGGGCAACGAGTTGTTGATCGGACACGCTTAAATCTAGAGTGGCGTTCCGGGAGGCTCGGGTCGAACGGCTGTCAGCGGAGAGGCGACGTGGAAGGACGGAAGTAGAGCAGGAGCTTTGACCCTGCCGTGGCGGTCCCAGTAATGGGGGCGTCGCTGTGGGCGAGCGAAAGGTCGCTTCCGGAATCCGGCTTCGTTCGGGAAACGGTGGCCCAGAAGGCTCCGGGCATTGATGGCGGTTGGGAGAAAAACCCGGCCGAGGTAGCCCGGAGAGAGATGGGGGCCGCTCCAGAGCGCCATGCTCAAGCCCGGCATGCAGGCAGGTGAGCAAGCTGAGCCAGAGGGTCACTTGGAACCATTTTATTTTGCCGGCGTGACGCAGGCTCAGGCGTCGCGCCGGCAAATTCATTTTGAGAGGCTAATCGTCGGCGTCCGGGGGGGCGCCGGATTCGGGCCTGACATATTTTCTTTGCCGCGGGCGGAAGCTGGCAAAGTTGCACCGGCAGGCCTCGCAGCGCCAGCGATTGGCGCCGAGCTTGAATTTGAGCGAAGTCCAGCCGCCGATGTGGTAGTATTTCGGGTCCCAGATGGAAAGGTCCATGCGGTAGCAACGGGGGCATTTGGCCCACCGCAACTTGGCGAAACCGAAAGGCCGGGCGAGGAAACGGTGGGCGCAGTGGTGGCAGCGCGCGGGTTGGAAACCGGCCAGGGCGAGCAGGCTTTCCAGAAGACCCCGGTCGCGGGCAGGGCGCACGTCCCTGGATTCGCACCTGGGGCACGTGGTCTCCGGCAATCTCGTGAATCTGGCTGGCATGCGCCTTCGTTACGCGTGGGCTGATCGACCGCCCATCATTACGATATCCAATATTGAGGTCGTGGTCTGGTCTGGCGAGTTTGGCGTGCGGCCCGAGCCGCCCGTGGTAGAAGTCCCGCGAGCCGCGTTGCGCGCG
>PNKE01000016.1 GCA_013822245.1 Candidatus Solibacter sp.
TGCATATCGACGTGCCGTCGGACATGCTGGTGGCGCGGACGTGCAACAGGCGGTTCTGCCCGCAGTGCAAGGCGATCTACAACCTGGCGAGCCAACCGCCGAAGGTGGCGGGGCTGTGCGACGCTTGCCGAATCGATTTGCAGCAGCGGGCCGATGACTGCGAGGACACGGTGCGCAACCGGCTGGTGGCGTATGAGCGCAGCACGGCTCCGCTGATCGATTATTATGCGGGCGGCAAGTACACGCGGGTGGACGGCACGGGCGCGCCGGATGGGGTGTTTGAATCCGTGAAGGGTGCGCTGACGGCATAGCAGGCCGAGCAGAGCGGGTAGTATGGAGGGATGAAAACCCTCGTCGCCGCGCTTGCGCTGCTGCTGCCGGTATCGGCTGAGATCCAGACAAAACGACTGTTTGGGCCGGAGACGCCGACGGGTCCGTATAAGCACCCATCGTGTGTTGAAGCGCTGGACAACGGCGACCTGCTGCTGGTGTATTACGGCGGCGAAGGCGAGTATGCCGGGGGGACGGCGCTTTTCATGTCGCGGAAGAAGGCCGGGCAGGAGGGTTGGACGGCGCCGGTGCAGATTGCGCGGGATCCGTTTTACGCGCTGGGCAATGGCGTGGTGTGGCAGGCGCCGGACGGGGTGGTGTGGCTGTTTTATGTGGTGAGGTTCGGGGAGACGTGGTCGACGTCGAGGGTGGCGGCGAGGGTTTCACAGGACAGAGGGGCGACGTGGTCGGACCCGTCGCTGCTCAGGCTGGACGAGGGGTGGATGGTGCGGGGCAAGCCGATTGTGCTCACGTCGGGCAGGTACCTGCTGCCGCTGTATCACGAGACGGGGACGGACAGGGAGATTGTGCCGGCCGATACGACGTCGCTGTTCCTGATTTATGATCCGGGGACGAAGAAGTGGGCCGAATCGGGGCGGGTGCGGTCGAGGCTGGGGAATTTGCAGCCTGCGCCGGCGGAGGTTGCGCCGGGGCATATCGTGGCGTTCTGCCGTAGGGGCGGGGGGTATGGCGGGCAGAAGGATGGGTGGCTGGTGAGGACGGAATCCAAAGACGGCGGGATGACGTGGAGCCGGGGCGAGGACAGCGAGTTTCCGAATCCGAATTCGGCGGTGGAGATGATCAAGCTGAGAAACGGGAAGCTGCTGCTGTTTTATAACGACAGTTTCTCGGACCGTACGCCGTTGACGGCGGCGTTGAGCGCCGATGGCGGCAAGACGTGGCCGGTGAAGCGGGACATCGAAACGGGCAAGGATTCGTATGCGTATCCGAGCGCGGTGGAGACGCCGGACGGGCGGATTCACCTGGTGTATACGACCAACGGGCGGCGGGCGGTGACGTACTCGGTGTTCACGGAGAGCGATCTGGCGGGCGGGAAGTGAAGGGAGAGTCGGCGATGACGGCATTGTTTTCAATTGCGGGCAGGACGGCGGTGGTGACGGGCGGCAATGGCGGGTTGGGGTTGATGATCGCGAAGGGGTTGAAGGAGGCCGGGGCGAGGGTGATCGGGGCGGGGAGGAACGCGGAAAAAAATGCGGCGGCGGCGGGGGAGTTGGATGGGTGCATTGAGATGGATGTGATGGATGAGGCGGCGGTGGATCAGGCGTTTGGGGCGCTGGGGCGGGTGGACATATTGGTGAATGCGGCTGGATTTGTGGTGGTTGGGACGGCGGCGGAGGTGGGCGCGGCGGCGTTTAATTCGGTGCTGGACGTGCATGTGACGGGGGCGTACCGGTGTGCGCGGGCGGCGGCGCGGGGGATGGAGGGGGGCGGGAAGGTGATCAATATAGGGTCGATGTATTCGCTGTTCGGGTCGGCGGTGGCGGGCAGTTATGCGACGGCGAAGGCGGCGGTGATGGGGCTGACGCGGAGCCTGGCGGTGGATTTCGCGCCGCGGAATATCCAGGTGAATGCGATTTTGCCGGGGTGGTTTGAGACCGATTCGACGAAGGAGATCCTGGCGAATCCGATCGGGGACAAGATCCGGACGCTGACGCCGGCGGGGCGGTGGGGGCAGGGCAGGGACGTGGCGGCGGTGGCGGTGTTTCTGGCGTCGGCGGCGTCGGATTATGTCACCGGGGCGGCGATTGCGGTGGACGGCGGGTATTCGATCACGGGCGGGCTGACGGCCGGGGACTGGGCGCCGCTGCTGTAGAACGGATTCACGGCAACAGGGTGGCGCGCGGCGGGGGCAGGCGTGTCAAAATGGAGGTTCATGTCTGAAGTTACACGAGCTCTCCTTTCCGTTACCGATAAAAGCGGCCTGCTGACGTTCGCGCAGGGGTTGGCGCAACTTGGAGTGAAGCTGGTTTCCACGGGCGGAACCGCGAAGCTGCTGCGCGGCGCCGGACTTGAAGTTCAGGACGTCAGCGAGTTGACCGGATTTCCGGAGATGCTGGACGGGCGAGTGAAAACGATCCACCCGCGGGTGGCGGCCGGGGTGCTGGCGCGGCGCGGCGTGGCCGAGCACATGGAAGCGCTGGACCATCACAATATCGCGCTGATCGACATGGTGGTGGTGAACCTGTATGACTTTGCGGCGGCGGCCGCGAAGGCGGGGGCGACGATTGAAGAGTTGATCGAGAACATCGACATCGGCGGTCCGACGATGATCCGGGCGGCGGCGAAGAACTACCAGGATGTGGCGGTGGTGACCAACCCCGGAGACTATGACGCAGTGCTGGCCGAGATGCGGTCGTCGGGCGGGGGAATCGGGCTGAAGACGAAGTGGAACCTGGCGAAAAAAGCGTTTGCACTGACGGCGAAATACGACGCGGCGATCACGGCGCGGCTGGCGCGGATCGAGGTGGAAGAGGGCGCGTTCGCGGATAAGAAGAGCGTGCTGCCAGCGGCGTTGCATATCCTTGCGCCACGGAAGCAGAGCCTGCGCTATGGGGAGAACCCGCACCAGCAGGCGTCACTGTACGGGCAGGGCGAGGCGGGGGTGGCGAATGGGAAGCAGTTGCAGGGCAAGGAGCTGAGCTACAACAACCTGGTGGATCTGGACGCGGCGTGGCAACTGGTCTGCGAGTTCAGCGAGCCGGCGGCGGTGATCATCAAGCACACCAATCCCTGCGGCTGCGCGCAGCAGGAGACGCTGGCCGAGGCCTACCGGAAGGCCTACGAGGCGGATCCGATTTCGGCGTTTGGCGGGGTGCTGGCGTTCAATCGCGAGTTGGACGAGGAGACGGCGTTGGAGGTGTCGAAGCTGTTCGTGGAGGCGATCGCGGCGCCGGCGTATTCGCAGAGAGCGCAGACGGTGCTGGCGGCGAAGAAGAACCTGAGACTGGTGGAAGTGAAGGCTGGGGCGCTGGACGATGCGGTGGTGAAGTCGATCACGGGGGGGTATCTGGTGCAGTCGGCGGATCGCGGGATGGCGGTGCGGGCTGGGTGTCAAGTCGTGACGCAGCGCGAGCCGAGCGAGGCGGAGTGGGCGGCGCTGGAGTTTGGCTGGAAGGTGGCGAAGCACGTGAAGTCGAACGCGATCGTATATGCGAAGGCGGGACAGTTGATCGCGGCGGGCGCGGGGCAGATGTCGAGAGTGGATTCGGTGAAGGTGGGGGCGATGAAGGCGGTGCTGGGGCTGGAGGGAGCGGTGGTGGCATCGGATGCGTTTTTCCCGTTCCCGGATGGGTTGGAGATGGCGGCGGGCAATGGGGCGACTGCGTTTATCCAGCCAGGGGGATCAGTGAAAGACGCCGAGGTGATCGCGGCGGCCGACAGGCTGGGCGTGGCGATGGTGTTCACGGGGATGCGGCACTTCCGGCACTAGCCTGCGATTCTCCGCGCGCTTCAACGGCGCGGGTTACCAGTGGGGGACGGGAGCTCGATGCCGTCATATGTGAAGCCCTTCTCGGTCACAGTAACGACGTGCGTCTGGTTCCGATACTCCTTGACGATCAGTCCGCCCGGCATTGGGACGCGGGCGTCATGCGCCGGCTCGATCGTGGCGGTCGCCACCCGGTCCTCGGGCAGTCCCGCGATTCGCTTGGCAGCGTTGGCGGCGACTCGAGCCCGCAACGGCGTGTCGCGGGCGATACCGCGCGCCAATTCGATCGCCGATTCCGGCAGCCCACCTTCTTCAATGGCCTGCAAGTGCCCGGCGAGTTTCCGGAACAAGTACTGCCGGTGCGCCGGCGTTGCAGGGCGGCCGAGCAGCTTCACATGCTCGGACTGGAGCGCCTTGATGTCCATCGCGGCGAGTGCATCAATCCGTTCCCGGAGGGGTTTCTTCATGCGTCAACCTCATTGACATGAGGGCTATCCCGGCGCGGGTTATCAAGTTCTCCGTTGACCGATTCTGGCTGCTCCCCTCCGGCGCTTTCAAGCCGCCGGGCGCGCCGGTGGCGCTGGTAAGCGTGGGCCAGGGGAGTGGCGACTTGGGCGACGGCGTCGCCGGTGGTGCGGTCTCGGAATTCCGTGTGTTGCCGGTCCCCCTTGAAGTGAAAGGAAGGTGTTTCCGGCCCGCAGCGGTTTCCGCATCGCGGCCGGGCACGCTGTCTGGCTCTTTGATGAATACTCACGCGGGTTCGAAACAGTCTTACCTGGGCGCCCGGCTGAGTTCAAGCCACGAGTGACTATGTCTTGTTAAGATGACTTAGTTGTGTGTAACTGTCACGCCACACTCCGCCGCGCTCTCCTCGGCCTCTGCGTCGCCAGTGTTGTAACTCAACTCCTGCCGGCGCAGTCGACCAAAGCCGAGTTGTATGGGTTGGTCCGTGATGCCACGGGCCGGACCGTGCCGTCGGCGATCGTGGAGTTGCTCTGCCACGGCGACGCTCAAATCCGCCGGTCCATCACCGGCGCCGAGGGCGCCTACTATTTCCTTGCGCTGCCCGCCGGACAGTATCGGGTGGACATCCACGCCGATGGATTCGCGCCGCTCCGCGGAGATGGGGTCGTGCTTCGGGTTGGAGACCGTCTGTCCCTGGATTTTGAGCTTGAGGTCGGCAGCGCGGCCCAGGCGATCGAAGTCGTGGCGGCGCCCGATCTGCTCAAATCGAACCGGGGCTCGGTGAGCTTCGTGGTCGAGCAGGAGAAGGTGGTGACGCTTCCTCTGGACGGGCGGAACTTCGTGCCGCTGATCGCTCTGGCTCCCGGGGTGAGTTTGCCGCCCGGAAGCGTCCTGCCACGCATCAACGGCAGCCGGCCGCGAGTGAGCGAGTATATCTACGACGGCATCAGCGTTCTGCAGCCCGAGCCGGGACAGGTTGCCTATTATCCGGTCATTGACGCCATCGCTGAATTCCGCGTCGAGACCAACAGTTACTCCGCCGAATATGGCCGCTCGAACGGCGGCGTAATCATGGTGAACCAGAAATCCGGCTCAAATGAGCTGCATGGCACGCTGTTCGAATTTTTCCGGAACGAGCGTCTGAATGCGCGCAACCTGTTCGCCGGGAGCGGGCCGAAGCCGCGATTCCGCCGCAACCAGTATGGCTTCGTCCTGGGCGGTCCGGTTCGCAGGAACAAGACCTTCTTCTTCGGAGACTGGCAGGGAACCCGGCTGAACACAGGCGTTGTGCGGATCAGTACCGTGCCGGCCACCCTTGAGCGCGGTGGCGCGTTTGCCACACCCGTTTACGATCCAGCCACAACCAGCCAGGCGGGAGGCGCCTATACCCGGTCGCCATTTCCAGCCAACACGATCCCCGCGGGCCGATTCGACCGGGCTGCGCTCCACCTTCTTTCACGCTATCCCGCGCCCAACGTCGTGAACTCATCCGGGGCCGCGCCCTCGGCGAACAACTACAGCCGGCTCGGCAACAACAACACGGTGGCGGACCAGATCGACGGCAGGATCGATCATTACGTCTCTTCCGAACACCGCCTCTTCACACGCTACTCGTTCATGCGCGATGACAGCACACCCACCCGCCCTCTTCCCGATGGCAGCGGCGCGCTCGCCTCGGGCGTCATCGGGGACACGCTGACGCGCGCCGACAGCCTGGCCGCGGAGCATAGCTGGACCGTTACGCCCGCCGCCGTGAACCTCCTGCGCTTCGGCTTCACCCGCCGCAGGTTCGAACGCTCGTCGCTCCGAACCGGCCAATCCGCCACTCAAGCCTCGCTCGTGCCAAACATCCCCGTCACTTCGTTCTCCGACGTGTTGCCTACCTTCGATGTTGTGGGCTATCAGCAGCTCGGACCGCCCGCCAGCGCCAACGCGCGATTCAGCACGTCGGTGACACAATTGATGAACACGTTCTCCTGGATTCGTGGCCGCCACAGTCTGAAAACCGGCGCCGACATCCGGCTGCAAACCCTCGATGTCCTGCAACCGCCCAGCCCTGCCGGGGACTTCCGATTCACCAACGTCTTCACCGCGGGACTGACCCCGGCGGGTGCGGTGGTGGCTTCGACAGGCAACAGCCTTGCGTCGTTCCTCCTCGGACAAACCAGCCGCTTTTCCATCGACGCCCAACCTGAAACCCTGAAGCCGCGGGCCTCCATGGCCGAATTCTTCCTCCAGGACGACTGGCAGGCCACCCGGCGGCTCGCCGTGAGCCTCGGTGTCCGTTACACGTTGAACTTTCCCTCGACTGTCGCCGGTGACCGCGGCGCCGTCTTCAACCTCGATTCGCAGCGCCTCGATTTTCTCGGTTCGGACGGAGCTCCGCGATCCGTGCGCGACCTCGAGAAGGCGAACTTCGCCCCACGACTGGGCGTGGCTTTCCGGATCACGGATTCGTTTGTTCTGCGTTCCGGGTATGGCCTCAATTGGATCGAACAGGCCGGGATCACCACGCCCTTCACGACGCCGCTGTTCCCGTTCATCCAGACCATCGGCGAACAGTCGCTCGACAATCTCACGCCGGCATTCGTTCTTGCCCACGGCCCGGCCGTGCGTTTGCAGGAGCCGGGGCCCGACTCGGGACTGGGCCAGGGCGTGTTTGGCGTCCAGCGCGACAACGGCAGCGGCTATGCCCAGCAGTGGAACCTGATGCTTCAGCGGACATGGGGAGGCGATTGGAGCGTCGAAGCAGGTTACCTTGGCTCGAAGCTCACACGCTTGGGCGTGCCCGACGTGAATCTGAATCAACTCACCGTCGAGCAGCTCGCGCTGGGTTCTTCGCTCACCCAGCAGGTCGCGAATCCCTTCTTCGGACAACTCCCGGCGAACACCTCCCTCAGCACGCCGTCAATCGCCCGCGGACAACTCTTGCGCCCCTATCCCCGGTTCACCACCGTGGCGCTCTATCGCAACAATGTCGGCCATTCCACCTACCACTCCTTCCAGGCGCGCATCGAGAAGCGGTTCAGCCGGGGCCTCACCTTCACCGGCTCCTACACATTCTCCCGGCTGATTGACGACGCCGGAGCTGTCTTCGATTCGGCCATCCTGACAGGCCCGGTGATGAACTTCCAGGCCGCCGACAGCCACAACAAGCGCCTGGAAAAGGATGTCTCCACCGGCAATATCCCCCACGTCTTTTCCAGCGGCTTCGTTTATGACCTGCCATTCGGAAAAGGACGGCGGCACTCGCTGCGCGGGTGGCGCGACGCCCTGGCCGGCGGATGGCAGGCCGCGGGCGTGGTGCGGCTGCAGTCTGGAAGTCCGGTGGCCGTCACCCAGGCGACCAACCTGAATGCCTTCGCCGGATTCGGCATCCAACGGCCCAACCGTGTCGCCAACCCTGCGCTGCCGCCGGCCGGAAGATCGACGGCGCGTTGGTTCAACACTGCCGCCTTTGCCCAGGCGCCGCAGTTCACTATCGGCAACAGTTCCCGGAATCCCGTCCGCGGTCCCGGCTACCGGACGGCCGACGTAATGCTTGGCAAATCCTTCGCACTCCGCGAGGGCATCGTCACCGAATTCCGGGCCGAGGCGTTCAACCTGACAAACACCCCGCCGCTCGGCAACCCGAACGGCAGTTTCGGCGCCCCCGGCTTCGGCGCCATCACCACCGCACTCGACCCTCGCGTCTTCGAGTTCGTTCTCAAGCTGCGGTTCTGATCCGGTCTTTGGCGATCTGCGCTACATTAGGGCGACAAGCGATGCAGTCGAGCGTGAAAAACCAACTTGGAGCGGTCCGCCGCGGCCGCGGCGTCGGCGCCGCCGAACTGGCCAGGCGCGCCGGCGTGAGCCGCCAGACCATCTACGCCATCGAGGCCGGCTCGTTTGTCCCAAACACCGAAGTCGCCCTGCGGTTGGCGCATGAACTGGAAGTGACCGTCGATGCCCTGTTCACGCTCGAAGCCGAGGGACCCTTCGAGCGAAAACCGATCAAAGCCGAGGTGCTAAGCCCTGGCGCGCCGGTCTCCGGGCAAGGCGTGCAGGTCTGCCGCGTGGGCGATCGGCTGGTCAGCGTCCCGGTGAACGCCGCACCTTACTTCCTTCCGGAAGCCGACGGCATCATCGCCAAGCCCGCACGCAAGGCGGGAACCGCCGCACTTCTGATGTTCGCCCCGGAAGAGAGGTCCACGAAACGCCTGGCGCTGGCGGGCTGCGACCCCGCTACCGGCCTTCTGGCGAGAACGGTGGAGCGCGAGTCCGGCGTCGAGGTGATCACCGCGGCCGCGTCCAGCCGGCTCGCTCTCAATTGGCTGCGGGAAGGCAAAGTCCACGTCGCCGGCAGCCACCTGAAGGACCCCGAGACCGGTGAATTCAACCTGCCGATCCTGCGGCGCGACTATCCGGGAGAGGACTTCGCCGTCGTAACCTTCGCCCGGTGGGAGGAAGGCTTCGTCACTGCCAGGGGCAATCCCGCCAACATCAGGACCGCTGCGGATCTGGCCCGGCCGTCAATCCGCCTGGTCAACCGCGAGGTGGGCGCGGGCAGCCGTGCATTGCTCGACAATCTGCTCGCGCAAGCCGGAATCCCCTCCGTGAAGGTCCACGGCTATGAGCGGATTGCGTTTGGTCATCTGGCCGCCGCCTATGCCGTTCACAACGGCGAAGCCGACTGCTGCATCGCCACGCGCGCCGCCGCCCGGGCGTTCAACCTTGACTTCATCCCCATCCAGAGCGAGCGCTACGACTTCGTCATCCATCGGGGCAGTCTCGATCTGCCCGCCGTCCGGAGTTTCCTGGATGTCCTGATGAAGGCGAAACTCCGCCGCAAACTCGAAGTGCTCGCCGGTTACGACACCGCACAGACGGGAGTCGTACAGGCGTAACCCGTCGAGGCGGGAAGGTCCAGACTCACATCGGCGAGCGGGCGGCCGAACTCGAAACAGGCACTTCGAACGTCGGCGGCAGGGTCGTCCCGCCTCCGGGCCTCTTTCATTTTCCTCGCCAGGCGCCGCATCCCGGGAAAAACCCCTCGCCCCCAGTCCACAAGCTGTCTGAAATGAAGTTCCTTCAGGCGCTGGCACACGCGTTTGGCCGTGGCGAAGGCGACATCACGGAAGTCCACATCGATGCGCCGATGATCGGGAGCAGCATCGCGAGGGAAACCCGCGTGGTGAGGCAAGGAAGGTGAGGTGGTCCGGGCGTCTCGTCCTACAAAGTTCAAACGGGCGAACGCTTGAGAAGATTGAACTCCGGATCTTCGCCGTCTTTTCTCGGCTGGTGCGCGTGCGAATGCGGCTGGACGGCGGCGAGGGTGAGGCGGCCCTGCAGGACGCCCTTGGTTGAGATGAGGCGGTCGGCGATGGATTGGACCTCGGCGCGAGGGCCGCGCAGGACAATGATTTCGAGGCAGTGGTCGTGATCGAGGTGGACGTGGAGGGTGGAGACGATGGCGTCGTGGTGATCGTGCTGGGCCTGGGTGAGTTTTTCGGCGAGCAGGCGGACGTGGTGGTCGTAAACCATGGCCAGGGCGCCGACGACGGGCTGGGTGGGGGACTCGATGAGGGTCTGGTTGAGTTCGGCTCGGATGAGGTCGCGGACGGCCTCGCTGCGGTTGGTATAGCCGCGCTGGGCGATCAACTGGTCGAAAGCTTCGAGCAGATCTGCATCGATGGCGACGCCGACGCGGCAGAGTTCGCTCATGGCCTGCCTCCCCCCGTGGTCCGTCTTAGTCGAGTAATTCGGCCAGACGGCGTTCGAGCGCTTCGAGTTCGCTGTCGCGGCCGGCGAGCCGTTTTTCGAGGCTGCGCAGCCGGTCGGCGAGGTGAAGCGCGGCGAGCACGGCCACGCGGCCGGTATCGGCGCCGCCGCTGCGGGCGGCGATCTGGCTCATCAGGTCGTCGACATACTGGGCCAGCGCCTCGGTCTCGCCGGGTTCGCCGGACGAGCGCAGGGTATAGGTCTGCTGAAGGATGGTGACGCGGACAAGCCGCTTGTCCGCCGAGGCGTCCAGTGGTTGGTTCACGTTCATTGTGGCCTACTCATCGCCCAGCAGGTCCATCTGTTCCATTTGCGCCAGCAGGTTTTTCACGCGCGCGGCGGCTTCCTTCTGGCGGTTTCTGAGTCCGTCGATCTGCTCGACGAGTTGGGCCGCCTCGGCGCGGGCGGTTTCGGCTTCCTGGCGGGCGGCGTCGCGCTGGGCGGCGGCTTCGGCCAGATCCTCCTCGAGTTGAGCGGTTCGATCCTTCAAACGCACGATCAAAGCGGCGGCCTGATCGATGCGCTTTTCCAGACGCTCAAAAATGCTCTCGTCTTCGTCGCGGATCGGATGCATGTTAAAAGACTACAACAGACGCAAAACGGAAGTCCCGCGCGTACGGAACTTCCGTTTCCGATTTCCTGTTTTGTTTGGTTTACGCCAGTGCGGCTTTGGCCTTGTCCACCAGCGTGGTGAACGAAGCCGGTTCGTTGGCGGCGATGTCGGCCAGCATCTTGCGGTTCAGGTCGATGCCGGCGCGTTTCAGGCCGTTGATGAACTTCGAGTAGCTCATGCCGTTGTTGCGGCAGCCGGCGTTGATGCGCAGGATGAAGAGGCGGCGGAATTCGCGCTTCTTGCGGCGGCGGCCGACATAGGCGTAACCGAGGGCCTTTTCGACGGCCTCCTGGGCTGCGCGGTACAGCTTGCTCTTGGTGAGAAAATACCCCTTGGCGAGTCCTAGGGTTTTGCGCCGTGAATCCCGGCGGTTGGTGGATCGTTTGACTCTGGGCACGTTTGCTCCTTTCTATCTATCGAACGGACACGCCCTCTGGGCGCGTCCAGATGGCGGCGGCCCGGGCACGTGCCTGTGCACCGGCGCGCTCGCCGTGGTTCCCCTTTAGTAGGGGATCATCTCGCGCAGTTTGGCCTGATCGGCGGCGTCAGCCACCACCGACTGGTGCAGGTTGCGCTTGCGGGCCCGGCTCTTCGAGGTCAACAGGTGGCGTGCATAGGCCTTATTGCGGACGACCTTGCCCGTGCCCGTCTTCTTGAAGCGCTTGGAGGCGCCCTTGTGGGTCTTCAGTTTAGGCATGATTGGATTCCTGGATCGCCGCTGACGGTAAAGACCGGCGCGGCGGGGATCTTCAAGAATTGTACCATTGCCGGCGGCTTGTCAGGGGATCGCCTGAAAAGTCAGCTTGATATCGGCCTGGAAGCGGCTGTAGGACGAGTAGCGCTGTTCGGTCACCAGGACGCCGCCGCCGAAGCCCGGCTCACTGCTCCGGATCGACGAAATCAGCCACGCGCCGTCGATATGGATCCACTCGAACACGGCCGTGCTGCCCTTGGCCTGCATGCCCCATGCGATGAGTTGCCGCATTTCGGCGCGCGCCGGGAAGCCGGAGGCGGTGTCGAGCCAGATCCGGCCGGCGAGGATCCGGGCCCACTGGTTACGGTTGCCGGGCTTGCGCGGCTTGCCGGCGGGCACGACGTCCACTATCACGACATCGCGGCCGCCGATGGCATCTTGGCCAACCACGGTGGCCTTGTGGGTCCGGGCGAGGGTTTCGAGGTCGAACTTGAGGCGGTTGCGTTCCTCCCTGGCCGCTTTCTTGCGCCGGACTTCGAGCGGGGTGCGCTTGCGGTACTGTTCGGCCCGGAGAAAGCGGTCCTGCTCCTCCAGGGCATCGCCGATGGCCAGCGGCGCGCCGTTTTCAGCGATCAGTTTGTAGTAGTTCTCGCCTTCGAGGAAGCTGACTTCGTAGGTCCGGCGGGCGTAGTGCTTGCGGCCCGGCGGCTCCTCCTTAAACCGGGCGATCTCCTCCTGGAAGACGAACCGCCGGGCCGGACCGCGGTTGATCCGGGCGGCCTCGGCCAGGCGTTTGAGCCAGAACCCGCCGCCGGCCTCGTCGCCGGCCGCCGCCAGGGCCGGGAGCAGCAACATGGCGGTGACGAGTCTGACCATGCGAGTCAATTGTATCGGAACCTGCCGCTCAACGATGAGTCGTTCTACCCCCGCCCTTCATCTGTACAGTAGCAGTTAGTATCGATTCTAACCGGGAGCGAGGGGCTTCCGGGACGAGAGGAACAACGATGATGATACGCAGCCTGATTTGTCTGATCCTGCTGGCCGGCATGAGCGCCGCCGCCAACCGCCCCGTGACCGATCTGAAGGGCGATTATGTCGAAGCCCGGTCCGCGGATGTGTTCACGGGTCCGTGTTTCGCCAACTCCGAAGTCGAACTTGTCGGCAACCTGGCCGTCTTTGGCTGGCGCATCGAGCAGGGCCAGATGGAGGGCGTCAAACTGGACGGGTTGTCGGTTGTCGCCGCCGTGAAGGCGCGCTCGACTCTGGGCAATCAGTTCGGCACGGCGTATCCGGTGAAGTCCTACTTGATCGTCGATCAGAAGGCCTCCATCGAGCAGCGGGCCGCGCTCGAGCGCTTCGCCCGGCGCATGGGCGGCGACCTGCTTCAGGATATCGCCGGCAGGGCCGCGATGCCGATCGAATTCAAGGTCGAGGGCGAGTCGATCCACGACGCGCGGGTGAGCCTGACCGCCGGCACGCTGGCAGCGGTCCGTACCCGCGCCATCAGCTCCGGCGACCACATCTGTTCAAACGAAGAGACCTGGTATCCGCCGCTCACCAGGCTTGAGCACTCCATGGCCGCCTACGCGCTGGACCACCGCTTCAACGGCACGGCCGACAAAGCGCTCGACGGCAGTTGGTGGAACCCGGATAAGCGCAGCGCCTTTGTCGGCACCTTCCATCTGGCCGATTGATTTACCCCGCGCGCGGACGCTCCAAACTGACGCCGGGCCGGGCACTTGGCGACGGGCCGGCGTGGCGGAACCGCATCACCGTCACCGCAAGCGGGGTTTTTCGCAAGGGCGCCTCGGTCAGCCTCCTGGGCTGGAACTCGCACGACATGCCGTCACGGGTGAACAACTCGACCGCCGGGGCCGCGGAAGCGCATCCCCGGCACCCGTCCCTTGCCTGTGCCGCTCTCGCGGACGTTCTGATCAAAGCAGCCGCAGCAGGCCGGTCTGGATCTCGCCGGTCACCTCGGCTGCGTTCTCGCCGCGGTAGACATTGACCTCGGAGCGGATGCCGAACTCGGGCAGGTAGATGCCAGGCTCAACCGAGAAGCAGGCGCCGGGCATCACGCGCCGTTCGTCGTGGGTC
>PNKE01000001.1 GCA_013822245.1 Candidatus Solibacter sp.
CGAGGGGGCGGCGTTTGAGCCCCCTTGCCCCGCCCCAGCACGCATTGACCAGCGCGGCCGAAGTACATCAGACATTCTCTTTCCCTCCTTTCTGGCCGCGCCGTTTCCGCATGCTCTCGCCCTGTAGTTCGATGCGGTGGGCGTTGTGCACCAGGCGGTCGAGGATGGAATCGGCGACGGTGGGATCGCCGATCTGTGCGTGCCAGGAAGCGACCGGCAGTTGACTGGTCAGAAGCGTAGAGTGCGCCTGATAGCGGGCATCGCAGATCTCGAGGATGTCGCGCCGCTCGGCTTCGGTCAGTGGGGCCATGCAGAAGTCGTCGACGACCAGCACATCGACCCGGCTCATGCCGTGGAGCAGTTTCGAGTGGCTACCGTCGGCCCGGGCAGTGGCGAGGTCGCGAAACATCTCGGCGGCTTTCAGGAAGAGAGCCGTGTGGCCGTCACGGCAGGCTTTTTGCGCAATGGCCCGTACCAGCCAGGTCTTGCCGATCCCTGTTGGACCGAGCAGGAACAGGTTCTGGTGGGCCTCGACCCAGGCCGATTGCTGCGTCAGGGATCGCACCACGGCACGGTCCAGTCCGCGCGGGGTGCGATAGTCGATGTCCTCGACGCAGGCCGTGCCTTGCAGGCGGGCATTGCGCAGACGGCGCTCCAGGGCGCGGTTCTGGCGCCAGTCCCATTGGCGGTCGATGAGCAGGCCAAAGCGCTCCTCGAAGCTGAGTTGGTGGATGTCTGGCTCCTGCATTTGTTGTTGCAGGGCCTCGGCCATGCCGCGCATGCGCATGGCGCAGAGTTTGTCGAATGTGGGTTGGTTCAGCATGATGGTTCCTTACTGCATGGGTGGCGGGTCAAAGTACTCCGACCCGCGGATGTTGGGATGATCCAGTGGCGGCCGGGGCTCCGCGGCGGCAGGGTCGGGCAAAGAGTCCAGATGGCGTCTGAGCATGGATTCCACGCTCTTGTATGAGTAGGTGCCGTGGGCCAGCGCCCTGCGCGCGACGGCTTCCACGCGCTGCTTGCCGTATTTGTCGCCGAGCCGGATGATGCCCAGACACGAGCGGAAGCCCTGCTCCGGATGCGGCTTGGAGGAAAGGATGCGCTCCAGCAGTTCGGCGGTGAGCGGACCGACGGTCTTGCCCCATTCCACCAGCCGCGAAGGCGTCCACTGCAGATGCCGCTGGTGTGACTTCGGACGGTGCTCATCGGCCGTGGTGGCCTTGTTTGGCGCGCGGCTGCGGACGTGGCTGGCCACGCGCACGCCCTTATGGAAGATCTCGACTGTGCCGGCCGAGCTGCGTATTTCCACCTGCTCCTGCACCAGGCGGTAGGGCACGCTGTAGAAGTGGCCCTCGAAGACCACGTGATAGTCGATGTTGACGCGGGCCGTGGCCCAGTCGCCGTACTGATAGCGCTCGGTCGGCAAAGCGCGCAGGGCTGGCTTGTCGAGCGCTTCAAACAAGCTGCGGCGCGTGCCGTCCATCTTGCGGAAGGGCCTGTCGTTGAGGCGCGCGAGCAGCTCCGCAATGGCCGCGTTGACTTCGCCCAGCGAGAAGAATTTGCGCTTGCGCAGCGCGGCCATGATCCAGCGTTCGACCACCAGTACACCGGCCTCGACCTTGGCCTTGTCGCGGGGTTTCATGCGCCGCGCCGGAATCACTGCCACGCCGTAATGGGCAGCCATCTCCTCATAGGTGCGGTTGATGTCAGGCTCGTAGCGGCAGGCCCTGGTCACGCCGGATTTCAAATTGTCCGGGACCACGATCTCAGGCAAGCCGCCCAAGAATTCAAAGGCGCGCAGGTGAGAGCCGATCCAGTCCGCCAGGCCTTGCGTCCACGTGGCCTCGGCGAAAGTGTAGTTGCTGGCCCCGAGCACGGCCACCAGGACGGCGGCCTGCCGGACCTCTCCCGTGGCGGGGTCGTGCACGCCAATCGTGTCGCCGGCATAGTCGATGAAGAGCTTCTCGCCGGCGCGGTGCTCGTGGCGCAGCACGACGTCCTGCCGCTTCAGCCAGGCGCGATACAGGCTGCAGTAGCGGCTGTAGCCGTAACCTTCCGGATGCTGCTCCCGGTACTCCTGCCAAAGCAGTTGCAGAGTGAGATGCTTGTGCGTCTGCAACTCGCGCCGCATCGCGGCAAAGTCGGGCTCGGCGGCTTTCCGCCACGCCGGTGCGGCACGCTGCGGCGGCAACAGCGCGGCCAGAAGCCGGTCCTCATCCCAATCCGCCACATCCGGCCACCTCAGCCCCGCCTGATCAGCCAGACTCAGGTAGTCGGAAACCGTGGCTTGACCGATCTGGCAGCTCAACGCGATCTGGCGCTGGCTCAGCCCGAGGCCGGCCAGCCTCAGGACAGCTTTGATCTTATGCATGGACAACCTTTCTTGCGGCAACCGGAATCCTCCACCTCTTGAGTGGAGTCCGGTCGGCCGCCGGATTGCCCAGCGCCGACGCTCGCCAAGGTGTCAGCGCACCGTTCTAACCCACGCCGAAACTGATCGGCAGAGGATTGGAATGGTGATCGCCATCACTTTGGAATGGTGATCGGCATGAGATTGGAATCGCGATCGGCATCAGTTCGGAACGCTGATCGGCATCGCTCGGAATACGCAGTTCGGCAAGGCGTGCACCCTCTTGGATTCGCGATTCTCAGGGCGATATTTCGTTCCAATAGGCGTTACGCGATGGATTCCCAAGTCTCAGAGCGACATCAAGAATGTCAGCAACGCGGAGCGCTCGCCCACCGTTCCTTCGCGGTAGCGGTCCGCAGAGGAAAGCGCCTCGCCGGCGTGACGGCGAATTGCCTGGTCCGCAGTCGCCGCACTCCCGTCGTGCAGCAAAGGCCTACGCAACCTGAGGCCCCAGAGGGCGGGAGTGCGGATCTCGTTCGCCTGAGCCGCTGCCTGCGGGATGCCGTCCCCGGTTCCAACGTCGTGCAGAAGAAGGTCAGAGAATAGTCGCACCGGTTTCTGATCGAACACGGGATTCGAGTGGCGTCCCGTGTGGAGGACGGGCGTGTGGCATGACGCGCAACCGAACGACTGGAAGAACTGCTCTCCACTCCGGGTTTCATCGTCTTCCGGTCCTCGCTCGATGGGCGCCAAGAGGCGCATGAAGTTCTCGAAATTGTCAATTCCCCGCATCCCGGTCCGGCGATCCCGGACATCCTCCACCCCCCTCCTGGGCGGACTACAAAGGGCAATAGTCTCTGCATCTACTCCGAGCGCCACTTCATTCGGAAGGAGGTCGTTTGTGATGCCCATCTCGTTTCGATAGGCATCGGCGGAGAATGCGAGCAGCGTTGCGTGTTGGGCCTTCCAGCCGAATCGCCCGATCCGCTCCCGGCCGGACGCCAAGTCCATAATCCTTGCCGCCCGCCCACTGATCCCATCTCCGTCCCGGTCCTCCGGATCTTCGTGGGCCGCGATCGTCTCGTCCGGAATGGCCTCTACCAGCCCAGCGCCAAATACCGGAATCGGAGACCTTCGGGCGATCACGTTCGCTTCCGCGGGTATCTGGACCTGACATCGATGGCCGGGGATTGAGAACAGGTGGAAGAGCGTGCCGCCGTTCAATTCCGTGAAATTTCCCTCGCCATCGACGTGCCCGGCCCGCACCTCGGTCATGGTGCTGATTCCTCCAATCGCCGGGACGCTGTGGCAGACGGCGCAACTCGTACCGTTGAACGCAGGTCCAAGACCGTCTTCCGCGGTTTCTACTTCCGTGAAATCCTCAAGCCCAATCCGGAACAGTTCAAACTCGGCGGCGCTGATTCCACGAAGCGGATCGCCAGGAAGTGTTTTGACCTGAGTGGATTGCCCGAGCAGCAAGGCGACTCCCAACAAGGTGAAAAGAAGAGCTGCGGACAATCTCGTCATATCTGTCACCTACTTGACCTCGATCGTCCCACGCATCAGATTGTGACCGGCGCCGCAAGGCCGCGAACACTCGAACATGAATTTGCCTTTCTCCTTGGCGATGAACCGCACGCGGACTTCTCCCCGGCCCTGAGGTGGAATTGCGACTTCGATGCCAGCACTGGGGATGCGGAACCCATGGTCGGTGTCGTCGCTGGTCAGCACGAACTCGACAAGTTCTCCCTGCTTCAGCGTCACTTTGGAAGGATTGAACGTGAATCGTTCAGCGGAGATCGATATCACGCGATCCGGTTTCCGTTCCGCATCGCTTTGAGCCAGCAGTAGGCCGCAGGCAGCGGCAAGAGTCAAGAAGTATCTCATCAGAACCACCATCCAACTCCAAGATTCAGCCCATTCAGCGCGTTTACCACACTGCTCTGGTTTCTGTTGAAGACGTAATCGAACTTCAGGGCGACGTCCGGTACCGGTTTGTAGGTCAATCCCGTCACCCACGATGACCGATTGAACTGCGGCAAGGGCAGGTAGCCAACAGGCATTGCCTGCTGGGTGTTGTACCGCTCGTATCGCGTGAACGCGATGACGTCGTGCCTGAATCGCCGCGGCAACAAATGGAAGGCCGGCTCAACGTAGTAGCCACGCATCTGGCTCGCCACGTTCGGGTTTACCCCGGTCTGCTGCCGTAATCGTTGGTTCAGCGCCCCCGCCTTCGAAACCCATGAGTTCGCGAAGAGTCCGCGGAGATCCAATCGCCGGTAGCTGTATCTGCCGTCGAAGTTCACGATTGTGACTCTGGGGTTGATGCCGGGCGTATTGTATCCGGCCAAGCCGGTGTAAAGACTCGTCCCGAGCGTGAGGCGGCGCACGCCAGCATACTCCAGGCGTGCCACTGCAGCGGGATTGCGCATCGAGGAATCAAAACCGGAACTCTTGCCTTCCGCAATCCCGAACTCAGCGTTGAACCGGCTGGCATCGAGAGCTGAAGTCAGGTACGTTCTGTACCGAAATCCCTTTCCCAAATCTCCCGTGAAGCCAAAGCCTAGTTCCCGCCACGTCGTGGGGATGATGATTGACTCGACGAACGGACGCTCCACGCCGTTGAACGCCGGCGGCTCATGACGCTCGTTGATGATGCCAACAGGAGTGAGAAGCATGCCTGCGCGGAGATTGAACTTCGGCGTGATCAGGAAGTCCAGATAGGCTTGCTCTAACGCCACCTCGCCAGACTCCTCGCCGCCTTCAACCAAAGAGTGTTCCAACTCCAACTCGCTCCAGAACTTGATCCGGTCGGAGAAGCTGTGGCCAAACAGCAATACGAATCGATGGAAGTCCGGCCGGAACGAATCACCGGACTCCTTGTTCACGTGGAAGTCCATGTACCCGGCCACCGGGAGTCGAGTTTCTGAATCGACCGCCTTCTGGAAGTCTCCACTGACCGAAACCGGCTGTAGCCCGGGCCCGCCTTGGGTAGAAGCCAGATTGGCTGACGGCGGCGGGGGCGGAAGCGGTGCGGCGGGCGCTACTACTGAAGACCTGGCACTCAAGGCGTTGTCCAAGCGGGCCTCCAGCGCATCAAGCCGTTGGATAATGGCCAACTCAGGGGCTGGCAGAAAGGAGGGGTCGAGCATCTTCATCTTCCGCTCGAGGTCGGCGAGCCGCTTCTCCAGCTCAGTTGGATTCTGAGCCTGCCCAATTGAAAGGCTCAGCGCCAAGGCCAGAATGATCCGCGACAATCGCTTCACCGGCGTCCCAGGCACGGGTGCAGCTTGCATGAATGTCTGAGTATTAACTATAGTGAAGCAGAAGTCAAGAGCCATGGTTGGCGAAGCTTCCGGCGTCCTCCATCCTACAGAAAGGGTCCGAAACGTGAACATCACGATCTCCAAAGAGAACTACCTGAAGTCGATTGCCGAGGCGGAGTCAGAGGGAGAAGTGGTCATCGCAGCAACGTTGTCCAGATGGCTGCAGGTTTCTCCCCCGGCGGTGACCGCGGGCGTCCGCCGTCTCAAGCGGGATGGTTTGATCGTGACTCGGAAGGACGGGACGATCACGTTAACGAAGAACGGCAGAGCAATAGCTGACCGGCTACTGTTGAGGCACCACCTTGTTGAGAGGATGCTCACGGAAATGTTCGGCATGATGTGGTATCAGGTTCACGATGAGGCGGAGCGGTTGGAGCATGCCGTATCGGAAGATTTTGAGAGGCAACTCCTTACCGTACTGGGCCGGGAGAAGCCTTGCCCTCACGGAAACCGCATTGGGCCTGATACTCCCGAGGATCGAAGGAAGCGAGGCTGGAAGCTGTTACACGAACTAAACGGCCCCGGCGACTTCGTCGTGATGAGTGTCTTCGAGCGTGACAGGAAGCTCCTCGAATTCCTCGACACGCTCGGACTCCGACCGGGCGCATTCATTCGCTGGAACCGGCGCAACTACGATGAGACCGTTGATCTGACGATCAATGGGAAATGCATACCACTGGGTGGTCCGGCTGCGGCTAGAATCTGGGTGGCTGCCGCACCTGGAGCGGCAGAGCGCGCGTGCGCCGAGGCCACAGCGACACCTGATGGAAGCCGCCGCCCAGCGCCCGGAAGAAGCAAGTTGGTGCGAACGTAGGCCGCCTGCCATGACACCACCTATGTCGGCGATTATCAGCGATGTTCTCGTCTCTGTTCCCAACTCAACACGAGAGTCGACAGCACCAATAGCGTCAGAAAAGTCGACGTTGCCAGCCCACCGATGACTACCGTCGCCAGCGGTCTTTGGACCTCGGCGCCGGCGCTGGAGGAGAGAGCCATGGGCAGGAAACCCAGGCTCGCAACAGCCGCCGTCATCAGCACCGGGCGTAACCGGGACAGCGCACCGTGGCGCACGGCATCGACCCAAGGCATTCCACGCTGGCGATTCTGATTGATGAACGCCAGCATCACCACGCCGTTCAGTACAGCGACACCGGAAACGGCGATGAAACCGACACCGGCGCTCATCGAAAACGTCAATCCACGGGCGAGCAGGGAGAGTATCCCGCCCGTAATCGCGAGCGGTATTCCGGTGAATTCGAGTGTCGCTTGGCCGACTGAATAGAAGGTGATGAAGAGCAGTACGAAGATGAGTAGAAACGTGAGCGGCACGACGACCATCAAACACGCGCGGCCGGAGTCGAGGTGCTCCCACATCCCCACCCCATGAGATAGCCCGCTTTGAGTTTCACCGCGCTTTTGACCTGCTGTTAGGCTTCCTTCACAAAGCTGCCCACTTCTCTCCCGCGCACGTTGGCGTCAATCGAGATTCGGCTCTGCCCATTCTCGCGGCTCACCTCAATTCGGCGGTGGCGGGCGCAGGGATACCTGGAATGTGTTGCCGGGCGAATCACCGAGGAGTCGTTTGAGAAGTTCTGCTGCAACCATCCCGAGAAGATCCCCTATTGGCAGCTGAACAAGAAGATTCAATTGTGGCTGGACGGCTTCGGCTATCCGGCAAACGAGGGATTTCGGATCGGTGAGTTGGCCGCGATGCTGCACGTCAGCCCCAAAACCGTTCGCCGGTGGATCAGCCTCACGTGGCTCCAGGTCAGGCAGGATCGCATTACTCGAGAATCGGTTGCTCAGTTCTGCGGACTCCATCCAGAGATGATTCGCTGCGAAGTTCTCTCATCTGAGTCCCGTGAGCTACTCACGAGGACGGACCGGCCCGGCGGGTCCTGGGGGTTTACGGGTTTCCATCACTCTGGAGTCGTTGGCGGCGGCAGGATTGTGAAGTTGGTGTGCAATACCCTAGCCTCTAAAGTTGCCCGTGTAGGACTGCACCAACGACGTTTACGTCGATAGCGGCTGAGCAAACGGAACAGGGCTCAGCGGATCAGTCGCTTGAGCTGCCTTGAGAGGTCGAAGCCCGCACCAAGCCGAACCGTCGTCAATCCGTACGGAAAGCTGTGTGCCACGCGGAGGCTGAATGTGACGTCGGGATGTGGCGACCAGGAGGTCCACCCCGATAATCCGTGGTCCGACACGTCCTGCGACGGAATGGTTGCGATGGGAGCGTGGCCGTAGATGGGGGTGCCGGGCGGCATGCCGCCCGGCATGGTGTGAGGGCCAGTTGGCCCGGAACCCATCCCGGGCATTCCCGGCATTCCGGGCATTGATCCGCTTACGGGCATGGAGCCGGCCTGCGGCACGCCGACCATTTGGCTGATCACGGTCTGCGTTCCTAATGCGTGCAATGCGAACCCCCCAACGCCAGCCGTCCATCGCCGGCGAATGGTGTAGTCTAGACCGCCCGAGGCGTAGAATGCGTTGCCATTGCTGATGAATGGGCGCTGATATCCGACATTGTTGAACGTCGAGTTTGTGTAGCCGCCGGTGACGAAAGGGCGCAACGATTCGAATTGCCGCTGCAACGTACCATTCAGGTCCACCGACACACGGCCCGCGCCGAGTCCTTCGTCCTTGTTTCCGGTCGGGAACCCAACCGTCAATGCCGTCCCCAAGTCGACGCGTCGAAGCGGTTGCCGAAGAAAGGCCGATACGTACGCATCGCCGATGCCTATTACATCGCGCTGCGTCGTCGAAATGCCGTAGATCGGTACGCCTGCGACGATTGCGAAGTTGCCAAAGTCCATTCCGAGTTCAGGCGCGAGGGTGACAAAGGTGCCCGCCGAATTTCGATCTACAGTGGAGCCGATATAGCCGATCGGACGTGGGCCTGTCGCGCTTGACCAAACCGGCCATGAGCCCGAAACTGCCTCCAGCACCTGTTGAAACCTCGCTTCAATTGCAGGTTCGGATGCTCCGCGTTTCCTCAACTCATCGGCATAGATATCCGCGAAAGAGCGGCCCGACTCCTTCTTGAGAAGAATGAGCCGGTTTCGATGGGTTCCCAAAGTGGAAGCCATCGCGTCCAGGGTCGTGAACTTCGTTTGGATGTCAGCCGTGAGCAGGTTGATGCGCGACCGCGAATCAGCGAGAGAATCCTGGCCCGCGACTTCGATCGAGAGAAGGAGTGAAGCCAGGATCAAGGCAACGATGCGCACCATCATCCTAGTGGGGCGGATTAGTACGGCCGCTCATGGAACCCATGCCCTGCGTACCTCCCATTGTTTGCGTGCGACTCACCTCGGCAGCCATCCCCGAGTTGCCCATGCCCATCTTGCCCTGGCTCGATCCCTGTGCCAGATCCGCCCGCTCCGATCGGCCGCGAAACGCTTGTGCCTGCTGAGGAGGTTGGTCGGAGCGCACCCAACTGCGCTGGCCGGCCTTGAGGAGGACCTCCTGATCTGGCGACTGCACGTTAGCCACGCCGACCAGTCCCTCATCGACCGCCACCAGGGTCGCGTCAGTTTCGTCCACAAAAACGCTGAAGGTCGTTCCTCGGACGGCGATGACCGCCGTCGGCGTTGTGAGTTTGTGTGGGTTCGGCCGGCCACTCAGCTTCTCGATATGGACCTTGATCGAACCAAGGAACAGGTGGAGCAGTTCGCGCACATCCGCGGAGCGCTCGTTGAAGATCACGCGCGAGTCGGGATAGATGGTAACCGTGCTGCCATCGGCGGCCCGCAAGAGTGCAACAGAGTTCTCCCCCGTGGCGAGCTCGTCGCCGGATTGAACTGTGTCGCGGAGCCGGAGGAGGCGCGACTCCTGGCGAAAGCCCTTAAGCGTCAACGTGCCGGTCAACGAGACGACCTGGGCGGCGCCCGGAGCCAGCTCTTGGGCATGCAGCTTTCCGAGGGCGGCGAGCAAGACCGCCGCCAGAAGGATCCAACGAGAGCGGGCAACAGGTGTCATCTCAAATCCATTCAGAAATGAATGCAAGCAATCTGAGCGCCAAATCCCCATGCACAGCAAGATCAGCAGGTTGGCTCCTCCTGCCGTTCGAAAGACGGCGGGTCACTGGGGCTTTTGGGGCACGTCCCTGAGCCCAACGCGCGTTGATGGGTCCGCTATTCATCGGTTACCTTCGGTCGTCGCCCGCGGTTTCGGCACCGCGATCCCGCTCGATCCGCGCGAGTTTCTTGTACAGCGTACGGCGTTGAATTCCGAGCATTTCCGCAGCGCGGGTCTTGTTGCCGCCGGCCTGATCCAGGACGCGGAGGATCTGTTGCCGCTCCACCGCATCGAGTTCCACCGGCTCATCTTCTTCCGGCGCCCTGCGGCCGTCATCCTCCAGTTGTCGATCCAGAGCTTGTCTTGACAATGATCCGGGTGGCTCCATGGTCACGAGCCGGCGAATCACATTCCGAAGCTGGCGAACGTTGCCGGGCCAGTCGTGTTGCAACAGAGCTTGCTCCGCAGCGGCTTCGAACCAAACGCTCTTCCCCGAAGACTCGCAGACCTCAGACAGAATTCGTTTCACCAGGAATGGAATGTCGCTCCTCCGCTCCCGGAGAGGGGGCACTTCAATGAGAAGGACGTTCAGGCGGTAGAGGAGATCTTCTCTGAATTTTCCCTCCTGAACCATCTGACGGAGATTCCGGTTGGTGGCGGCGATCACACGCACGTCGGCTTTGCGTGGAGCGCCGGCGCCGAGTGGCCTGTATTCCTTCTCCTGAAGGAATCGGAGCAGCTTGGCCTGAAACTCGAGCGGGACCTCGCCAACCTCATCGAAAAACAGGGTGCCGCCGCGTGCGGTCTCAATGATGCCAGGACGGTCGCGATCAGCGCCGGTAAACGATCCTCTCAGGGCTCCGAATACTTCAGACTCAAACAGCGAACCGGACACGGCGCCGGAGTCCACCGCCACAAACGGCTTACTGGAGCGGGCGCTATGATCGTGAATTGCTTTGGCTACGAGTTCCTTCCCCACGCCGCTCTCCCCCAGAATGAGGACCGCGTCGTCCGAGCGTGCCGACCGCGCAATGCGTTTGTACACTTCGACCATCGGAGCGGAGAACCCGATCATGCCCCCGAATTGCTCCAGATCTTCCTCCGCTTCCGGTTCCGGTTGAGCTTGTCTGCTAAGCTCCGCGCGTTGGATCACCGCAAGCAGGTCTTTCAAGTCGAACGGCTTGGCGAGATAGTCAAAGGCGCCGCCCGTCTCCGCTTCTACGGTCGTGCGAACGGAACCGCGTGCCGTCATCAGAATGACAGGCGTGCCAGCAGCCTGTTGCTGCGCGTGCCGAAGGATGTCCAGACCGGTGAGGCGATCAATGTAGATATCGCTCAGAACGATCGCGAACCGGCGCGTGCTCAGCAGTTCAAGAGCATCCTCGCTGTCGTTGGCAACGGTGACGGAATAACCCTTCGAGGCGAGATAGTTGGACACCGTCGAAGTGATCGACTCATCGTCATCGATGACTAGAACATCGGGCTTGCTCATCCGTTACCTCTCGGCAGGGCGATCGTAAATCTGGACCCTGAGTTCGGCGCGCTCTCAACGGTGATCTGCCCCCCGTGCTGATGGACGATCTCCTTCACGAGGGCCAACCCGATCCCAGTGCCCTCTTCTGCGCTCCTTTCGTCTCTCTTCAAACGATAGAACTTTTCGAAGATTCTTTCCTGGTCGGCGGTGGCGATGCCGTATCCCTGATCCGCCACCGAGATTCGAACTTCCGAATCGGACTCCTCCACAAACAGCCTGATAGTGGTGTTCTTCGGGCTGTACTTCACGCCATTTGTTATCAGGTTGTAGATCGCGAACGACAGCAGGTCGGGATCGGCGGACACTCGGATGTCGGCGATCGCTGTTTCGATTTGAATGCGTTTGCGGGCAGCGTAGAGTCGCCCTCGTTCTACGATCTCCTGGCATAGCGCCCCAAGATCGACATCCTGGCGCTGAAGGCTCAGTGAGCCCGAAGCCAGGCGTTCGACATTGAGGAACGTCTGAATCAACGCCGTTAGCCGCTTCGACTCCTTGTGGATCAGCCCAGCCATCTCGGTGCGTTGCTGTTCCGGCATGCCGCCCTCAGAGATCATCTCGCTTGATCCCTGGATGGCGGTGAGCGGAGTCTTGATCTCGTGCGCAATAGCCTGCACGCGGAAGGCGTATTCTTTTCGCTTCGTCGTCTCGCCGGCGAGCGCCCGGCTGAGCAATGCGTATTCACTGATGCCGCCGATTCCGGAGGCCGCAAGGCATACCGCAAGAAATGACCCGAGCGGCAGGATGTAGCCAGCGCGTATCGAGAGGAATCCGGCGGAGGCAAGAACGAGCAGGACCGCCACCAACGCTATGAACAGACGCATCCCGCGCAAATATATGATCGCGGTGACGCAGATCGCAATCAGCAAGAGGCTTCCGACGAACCCGCCAGAGGCCCCTACGGGAACCAAAAACGCGCGGTCCAGGATCGTGCGGACCACGTTGGCGTGAATCTCGATTCCGCTCATTCCGATGCCGCTTGACAGCGGAGTGAATAGGCGATCGCCGCTTCCCTGGGCAGTCACTCCGACAATCACGATCTTGTCTCGGAACTGTGTGAGGTTGGCCGCACCGTCCAGCAGGTCTCCGAACCTCACCCGGGGGAACGCACCCTCCGGGCCGGCATAATTGATCATCATCAGGCGGCTTTCGCTGTCAGTTGCCGGGATTCGGATCGGGCCCAACGACACGGCTTCGGCGGATTCAAGTGGCCTGTCCGCGCCGGTCGCGAGACGTACCGCCTCGAAACCGAGCGCCCAGAATCGCCGCGCGCTCCCGGCCTTCACGAGCAAAACGGAGCGCACGTCGCCATCTGCGTCTGGCGCCGCGTGCACATGGGCAGTGGAGCGGCCCTGAGCCAATTCAGGCAGCGGCAGTATCCAGCGTGGATTCTCGCTGGCATCGCCTTCCAGAGCCGCGCCCAGAACGACGTGGGGGAAGTGGCCGAGCGAGCGTGCCAGCCGGGCATCCTGCGACGGTTCGCCCGCTTCGCTAAGGAGCAAATCCAGCACGACGACGCGTGGATGCGCCTGCGCGAGCACTTCGAGTCCCTCGGCGAGTCTGGCACGGTTCAGGGGCAATGGTCCGTAGCGCGCCGCTGTTTGATCATCGATGGCTACCAACGCCACCGCTCCGGTTGCGGATGTGGCCTGCGCTCCTCGCAACCGGACGATGATGTCATTCCACTCCGCACTGACCTGCTGGATGAAGCCATTCCAGATGAGGAATGGCAATACCGCGACCACGACGAGCACGTATAGCGCTCGGACGAGCCGTGCCTTCATCGTGATCGCCGTCATCCTAAGTTCCTGCTCCCAGTTGCCGGCGCTTTGGGCACGCTGCTGTGCCCGAAGCACTCACGCCGTGCTAACAAGGATGATGCAAACGATTGAAAACAGTGACACGCCGTTTGGAAC
>PNKE01000008.1 GCA_013822245.1 Candidatus Solibacter sp.
CGTCGCAGGCCGCGATGTTGGCGGGTACGTCGAAGAAGCCAAAGAACTGATCCGCGAGAACGTGAAACTTCCGGTCGGGTACACCCTGGTCTGGAGCGGACAGTACGAGTCCATGCAGCGGGTACGCGAGAAACTCATGGTGATCCTGCCTCTGACTCTGTTCCTGATCATGATGCTGCTCTACATGAACACGAAGTCGGTCACCGAGACCATGCTGATCCTCCTGGCGGTTCCGTTCTCGGCAGTGGGCGCGATCTGGCTCCTGTACCTGCTCGGATACAACATGAGCATTGGCGTATGGGTCGGCCTGATTGCTCTGCTCGGTGTCGATGCCGAGACGGCCATCTTCATGCTCCTCTACCTGAACATCTCCTATGAGGGAGCAAAGAAGGAAGGCAAGATGAACAGCCTGGCCGATCTCCAGAAGGCGATTCATGACGGCGCCGTGAAGCGGATCCGGCCCAAATTCATGACGGTGGCCGTGACGTTCATGGCTCTAATTCCGATCATGTGGTCCACCGGAGCGGGCGCGGATGTAATGAAGCGTATTGCTGCTCCCATGATCGGTGGGATCTTCACGTCGTTCATTCTTGAGCTGGTCGTCTACCCGGCAATCTATGAGGTTTGGAAATGGAACACAGAAGTCAAAAAACAACAACTCGTATCTTAAGCCTCGCTATTGCGCTCGGGCTGTCCACGACGGCTTGGAGCCAGGATCTACAGTTCGAAGTCCGCCACGAGCGCGCACTGAAGGATCATCCGGGTCGCGTCACGCTCGACGAACGCGGAGTGCAGTACCAGCAAATCCTCACCGGGAAGCAACAGGCGAAGGTCGCGAAGGGGAAGAAGCCTCCGAAGCTGGAGAGCGCACGCTGGGAGTATCAGGACATTCAACAGCTCTGGGTTTCGCCCGAGAAGCTGGTGATCGTCACCTACAAGGACCGCAAGTGGTTCCTCGGCGTGGACAAGGAATTCGAGTTCTTCCTTCCCAAAGGCAAGTCGTTCGAGGCTGCCTACACGCTGCTGAAAGACAAACTGGACCGCAGATTCGTCGCCGCGGTGGCTGATTCGCAGCCGGGCTTGCTCTGGGAGCTTCCCGTCAGGCTACTGGGGCCGATTCAGGGATCCGAGGGTGTCCTCCAGGTGGGAGTGGATCGCATCGTCTACAAAGCCGAGAGACCCGGTCAGTCGCGCACATGGCGGTATCAGGACATCGAGAATGTCAGCACGTCCGACCGTTATCAGCTCACGCTCACGACCTACGAGCGCGCCAAGACGCACTACGGCAGCATGAAGGGCTTCAACTTCCAGCTCAAACACCCGCTGGACGAGAAGCGGTTTGAAATGCTTTGGAAGAGGCTGAACCAGGACAAGGGACTTCAGTTTTTGACTTCGATCGAAGAAAGGAACCAACCGGCAAAATGAACAAGTTGATCAGCACCCTGATCATTGGCGCGGCACTACTCGCCGCCGCCGACAAACCGCAAACGTATACGGGCGTTATCACCGACACAATGTGCGGCGCCAAGCACGCCATGGGCATCACGCCGGACGACAAGTGCGTCCGGGAGTGCGTGAAGATGGACCCGAAGAAGTGGAAGTACGCGCTTCTCGTCGGGAAAGACATCTACGTACTCAGCGATCAGCAGACGCCGGAGGCATTTGCGGCGCAGAAGGTCACGGTCACCGGGACCCTCTATGAGAAGACCAGAATCCTACGGGTGGACAAGATCGAGGCGGCAGAATGAATAGCCGGACATGTCGGAAGGAGGGGGATTGAATGCGCACGTCGAAGGTGCTGACGTTTCTCATCCTCGGGTTGTGCCTGGCGGCGGGGCTGTGGATGTACTGGTTCGTGACGGCACACGGATTCAGTGCGAGGGAGAAGCCTTTGAGGATTGAGGCGCTGCTGGCCAGGAACGCGAGAAGACTCGCCTCACCCCGCGGAGCACGGGAGCTGAAGAACCCCGTGGGCCTTACGCCCGTGGCTATCGCGGAGGCGCGGGACCACTTTGCTGATCATTGCGCTATATGCCACGCCAACGACGGCGGTGGCCGAACGCAGATCAACGCCGGACTCTATCCGCCGGCGCCGGACATCAGGGTCACGGATACACAGGGTCTCTCAGACGGCGAGTTGTTTTACATCATCAAGAATGGAATCCGCTTCACCGGCATGCCAGGGTGGGGCGGAGAGGACGAGGAGAACTGGAAGCTCGTCCTGTTCATTCGCCATCTGCCGAAAATCACAGCCAAAGAACTCGAGCTGATGAAAGAAGTCAACGGCCTCGAGATCCACGGCGGCGAATCTCATTAACTCGAACGAAGGAGACGAAAGAATGTTTCACAAGCTGTTTGCGACGCTGATCCTGACTGGTTTTATGGGTGCCGCCGTAGTGAGGGCCCACGATCCCAGCCAACACAAGGGAACCCCAACCAATGGCGAAGTGCTGTCGATCGCCGCCGGCCGGATCGAAGTCAAGACGGACAAGGGCGTGAAGACGATTACGGTCAACGGCAAGACAACGTTTGAACGCGGGAAGACCAAGGCATCTCTGTCCGGCTTCAAGAAAGGTGATCGCGTCGCCGTATTCGGAACGACGCTGGCGAGTGGCGAGTTCATCGCGAAAGAGGTGCTGCTCGATGGCGCGCCAGCCGCTGCCCCGAAGCATGGCCCGAATCAAAAGCATTGACCGGCGCCCATGCTTGTCTCGTCGGTCAGAAGCTGATTGACTCAAGTCCGGGCAAACGGGGGAAGCGAATGCCTCACCCTCAAGATCAGAAACGCTACATTCCAGCTCTGCGGTATCACTGGCTGACCCAGTCGTACGATTGGGCGCTGAGTCGCGCGATGCCGGAACAGGCGTTCAAGTCCGCTTTGGTCAGCCAGGCCGATGTACGAGCGGGTCAGCGCGTGCTCGACTTTGGCTGTGGAACGGGGACCCTCACACTGATGATCGAGGCCTCAGAACCCGGAGCGGAGATCGTTGGTGTGGACGTCGACGAAAAGGCCCTTGCCATCGCCCGCGCGAAGTCAGAGGCAAACCGATCGACCATCCGCCTGTATCAAATGTCGCCGGGCGCCTTGCCGTTTTCAGACTGTTCCTTTGACCGGGTCTTTTCCTGCCTTGTATTCCACCACTTGCGGCGCAATGAGAAGCGAGTTGCGTTATCCGAGTGTCGCCGAGTGCTGCGTCCTGGCGGTGAAATGCATATCGCTGATTGGGGTCGGCCGGCCAGCTTCCTACTTCGAGCAGGTTTCCTGTTGACCCAAATGCTGGACGGGTTCGAATCGACGACCGACAACGCCCGTGGCCTCCTGCCTGAATTCATACGTCAAGCAGGTTTCGACACCGTGGTTGAGACGGAGCACTTCGCCACGGCCTTCGGCAGCCTGCGCCTCCTTCGAGGGACGAAGGTGGACGCTGGGAGTCTGTAGTTGTCAACGCGCTCCGATGCTCCTCCACCATGCTCCCGAGAAGAAGGTCTACCAGGTTAGGTTACGCGATCGTGATGGACCAGGGCGGCATCAGAGGCCTCGCCATCACTAAGGTCGAAGGCACCCAGTAGCGCCATCCTACTGCTTGAGAGCGGAGGCAAAGTCGGAAAATGTGACGACTTGACCTCCGTGCTTATTTGCGAACGAATTGGCCGACCGCTGGTCTTGAAACGCAAGAACACTTGGAGAGCAGCGGTCAAAGTGTGATTCAAGGGGTTGGTGGCTTTCGCCGACAGCAGGATTGTGCCGAAGGCACGGATTGACGTCGCTATTCCGAACCACATAGCTGCTTTCCGGCTTAAGTGGGCTGTTGGTGACGTAATCTGTCAATTCGACCACCTGGACCGGCTTGCCCAACTGTTGATGATCGGAAAGAGCACACGCTGGACAGCAGTACACGGAGGGCTTGCCGTCGACGACGCCCACTGTCTTCGTGTGGGAGTGGACAGGGCGTGTGCAGGCTTTGCAGGACTGGGCGTTTCGTTGTTCGACGTATCGCCAGCCCGTGTACCCGAGCCCGGCGAGGGCGACAATGACAACGAAGCTAAAGAAGACCGTCGTCCACCGCACCGCAGTCCCTCTTGATTCCATACTACACCCACTACATCGCCTGGGGAGTCCGGTGCGTGACTCCTTCTCCAGCCTCCGCTGGCCTTGGCTCTCCAATCGCTGTCCCTTCTTGTCCAACAGCAGGAGGGAGCGTGTGCTTGGCTCCACTCAGAAGTGCTAAGCCTGCAACAGATTGTCGTTCCTTCTCGGATTGGCAGTCGAGGTGCATTTGATAGGGGTGTCAGAGCTCACCATGTCGCTGAGCGGGCAACAAGGAGAAACTGAAAATGAAGAACGGATTTCTGAATTGGAAACAGGCCATTGCCTCTGCGATGGTTCTGGCTGCACTGATCGTGATCTCAGCCCCCCAGGCGACGGCCGTGGAAATGAAAGGGATGCTGAAATCCAAGGAGGTCAAGGCGCTCGTAGCCAATGCCAAGACGCCGGCCGACCACATGAAACTGGCCCGCCATTTCAACGCGATGGCCGAGAAGCACGAGGTGGAAGCCCTGGAGCATGAAGCGCTGGCGGTTGAGTACACGCGGAATCCGAGGATGGGTTCCTCAAAGACTCCGATGCGGCCGAATTCGGCAGAGCACTGCAAGTACTTCGCCGAACACTGCCGGAAGGCGGCCAGTGAGATGCGCGCCATGGCCGTCGCTCATGAGGCTATGGCAAAGGAGGCCGAGAAGTAACCCAGTACCCGCGTCGCCGGGTGGCGGTGAACAAACTGACGGAACGACCGCGAAGACGCGATCAGAGAGACCAGAATGCACCGACGCATGTGGCTGCGGCGGTGCATTTCGGCTTTTCGCGCCAAGGTGGTTGTCGATCCTCCAAAACCGGCGCCGTGCGAGTACACCGAGCACGGGAGGCTCTTAGTAAGCGGGTCACCATCGACTGTGGCCGCTGCGCCACGCGCGGCTGTTCAGACTTTCACTGTCGACGCGAGGACAATGACCGAGCATCCTCAGAACTCCGGCCGTGAAGTGGTACGTGTCAGTTAGGTTAGGGCCACTCGCCGGTGCCCGAGAGCGGCGACCGGGTCAGCCGACCGCCACACAGTACGAGTGGACCCTCTATGGGTTCGTGTATAGAAGGACGTAACCGAGAGTTGCTCCAGCAGGTGTCTTCACTTTGAGCGCGCCGGCCCAACCTGAAGGGTTACTAGCGGCCCCCACTTCTGCGAACCGATAGCCATTGCCGGAGCCGGCGGCGAGGATGAGTTCGCCGTTGGCGGTCAGTTCGAGGAGGGTGTTGTCAGCGAGGTTGGAGCCGGGGCCGTGAATCTTGAGGGGTGATGTGTTGGAGTCCGTGGCAGCGATCACAGTTGGGCCGGCGGCGACGCCGGAAGCCAGGTGTTGCGTCTGGGTCGCCCAGGTGCGTGCGTAGGCGGCCTGAGGATCATCGCCTTGCTGGAAGCAGGCACCCCAGAGGTGAATGTCGCCTGTGGTCCAGTCGTCGCCGTTGGCGGCGTACTGGCGGACTACAATCCAGAGGCCGGTCTGGCCGGCGGCCAGCGCGCCGGTGATCCGGAAGCGCTGCCAGGATGTCGTCAGCGTGATCTGAGTTGGGCCGGCGAGATATGCCGCGTAGGCGTTGTTGACGATCGCCGGGGAGACCTTGCGCGTGCCGGATGCGACGCGGGCCCAGATGTAGAAGGTGTAGGTGCCGCCATCAGCGAGGCCCGCGATCTGCTGCTGGATGACCGGGGTATCGGTCACAGCGGTGACCACGTCAGCGGTCTGGTTCCCATCGGGCGCGATGATGGCGTTCGAGGTGACCGAACAGGAGCCGCCGTTCTTGTCCCATGCAGCCGTGGAGAAGTTCTCCGAGTGCTTCGCCATGTTCTCCAGCGGGCCGCCGATGGTCTGGTGCGGGCCGCAGTCGATGGGTCCAGTGAAGTGGTCGCCCGCGCGGTTGGTGGGGACGTAGCCAAGGGCGTTGGTGATCTCACCGGCTTCCGGAGGGCTTGCAGCGATGGTCACGCTGACACGGTCATTCGCAGGATCATCGGCGGCCGCGAGCGAAACGCGGGTGCCCTGGACGAGGTTGAGCGCACGCCGCGTGCCGATGTCGGCGCCGTCCTTCTGGACCTTGTGCGGAAGTTCGCCGCTCACGATATCGCCGGCGGCGTGGGTGTGGCCGGGTAGGTCGGCCGCCGCCAGACCCGCGCCGGCGGTCACGCGCCCCTTGGCGTCGACGGTGACTTTCGGATAGGTGCCCGGCGACGCGCCGGACTGCGCCATCGACAGCAGGCCTGAGTCGACAGCCAGGCCGCCGGCGGCGTCCACCTGCACGATGCCTTTGTTTCCGTAGCCAGCGTCGGGATAGGAGAACGCGCCGAAAGTCTGCCCTGGCGCGAAGTCGATGATGGCATCGGCGGCGAGATGGTCATTGGCGTTGAGGGCGACTCCCAGATCCCCGGAGCCGTCGGCCTTGCGCCATTTCATGGCTCCGGTGTTTGGCAGACGGACCAGCCCTGTGGCCGCCTTGTTGCCGGAGCCAAGCTCCGCGCCGTCGACGAAGCTCTTGAGCCCCGTGATGGTGACGGCACCGTCCTTACGGACGTAATTGCGGCTGGAGGCAGTGCCGAGTTCCTCCTCGATGGCGATGACGGCTTCCTGGAGGGCCTCGATGTAGGCCGCGACCATGTTGGCGCGTACGGTGGCTCCGGCGGTGTGCTGCGCGGCGATGGTGCCGAATGCACCGCGCTGGCAGCCGGTGAACTGCCCGGCGGTCTTGGCGGTGTAGACGATCAACTCGTCGTCGATGGAGAGGATCCCGTACTCGTCGGCGAAGCCTCCGCCGGCGGACACGACGCTGATGGTCGAGTCGTTGGCCTGCACCAGCATCGTCGTGATCGTCTCCAGCGGCTTCGTCGAGAAGGCATCGGCGGGCGAGAACAGGCTCGATGCGTCGTCGAGCGCGGTCGGGAACTTACTGGCCATTGAGTCTCCTCGCGTTGAGATGGAAGGTGTTCATCCGGCTGCTCGGCTCCGGTGCATAGGCGACGGCGATGGGCGCCTCGGGCGACCTGGCGGCACGCGGGCGGTGATATGTCGCGAGAGTGGCGGTGGCCTGCGACGCGACCTCCAGCGGCACGGGCCGGGAGTTCAAACAGAACTGATCGAAGGCCCAGAAGCAGAACGAGTACAGCCCGCGGTTGCGCCACATGCCGTACGCTTCGCGCATCGGCGGATCGGGCGGACCGTAGATGCCGGCCAGGTACATGCACTCCGACGCCGGGCGCCCGAGCTTCAGCGGAAACTCAAGCGTCTGCCGCATCAGGCGGGCGTTCTTCTGCCAGATGTCGTAGTCGAAGCCCTCAGCACGGAAGTACTTCACCCCGTAGGCCGAGGTCTTCCATTCGTTGGGGAGATTGACGTGGAGGTTCAGAGCGCGGAAGGCAGGATCGGGCGCGGGCTTGCCTTGGTTGGCGTCGAGCGGCCAGAGGCATTCGAAGACCGCCGACGGATGGAAGCGGCGGACGTAGCCGATCACCTCGGCGCAGTACTCCCAGATGCGATCCCGCAGGAAGTCGGCCGCCGCGATGTCGTCGTTGGGATCGTCGGTGTTTGCGAGGAAGCGGTGCAGAGGCCGGCCGTAGCGAGCCTGGAAAGCCGCCTTCGTATCGTCGTCATAGAACGGCATGCCGGAGGGATTCGGGAAGTACCACCACTGCGTCTCACCGAACTGGAGGACGATGGGCAGTCCCGCCGCCACGAGTTCATCGGCGCATTCCTTGTACATCTGCTTGAGGTAACTCCGCACCCGCGTTCCGAAGTGCAGCTGCGTGGAGGGCACGGGCAGATCCACCGGCGCGCCGTCCCAGTAGCGCGCAGCCATCGCCACGGGTGGCCGGTAGCATTCCATTGAGAAGGCGAAGCTGGCGTCGATGCCGGCTTGCTCGAACTCGCGGGCGAGGTCCCGGATCCAGTTCCGCGCCCCTTGCGTCATCACCGGTGAGATGGTGTCGATCATCTCCCAGTCACCCTCGGCGCCTGGCTGGTCGAGCGGCGGCGCGCCCTGCGTGACGCTCAGTTGTGAGCTGGCCGAGATCGTGAAGGTGTAGCTCGGCGCGCGGGAACGGATGTGGATCGAGGTGGCATCGCTCGTACACCAGACGCCCGGAAATGTGACGTTGATCATGGCGCGAAGGTGCGCGGCGATGTCCTTTGTTTCGAGGCCTGCGCCTGGAGAGAAGTAGAGCGTCGTGCCAGAGAGATTGACCCACAACGGTTCGTCCGGCTCCCACGCCCCGATGTTCACGGTGCAACTGGGATACGTCGCCTCCACGCGCCGCCGCTTGTTATTCCAGAAAACGCCCATGTAGACATCGGCATGGCCCCGAAAGCCGAGGCGATCCAAATGCCACACGTGCCAGGCGGGCGGCTTTTTGTAGCCGTGGTCCGTGTCGAAGTCGATCGCGAGCGAGACGTCGCTGTAAACGGTTGGCGGTTCCGGGGGATCCTGCGGCGCCAACGGCCACAGGTAGTCGAAGTAGAAGTAATAACCGGTGCTCGACGGGTGTTTGTCGAAGAGCGAGCGAATCTCGACGGTGTGCGTCCCGGCTGGCACAGCGCCGGCCAGCTTCCGCATTGCGGCGAGGCCGTTGTAGTCGTTCAGGTAGAGATCGTGGATGACAGGCGCGCCGCCGTCGATCGTGACCAGAATCCGGCCCGCGTCGCGGCCGAGCCACGTGCCGAGATAGAGATCATGCTGGCTCGATCGCGAGTACCGGACCGTCACTTGGCGCGCGTCCTGCGCGTCGTTGGGCGCACAACGCTTGGCGTGGCCCAGAGACCACCACTGCGTGGGCCAGGCGGCGCCGTAGCTGTAATCCTCCCAGAAGCCCTCGTACCGGCAGCGGCCATCCGACTCTTCGATGCGAGGGGCATCGCCGCCGACCTTCAGCACGCGGTCGCCGGTGACGGTGATGTTCGAAATCTTCACCTGCCACTCGATGTCCGACCGCGTGCCCGTGATGGTGGAGATGCGCTGGATGCGGGTGCCGGGTGCCCAGGCCTGCGGCACGGACGAGTCCTCGCCGCGACGCACGAGCGCGCGGTAGTACCAGGTGGCCGGAGCATCCGGGTCAGGCTTGGACAGCCCGAAGTTGGCGAGGCATGTGATGCGCTCCTCGGAGGCGGGTGTGCCCACGTAGTACTTGAGGCCGGCGAGCATCGCTTCGGCATCCGTGAGCTGCCACTCTTCTTCCGTGCCCGCCGTGGAGGCCGATGCCGCCGCACTCAATAGCCCGCCCGCTGCAAGACCGTATTCGACATCCTCGAATCGGGGGGCGAAGGTCAGATGGACCAGAACGATGTCGTTGGCAGGGACCGCGACGAGGGTGTTGCGATCGCCATTTCGGTAGCCGGAGAGCGACGCGAACGGGAGTGTGAAGCGGTACGTCCGGCTGTTGTCCCCGCCCGCCACTCGCATGGCGCGCGACGTTGCACCGAAAGCACCCGCCGCGTTCTCAAGGCGCACGATCTGGTTACCGCCGTCGACGGAAACGCCTACGGGAATGCCGTTGGCATCGCGCCCGTAGTCACCCAATTGCCCGATGAGTCGCAAGCTGAGTTGGGCAGACGTGTTTGTCGTCGCGAAGCCTTCGGCAGCCAGGCTGCTGGGCTGGTCTCCGTAGTCCGGGAGCGGGTGATCCACGATGCGGTCCTTCAATACCCGCCCGAAGTGCCGCGCCCGTGGAAGCACACGGCACTGAATGTTGTAGAGCTTCCCGTAATGCGGCTTCCTGAAGAAGGCTGTGAAGGTGCCGGCACCGGCTGCAATGACCTTGACGACCTCGTCGCTGGCACTGCCGATGTCGACGCCCACGTAGTCGCCGGCGCGTATCTCTGCGGACAAGGAGACCTGCGCCGTATACACTCCAGGCACGAATCGGCTCAATGTGGCAGGGGCCGAACCGCTGTTCGTCGAGACCGTCACCGGGCCATTCACACCGGTCTCGAGGCTGACGGTGATGACGTTGCCTGAGGCCGAGCACTCCACCAGATAGCTGGAGATGCCCACCATCGACGCCAGGCGAGAGGCGATGTCCGCGGCGTCCGTGGCCCCGTCTTCGCGGATTCCGGCGCCGCCGCTGTTGACCAGCAGGTAGTGCCAGAAGTTGGGATCGTCCTGCCACCAGATAGCCTGTTCACACTGGGGCACGTCCAGCGCGCCGATGTTGTTCAGAAGGCGTGTTTCGAGGTTGCAGAAAGTGATGGCTTCCGCTGAGGAGCACGACCATCGCGTGCCCATGAAGTGCACGTAGACCTTGTCGGTGAGGCCGGGAGTGGGCCCTCCAATCAGGAGTTCATCGAGGGTCTCGCTGTCGTGGTCGCAGATGGAGAAGCCGAACGCGCCGGGCGTGAAGCCACCGGAGAGGATCTGCCCGTGGCTCATCAGCGGGACTTCGTAGATGTCGCCGGCACCGGTCGTGATCGTGATCTTGTCCCATCCAACCGAGGCGTAGCGGACGCAATCAGCCCGCACGTTTCCTTCCTCGCCGTTGACGCGCAGGATCTCCAGGTCGAACTGAAGGGTCAGCCCGGACAGGTCCGTCACCGGCAGCGGCTTCACGCGGAGGTGATTGAAGTAGTCGTAAGCCGAGAAGAGTTGGACGTTGGCGAAGTCCTCGGCCGCCTGGAAGATACCGGAGATCTGGAAACCGGTCTCGGTGGCGTCGTGGATCGTGGTGGTGGCGGCACGGCCGGAGAAGCCCTGAAGTTGAACCGTGCGGCGGGGGTCGAAGAGGAAAAGTGGAACGCTCATCGGTTCAGGTGCCCTGCCTGGAAAGTCCTCTCTTGACTCTGGAGTTAGCTCCAGGGTGTACCCTATCGTTTGGAGATTCTGCCTATGGCTCAAGGGATTCAAATCGGCGAGGTTGTGAAGGCAACCGGTCTTTCCCACGACGCCATCCGGTTCTACGAGAAGCAGAAGTTACTCGGCCGGCTCAATCGCAGCGAGGGCGGATTCCGGCTGTATTCTGATCGCGATATCGAACACCTGAAGTTCATTCAGCTGGCGCAGGCACAGGGGTTTTCACTGGCGGAGATTCGTGAACTCCTGGAGCTGCAGGGCGACGTTGCGGCATGCGTCCAGGTCCGTCACCGGCTCCAGCAGAAGATCGGCGAAGTCCAGCAGAAGATCCGGCAACTGCGCCAAATTGAAACGCGGCTGGCCGCCGGGCTGAGGAAGTGTTCAAGAGCTTTGGCTGCATCCCGCGTATCCGATGAACAGCCGTGTCCCGTGTTCCCTGAATTGACACCACGGCGAGACTTGCGAGCGAGGAAACCACGTGCAAATTGAAATCCTGTACTTTCCGGGTTGCCCGAACCATGAACCGGCTGTGCGGCGCGTTCGTGAGGTGGTGGCTCGCGAAGGACTCGACGCCGAGATTCGCGAAGTCAATGTGATGGACGAGCGCACCGGCGAACAACTGGGATTCCTGGGCTCGCCCACCATCCGAGTGAATGGACTGGATATCGAACCGACCGCGTGTGGAGCGAAGTTCGCGGGCCTTGCCTGCAGGCGCTATCCAGGTGGTTTGCCGTCCGAGGAAATGATCCGCACAGCTTTGCACGAAGCGCTGGCGACGCGAGGACGAGCCTGATGCGCGCCGCGCGCGTGTTCGCAGGTTCGATGTTGGCCGCCGTTTTGGCTTCTCTCTGTTGCATCGGTCCGTTGTTGGTTGCGGTGACGGGGTTGGGGTCCCTATCCTTATTCGGGCGATTTGAGGCGGCAAGGCCCTACCTGCTTGGGATATCGGCTGTTTTGCTAGTCGCGGGGATCATGTGGAGCGTGCGTGGCCGGCGGGCACAGTGTGGTCCCGGGACGGCATGTGAACCGCGTTCGGCAGCCTACTGGGCCTGGCTCGCAATGCCGGTCCTTGTTGTTGCTGCCGCGGCGGCCTTTCCGAACTATTCGAGTGGCTGGCTGGCCGTTGCCGGAAAGAACTCGGCATCCTCCGTGCAGCCCGCAAACCAGCAGACAACGGTGCGATTTCGAATCACAGGGATGACTTGTGAGGCCTGTGCGAGCGGTCTGGCGGCGGCGTTCCGAAACTTGGCTGGCGTCCAGGCGGCAACGGTCGAGTATCCATCCGGAAACGCAGCGGTCACATATGCTCCGGGTCAGATCTCTGTGGAACAACTGACGGCATTGGTTCAGGACGCCGGCTACCAGTTCCATCGATAGTGCTTGGCACGAGCTCTGGAAAGTGTAGGCAGTCACGTCTGGATGACAACCGACAGATCAGACCCAGAATCCGGCGAGGCGACCGTCAGGATGTCGAACGCCAGATCGTCGCCCTCCAATAGCACCGGAGTCGGCCAGATCGTCGGCCGGATGCGCTCGCCGTCGGCATGGTCCTTGGTCACGATCGCGTCGAACGCCTGATTGTCCGGATCGGCGGTGATGGCCTTTACGTACTCTTCATTCGCGCCGCCAGGGTCGAGGAAGACGAACTGCCCAGCCGTCAAGCCCAGGCGGTTGGCTCCATACGAAGCTGTCTGAATCGTCTGGGGCGCCGGGTTTGCGGTGACAGCCTGGGCCAGGGCGAGACCGTAGTCCGTGTAAGGCAGGCGCCGCGAAGCCGGCAAGCCGTAGCCTTCGTTGTTGACCAGGAAGTCGTAGGTGTTCTTGTAGGCATCCGGCAGTGTCTGCGCGATGCCCATGTATTGAAGGGGCTCCCACGTCGCACCGCCATCCCGGCTGATCTTCACAAGGAAAGCTGACTGGCCGTCCGATGTCCCCTGTTGCAGGTAGGCATAGATGCAGCGGATCGAGGCCGCGTCCTGGACCTTCAGCGGGATGACGACGTTCTCCTGCACCGAGAGTGGGCCCGGCACCTGGAACGTGTAGGCGCCGCCGTTGCAGGTCCGCAGGCCAGGCATGTAGGGCTCGTTATGACGGGAGAGAGGGAAGATGGTAAAGGGTCCGTAACCGAAGTGGTTGGCCACGCCAGCGAGCGCGGCGACCAGACAGGCACTCGGAAGCTTCGCCTCGAT
>PNKE01000065.1 GCA_013822245.1 Candidatus Solibacter sp.
AAAATGCCTTGAGAAGGAGATGGCCCGAATGGACCAACAGAGGCGCAGACCAGAAGAGGCGGAAGCAGTGTTCTGCCGCTGCTCCTCCAGGCTGAAGTCCAAGTCCTGTACCAAAACTGTGCCAGAACCCCATCTGATTGGGTGCCTTGAGGTTACTGACCGAGCGAGAGCAGATTCCCCAAGTTGTTGAAAACAGAACAATCAGTATAGGGCCATTGGAGGGTTTGGAACCGGTTCCTGTACTTCGTATTCAGCAGGTCGCCGGTTCAATCCCGGCGGGCGGTTCCAGATGTCTTTGGAGAACAGGCCCTATGACTCAAAACCCGAAAACTGGACCACGTCAAACTAAAGTTACGCTGGCGTGATTCCGCAGTAGCCATGCCGTGGCCCAGTTTAGGCGGTTGGCCGAGATGGATAAAGGCAGGGAGAGTGCCTGCACTGCCTGGTGGGAAACCGGATTGGAATCTCGAATGAAAAGAAAGCTGGTGAGGATTTCCTCTGCCCAACCCTCTTAGAATCTATGGGGCCGTTTCGACCCGGTCGCATAGCGCTTTCTCGGAGGACTCGGGGGGCCCTTGTCCATCCTCCGCTGCAGCTGACGTTCCGCTACGTCATTGCAGTTGCAGGCCTTGCGGGGTTCGTCGGTACCCTACTGGGGCAGGATCAGCCAGAAGATCTCCTCAGGCAGGCGAACCAGTTGGCTGATGCCGGGAACTTAGCTGCGGCCCGGCCGTTGTATGCCAAAGCTGAACAGGCTTACACCCAATCGGGTGACCGTAAACAAGCGCTCTACGCGAAGTTCGGTCGGCTCCGAAGGGACGTCGAATCCGGTTCCTACGATGCCTACCTGCGGGAGATTGACGCGGATCTGGCCACGCCTGAGGTGGGCGCTGATCCAGCACTGAGGCTTCGTGGACTCTCAGTTCGCGCCTCCATCAACATGAACCTCAGCACGAGCGATGCGAAGCGGGACTGGCAGGAGATCGGCGCCATCGCTGACCAACTCGGCGAGGTTCGCTGGTCCAACAGGGCTGCGGGACAATTGGGTGTCCTCGCTGGACTCGAAGGCGACTACGCGACCGCCCTGACCGCTTTGCTGGGGGCCATCAAGAGAGCCACCGAACAGAAGGACGTTGCGGCAGAAATCTACTTCAAAACATTCCTCGGCAATGGCCTCACGGCCAACAACCGCCCCGACCAGGCGATCAGTTTTTTCGATTCCGCAATTGATGCCACGAGGCGATCCCCCGATACCGGGTTCCAGGTGCTTCCGGTGATCGGCAAGGTCCGGGCGCTTCGCGCCTTGAAACGCGACGAAGAAGCTCAAAAGTTGATCGCAGAAGCCCTCACCTTCGCCCGAGCGCAACAGATCCTTGGCGCACAGGCCGAACTGCTCGTTCAGTCGGGGCTCTCGTGGGTCAACATGAAGGACTACGCCGCCGCGGAGGTTGCCCTGGGGGAGGCTGTACAGGTGGCCGGCAAAGCCTCTCTGCCACGGATGGTTGCACAGGCGCAGTCGGGGCTTGTCGACTTGTACCAAGCGAAGGGGGACTTGGCGGCAGCGGCGAAGGCTGCCGATGCGGCTGTGGAGGCAGTGCATCGACCCGAGGAGATCTACAGCCTGCCCCAGCATCTGGCTAAGAAAGCCGAAGTCCGCGCCGCCAGCGGGCAAGTGGGGGAAGCCGGACGGCTCTACGCCGAGGCGACCTCATTGATCGAGGGAATGCTCGTGAACATGCCGAGTTCGATGGCGAAGTCCTCGATGATTGCAGCTATGAGTCGCGTCTACTCCGGCCATTTCAAGCTGGCGGTTGAGCAGTCCAAGAGCTACCCCGATGCCTTCCGAATCGTTGAGCGTGCGCGGGGGAGAGGCCTTGCGGATTCACTACGCTATGGGAAGCGGCGGGCCGATGAGCCGCCGGTGCCCGCGGAACTACGCATCGCCGCGATCCAGAGGGAAATGCGGCAGTCGCGCTCGCCCTCCAAGATCAAACAACTGCTCCTCCAACTCGAGGATGCCGAGAGCGAGTTGTCGGGAGTCGAGTCGCGCCGCAATCGTCAGAGTATTCGGGAAATGGCGCTTCTCGGCAAGAGTGCCGTGGAGTTAACGGCATTCCAATCCGGCTTGCGGCCCGGCGAGTTGGTTCTGGAGTTCGTGCTTGACGAGCCGTCCTCGTATTGCCTGGCGGTTCGCGGCACAGGATCCACCGTTCACGCTCTCGATTCACGGCGCAAGATCGAGGGTGCAGTGGACCAGATGTTGCGGTCGATTCGATCGAAAAAGGAAGATCGGAAGTCTTCGAATTACCTGTATGCAGAGTTGATTGCGAAGTGCAGGGGCGAGGGAGCGGAGTCTCTCGTCGTGATTCCTGATGGCAAACTGCACTTGTTACCATTCGGAGCACTGGTGGGGACCGATGGGAAATATCTCGTCCAGACGACCCGGGTGTTCACGTCGCCCTCGGCTACGGTCCTTCACCTCCTGCGCGATACCAAGCGCCTTCAGGCGTCCGGTCTGAACCCGATCCTTGCCTTGGGTTACACCTCCCGTCCAGATGGACCTTCCACCGGAAGTTTGAGCCGAGGCGCTTTCGACCTCAGCAACGCGGCTCTCCAGCCATTGCCCTTCGCCAAGGAAGAGGTCCTGTCCGCCGCGTCCGCCGGAGGAAGCGGGAGCGTGACGCTGACAGGCGAGGATGCCTCGGAAGCCAGGCTGAAGTCCATTCCGTTGTCGAAGTTTCGCGTCTTGCACTTCGCAGCTCACGGGGTCGGCAGTGACATCTATCCAGAACGCGCCGGCATCGTTATGCGGCCTGGAAGCGCGTCGGAAGACGGGCTATGGCAGCCGCGCGAGATTCGACGTCAGGAATTGCGGGCCGACCTCGTCACGCTGTCCGCCTGCGAAACTGCGGTCGGGCGGTTGGAGGGGCAGGAAGGGGTTGCGAACCTGGCAAGGACGTTCATCCTGGCAGGCGCAAAGAGCGTTGTGGCCAGCCTCTGGATGGTTGACGACCGATCCACGGCGACGCTGATGAGCAAGTTCTACAGTCATGCAACAAAGGGAAAGAGCGTCGCCGTGGCGCTTTCCGATGCGCAAAGAGAGATGATTCAAGAGTTTGGTGAGAACTTCTCTCCGTACTACTGGGCCGGTTTCCTGGTGATGGGTGATGGCACACGACAAATCGACTTCGGCGCCACCAAGACTGACAAGAGAGCAGCGAGCCAGCGTTTACGATAAGGCTTGCGGCAAGATCAGCAAGCTGTACTTCGACCCGGACTTCCGGGGCGTGGACTGGCGACGGCTCGTCGCCGAGTATCGCGAGGCTGTCATCAGCGAGGCGGAGCCCGAGCGCTTTGAGACGGCAGTGCACGACGTGGTCCGACAGCTTGGCACGAGCCACACCGGATTCTTTCACGAGTCCGTGCGCCGGGTTCCGGCGCGGTTGGCGATCGGAGCCACCTGCGTGCGCGATCCATCTGATCCCGACCATTGGGTCGTCCGAGACGTCCATCAAGGCGGACCGGCGGCAAAGGCAGGGCTTCGCCCGTGTGACGTCTTGCTCCGCCTCAACGGCGCCAGTTGCTCTCCTCCGGCGCAGCCAATGTTCCCGATGGGCACTACCGCATCGATCCTTGTCCGCAGAGATGGAACTGAGATCGAATTGACCGCCGCAGTCCCCGTTCCTCAATCCAAGAAGCAACCATATGCCGAACCCGAGGCCGTGGTTTCCTCGCAAATGAAAGGGAGTGTCGGCTACATCAAAGTGGCGGTTCTGCCCGGTCTGTTTGGAATCGATGTCTCTCGTCAGATGGACAGGGCCTTCGATGAACTGCGGGAGTGCGATCGGTTGGTGCTGGACCTCCGAGGCCACCTGGGTGGAGGCCTGGCGGTCCTCCATCTGATGAGTCATCTCACCGCGGAGCGGATTCCCGCTGGATACACTCTGACCCGCCGGGGCGCCGAGGAGAAGAAGCAGAAGGACCAACTGCCGAGGCTGGAGCGGTTGCCGAAACACAAGTTCTGGGGAATTCTCTCGATGGCGGTTCGATATGGAGGGCGCGACTCTTCGATGGCCCTGGTCACGGAAGGGCTGGGACCCAAGAGGTGCCATGGCCGAATCGTGATTCTTATCAACGAGGGAACGATAAGCGCTGGGGAGATGGTCTGCGCGTTCGCCCGTGAGCGCGGGCTCGCCAAACTCGTAGGCACCACGACGGCTGGGCGATTGATCCCGGGCTCCGGCTTCAAGGTCGGCCACGGGTACAGGGTCATCTTCCCCAAGGCTGCGTATGTGACGTGGGATGGCCAATCGTATGAGGGACGCGGGATCGCGCCGGACATTGAAGTTGCCTGGTCGTCCGAGTCCTTCCGGCAGGGAAGGGACAACCAGTTGGAGGCCGCGATTGAAGTCGTCAGCGGACTCTGACGTCGATCCAGGCCCAGTCAGCTCCAGGTCGTCGCACTCCGAAACGCAGCGGGCCGCTTGGCGCCTCCGTCAGGTCCAGCTTGGCCTGTAAGGATGTCTCACCGGCACTGACGCTGGCATTTGCTGTGACAGTCCGCGAGAAGTCCTCGTCCAAATCCCGCACAGTGATCTCGTATGGCCCTGACGGGCTCCCAACAGGCAGTAGGACTCTGAGGTCGAGCCGCCCGCGCGACAGGTCCCGCGTTCGTGGTTGTGTCTCGCCTTCACCACGTGAGCCCGAAATTTCTCGCAGATCCAGAGTGGCGACCACCCATTGATCGAGCTTTGAAGCAGGCCTGGCGCGATCCGGCTGTGCCCGGGGTTGGCTTTCAGTTTGTGCCTTCGATTCGGGCACCCCAGGCGGGACACCGCCCTTGGAAATGCCGGTCTGGCCGGGAGCCATGGTGAGATTGCGGACCGTGAGAACGGCGAACACAAGCAGCAGCACGGCCGCCGTCGAAAGTGCGGCCATCTTCAATCGATTCCGACTTCTCAACTGTTCTCGACAGGCCGCGTGCTTTCGAAAGCACGGAGAGCAAGTGACGATATGTGAGATCAGTTCGTCTTTGCGAAGCAGGTCCTGATCCTCATGGGCAAGCCTCTCGATGGCTTCGTCACTCGGACAGCCCACGCGGTCCGGGTTTGGGTACTCGTTCAGGCAGACGTCCTTGCACCTGCGCACAAGCTCGTCCACTTCAAACTCAGTCCATGGCCTCTCAGGATCGGTCATCGGCGTCCGAATCCTTTCTCGGGAGCATCGTTGGCGACAACTTCTTCCCCTTCAGTCGCTTCAGCGCGGCATTGACTCCCTTCCGAAATTGAACCTCTGCGCTGTGAGCATCACTGTACTCCAGCGCTCTGGCAATACGCTCCCACCTGTAATCGAGGCAGCGAAGTTCGAACATCCTCCGGGTCTTGTTGTCCATGCGGGCCTTGAGTTGCTCCACCAGCACTCGAAACGTGGCCCGGTCTTCCGAGTCCTTCCATCGCGGTGGGTAGAGCCTCTCCAGGAGCGCCTGGTCCAACGGGACGAAGCGCTGCCGCTCCCTGCGTTCTCGTAGCGATTCTCGTTTGACCGCCGTGATCAGATATCTCTCAGGCGTCGCAACAGGACCGTTCCGTTCAAGGGCCCTGGAAGCCTGGTGGACGGCGATCTCAACGATCCGCGGGGCGTCTTCGGCGCTGCCCAGAATGCCGACCACGATCTTTCGGGCACGCGGCCACACCTGATGCGCTACCTCGATGAGCCGCTGGTCAACTACATTCCCGCGGTCGTCAGGGTTTCGGATCCATAGTTCCGCGCGTGGCTCGTCACAATCACTCATGGCGATCACCAGGAGTCGCGAACCGGAAGACCCCCAAAGAAATAGGAGGTTTCCAGCGGGTCAAACCTCACCCAATGTTTCTATGCAGGCCGCCCGCAATTCGTTTCACCTTCACAGAGTCAAAACAAAACTGGTGAGATTCACTTTTCCACAGCCCTCTTATCTGTCAAGGAAGGGGCTTACCCACCGTATCGGTGGTTTCACCTAGCAATGGAGTACTCCGGAAAGGAGGCGGGCATGCAGGCAACGAATTTCGTGAACGGAGCAGCCAGAATTGGAGCCGAGGCGAACGGTGGCCGCGCCTCCAGTTGGCAAAACGGTCGCGGTTGGACTCCAGCCGAGATCGAGGAACTGCTGAACCTCTCCTCCACTCAGACCATCCGGACGATCGCCCGCAAACTCGGCCGCACGGAGAAGTCGGTCCGCCGCAAGCTTGAGCAGTTGGGGCGGACACAGGAACTTCTGACCGGCTTCAAAACGAAGGATCTCGCCCGCGACCTTGAGGTGAGTGTGCGCCAGGTTCGTCGATGGCGAGCGCGGGGATACCTCGACTGTGTTGCCGGGAGGATCACCGAGGAGTCCTTCGAGAAGTTCTGCCGCAACCATCCTGAGAAGATTCCGTATCGGCAGTTGAGCAGAGAGATGCAGTTGTGGCTCGAAGGCTATGGGTATCCCGCAGGACAGGGTCTCCGGGTCAGCGAACTGGCATCGATGCTGCACGTCAGCCCGAAGACTGTCCGCCGCTGGATCGGCCTCGCATGGCTGCAGATCAAGCAGAATCGCATTCCTGAGGAATCGGTTGCCAAGCTGTTCCGCCAACATCCCGAACTGATTGCAATCGAGGCCCTGTCTCCGGACGTTTGCGAGTGGCTGTCGAAGATTGAGCGACCCGTCTACGCGACGATTCGGGAGCAAGTCACTCTGCAGTCACTGGCTGCAGCCGGGCTCTGAGAGTATGGTGCGATTTCAGATGACGCAATCGCGGCCTGGCTTTATGAACGGGCTCTGGAACAACTGGAACAGCAGGGGTCTGATTTCCCCATTGGGAAAATCAGCCTCCGGCAATCCGACATTTCGGCTATGTCGCTTCTGCGCTGAGGCGATGTTCCGCTTCATCGGGCCGCGAATCGGGTTCGAGTCTCTGATTCCCAAATGCTCTCTCTGGCCGGAGGGACGGGGTCTGAAATCCCCAATGGGAAAAACGCTCCCCGGCCAGCACCGGTCTCGGCGGGGATCGAGACGGCCGGCACCGCTACCAAACCTGCTACCACTTGCCACAAAAACCACCCCAAAACACGGTGAACGAAGGGCCATCAAGATGAGCTAAGTGCTTGAAGAACAAGGAACAGCAAGAACCAGCAGACACGTGGCGTTGGGCTCATAACCCAAAGGTCGTAGGTTCAAATCCTACCCCCGCAACCAAGACGCAATCATCCACACAGGCCTCCGGAAGGAGGCCTGATTCATTGCGCGCCTGTTCTTGACCGGCCTCCCCGTGTTCAGGCCTTGCGGGTTTCGGACCTGCATATCCCCGCCACAACCGCATTACCACGCTCCCCCTGGAGGGTGCTCCCTGAAGAGTCTGTCCGCCGGGCACCCGCCGCCAGTGATCGGCGCCCGCTTCAAAGACGGTCACCGGATTCGGCCCGGTCGCATCCTCGCGAACCCGCTCCGCCGCGTCCTCGTCAAACTGGATCGCGCCCAGGCGGGCTTCTTCGGCGAAGTGCTGGCCGTGATACCAGGGGCCGGCGGCGGATGTACAATCGGGGCAAGCCATATGAGCAACGAACAAGTCCCCTCGACACGCCGCCAGTTTCTGACGCGCGACACCGCCATGGCAGCCGCCGCCACGGCCTTTTCCACGGGCCGCGTGCTGGGCGCCAACGATCGAATCAACATCGCCTTCATCGGCAACGGAATGCAGTTTGAAGGTCTCGTTCGCGGCTTCAAGGCCCGCCGCGATCAGAAGAAGGATTTGAACATCGCCGCCTGCTGCGACGTCTGGGAGCCGCGTCTGAAGTTCGGCCTCGAACAATCCGGCGCCGAGAAGGGCTACAAGGACTACCGCGAAGTCCTCGCCCGCAAGGATATCGACGGCGTCGTGCTGGCGGTCCCAGACCACTGGCACTACCAGATGGCCAGCGAAGCGATGTCGGCCGGCAAGGACGTCTACCTCGAAAAGCCGATGACGCGGACGATCGAGGAAGCGTCGAAGCTGAACGCGCAATCGCAGAAGTCGGGCCGCCTGATCCAGCTCGGCGGCACCGGCCCGGCAACGCGGCTCTATTGGAAGGTGAACGACTTCATCAAGGCCGGCAAGGCGGGAAAAGTGCTCTGGGGCCTCATCAGCTACAACCGCAACACGCGCACCGGCATGTGGGACTATCCGATCCCCGGCGTCGGCGATACGGCCTGGCCCGACGCCAAGTTCGATGCCGGCAACATCGATTGGAGGATGTGGCTCGGCCCCGCGCCGAAGCGCAAGTTCAGCGCGGAGCGCTATTTCCGCTGGCGCAAGTTCTGGGACTACTCCACCGGCAACGCCGGCGACCTGCTCTATCACCGCCTCGGCTCGATGAGCACCATGATCGGCTTCGACTTTCCCACAAGCGCCGTGGGCGCCGGCGGCACCTACGTCCAGAAGAACCGCGAAGTGCCCGATACCTACATGACCATGATCGAGTACCCCGGCGATTACTCGATCAACATGATCTCCTGCATGGCCAACGAAACCTCGGTGCCCGAGACGGTCTACGCCAACTGGGCCACCATTCAGATCGTCGCCGCTCCGCCCCCACCGGGCGCGCAGAGCGGGCCTGGCGGAATGCGCATGCGCCGCATGGTGGCGCAGGTGAAGGCCGAGCGCCAGTTCCAGAAGGAGTTTCGCGAAGCCAACGACGGCAAGTCCGAAGTCGTCATCGAGGGCGAGGCCGGTCCGGGGCTCGGCGACAACTGGCTGGATTCGATGCGTAGCCGGGAGCAGCCGGTCTATAACGCCCTGCGCGGTTACCAGGTGATGGTGGCGATTTCGCTCGGCGTGGAATCCTACCGCCGCGGCCGCGTGATGGCGTTCGATCGGGTGAAGCAGGCGATGAAGCCCGCGCCGCCGCCGCACCGCGAGTATCCGCCGGCGGAATAGCGCGCGTTCTCACTTATCTGTGAACCGCACGTAGCCCCACATTTCGGGCACGTGCATGTCGATCAGGCCCTGGGGGGACCACACCCAGTTGTCCTCCTTGAGCCCTTGGACCTTGATGTACTTGCCGTCGCGGATCTCGACGCGCCACTGGACGCGCGAGAAGTTCACACGCCACTCATCGCCTGGTTTGGGCCGCTCGACGGGCGCGCGCGAAGCGAACGCCTTCCACGGAAAAGCCATCTCGACCGTCCAGCCGCGGTCGCGGTCGCGCGGGTCGTTGAGCGTTCCCTGGACATGCACGGCGGTCTTCAGGCCCGGGATCTCCCATGAGTTGTCGGCGCGGCCCTTCTTCTTGTATGGGCGCGGAAGGAAGAGATCCCAGCCGGTGTTCAGGGCGTTGATCTCGAACTCGAAGTAGTTGTTGCCGTCGCCGGAGGGGTTGAGGAACACCTCGAAGTCGTTGTCGCGGAAGATGACCGAGTCGTGCTCGGTGAGCGTGGCCCAGACGTGCGGCTCTTCCATCTCCGCGGCGACGTAGAAGTACTCGCCGTCCCAGAGCATCTTGGCGCGGGTACGGTAGCGCGGCTTCGGTTTGGCCGGGCCTTCGATGTCAACGAAGGCTGGCGTCCACCTCGCTGCACGCCAGGAGGCGTCATCGAGCCGGCCGTCAATGTTGACGGGCGTGGCGGCGCGGCGGCACTCATAGCGGAGCGGCTGCTGGGCGGGCAATCCAACCGGGACGAGCAGGGCCAGGGAGGTGGTCAGGAGTGCGGTTTTCATGGAAGCGTACGTCCAAGGTAGCGCATCCCGTGGCGCGGATTCAGGTGGCCGAAATTCACCACCAGGGTGGTTGAAATAGGCCTGAAACCGCCATGAAACGGGCCGCTTCTAACGCGGCAGGAGGCAACGGCAATGCGCAAACAATTGATTCTGGCCGCGGCGATCACGGCGGTGTTCGCGGTTCAGGTCGAAGCCCAGGGTTGGGGCAACGACCGCCGCCTGGGCTACGGCTACCGCTATGACGGTCCCGGCCGGGACTACGACGACTATGGCCCGCAGTACCGCACCGGCAACCCGGTGACCGGGGCGATGCGCGACCTCGAAGTGATCTTTCGCCGCGCGCGGGTGGACAACCACGAGGCCAACCATTTCCGCCGTGCGCTTCGCGAACTCGAGGACTTCGACCGCAACGCCCGCCGCGGACGTTTCGACCGCGACAGTCTCCACAACGCCCTCGACAACATGGACGACCTGGCGCGCGCCGATCAACTGCATCCGCGCGACCGGCAGATTATCGCCCGGCGCATTCAGGATCTGTACCGCCTGCGCGCTCGCGCCGGCTGGCGCTGACGGCGCGGAAGCAGTCGGACAAAGAGCGGGTGTGAGGCCGCGGGGGACGGCCTCACCGGTTGGCGAAAGCGGCGTCGAGGGTGAGGTAGCGGGCGCGTTCAGGTTCGGGCTCGGCGAGGGTGGTGACGTCGATGCGGACGCGCTGGTAGCCGGGGCTTGTGTACGCGGGCCACTGGGGAAGCCCGGGGCCGTTGGGGTTGCCGGTTTTTATGAAGTTGACGAAGTAGCCCTGGAGGGTTTCGGAGACTTTGTAGTCGTCGGGGGTCCAGGCGTAGCGGGGGTCGATCGGGAGGTTGCCCATGGCGTACTGGATTTCGGCGGAGTGGGCGGCGCCGCGGGGGATGGAGGGTCCGGGGCGGGGTGCGGGCGGAGCGGCGGCGGGCTGGCCGGGCGGGGTGTAGGCGGGGCGGGGCCGGGCGTACATGTAGCGGTAGACGGGCTTGCCGCCGGTCTGCATGTGGAGTTCGCCCCATTTCCAGGTGCCGTGGCCGATGAAGCGGGCGCTGGCGAGGTCGGTTGCGGCCTGAAGGACCTGCTCGGGGGTGGAGGCGGCGTAGGCTTTGAGGACCGCGGCGGCGTGGGCGGGGTAGAGCTTATTAATGGCAGAGGCGAAGTTCTCGGGGGTGGGATCGTTCGGGCCGAGGATGCCGCGGGCGCCGGATTCCTCGGTGTTGGAACCGGCGAGGAGGGGGACTTTGGCCTGCTGGCCGGCGGCGAAGATTTCGGCCAGGGTTTTGGGGAGGAAGTAGCCGTCGAGGTTGGGCCGGTAGCGCATGCCAGGTCCGCCGGCGAGCTTTTCCATGATCTGATCGGAGGTCATGGCGCGGAGGGCCTTGAGGGAATCGGCGCCGGCGGCGGAGGCGGCTTGTTGGCCGTCCTTTTCGGTGTCGGCGAGGGAGCGGGGAGGGAGGGTGGAGATGAGGGCGCCGCTTTCGCCGATGGCTCCGGCGATGAGGGACTTGGAGACGGGCGAGGCCATGAGGGCGGAGACGGAGATGGAACCGGCCGATTCGCCGGCGATGGTGACGCGCTTGGGGTCGCCGCCGAATTGGGCGATGTTGCGTTGGACCCATTGGAGGGCGGCGGCCTGATCGAGGAAGCCCTGGTTGCCGGAGGCGCGGTTGGGGGATTCGGCGGTGAGTTCGGGATGGGCGAAGAAGCCGAAGACGCCGAGGCGGTAGTTGAGGGTGAGGGCGACGATGCCCTTGGAGGCCATGTTGGCGCCGTCGTAGCGGGGTTCGGAGCCGTCGCCGTTCTGGAAGCCGCCGCCGTAGATGTAAACCAGGACGGGGAGGCGTTCGCGGGCGGATTTGGCTGGGGTCCAGACGTTGAGATAGAGGCAGTCCTCGCTGGCGGCGGGGCCGCGGAACCAGTAGTCGGCGCCGGGGCCGGTGCGCTGCATGCAGCGCGGGCCGAACTCATCGGCTTTGCGGACGCCGGACCACTTGGGGGCGGGTTGGGGTTCGCGCCAACGGAGGTCGCCGACGGGGGGCGCGGCAAAGGGGATGCCCTTGAAGACGCGGACGCCGTTGACGGGCGGGGAGGTGGATTCGAGCATACCGGCGTCGATTGTGACGCGGTCGGCGGCGGCGAGGGTGGTCATCAGGAGGCAGGCGGACAGACAGAGAGGGAGTCGCATGGGGGCCTTTCCGGGCACAGGGGTGCGGTTTCGGTGCGCAACGCCACTATTCTATGTCCTTCGGAGATGGATGCGGGGAACTCGGCTCGGCAGTGGCGCGGGCGGGCGGTGGGATTGTCCGCGAGCGTCCGGCGAAACAAGCCCGATTGTTCAGCGAAGCCGCGGGTCAGGACTCGATCTTTCGCGCGATGTGAAGGGCGGGAGGGCCGTTCACCTCTTTGTGGCGAGGCACGGGCAGGAAAATGCCGGTTTTCGGGTTGGTCTACCCGTCGCGCTTTCAGCCGTGCCGGGTCAGGAAACAGCCTTCATCCTCCACGCGGCGGATGAGGATAGTTCTCTTCATCAGACGGAGAGTTCGGCTACCTTGCGGACACCGGCGATCGGGCCGCTGGCAAGGCCGCGATAGAGGCGGCGGAGGCGTTCCTCGATTTCCTCCAGACTCTCGCCGTGCGTAAGGCAGCCGGGGTATTCCTCGAAGCAGCCGAGCCACATCCCGAAGTCCCGCCAGTGGATGGATCTCAGGTTGGTCATGACCACTGTTAAGCTTCATCCGGGGGACGGTCCCTTGTTGCATTGGGCGGCAGGCTTTCCACCTTTGGCGCACCACACATTCGGCGGGCGCTTGAGAGGGTATGCTCAGACGCTCGTCCCAAACCCGTCGAACTCAAACGAATGGGCCACGGCGAGAAGGTCGATCCTACCGGTGGACTCCGGTGAGATGATCCGCGAGACAGGTTCTTTGATTCCGGCGGTAACATTCCAAAAGATCTCGCCGCGGTCCTGTTTGCAGTGTGCGCGGACCAGAATCAGGAACCCGGACCGGTGCAGGGATCTTGCCAGCAGAGCCGTATCCAGGTGATCGAGCGCGTTTGCGACAGCCTCTGAACCGGACATCCTGGCCGTGCCGGACCCTTCCGCGGACGACACGAGAGAACCTTGCCGCGGGAGCCTGACTGATCGGCCCGGCGGTTCCAGACCGGGGCTGAGGATGC
>PNKE01000069.1 GCA_013822245.1 Candidatus Solibacter sp.
TAGATCGACGGCCGCACCAGCTTCAGCGGCAGCGAGATGAAGTTGCTCGGCACCACCGTCTCCAGCAGGTGCAGCAGCCTTTCTTCCAGTGTCGCGAACCGCTCCCCCAGCTCATCGTGGTCGTAGACCGGCAGATCCTTCGGTTGCACATCCAGCGAGAACGTCGTCAACACCGACGCCAATGACGCCATCGTGTTCCAAAGCTCCTCCGGATGCCCGCCCCGCGATTCGTAAATGTGCCGCACCAGCGGCAGATGCTGGTTCACCGAATACAGCAGCCAGAAGTTGGCGATGTCGCCCGTCGTGAACTCCGCCAGGCTCTGGTTCTTCTGCCGCCTCAGCGCCGCCAGCATCGAACTCTTCGCCGACAGGATCTCCAGCAGCCGGCGTGACATCCGCGTCAGCGCGTCGCTCGCCTTCACGTTCAGAATCGCCGGCACCGCCGCCGGGTCGAACTCAAACGTCTCGGCTTCGGTCTTCCTGATCCGGGCCATCCGCAGCAAGACCTGGCCCTGCCGGTTCTCGCCCTCCACCACCACCCGCAGATTGCGCCGCGCCACCTGCACCGGCCGCTCGACAACCCCGTTGTTCTCGTCCCGCCACGTCTTGATCTCGGCCACGTAGCGCGCATCCGCCGTCGTCCCCGGCGCCGTCACGTTCAGCGTGTTCTGCCGGTATTCCGGGATCGACAGAAACACATCCACCGATGTCTGCCCCTGCGCGAAAAACTCCGCCAGCGGCCGCGCCTTTGGCGCCTCATCGGATTCGGGAATCTCAAACGGCGTGCCGTCGGGAAACAGCCCCGACGCCTGTTTCACACCCGCCATCCCCCCGTCCAGGGCTTCATGGTCCAGCTTCAGACTCGTGAATCCCCACGGCCGGAAGTTCAGTGACTCCACCCTGAACTGCAACACGCTCTCGATGAACCGGTCCTGCGCCTGCAAGTGCTGTGGCGTCAGAAACGTCCCTTTTGACCATAGAACCGGCTGCAGCACCCTCATGCGATCAAACCTTACCACACCCGCGTCCCGAATGCCTCTCCTTTTCGCGCCGCCGGCGTCCAGCCGCAATCGGCCACCGCCGTTGGCCCGCCACCCGAAGCGCTGCCGCCGTTGATCTTAGTACGAGAGAAATCCCGGGCTGGTACTAAGGTGGGCTTTCTAGTGCTCGAACTAGGAGGTTACCCCAATTCACCTCCGCCCGGCGGCGCGATACGATCTGACTTGAAGGCCCCACACCACGGAGCAAACCAGCATCATGAACAGCAAACGGCCGCCCAAAGGCTTCTTCTCTGAGATCGAGGTCGCCGAATCGATCGGGGTCAGCGTCGAGCAGTTGAGGTCCATCGTCAGGAGACATATCGTCCAAACCGAGGAGGATGTCGACAAAATCCCGCGCGCCTGGTATCAACCCTCCGACGTCGTCATGATCAGAATGCTGGTGGCTGGCTGCCCGGCTCAATAGATCACCAAATTCCAGTTTCGCCTCCGCTGCCCCGCTGGCCCGTTTGTCGTGTCTCGCCCGGTCATCGTACAATCAGGCTTTCCCGGCGCTTCCCTGCGCCATTGACTCAGGAGGCCTGCGTTATGAAACTCGGATTCCTCGGACTCGGCATCATGGGCTACCCCATGGCCCGCCACCTTCTCGAAGCCGGCCACGACGTCGCTCTCTGGTCCAACACGGCCTCCAAGGCAACAGCCCTGGCCGAAGGTCAGCCCGCCGCAAGAGTCTGCTCTACTCCGGCCCAGGTGGCCGCCGGCAGCGAAATCGTCTTCCTTTGCGTCGGCGACACCGCCATGTCCGAACACGTCACCTTCGGCAAGGAGGGCCTGGTGGAAGGTCTCAGGCCAGGCTCCATCGTCGCCGATTGCTCGACAATCGCCCCCGGTTACGCCCGCGCCGCCGCCGCCCGGCTCAAGGAGATGGGGGTCGGCTTCATGGACGCCCCTTGCACCGGCTCCAAGGCCGGCGCCGAGTCCGGAACCCTGACCTTCATGTCCGGCGCCGATCCCGAAATCTATGAAAAAGTGAAACCGTGCCTCGAAGCCATGGGCAAACTGCTCTACTACTGCGGCGTCGTCGGCATGGGACTCAACGCCAAGTTGTCCCAAAATCTTATTCTTTGCAACCTCTTACAGGGATTCAACGAGGCCATGGTGCTGGCCGCCAAGGCCGGCCTCGACGCCTCGCTCATGCTCGACATCCTCAACAACTCCGCCGCCCGAAGCGGACTCATCTCAGTCAAAGGCCCTAATGTCCTCACGCGGGACTTTACTACCAATTTTTCAGTGAGATGGATGCACAAGGACATCGGGCTGATGCTCGATAGCGCCACCGAACTCGGCGTTCCCGTGCCGCTGACCGCCCTCACGCGCCAGATGTTCCAGGCAGCCATCGCCGAAGGCCACGCGGATGAGGATATCATCTCTACTATCAAGGTGTTAGAGAGAATGGTCGGGGTCCAGGTCAAGGCCGTTGATTAAAAAAATACAAAATTACGTAGAAAACGCTTGCAATCCCAGAAACAGTAGGTTAGTCTGAAAACAAGCCAGGGAGGCAACTCCCACCAAAGCGAGACTAACCTCAAAAGACCCCTGAAGCATAGGTCCTCCCTGGCGCCCTTTGGGTTCTTCTTTCTCCTCCCCCCTGAACAACATGAGCCGCGGGCAGTGTGTCCGTTTGCTCCGGCGCGGACTTGCCAATCCGGCCCGGCCGCCGGGACCGCTCTCCGTGAATGGTAAGATGGCGGACGGTTGCTCCTAATGAAGTTGACGGTACTCGGCTCGACCGGCAGCATCGGCCAAAGCACGCTGGACGTCGTCCGGCGGAACCCGGATAGATTCCAGGTCCACGCACTCGTCGCCGGGCGAAACCTCCATGCGCTCTGTGATCAGATCCAGGAGTTTAAGCCTGCCGTGGCCGTGGTCGCCGGTGAACAGGATCTGCCCCGTCTCCGCGAGATGCTGAATGCCCGCGGGATTCACTCGCCCGAACTGCTCTGGGGCTCCAAGGCCTACGTCGAGGTAGCCACGGCGCCGGAGACCGGTTTTCTGATGTCTTCAATCGTGGGCGTGGCCGGACTGGAAGCGACCTTCGAAGCCATCCGCGCGGGCAAACGCATCGGCCTGGCCAATAAAGAGACGCTCGTGGCGGCGGGCGCGCTGGTGATGGACGAGGTGAAGCGGCGCGGCGTGCATCTGATCCCGGTGGACAGCGAGCACAACGGCGCCCACCAGTGCCTGCGAGCCGGACGGCGCGAGGAAGCCACAAAGCTCATCCTCACCGCGTCCGGCGGGCCATTCCGCAAATCAACTGCATCCGAGATGGCGAAAGTGACTCCGGAGCAGGCTTTGAATCATCCAACATGGAAGATGGGCCCGCGCATCACCGTCGATTCGGCCACACTGATGAACAAGGGCTTCGAGGTCATCGAGGCCTGCTGGCTGTTTGACTTCCCGGTGGATCGGGTCGAGGTGGTGGTTCATCCTCAAAGCACCGTCCACGCCATGGTGGAATACAACGACGGCAGCGTCATCGCCCAGGTCTGCGCCACCGACATGCGAATGCCGATCCAGTATGCGATGACTTGGCCCGAACGCGCCCCGGCCCCGGTGCCGCGGCTGGAATGGTCGCAGGCCCGGACCTGGGAGTTTGAACCGCCCGACATGAAGCGTTTCCCCTTGCTTCGACTCGCTTATCAGGCGCAGTCTGGAGGAGGCAGCCTCACGGCCACCCTCAATGCAGCCGATGAGATTGCAGTGGAAGAGTTTCTCGGCCGCCGGATCGGATTTCCGGCCATCGCCGACGTTGTCGAGGAAACCCTTTCGCGCGTTGGACGTCTGGAACCAAGGACGGTCGGCGACATACTGGAGATTGACAGGCATTCGAGGGAGACCGCCCGCATGGTGGCGGCTGAGCGGGGCGCCCGCGCGGTAGCCCGCTGAGGACACGCAAGGAACTGGAGAACAATGACACTTTTTGGCAATATCTGGTGGCTGCTCGTTCTGCTCGGGGTGATGATCATCATCCACGAATTGGGGCATTACCTGGCAGCCCGCCTCTTCGACATCCGCGTCGACACCTTCAGCATCGGCTTCGGCCCCCGGATGTTCGGCTTCCGCAGAGGCGAAACAGACTTCCGGTTCTCCTGGATCCTTTTCGGCGGCTACGTCAAGATGGCCGGCGAGCATCCGGGCGACGAGAACGACCCCCGCGGATTCCAGGCCAAGCCGCGCTGGCAGCGCCTCATCGTCGTCTTTGCCGGTCCGGCGATGAACATCTTCCTCGCCGTCTTCCTCCTGACCGGGCTCTATATGGTCGAGTTCCCCAGACTCGCCAGCTCGATGGATCGCCCGCGGATCGGTTACGTCAAGCCGGATTCGCCCGCCGCCCGCGCCGGATTGCAGCAAGGCGACATCATCCTGTCGGTCGGCAGGAAGCAGGCTGAAACCTGGGAAGACGTGATCCTGAAGGAATACGTCAGCGCCAGCGTGCCCCTGCCCGTCCTCTTTGAACGCAACGGCGAGGCCCGCAATGTCCTGGTCACGCCGCTGCTCGACGATCGCGCCGGCGTCGGCCTGGCCGGCTGGTCTGCCTGGACCGACATCGAAATCGGCGGCTTGATGCCCGGCATGGACGCCCAGAAAAAGGGCCTGCAGGTTGGCGACAAGCTGGTTTCGATCAATGGCAAGCCCATCCGCACCATCTATACCGTCCACGACGAAGTGAAGGCGGCTGGCGGCAAGCCCGTGGCCATTGTCGCCGAACGGGGCGGCGGGCGGTTGGAGTTCTCCGTCCAGCCGAAGCAATCTGACGCCGACGGCCCCACCCGCTGGATGCTCGGCGTCGAACTGGCGCCGAAAATGGTCTACTCCCAACTCGGCCTTACGGAGGCCGTCGCGAAATCGGTCGATCACAACATCAAGGGCGCCACGCTCATCTTCCAGTTCCTGCAGGCCATTGTCGAACGCCGCTCATCGCCCAAATCGCTCGAAGGTCCCATCCGCATCGCCCAGCTTTCTGGCGACGCCGCCCGCGAAGGCGCCGCCTCGTTCATCAGCCTCATGGCCACAGTGAGCCTGAACCTCGCCATCTTCAACCTCCTGCCCATCCCCATCCTCGACGGCGGCATGATCCTCATGCTGCTGATCGAAATGGTGATCCGCCGCGACTTGAGTCTGGCCCTCAAGGAAAACATTCTGAAACTCGGTTTCGTTTTCCTGATGGTGGTCGTCGTCTTCGTCCTCTATAACGACATCAGCAAACTGCTGCCCGGCTGAGATATATTGCCTTCGACACCTCAGTCACGAGGAGGAGAAGGCAATGAGCGGCTCAACAAAATCGAATGAGAACCAGGCCCGCCGGAATTTCCTGAAAGCTTCAGGCGCCGCGGGCCTTCTGATTGTCCGGCCCGAGACGGCATTCGGCTCCCAGGCCAATTCCACCGTCGAGGTCGGCCTCATCGGCTGCGGCGGACGCGGCAACTGGATCGCGCCGTTTTTCCCCGAATTCACCGGCGCCCGCATCGTCGCCCTGGCCGAGGTCGTCAAAGCCAATCTCGACTCCACCGCCGCCAAGCTGAAAGTGGACGGCAGCCGCGCCTACTACGGCCCCGACGCCTACAAGCAGTTGGCAAACTCCAAGCTCGACGCCGTGGCCATCGAAACCCCCACTTACTTCCATCCCGATCAGGCCCAGGCCGCCGTCGACGCCGGCAAGCACGTCTATTGCGCCAAGCCCGTCGCCGTCGACGTCCCCGGCTGCCGGTCCATTCTCGCCTCCGGCAGGAAGGCCGCCTCGAAAAATCTCTCGTTCCTCGTCGACTTCCAAAGCCGCTCGATGCCCGTCTTCCAGGAGGTCACCCAGCGCATCCACCGCGGCGACATCGGCGCGCCCGTCATGGCCCAGGTCTTCTACTACGCCGGCCGCCCCGCCAGGGACAAAGGCACGCCCGGCATGGACCCCGGCCAGCGCCGCGTAGCCAACTTCTACATGGATAAAGTGATGGGCGGCGACATCATCGTCGAACAGAACATCCACGTCATCGATATGGCCAACTGGTATCTCAAAGGCCACCCCCTCAAAGCCACCGGCACCGGCGGCCGCACCGACTGGACCGGCTCCGGCTACGAAGGCAGCGACGCCTGGGACCATTTCCTCGTCCACTACGACTACCCCAACAACGTCCACGCCGACTTCAGCTCCCACCAGCTCACCCGCCATTTCTCCGACCTCTGCGTCCGCGTCTTCGGCCTCAAAGGCGCCGCCGACACCCACTACGGCGGCCTCGTCCGCATCACCGGCGACAACGCCTGGATGGGCGCCGAACGCGACGACACCTTCCGCCAGGGGGCCATCAACAACGTCAAAACCTTCATCGCCGCCATCCGCGAAGGCAAGCCCGTCAACAACGTCGAAGTCTCGGTGGAGAGCAACCTCACCGCCATCCTCGGCCGCATGGCCGCCTACAACCACACCACCGTGACATGGGACCAGATGATGGCGTCAAATGAGAAATGGACCGCCGACCTCAAGCTGCGGTGGTAACGAGGAGACCCTAATCAAATGAAGAAATCGATCCTTTGCGTGCTCGCATCGTCGCTTGTTCTGACCGTCTGCGCCCAACAGCCGCCCGTCGACCGCAAAACCCGCGGCTGCGACGACCCGCCCGGCTACTCCGACACGCCCGTCATCCCCGGCCAGCCCTGGAAGGTCCACGACATCGCGCGCCCCCATCCCCCCAAGGTCCCAGGCACAGTCGTCACCACGCCTCCGCCCGCCGACGCCGTCGTGCTTTTTAACGGCAAGGATCTCTCGCAGTGGAAGAGCTACGCCCGCGGACGTGAAATCGCGCCACAGTGGAAGGTGGCCAACGGATACGCCGAAGTTGCCGGCCGCGGCGACCTTGTCACGAAACAGCAATTCGGCGACATCCAGCTTCACCTCGAATGGCAGGTCCCGTCGCCGGTCGAGGGCTGCGGCCAGTGGGCGGCGAATTCAGGCGTGATCCTGATGGGCCGCTACGAAATCCAGGTGCTGGAGTCGTTCAATAGCGTGACGTATGCCGACGGCCAGGCTTCGGCCATCTACGGCCAGTTCGCGCCGCGCGCCAACGCGTCGCTCGCGCCGGGCCAGTGGCAGAGCTACGACATCCTGTTCGAAGCGCCCAAATGGGAAGGCTCGAAGATGGTGAAAGCGCCGACTGTAACCGTCATCCACAACGGCGTCATGGTCCACCACCGCCAGGAGTTTGTCGGCCAGATGGCCCACCGCATCCATAAGCCCTTCGAAGTCCACGGCCCGGAAGCCCCGCTGACGCTCCAGAACCACGACGCCACCGTGCGCTTCCGCAACATCTGGATCCGCCCCCTGAAAGGCTACGACACCAAGTAGGACTCGACCTCCCGGTCTGTCCGATGGCCAGGCTTGAAATGATCATCGAGAAAACGTACATGAGGGAAATCCCATCTCTCATTGCTGCATTGTTGCTGGGTGTCTCGTGGGCTGCACCCGCCTCTTTGAGGCCTTTCGAGGTTGGCGATCTGTTTCGCCTTGAATCGTTCGGAGCCGTGGCGCCCTCCCCGGACGGTAAGCTGGTTGCGTTTGTCAGGGTGCGACCCAAGGGCAGTGCGAAGGTCCAGCAGCGAAACTTCATGAATGGGATGGACCGCAGCGATGTCTGGGTCTATGATGCGGAGTCGCATCGTTCTGTCCGAATTACCGATGGCGAACGCGATGGATCCGGCTTCTTCTCCCCCTCATGGTCCCCAGACGGTAAGCGCCTGGCGCTTCTCTCCACAAGAGGTGAACGCGTCGGCTTGTGGCTCTGGAGGAGAGCCGATGGAGCACTAAGCAAAGCCTCCTCCGCCACTGTCCAACTTGAACGCCCCGTGTGGACCTCAAACCGCCACATCGTCTGCGCCGCGCCCCCTGAAGGCGAACAGCCGACCTGGTTCAATCTGGATCTCAAGGCCACCTTCAAGGCCCCTGAGGCGTGGGCGAGGGCTAGGCGCGGAAACGAAGTGACCGCCTCCGAATTGGTCAGCCCTCCGGCCTCGCAGCTCGCTGACCGGCCTCAGGGTCGTATGCTGAAGTTCGATGTCCTGGCTGGGACAGTGTCGGTGCTGGCCAAGGGCCTGTTCTCAGGCATCTCTGCCTCGCCGGATGGGCGCAGCCTCGCCGCATTCGAACTCGCTGAGGTCTTGGTGCCGCGGGCGGACGGCAGTCTACCCAACCGCAATCCGTCGATGTACCGTCTAATCGCAATGAACGAAGGAGAGCGACGGATTGTCGTCGAATTCGGCGAGGAAGAGCCGATTCCTCCAGCCATTGCCTGGCTTGCGGACGGGACTATCGCCGTGCGCGTCGCCCGCTCGTCGTCAAGGCCGGATTGGATCGCCGTCAGGCCCGATGGCCGGCGCGTGAACCTGACCCGCACGATGAGCGCCGCTCCGTCCTCAGTACTGCCCCACCCGGACGGCGCGAGTCTCCTTGCCGTGGAGAATCGTCAGTTGTGGAAGATTCCTGCCAGCGGCGCGCCCACTGCCGTCGCAGGCAGCGGCGATGTCCGCATCGAGACCATTGTCTTTCCAGAGTGCGGAGCGGTTGTCGTTAGGGCCTCTCTTGACGGTCGGCGGGGCCTTTATGCCGTGGACGTGAACAACGGCAGGCTCACCGCTCTCCCCGCCATTGGCGAGGAGAGCGAACCGGTTGCCTACATCCCGGCCACATCCACGCTCCTCTTCACCGGCCCGGAAAAAACCGGTGGTATTGCTCTTCGCTCCGTGCGCGCCTCTCAATCGTCAAGTCGGCTCGTCGCCGCCGCAAACGAATTCACGGACAGCATCGCGGCAGGCAGCCTTCAATCATTCAGTTACAGATCGCCCGGCGGATCTCAGTTGATCGGCTGGCTCCTGTTGCCTCCACACTTCCAGCCTGGCATCCGGTACCCGACTGTGGTTTCCGCATATCCCGGGCTAGTCTATTCGGCCGCAGTCAAGCCGCGCACCAGCATACAGAATCCAAGCGCTTACCACCCGCAGTTGCTTGCCGCAAAGGGCTACGTGGTCCTGTTTCCCAGCGTCCCGCTCCCCCCAGGCGATGGCCCCGCGGAACCGTTTGCGGCCATCCCCGAGGGTGTCCTCCCAGCGGTTGAGGAGGCTGTAAGGATGGGAATCGTTGACGATGGCCGGGTGGCGGCGTTTGGCCACAGCTTCGGAGGATATGCGGCGCTCTCGCTCGCCGCTCAAACATCGAGGTTCAAGGCGATCATCGCCGTCTCTGGATTCTCGAATCTGCTCAGCCTGTACGGGGCCATCGACCCACGATATCGATATGAGGCCCATGCCCGCGACCGCCTCATCTTCATGGTGTTCGCGGAATCCGGACAGTTCCGAATGGGCGCTCCTCCCTGGGAAGACCCCCTCCGGTACACGCGAAACAGCCCCATCTCCTTCGTGGACCGCGTTTCAACACCGGTGATGATCGTACAGGGCGACCAGGATTACGTCCCCATCCAACAGGGAGAGGAGTTTTTCAGTGCGCTCTACCGGCAGCGAAAACCGGCCATCTTCGTTCGCTATTGGGGGGAGGGACATATCGTGGAATCGCCGGCGAACATCAAGGATGTGTGGAAGAGGATCTACGAATGGCTGTCACGCTATCTGCAGCCAGCCCGGCACCCCTGACTCCCGCCAGGTGTGTTCCCCTGATCTCCTCCGTACATCGCAGAAGATTCTGCCCTCCCCGTGGCCACAGCCCACTTCTCGCGCCTCCTCCTCGTCGGATCGCACTGCCCACACTCCCCGCCCAATCGCTCCACCAAACGACAAAAAGAGCCGAAAGACCTCTTGACTTGCCGCCTGCCGATTTGGAACGATATCCTCCGAAAGGAGGACTCGTCCATGGCATGCAAACCCAAGACCGCGGACAAAGCGCCTGCCAAGAAGGCGCCCGCGAAAAAGGCTCCCGCAAAGAAGAAGTAGCGGCTGCGAACGTGCGGGGCGCGACCGCCGTCCCGCCTCGTCGTCCCCTGACGAAACCGCCCTACTTGCCCAGCGCCGCCGCCAACTCCTCGTACGTCATCTTCCCTGGATGGTACAGCCGCACCACGCCAGCTTCGTCGATCAAGGCGAGTGTCGGCGTCGTGCTCGATCCCCACGCCTTGAAGTTCTCCTCCGAAACCGGCACCGTGACGTCCTCGATCCGCGAATAGTACTTCTCGAACACGCCCTTGATGTAGGCGATCTCATCCGCGCGCGGGGCTTCGTTGCCGCCTTCGACATAGCCGTAGGTCTGCGTCGGGGCCAGGATCGCCAGCTTCGATTCCGGAATCTCCTTGCGGATCCGCGCCAGGACCGGAGCCTGTGACTTGCAGTCGGCGCACCAGTGCGCCCAGAAAAACAACAGCGTCTTGCGGCCTTTCAAAGACCCCAGCGCGGGCGGAGCCGAGCCCAGGTGTTCCCGCGTCTCCAGCGCCGGCGCGGGCTTGCCAACCAGCGAGATCAGGTGCAGATTCTTCTGGATGCGTGTCCGAATTGAAGTGGAGTGCCAACGCTTAAGCTCGTCCTGGAGAAACGCCACCGCCTCGATCCTCTGCCCCCGCGCGTCCAGCACCTGCGCCTGCACTTCAATCGACGCCCCCAGCGCCAGCGGCAGCGACGAATCGCCGTCCAGCGCCCGGCCCTTCAGCATCGCCAGCGCCCCGGTGCGCGTTCGAACCGCGTAAGAATCTGCCTCATCCAACCGCTTCGCTCCCAGGTGCCCGCGCGCCATCCAGGAGAGCGCTTCGAGATACCCGGAGTCCTTCGGCTGCTGGGCGTCCAGCGCCGACTGCGCCTTGGCGAAATCGCCCGTGGCGATGGCCGAGCGGACGGTCCTGACAATCTGGGGCCTCTGGGCGGAGGCCGAGGGCTTGAGCGTGATGATCATGGCGAGAACAAGGTGCCAGCGCATTGTGTCCTTCCTATTGATTCGCCGCGCGGCCGGCCGGACTCAAAGCTCAAACCGCGAAGAACTTCCGCATCCACACGTTCGACGCCTCGAAATCCTCGCGCTCCCGCGCCTGAGCCAATTCCTTGGGCGCCGCCGCATACTGTTGCGGCTTGCCCGCATCGGCCAGCGCCGTGAACCGCGCGAACGACCACGCCGGCACGTTCTCATACCCCTTCCAGAAATCCGACTGCTTCCAGTTGAACGCCCTCGGCCCGGTCACGATAATCTCCAGCGACATCGTCTTGCCCGGACACAGCTCCACGAACCGCCGCAGCAGATGCTCCATGCCGATGTTGCCCTCGCCCATGCGCGTCCAGCGGACCGCCGTGCCCTGCTCCACCGGCCAAAGGTACGAGTCGCGGATGTGCGACGTGAGGACATACGGCGCCAGCGTTTCGAGCGTCAGCAGCGGGTCTTCCAGCGTCCATAGCGGGTTGCCAGTGTCGTAGCAGGCGCCGACGAAATCGGTTCCCGCGGCTTCGATGAGCGTCTTCAACTCCCGGCCCTGCATGTCTCCGGCATGGTTCTCGATGGCGATCTTCACGCCCGCATCGATTGCGCGCGAGCGGACCGTCTTCAGCGCCTGGACGGCGTCCTCGATCCGCGCCTCGATCCCGCCCGGCGTCTTGCGGTCTGCCATGCTGCCAAGGAACGCCCTCACCACCTTTGACCCGGCAGCCTGTCCCGCGCGGATCAGCCGCGTCAGTTGCTCCTCGGCCGTCCCGGCCTTGGGGTCGAACGATGTTGACGTCGGGCAGATCGACCTCATGCCGATCTCGAGTTCAATGCCCAACCCGCGTGCATGGGCGGCCACCTTCTTCACATGGTCGACTTCCAACGACCCCAGAAACCGGATCTCCGAGAAGTGGACCACCTTGGCCCCGTGCTTGGCGCAGTAGTCCAGATGCTCGAAGGCGTTCCAGCCCTGGCCACGCAGGCTGAAAAGATCCACCCCGATTCTGGGTGCCGAGGCGGCGGACTTGGCCAGAGCGGCACCCACTGGCAAAGCGGAAAGGAATTTGCGGCGCACCATGACCTTATTATCCATGCGCCGGACCGCCTGGAGGAACAAGTCGAGGTGGAAAAGCGGGTTGCGGGGATTTGCACGCAGCGCGAGTGAGCCTGTCGTTCATCAACGCGGCGTGGCCGCCCCTGGTCATCCGGCGCAGCCTGTCCGGAGGAGGTTGGCACACCCGCACGCCCTGATCGCAACGCACACTGGTACTGCCCCGGGGCTTTGACCAACGCAATCCGGCCTTAATCAAGACCAACGCAGAAGGTCACTGACCGGTATCCTGCTTATGCGCAGCCACGCGACACTGATGCCAGCGAACACCGGCATTAGTAGTCCACCCCACCCAATCCCAACCGCCGCCTTCCAGTCGGTTTGGGGCGTCCACCAAGCGAGCGCCAACCAACCCAATAACCCGGCCATGGCAGTGACTTTTAACAACCATGCGCCGAACGGAACTAACGCACGAAAAGGAGTCGCGCCACACGCGATGTGGATCGCGGTTTCCCGTTCGCCACTGGCCCGCATCAACCACGCGCCAGCCAACTGCGTCAGCATCAGCAACCCCAGGGCGGCGCCTGCTGCCTTGGACGCGCTTGGGCTAGCATTCCATCCACCGCTCCATTGATATACTCATTGCAAATCAGATCCTCGCCTGGAGGCCCGCCATGACCCGACTCGCTCTCGCCCTTCTGCTCGCCGC
>PNKE01000031.1 GCA_013822245.1 Candidatus Solibacter sp.
GCCATCTCTGCCTGCTGCCGCGCCGATCTCATGCACTCAGTTTGCGCTCCAATATCGCGCCCGGGAAGATGGGTTCACAGGACGGATACCGCCCTCGGCATCTGAAAGCATGAAGCAAGCCGAATCGTACAGCCTTTCGCGAACCAGTTTCGTGAGCAAAATCTGGTAGTGCCCGGCGTACGACGAATCCTTGAACTCCGGAAACACCGGAAAGTGCGGCTCCCGGTTGCTAACCGCGTTCATCGAACCGGCGGTCTCCTCAAGCAGCATCAGATACCCGAGCCACGGGCGCGACGAGGGCGTGGACGCTCCCTCCCGATACGCGGCCCACAGATCCGAGGCGCTTCCGATGGCCTCCTCGGTCCGGTTGTTGAAGTTGTTCCCAAACGACGGCCCCACCTGCGACTTGAACTCAATCGCCGCGACCAATTGCCCCTCCGACACGAAGAGAAGGTCCCATTTCTTCTCAGGCCGATACCACCCCGGCAACTCCAATGCCCTCGATCAATGAACCTGGGTCTGATCGAGGCCGACTTCGCACAAGAGTTCTCGGATCAGGCACACGAACCCATGCATCTGCGCACCGCCCGTTACGGCTGACCGCGCCCCGGCATCCTTGGTGCCTGTGATCGAGCCTTGCTTGACGGCCTGCTCGGATCGCGTCTCCCAGAAATGTCGGACCGCTTCGCGAACCCCCCGGTCCAGGTGCGTCCGCTCGCTCACTTCACCACCTCGATCGTCGCCTTACTAAACAGAGACCCCGACTCATTCGCCACGCGCGTATGCGCCATCTCAAAGTAGTGTTCATCCACCTCGAAACCGATACTATCCCTGCCCGCCTTCGCCGCGGCCACAGACGTCGTCCCCGTGCCAAGAAACGGATCGAGCACCGTGTCGCCAACAAAGCTGAACATCCGAATCAGCCTCTCCGCCAGCTCAACAGGATACGGCGCCGGATGCTGCCGCGTCGAAGCCCCGGTCAGCCCTGACCAGATCTGCTGGAACCACTTCTTGTGGTCCTCGGCTGAGATCACGCTCAGCACGCGGGTGGCTAAGTCGGGCGCGCGATACCCGCCCGATTTCCTCTCCATGAGGATGAACTCGATGTCGTTCTTGATGACCGAATTCGGCTCATAGGGTTTGCCCAGGAACCCGCCGCCGCCGTTCTCCACTTCGTAAGCGGCATTCGCGATCTTGTGCCAGATGATCGGCGACAGGTTGTCATACCCCATGCGCCGGCACCGCTCCTGGATCGACGCGTGTAGCGGAACCACGGTGTGCCGCCCGTTGTTCTGCCGCCGGGACAAGCAGACATCGCCGACAACGCAGACTAGCCGCCCGCCCGGAACCAACGCCCTCAAGCAATGCGCCCAGACTTTATCCAATTCGTCGAGGAACTCATCGTAATCCTCGATGTGCCCCATCTGTCCTTCGGAATCCCGATAGTCCTTCAGCGTCCAGTAGGGCGGCGAAGTGACGACCAGATGAACGCTCCCCGGCGGCAGAGCATCCATTGTGCGCGCATCGCCCAAATTGAGCCGGTGGCGGGTCGGAATGCGCTGGACCGCCTCGGCAATCAGCCGGATGAGCCGTTCGTCCTTCGCGATCCTCGGGATTGCGGTCTGCGGGTTGTCGAGATCCCGAACCTCGGCGGGCAGGTAATCGTCGATACTGGGCGCGCCGCTGCCCTCCGCAGCATGTGCGAATTCGAAGCGAGGCCGGATGAGGGGCACACTCATGAATCTATAGTGCTTGCCACGGACGGTTCTTCTCGGACCCGACGGTGGCGCTTGTCAACATAGTAACCCGTCCGGCCAAGATACCACGCCGAAATCGCGAGCGGGCGGAGTAATCCGGGGTGGAACGTACCGCCGCTTTCCGGCCCCGCCCAAAAGACGGTTCGGGGATGGGGAGGCCTTCGTGGCGGAGACCGTCGAGGTGGAATTCGATGGCTTCGCGAATGTTGCGGCTGACGGATGCGAGGGTCTTGCCGGTGGCGATGCAGCCGGAGAGATTGGGGACGTGGGCGGAGAAGTTGCGTGGGCCACGTTGTGGGCGCCGGGGTGTGGCTTCCTATGGAAGAATGGAGTCATGACACGTCCGTTCGCGGCGACCGTTTGGCGTGAGGGGGACTGGTACGTTTCCCAGTGCCTTGAGGTCGATGTGGCCAGCCAGGGCAAGACTGAAGAGGAAGCGTTGGCCAACCTCAAGGAAGCCCTCGAACTCCATTTCGAACCGCCGCAAGCCACGCGGCCGCCCATGGTCCGCACTGTCGAGGTTGAAATTGGCGCGGCTTAGGCCGCTCTCCTTTCGTGAGATCAAACGCCGCCTCATTGCCGCGGGATTCGTGGAAGCGGGCAGCAGGGGCAGCCACGTCAAGTTCGTCAGGCGCACCGGCGACATCATCGATACGGTAATCGTGCCGAGGAAGTCTGAAGTGCCCGTCGGCACGCTTCGCAGTATTCTCAACCAGGCGCACATCGATCCCGAGGAGTGGGAGCGGCTCGGGTAGTTTCAAAACTCACTGGATGCCGGTTTCGTCGCGGACGTAGAGGTGGAAGGTCTCGGGGGTTCCGATGTAGAGGACGGTTGTCCCGGATTGGTTGAGTATCCACCAGTGGGTGAGTTCGCGGTCGCCGTCTTCGTCGGGCAGGACGATCTCTTCGCAACGCCGGGTGAGTTCAGTGAGTTGGTCCTCGCCCTCAAAGGGGCCGCTGTCGAGGATCTGAAGCATGGTGGTTCTATCTTCTCTCACCGCGGGACCGGCGAAGCGGCCGGGTTCCCGCGCAACGTGGGGATCAAGAGACGGGACCACAACATAGGGGATTTTCAGGGTATCACGGGGGTGGAGGCGGTTCCCGTGCGGATGCTGTAACATGGCTGCGAGGCGGTGACTCAGCACACTGGCCAGGCCTGACTTTCGGGCCTGTACGGTCAATCGGAGTCGTCAATTCCATTACTCCAGATAAAGGACCAGAGAAGGTGCGAGAAACCCTGGCAATCAACGGCGGCGAGAAGGCGGTGAGGACGAAGCTGCCCGGCTGGCCGCAATTCAGCGAGAAGGCTATTAAAGATGTAGAGGCCGTACTCCGTTCAGGGAAGGTGAACTACTGGACCGGCAAGCGCGGCATGGAGTTCGAAAAGCGATTTGCCGAGTGGCAGGGGTCGAAGTATGCCATCAGCGTCGCCACTGGGACCGCCGCGCTGCACGTCGGTCTGGCCGCGCTGGGCATCGGGCCGGGCGACGAAGTGATCGTGCCAAGCTACACGTTTATCGCGACGAGCTTCTCGGTGGTCCAGGCTGGCGCGATTCCACGTTTCGCCGACGTCAACCTGGATGACCATTGCATCAACATTGAAAGCGCCGAACGCCTGATCAGTGAGCGCACAAAGGCCATCATGCCGGTCCATCTTTACGGCAACGTCTGTGACATGGACAAGGTCTGGGCGCTGGCGAGGAAGTACAACCTGTTCGTCGTCGAGGACAACGCTGAAGGCTATGGCGGCGAGTTCAAAAGCAAAAAGACGGGCACGCTCGGCCACGTTGCCGGCTGTAGTTTCTGCCAGAACAAGACGTTCACCACCGGCGGCGAAGGCGGCATGGTCACCACCGACGACGAGGAAGTGGCCTGGCGCGCACGCAGCTTCCGGGACCATGGATACGACGTGAAACAGCGCCTGAGCCTTCTCGAACTTGAACAGAAGCTGCCATACATCCACAACATGGTGGGCTGGAACTACCGCATGACCGAGATGCAGTCGGCCATCGGGCTGGCCGAACTGGATCGCATCGATGACTGGAACATGCCCGCGCGGCGGCGAAATGCCCGAATCATCGTGGACGCGATCAGGAACCTGGAGGAAGTGAAGTTCGTTCCCGTAGACACGCCGCAGCGCCGGAACGGATGGTATGTCATGGCGTTCTCGCTGGACATCGAGAACATGGACTGCACCATCCAGGAGTTCGTCGCCGCGGCCGGAGCCGAAGGCGCGCCCTGCTGGAAAGTCTTCTGGCCGCAGTGCCACACCGAGCGCGCCTTTCTGGAAGGCAACGCCTTTGGGCTTTCGGGTTTCCCGTTCAAGTCCGCGGAGTACACGGCGCCCGGCAGCGCGGATTATTCCAGGGTGGAGGTCCCAAACGCGTTGTGGCACGAAAAGCACACATTCACTTGCTTCGCGTATCCGACATACACGGAGGAGAACTGTCAGCAGATCGCGGCGGCGCTGGTGAAGGTGATCAAAGCCTACTCGAAGAGGCGAGCCCATGCCTGAGGCCGTGAGATGGGGCGTGATCGGATCGGGCGGGATCGCTCGCCGCAGGACGATTCCCGAGGGGATCATTGCCGCGCCGAACGCGCGCCTTGCCGCCGTCTTCGACATCGACCCGGCGATCAACCGCGAGGTGGCGGAGCAGTTCGGAACTTCCGCCGCGGAGAGCATCCAGGATTGTCTGGCGCGGGAGATTGACGCCGTCTATATCGCGTCTCCGGCGAACGCTCACTTCGAACACGCGATGGCATGCGCCGCGGCGGGCAAGCATGTACTCTGCGAAAAGCCGCTTGGGATGACCGTCGCTGAGTCTGAGGCGATGGCGAATGCGGCCTGCAAAGCGGGTGTCCTGTTCGGCACGGCACTGATGATGCGGTTCCATTCGCAGCACCTGGAAGCAAAGCGGCTCATTGAACAAGGGCGCCTCGGCAAGATCGTATACGCCCGGGCGCAATTGTCCTGCTGGTATCCGCCCATCCCCGGCGCATGGCGCCAGGATACTGCATCCGGCGGCGGCGGTTCGCTGATGGACATGGGCGGGCATTGCATGGACTTGCTGGAGACTTTCCTCGGACCCGCGGCGCGGGTGAGTTGTTTTGTGCGCAATACGGTGCATGACTACAAGAGCGAGGACAGCGCCGTGGCCATGCTCGAATTCGCATCGGGCGCACTGGGCACGGCCGACACGTTCTTCTGCATCACCGACGAGGGGAGCAGGAATGCCCTCGAACTGCACGGTTCGATGGGAAGCATCGTCGCCGAAGGAACGCTCGGCCAGGCGGATCGGGGCAGGATGACCGCGATTCTCAAGGAGAGCGCCGGCGGATACGAGGCGGGGCAGGTCCGCGACGCCGCCGGCGGTATTGATATTTCGCCCACGCCTGTCAATATGTACCTGGCCGAAATTGAATCCTTCAGCAACTCCATTCTGGCCGGATCGGAACCGGCCGTGGGCGTGGAGGCTGGCATCCGCAGCCAGCGCGTCCTGGCGGCCTGCTACGAATCGGCACGCACCGGCCGGGCGGTTTCGGTCTGAGGGAAGCAACGATGAGGCGAACGGGCCGGCCTGAATAGACAGACGCATACAGTAGCCCCCTCGATGTCGTGCACGTCTCTTCCTCGTAACAGGTTTCGGTACCTCCTCCTTCAAGAGTCGGCGCCGGCTCCGGCCCTCGCCACGGGGTGGGGATTTTCAACCGGCACTATGGGGATTTTTGCACCGGCGCTGACACGCGGGCGGTTTGGCGCCCTGGACGATCGGAACCAGGAACCGAAGCCGTTCGTCTGGACGGCCGGCGCGGACCTGATCCTCGGGAAGGTCGAATGACGTGGCCAGCGTATTTCTAACTCGGGACACTAGCGCGCCGGGGCCGTCTCGGTGAGCGCGATGCGGTGGAGATGAAGGGCGCCGGCGATCTTGTTGTCGAACTTCTCCGACGGGGTGCGTTCGAGTTGAATCCTCACCAGGCGAGTGCCGCGCGGCGCCTTGAATTCCAATACAACCCGCCGCCGGGGCGAGGCGCCGTGGAAGCTTTCGGTGCGCAGGGAGAGACGCGACGGGTCCTCGGCGTCAACCAGGCTGATGAACGGTCCCTGGTTGGTTGTGAGCCCCTCATGCGACACTTCCACCACCAGACGGTGGTGCGCATGTCTGATGTATGTCAGTTGGCTGACATTATTCAGCGACAGGTTGGTTTCGCCGTGGAAAAGAACCTGGAGTCCGCCGTGACGGAGGAAGGTGACGCCCTGTTGCGGACGGATGGCCCAGTCAAAAGGCGAAGGCGCTGAATTTCGCTTAAATTCGCCATTGGTGAGCAGGCTGGCGCGGTCGAGGCCGGGTTCCATACCGGCAAGAGACTGCCTCCAGACGCGCCATGCGGCCGCGGGTTCGCCGTTTTCCACCAAGTGCTGGGAGATCCGGGACGCCGTTGCCTCGTCAGCGAGGCCGAGAGCACGCAGCCGGTCCCAGACTGCTAGCGCGCCGAAAGGCGTTTTCGCGTTTTTCGCTATGTGCACCGCGTAACTTCGGAGGGGGCGGGCCGTTTCCGGCAGTCCCAATTTGAGTGTATCTTCGATTTCGGTTCCAAGAAATTCGTAATACATGAAGATTACAGAATCGTAGATCCCGGACAGGCGCAGGATCTCCTTTCCGTCATTCAAGACGCAGGCCGTATCCTGAGTTTCGATACACAAATTGAGGCGGCGCATGCGGATGGGCGCCGTAGCCGGTGCGAGTTCAACGGCTCGGTTGAGCGCCGCTCTCGCCGCGGCCATTGAACCTGCCCGGGCCTCGGAACCGGCCAGCCCCGCCCAGGCGTACGCGTCGGCCGGAGCGGTCGCGATTAGCCGCCTAAAGACTGTGGTATCAATATGTTGAACCGGCGCATGAGGTTTGGTGAGGCCCGCCAGAAGCTGGTCCTTTCGGCATAGGCCAAGGCGGCAGAACAGGCTGGCGGAGCCGGGGGCCGTTTGATTCACCCAAATTGACAAACAAGTCATGAATAATGCGGATGACAGGGCTGTAACAGCGATAGTCCTCATTTGGGTAGAGCAATCCTACTGTAACACTACTGGAGTACAATTCTACCCAAATTATCTGTTGACGCAAGTGCCCCCATCGGATACGCTTTGTCTTACGCCTGAAGAATTCCGCGTTCCAAGGTTCGCTTTCGGCAAAGAACTTGAGTATACCGCGGGGTTCAACTGGCGCACGTATTGAGGGGATCGCCCATGTGACCGACGGGGGCGAAGCCTACCCTTCGAAGCGGCAAACTACCATGTGGTTCGCAGTGAGAACCAGAGCCCGGCACGAGTCGGCCGCGGCACGTTACCTCGAAGCGCACGGCATCGAGCAGTTCCTGCCGGTATACAAGACGCGCAGGCAGTGGTCCGACCGGGTGAAGGTGATGGAATGGCCGCTGTTCAGCGGTTACCTGTTTACGAGAATCGACTCCGGCCGTTTCACGCCCGTGCTGGAAGCGCCCGGCGTGGTGGGGATCGTGGGCTTCGGCGGCACGCCGGCGCCGGTGCCCGAGGCCGACATTTTGGCGGTTCGCCGGTTGGTGGCAAGCGGGTTGCCGGCCAATCCACATCCATATCTGAAAGCGGGCGACCGAGTCCGGATCAAGGGCGGACCGTTGGATCAGATGGAGGGAGTCCTGCAGAAGGTTCGTAATCAGTGGAGATTCATCCTCACCGTGGACATGCTGCAGCGGGCAGTGTCGGTCGAGGTCGACAGCGAATTGGTGGAACCAGCGAGGTAGTGAAGTAATGTCGGTCTTTAATCGCAGAAGCAAGATGCTGAGCATCCGGCTGTCGGACGATGAGCTCCAGCAGTTGAAGCTGGTCTGTCAGAACCGCGGCGCCCGCAGCGTGAGCGACCTGGCCCGCGAGGCCATGATGCAGATGATAGCCGGAGGGCGGGTACGGAACGGGCATGGCGAAGGCGTGCTGCTGGCCAGGATACAGGAACTCGACCAGCGGCTTTCGTCACTGCAGGACGAAGTCTCGATGCTGAGATCGCAGGTGGTTGAGCCGTGATGAAAAGCATTCGATCGGTTCGATGGCAGGAATGGGTGGTGTTGCTGGCGGCAGTGGCCATGCTGCTGCTGTTCGCCCCGCTGCCGGGCAAGGGCGCCGGGAGCGACGAGCCGAGGTCCTACGTGCTGGGGCCTGGGGATGTGATTCAGGTTTCGGTGCTCGATATGGATGAGATCGGAAAGTACCCGAACCGGATCGACCTGCGCGGCTTCATCAATCTGCCCGTGGTCGGGCGCGTGGAAGCCGCTGGGCTGACGGCGGATCAACTGGAAGCCAAGATCGCGGAGCGGCTGAAGTCCGAATTGAAGGCTCCCGATGTCACGGTTTCCATCACCGAAATGCGCAGCCAGCCGGTCAGCGTCCTCGGCGCCGTCACTAAGCCCGGCGTGCAGCAGGTCCAGGGCAGGAAAACACTGATGGAGGTAATCTCGCAGGCCGAGGGGTTGAGGCCGGATGCCGGCTACGCCATCCGCATCGCCAGAATGAAGGAATGGGGAGCGCTGCCCCTTGAGGGCGTAAAGGAGGATGAGACCGGCGCCTTCTGGGTGGCGGAGGTCGGCGTGAGCGAAATTCTTGGAGGCGGATCGCCGGCCAAGAATATCCAGGTGAAGCCCAATGACGTCATTACGGTGCCAAAGGGGCGGCTGGTCTATGTGATGGGGGCGGTGAAGAAGAGCGGCGGATTCGTTCTGGGCGAAAAAGAGCAGGTGACCGTGCTGGAAGCGCTGTCGATGGCGGAAGGAACAGCCGCGTTCGCCAAGCAGAGCCAGGTAAAGATCCTGCGCAGGACCGCCGATCCGGAAAAGCGGGCGGAGATCGCTTTGAACGTAGGGCGGATTCTGGACGGCAAGGATAAGGACGTGCCGCTGGAGGCCGAGGACATCTTGTACGTGCCGGTGAGCGGCGGCAAGCGGGCGCTGGCTCGAGGCGCCGAGGCTGCGATCTCGGTGGGCTCGGGCATCGCGATCTGGCGCGGCGGAGGAATCCGGTGAAAAAGAGAAACGATAGCACGGACAACCCCAACGACGGGCAAGACGCGCTGCTGCCGATGAAGTTCGAGTTTGTAGACAATCCGCCGGCCGAGATGCGCACAATCGAGCCCCGGCAGCAGCAGTCGGGCGGATTCGACGAGGAAGGAGACGACGGCGGAGGGCTGCTGGACTACTGGCGGCTACTGCGCAGACGAAAGGGAACCGTCATCATCGGCGCGGCCGCGGGGTTGCTGATGGGTGTCGCCGTGACCCTGCCCCAGACGCCCATCTACAAGGCAAGCACGAGCCTGGAGATCCAATCGCTCAACCAGAACTTCATGAACATGCAGAACGTCCAGCAGACGATGGAATCCAGCGGCTGGGACGGAATGATGGACATACAGACGCAGATCAAGATCATCCAAAGCGAAAGCCTGGTCGAGCGTGTGCTGGCCGCCATGAACAACGGGAAAGCGCCCGCCGCGGAAAAGGCCCAGGACGCCGGGCGGGTCTCGACGTGGCGCCGAGCGCTGAACCTGCCGGAGCCGAAAGCGGAGGAAACACGCGGCTCAGCACTGGATATGGCGGCGGAAAGCGTCACGGCGCGCAACACCGGCCAGACGCGGATCGTGGAGATTTCGGTGGAATCCACCGATCCGAAGGTGGCGGCTGAATTCGCCAACAAGCTCACGACCGAATATATGGACCAGGCGATGGAAGCGCGGTGGCAAAGCAGCCAGCGCACTGGCGTGTGGCTCACGCGCCAGTTGGATGACATGCGCATCAAACTCGAACGGGGCGAAGACGCCCTTCAGAACTATGCGCAGCGAAACAGCCTCCTGTTCACAGGCGAGGACAAGACGAGCGTCGATGAGACGAAGCTGAAGCAGATTCAGGATCAACTGACGGCTGTTCAGGGAGACCGCGTGTCGAAGCAGAGCCGTTGGGAGATGGCGAGTTCATCGCCGGCGGAGAGTCTGCCGGATGTGTTGAACGACTCCTCATTGAGGAGCTATCAGGAGAAACTTGCGGACCTGCGGCGGCAGAGGGATGAGTTGCTCGAGACTTTCACGCCGGAAAATTCCAAGGTGAAAAGAGTCGAGGCGCAGATTTCGAGCCTGGAGAGGAGCCTGGAGAGGGAGCGGAGCCAGATACTGAGACGGATCAGGAACGAGTTTGACGAGGCGGTGAGGAAGGAACGACTGCTGCAAGCGGACTATGACAAGCAGACGCGACTGGTGACGGTGCAAGGCGAAAAGGCGATTCAGTACCACATCCTGAAACGCGAGGTGGAGACGAACCGGCAGTTGTACGAATCGATGCTGCAGCGCGTGAAGGAGGCAGGGCTGGCGAGCGCGCTGAAGGCAAACAACGTGCGGGTTGTGGATCCGGCGAAGGTGCCGGAGGGGCCGGTGAAACCGCGGCCGGTGGTGAATGCGGGGGTGGGATTGCTGTTGGGGATGATGTGCGCGGTGGGATTCGTCCTGGTGACTGAAAAGGCGGACCGGACGCTGCAGGAGCCGAGCGACGTGCCGTTCTATCTGGGGACGCGGGAGTTGGGGATCGTGCCGTCGGCGAGTCTGTTGCACGAAAATAAACACCGGAAATTATTGACGGGCAGGAAAGATGCCCCGGCGTTGTCGCTGGACCGGGTGACGGCGGAGCGGCGGTTGAGCGTGCTGGCGGAGAGTTTCAGGTCGATGTTGACGAGCATTTTATTCTCGGGCAACGGGCATGGGCGGCCGAAAGCGCTGGTGGTGACGTCGGCGAGTCCGGGCGAGGGCAAGACGACGGTGGCGACAAATCTGTCGATTGCGATCGCCGAGACCGGGATGCGGGTGCTGCTGATCGACGGCGATACGAGGAAAGGGCGTATCGACAAGGTGTTCTCGGTTGAGAACGACGAGGGATTGACAACGGTGTTGCGGAATCCGAAGCGGGATTGGCGCGGACTGGTGAGGGAGACGCAGATTGCGAATCTGCATGTGCTGACGACCGGGCCGGGGGTGGCGGGGCCGTCGAATTTTCTTCATGCGCGGCAGTTTCCGGCGATGATGGCGGAGATCCGGGAAGAGTACGACATGGTGGTGATCGATACGCCGCCGGCGTTGCAGATCCCGGATGCGCGGTTAATCGGGCGGCTGACCGATGGGGTGATCCTGGTGATCCGGGCCGGGATGACGACGCGGGATGCGGCAGTGGCCGTGAGCGAACGGTTGAGGCAGGACGGGGTGCCGCTGATCGGGACAGTGCTGAATGACTGGGACCCGAAGCATAGCCCATCGGGGTATTACGGGTACTACCACAAGGGGTACAAGAAGTATTACCACCGGTATCACTCTAACCAGAAAGAGGGAGAGGAAGGGTAAGGCGGGCGGACCAGGCGGCGAGGGCGAGGGCGAAGGCGAGGTCGTCGTGGCGGGCGCGGTTGAGGGTGGAGAGGCCGGTGAGTTCTTTGAAAAGTTGTTTGTAGTGCGGAACGGATGGGGAGATGAGCAGGATGCCGGTTTCAAGGAGGATGCGGAGGTTGGAGAGCAGGGCGGCGCGGGGGATGTTGTTGCCGTTGGGTTTTTCGCCTGAAGTGATGGTGATGGGGACGACGCCGGCGGGGAGTTTGGCGCGGTGGATGATTTCAACGACAGGGGCGCCGACGCCGGATGCGTCAACAACGATGGTCTTTGGGGTGGGCGAGGATTCGTAGGCGGTGGGGTTGAGTTTGTCGAAGGTGGATTGGATGGCGGCGGGGATTTTGAGGTAAGGAAAGTGGAGAGGGAAGCGTTCGGCGTGGCGTACGTAGAGGCGGGTGACGGACTCGTGGGTGTAGTTGACGTGGTCGAAACGGCCGGTGAGGTGGCGGGCGCGTTCGAGGATGACGAGGGCGGAGTGGTCGGAGCGCTGGCCGAGGTCGAGTCCGATATAGAAGTGGTTGGTGTGAGGGCGGAGGGGTGCGGGACCGAAGTTCATGCGTAAGCTCCAGTGCCAGAATGAAACGCGACTTGCTGCGCCTGTTCAGGCTGCGCAAGCGCCTGCGGCAGCAAGGTACGGTCCCGCGGGGCAGGACCGGTTTTCATTACTGGGAGGGAGTGAGCGGGATCGGTACGGCGCTGCGGGGCAGGAGCGAGTTTCTTCAGTGGGCGGGTGGTGGGTTGGGGGTGCATGGTCAGTTCCAGAGGGGGTGTTCGAAGAGGGCGACGACGGAGGGGTCGACGGCGGCCTGGAGGACTTCGAGGGAGAGAAGGGTGTGGGGGCCGGCGAGGAATTCACAGTTGTATTCCTGGCGGAAGAGGGTGTCGCCGAGCATGAGCCGCTGGGTGGCGAGGAATTGAGGGGTGAGGCGGGG
>PNKE01000003.1 GCA_013822245.1 Candidatus Solibacter sp.
CTCCCCCGCCACCGTCATCCTCTCCGACGCCGCACCCGCTCAGCCATCCCTCCCCCTCTCCCACTACCTCTGGATCCTCCGCCGCCACATGTGGGCCATCGCCGCCTTCGTCCTCATCGTCTGCTTCGCCACCGCCGTCGTCAGCTTCCGCCTCACCCCCGTCTACGAATCCACCGCCACCCTCTACGTCGACCGCCAGGAAGCCCGCGGCATCGTCGGCCAGGAATCCCAGGCCCAAACCTACTCCAACCTCGACGCCGAATCCTTCCTCGCCTCCCAGATCCGCCTGCTCCAGTCCGACTCCGTCGTCCGCCCCGTCGCCCAACGCTACAACCTCCTCGAACGCGAACAACAATTCAACCGCGCCGAAGACTCCTCCGCCCGCGTCACCCGCGCCAGGGACGCGCCCATCGTCCTCAAACAACTCCGCATCGCCCGCCCGCCCAATACCTATCTCCTCCAGGTCTCCTACCGCTCCACCGACCCCCAACTCGCCGCCGACGTCGCCAACCAGATCGCCCAGTCCTACATCGAGCACACCTACAACATCCGCATCCGCTCCTCCCAGTCGCTCTCTAAATTCATGGAGAAACAGATCGAGGAACTCCGCGCCAAAATGGAGTCCTCCTCCTCCCGCCTCGCCTCCCTCGAACGCGAACTCAACGTCATCAACCCCGAAGAGAAGACCAACATCCTCTCCGCCCGCCTCCTCCAACTCAATACCGAATACACCCGCGCCCAGGCCGACCGCGTCACCGCCGAGGCCCAACTCAATCAGGCCGCCTCCGGCTCGCTCGAAGTCGCCCAGGTCTCATCACAAGGCGACGCCATCAAGCGCCTCATCGAACGCCGCGACGAGGTCTCCGAACGCTTCGCCGAAGCCAAGTCCCACTACGGCGTCAACCACCCCGAATACCGCAAACTCCAGGCCCAGTTCCGTGAACTTGAACGCCAGGTCGACGCCACCCGCCTCAACGCCCTCAAGCGCGTCGAAGTCCAGTTCAACGAGGCCCGCGCCCGTGAACAGATGCTCGAAAAGAGCGTCGCCGAAACCAAGGCCGAATACGACAAACTCAACCTCCGGTCGTTTGAATACCAGCGCGCCAAACGCGAAGCCGACGCCGACAAAAACCTCTACGACGAACTCAACCGCAAGATCCGCGAAGCCGGCATCAACGCCGGATTCCAGAACAATATGGTGCGCATCGCCGACACCGCCCGCCCCGGCTGGAAACCCGTCTTCCCTAAAATCCCCCTCAACCTCGCCCTCGCATTCCTGTTCTCCACCCTGCTCGCCTTCGGTGTCGCCATCCTCACCGACACCATGGACAACACCATACGCGACCCCGAACAGGTCTCCCGCACCCTGCGCACACACATCGTCGGCACCCTGCCCTCCGTCAAAAACCCAAAGGAACTCACCCTCTCCGGCTCCATCCCCCTCGCCGCCCCGCCCGGCGGCGAACCCAATGCCGTCCTGGTCACCGGCCACCGCGAACGCCAGCTTTCCACCTACGACGAAGCCATACGCACCATCCGCAATTCAATCCTGCTGACCGACTTCGACCGCCGCCTTCGTACACTTCTGTTCACCTCGGCCACCGCCAGCGAGGGTAAGTCCACCACCGCCGGCCACCTCGCCTCCGCCCACGCTGAACAGAGGAAAAAGACCCTGCTCATCGACTGCGACCTCCGCCGCCCCTCTCAACACAAACTCTTCGGACTCCCCCTGTCCACCGGCCTCTCCAACGTCCTCAACGGCGAGACCAACTGGCGCGCCGCCATAGTCGAATCCGAATCGAACCCCAACCTCCACATCATCACCGCCGGCCCGCCCTCGCGCCGCGCCGCCGACATGATCGGCACACTGATGGGATCCGTCATGGACGAGATGGCCCAGGAATACGACCTCGTCGTCCTCGACGCCCCGCCCCTGCTGGGCTTCGCCGAAACTCTGCAAATGGCATCCTCGGCCGATGGCGTCATCGTCGTCACCAAAGCCGGCGATACATCCAGAAAAGCAGTAGCCGCCGCCATCTCCACCCTCGCCCACCTCCGCGCCAATATCCTCGGCCTCGTCTTGAACCAGGTCAAGAAAAACCACTCCGACCACTACTACTACTACGGCTATTACGGCAAATACTACAAACGCTACACCACGGGGCAGGGCCCCGAAACACCCGCGGTGTAGCCCTGCCTTGCGAGTAATGCACCTCCTTCGCCAGCGCGGATGATTCGATGATGAAGCTAGACGGATTGAAGGTGAACTCCGCCGCCGCCGCCGCTTCGGCAGTGTGGAACTCATGCCTGATGCTCGTCGCCTACCCCCTGTACTTGCGCTACCTCAGCATGGAGGAATATGGGGTATGGCTCGTCATGGCCGTAGTCCTGAGTCTCGCACCAGCTGCCAATCTCGGTATCGGCCCTGCTATGACCAAGCTCGTCAGCCAACACTTGGCGCGTGGTGAGTTGACTTCCATACAATCGACTCTTTGTACCGCCCTGACAACAGTTGCCGGTGTCGGCATCGCGCTCACGTTGGCCGCCGCCGCCGCTTCCGACCATCTGGTGGCGGCGATGGGCGTCCCCCCCACCTCCAGGCTTCTGGCGCAATCCCTTCTGCCAGCCGTCGCTGTGCTCTCCGCGATCTCGTACGCGGTTGAAGTCCAAAATGGTGTCCTTTCAGGCTCGGGCAGAATGTACCAGTCGGTTCTCATTCAAAGCTTCAACCAAACCACGACGCTGGCGTTTAGCGTCGGCCTTCTCGCTCTCGGGTTCGGCTTGAAAGCTTTGATCGCGGGCTCGCTTCTTGGTTCCTGCGCCGCTCTAGCCACAAGCCGGATTCTTTCGGCAATGGCATTGGAATGCCCGCCTTCCAGCCACCGGCGCCGTCTCCCAGCCTGGGATACTGACGCCTTTCGCGGTTTGATGAGAATAGGCTTCGGCCTCACCCTCTCTTCCGTGATCGGGCTGCTGCTGAACCCGCTGAATAAACTCTTCATCTCCAACTTCGCAGGCGTTGCCCAGGTGCCGATCTATGAAATCTCAATGAGCGCTGCAATGCGGTTGCGCGGCTTGTTGGAAGCCGCTGTACAAGCGATCATGCCCGAGGTCAGCCGGCTCGGCGCGTTGCAGTCGGCCGAGGGCCGCCGACAAATAGCCTCGATCAATCGGGCTGCTCTGGTCCGGCTCGGTTTCATCGGACTGATTGTCATGGCCATCCCCTTTGTCGCAGCCTCCCGCATCATCCCCTTGTGGCTTGGTCCGAGTGTCGATCCGTCACTCGCCATCTCGCTTCGGATCTGTATCGCCGGAGCCTACATCAGTCTCCTTGGAACACCGTCCTACTACACCCTCATCGGGATCGGTCAAGTTCGTGAGATCGTCTCGGCCAACCTCATTCAGTCAGGCGTTAACGTTGCAGCGTGCCTCGGAATCCTCGCTTTCGCCGCTCGGATGCGCGCCGTGGACGCCGCAAGCTGCGCCGCACTTGGCATGGTCTGCGGAAGCCTTTTTCTGATATGGCGAAATACCCCGAATACCCGTTCCCAAAGCTAATCGCGGACTTCAGGGCCGATTATCAACGGTCTGGTGGCGCTGCTCGCCCGCTGCCGCTCATGTTGGCGAAGGCAACCGTCTGCCCGGGCTTGAAGGCGATCAGCTATTACCGTCTGTCCCACTACCTCTGGTGTCGCGGGCTCCTCCTGCCCGCCAAGCTGCTCCACTCGAGGATGGTCAAAACCACAGGCGCCGACATCCAACCGGCGGCACGGATCGGCCCTGGCTGCTGGCTGCCCCATCCTGTGGGTGTTGTCGTTGGAATGGGGGTCGAAGTCGGTGCCGCCTGCACTATCTATCAATCGGCGACTCTGGGAGAATCGCTCTCGCCCATCGATGGCCATTCATACCCCCGTTTGGGCAACCGGGTCTTGATCTGCTCCGGAGCTGTGGTCGTGGGGCCGATCACCGTCGGAGATGATGTTGTCGTGGGAGCCAACTCTTTCTTGCGACAGTCGGTTGACTCCGGTTGCCTCGTGGCTGGCGCGCCCGCAAGAATCCTGCGCAGGCCGCCATCGCCGGATCCGGCCGGTTTGCCTTCAACCGCCCGGGAGTCCGGAATCAGCTAACCGCGCAACCGCACTACCAGTCATGAACGCACCTCCCCAGCCTTCTTCGCCGCCCAGTTCTCAATCGTCGACGGCGTTGCGCCAGCCAAACCCGCTCGCATTGACCATCGTTATCCCCGCCCTGAACAGCGCCCCGGCAATCGCCGCCACACTGGCTTCGGTTTCACTACTGCCCGCGCCGGAAGTCCGGGTCCTTGTGGTCGATAGCGGATCAGCCGATGCCACGCTAAGTCTCTGCCAGCGCTACGCCGTTCAAACCGCTTACTGCCCACCCGGCAATATGTACCGGGCGATTAATCATGGCCTGCAATCCGGCTCCAGCCCGTGGTGCGCCTATCTCAACTCAGACGACCTGCTCTACCCCCGCGCCTTCCTGCGCATGCTCCGCTGGGCTGCCGCCTCCGAGGCCGACATTGTCTACGCTGGAGCCGATTTCGTCGATGCGGATGGCCGCTACCTCCACAACATGCCCCCTCCGCCGCCTCACTTGTTGCCCTTCTTGTTTCAGGCCGGCACCCTCCCCTTCTCCCAACCCGCATGCATCTTCCGCCGGCGCGCCTACGAACTCCTCAACGGCTTCGACGAGTCGCTCAAATACTCGTCGGATTTCGATTTCTACCGGCGGGCCCTCCTCCGCTCCTTCCGGTTTGCCCGGTTCGGATCGGAGCCCGTCGCCGCTTTTAGGCTCTCCCCCGGCCAGGCCAGTTCATTGCATAGCTCCGAGATGGCCCTTGAACACCAGCGCGCGGTCTCAACGGCAACCCTGCGCCCGCCGCTGGTTAGCCACGCTGCCGCTTGGCTCTGGCGCCTCGCCTCGTCCTGGTCTTACGTCGACAGGACAGCCCGGTATACCAGACTGACCGGACGCCTCCGGCTCAAGCGCCGGATGGACGCGGTCGAGATCCACAGTGATCTATAAAACCGCAAAGCCGCCCCGCCTGAAATACGCCCCTTATCCGGAGGCGCTTTGAATCTCCCCGCTCAGAGAGTTCCTCTCGTATGGTCACCCCAGTCGCCCCCGGTGGAGGGAAGACCGAATCCGCTCTCCTTCGCATTGATCGCTAGTGCGGGCGCGCTCTCCGCGATCCCGCTTCAATTCGTCGGAACAGTCTTCGCCGGCGAGATCCTCATGGTCCCAATCGCCTTTCTTGGCCTCATGTCCACCCACGCCATCCCTCCCCAGAGGCGCATCGACGTGGCGTTCATCTCGCTACTGATCGTCGCCTTCCTTGCCACGGATCTGATAACGGGCAACTCGCAAGAAAACTTGCTGCGCGGAGTGGCTCGGTCCGGGTTCTTGCTCTCCAATTTCCTCGCCCTGAACGTCCTATGCGGCAACTCGCCGCCGCGCCTCGCCCTCTTCTTGTTCTCCTACGCCATCTGCGACCTGTTCCGCGGTCTCTTCCAACCCCAGTTCCAGACGCTCGAGGATTTCTGGAAATTCCAGGCTGGCATCTCTTGCACCCTGATCGCCCTCAGCTTCCTCGACTCTTTCAACCATGGCAGGATCGCCGTTTCACGCTGCCTGCTCGCTGCCATCACTATGGTCCACCTCCTGCTCAATTACAGAAGCGCCGCGCTGGTCTCGTTCGTCATGCTCCTGATTAGTTATCTGCGCCCAGCCGGCTCCATGCGCCTCAAGTCGGCACTCCATCGCGCCGTCGCTCTGTTGGCGATCGTTCTGCTACTCGCCGTGTTCTATGATCTCTATGACACGGCGACGGAGAGGTTCGTCCAGCGCAATAGAGGATCGAACGCCGCACGTGTCGCCGGCATCGTCGTCGCTATTGAGATGATCTCGGAGTCTCCGTTGATCGGCTACGGCTCCTGGGTCTACAGCGCTGAGGTCGTCAACCGCGTAAGCCAGCGGTTCACTTCCATGACCGGCATGGCCTATTACTCCAGTCGTGAAAGCATGTACGCCTCGGCTCACTCGCAGTTCCTCCAGGCCTGGTACGAAGCCGGAATCTTCGCTACTCCTTTCTTCCTTCTCTATTTCCTCCGTCACGCCAAGTCGGTCTTCCTCTGGGTCCGCCGTCCAGAACCGGCCTTCCGGAACGCCCTTGTATTCCTGCTGCTGCTCAACCTCTGGCATTTTCTCCTTAGCCCGTTTTCGGGTCCGCAGAGAATCACAATGGCTCTCGGTCTGGCTACCGCACTCACTTATATTGAGAATTTCAGCCCCATTACTTCACCTTCGGTGGTTCTCATGAACTTCCCCACTCAACGAAATCGGTCGCGTGAAAATTCTGACTGTCCATAACGCATATCGCCATTTAGGCGGTGAGGACGTTTCCCGGCAGACTTATATTCGTCTGCTTGAGGAACGTGGCCACGAGGTTGACTCCTTTGATGTGAGCAACGCGGACTACTCCACGCCCGAGCTTGTGGCGAGGTCCCCGCTCATGGTTTACAACCCATTCGCTAGATCACGGCTTAAATCTGCCGTCGCTCTTTCAAATCCAGATATCGTTCACTTTCACAACACCTTCCCATTGCTTTCGCCTGCCGTTTTTGGAGCTGCTGCCGCCCTGGGCAGGCCCGTTGTGTTCAGCATCCACAACTACCGGTTGTTCTGCCTCAATGCCTGCTTGTACCGCGAAGCCCGGCCTTGCCAGTTGTGCATTGGCAAACACTTCCCCTGGCCCGGGTTGATTCACCGCTGCTACCGGGGTAGCTATCTCGCCAGCGCATTATGCTCGGCATCCGTTTATGCCCACTGGACAATGGGCACGTGGTCGAAGCATGTCGACATGTTCTTGCCCGTCTCGCAGTTCGCCGCGGGAAAACTCGTGGAGGCAGGCGTCGCTCCCGCCAGGATCTCAGTCCACTACAACACCGTCTATCCCGACCCTGGGCCTTGCTACGAAAAGAAGGGCTTTTTCCTGTTTGCCGGGCGCCTCGATGAAAAAAAGGGCCTCTTGGACCTTCTTGAATCGTGGCGGTCGCTGCAACCCGATCACGTCCGCTTGGTCATCGTCGGAGACGGCCCCCTGATGCGCGCGGCACTGGAGGCCCAGTCGCAGTTAAAGAATCTCTCCGTCCTCGGGCCTCGTCCCCAGAGCGATGTCTCTCGGCTCATGGGCGAGGCTCAAGCGGTCGTCGTTCCTTCCCGGTCGTTTGAAACCTTCGGGCGCGTCGTTATGGAGGCGGCAGCCAAGGCCACGTCTTCGGTCGCAACAGCCGCCGGCGGCCTGTCCGAACAGGTCGTTGACGGAGAAACCGGCATCCTCGTCGAGGCCGGCTCACCGTTGAGCCTCTCCCGTGCCTTGTCGTTACTGATCCAGGATCCGTCTCGTGCTTCAACGATGGGAAGAAATGCTCGAAAGAGATTTCAGACCAACTTCGCTCCAGACATCGCATACACTCGGCTGTTAAGCATTTATACACGGCTATTAACCCGGCGAAAGCAAGCTTCGTCTTCCTAACCCATTGCAGCGCGGCTTTCGATGCGAAGAGTCCTGATCCACGACTATGGCGCGTATTCGTTCCCCCTCGACCTCTCGGAGGAACTGGCGGCGCGGGGCAACGGCGTCCTTCATCTGTGCCATCAGGACATTGGACATCCCCGTTCGATGCTGCTGTCGCCTCGCACCCAAGGCTTGACCGTCCGCGAAGTACGCTACGACTACGACAAATATAACCTCGCCGCAAAGCCCTTCCACGACCATCGCTACGGCTGTGCCGCCGCCGTTCTCATCCGCGATTTTAAACCCCATCTGGTCATCTCCTCCAACACCCCCCTCAACGCCCAGTTCGTGATTCAACGCGCCACCCGGACCCTCGGCGCCACGTTCGTCTACTGGATCCAGGACATCATCTCTGAGGGCATCCACGTCGCCCTCGCACGCCGCAACCGCTGGCTGGCCCGCATCGGACGGGCCACATTCGGGGCGCTCGAGAAACGCCTTCTGCGCGGCAGCGACTTCGTCGTCGCCGCCAGCCCCGATTTCCTGCCTCATCTCAACCACTGCGGCGTCCGCGCCACCCGTATCCGCGTCATCGATAACTGGGCCCGCCTCGCCGATATCTCCCCAGTTCCTCAGGACAACCCCTGGAGCCGCGCCCACGGCCTGGCGGGCAAACCTTGCGTCATTTATTCAGGAACCCTGGGCCTCAAGCACGACCCGCATTCGTTCTTGCGGATCGCACGCATCCTGAACCAGCAGAGCCTGGCGACTTTCGTTGTCGTCGCCGAAGGCCCAGGCGCCGACTGGCTCAAACGCGAGTTCGCCCGCGAAATGCTGCCCCGCTCCGTCGTTCTCCCCTTGCAACCTTACTCTGAACTCCCTCTGGTGCTGGGCTCGGCGGCCATCCTGTTCTCGTCGGTTAGCCCGGCTGCAAGCCGCTTCTGCTTCCCATCGAAAACTCTGTCTTACCTCTGTTCCGGCAGGCCAATCGTATTCGTTTCCCCGCCCGGTACTCACCTCGCCCGCAGGTTGGGCGAAGCCGGCGCAGCGACCGTCGTCCCCCCAGACTCCCCCGGTGAGGTCGCCCGCATCATTCTCGCCTTACTCCGCAATGACGAACTGGCCTCAAGCCTGGCCGCTGGCGCTCTCCGCTTCGCTCACAGCCAGTTCCCCATCGGCCCCATCGCCGATCAGTTCGAATCCACCTTTGCCCTCGCTGGATGCACCCCTCCGCTATCTCCATCTAAGGCCGGCGCAGCAACACCGTGAGCACATTCGCCCAGCAGGCCAGCCGGACTCATACTCGGTCCAGCTTTCCGCACGCCCAACTTCTCTCGTTCATCTTATTCGTCGTCATCGACTCGGCCGCAATCCTGTTCAGCAGCGCGGCCGTGGTCCTGCTGCGCTACGCCCTGGGCGGCCAGTTCACCCTCGCCTCCTACCTCAACCTCGCATTCCTAACGCTCCTGTTCCTGCTCGTCTACGCTCTCCTCGGCCTCTACCCTGGCATCGGCCTCCACCCGGTCACTGAACTTCGCAAGCTTTCCCACGGCACAACCCTCAGCTTCCTTCTTGTCGCCACCGCGACTTTCTTCATCCGCGATGCCGAAGCCTACTCCCGCGCCGTCGTCGCCGGCTCCTGGGGCGCTTGCCTGCTCGGCGTCCCGGTCGCCCGCATGGCCCTCCGGCGCCTGCTCGCCAACACTTCCTGGTGGGGCGAGAAGGTTGTCATACTCGGCAGTTATCAAAGCGCCCTGCTCTTGCACGACGCTCTCATCAACCACAGGTTTCTTGGATTCAAACCCGCTGGCTTCTTCCTTCTGCCCTCGGCCGCCCATCACGCCCCACTCGATGACCCGAGAGTCCTCGGCGGCATCGACTCGGCCGAGGCCGCCAGTGCGCTCAATATCAGATGTGCTCTCATCGCCCTACCCGAACGCTCCGCTTCTGAGATCGCGCACCTCACCCGTCGCTACGCTTCCGGCTTCCACCGCGTCATCGTTATCTCCGACTTGTTCAATCTCGCCAGCCTGGAGGTCACAACTGTTGATCTCGGCGGGTATCTCGGTGTGCAGTTCAGGCATCGCCTCCTGTCCCACACTCCTCGTATGGTCAAGAGAACCATCGATGTCATTGCTTCTGCGGCCGGCCTGGTCCTGCTCGCCCCCTTCTTCCTCCTCGCCGCTTTCCTCGTGCGGGTTTCCACCCCAGGTCCCGCATTCTATCCGCATCCCCGAATCGGCTACGGAGGAAGACGCTTCCTGGCCTGGAAATTCCGCACCATGTACCAGGACGCTGATCGTATCCTTCAACGGTGTTTGGAGCAGCACCCCGAACTGCTCTCGGAATGGGAGCGTGAGCATAAGCTCCGGGACGATCCACGGACCACTCCCATCGGCCGGTTCTTGAGGGTCACTAGTCTCGACGAACTGCCCCAACTGTGGAATGTCCTCAAAGGGGAGATGAGCCTCATCGGACCCCGGCCCATCGTTGACTCAGAAATAGAGAAGTACGGCCGCCAGTACGAACTGTACAAACGGGTCCGCCCAGGGATGAGCGGCCTTTGGCAGGTTTCCGGGCGTAACAACACCACCTACGCCGAGCGTGTCCGCCTCGACGAGTACTACGTAAGGAATTGGTCCGTGTGGCTCGACCTCCACATCATCGCCCGCACCGTGGGAGTCGTCCTGAGTCGCGAGGGTGCCTATTGAAGCCTCAACGCGGCATCCTCCCGGCACACCCCCCTCTTTCGATACATTTCCTTGCATTCAGTCCAATTCATACGCTAATGTACATCACTATTGGCGTCCCGGTCCCCCGAACGCCCTTTCCTCTCGGAGGAGTTGCATGCAAGGTTGGCCCCGTACCCTCACCTGGAATGACTTCCAGCCCATCCCCAATCCCGGCCCCGGCCAGATGCTCGCACGCAACGGCCAGCCCATCGTCGCCCGCGTCGCCCTCTCTATCATGTTTTATGAGAACTCCTCGTTCCCCGTCGAAGAGGGCAACGCCTTCAAGTACTCCTTCGTCGACGTCCGCCTCGTCCTGAACCGCGCCGCCACCCAGTTCGTCCCCTCCCGCCTCCCCGACCGCGATCGCGCCTACTACCTCCGCCACGAACAGGGCCACGTCGACCTCATGGGCCTGTTCGCCCGCGAACTCGAAGCCAAACTCCTCGCCCTGTCCGCCCCCTCCCGCGTCGCCCTCAACGCCCTCGCACGCCCCCTCGTCGACCAGACCGTCGAAAGTGCCCGCATGTATGCCATCAACTCCTCCGTCGATTGCCTCTACGACCAGGAAACCAACCACGGCATGAACCGCTCCCGCCAGGCCCACTGGAACGCCGTCATCCAGCGCAATATCGCCCGCTGCCGCCGGCCCGGCTTCATCTTCCAGACCTGAACCGCTGCGCCCAGCCCCACCGCCGCCCGCATGATCACATTTCCTCCTCCCCCTGCGCGCTCTCCTCGGAAAACGTGCGTCCGGCCCATCCACTACAAGGGATTTCGTCATTCGCCCCTATGCATTTTTCTGGTGGAACATCCGCTCCCGCTCGCACGCGTTTTCATTCCTCGTTGTGTGTACCCGCAAGCGGCGCAAAACGGATTCACAGCTCTGGAAAATAAATTTTTGCCCGTAACCCGCTCATTCCAAACACCCGCTCCACCGCCACCTCGTCCCCGGTGAAAACGCCCTCCTACAATTTGTTATGGATGGCAGTTTTCACGATGTCTGATTCGCCCCCCAGATCCAATCCGCGCCGCCGCCGCGCCGCGCCCACCCAATCCTCCCCCGCGCGGACCGTCATTCCCTGCCTGTCCCCCGAAGACCGCCTCTTCTCCCGGCGGCTGAAATCCCTCGCCCGGCTCAACACGCCTCACTCCCTCCGCTCCTCCCTCATCTGCGCTGCTCCCATCCTGTCCGCGCGCCTTCCCCAAGCCAGCCGCCAACACAACTTTTTTTATTTCCGGTTTGAGCGTCATTCCACTCTCGGCGCTTCTCGTAACTCTTTCATTCGTAATTACTTACTCTCCAGCCAACATCCCTGCTTCTCCTGAAAAACGAACTATGAACGAACTGCCGGCAACCCTCTCGGGAACCTCTCCCAAACCTCTGGCCGGCCACCCCCAGTCTGCACGGCCAAACCGCCGTCCATCCACGTCCAGCCCTTATTTCTTCCTTCATCCCCGCCC
>PNKE01000007.1 GCA_013822245.1 Candidatus Solibacter sp.
CCCAGGCCCGGCAGGCTCGACGCATAGCCGTACTGCTGGCCATTCATGGTGAAGCCCGACTGCGACAGCACCCCTCCCTGCTGCGTCATCCACACCCCTCGCGGCTTGCTGTCGGCGAGCCCGGCGTTCTGGCCCGTCGCCATGGCGTATTCAAACACCATGTCGCGCACCTGGGCCGACCGGATGGCTGCCTCGAGATTTCCGCCGAAGCTCGACTTCGCCATCTCCACCACCGACCGGGCGAAGCCTTTGTCGACGGTCACCTTATAGATGTCGCGGATCTTGTCGATCGCCTTCTGGTCCGACCCTTTCATGAAGAGCCGCACCAAACCCGCGGCCGCGCCCGCCGCAGCCCCGATCGCTGCGCCCAACGGGCCTCCGTATTTGAAGCCGATCAGCGCGCCACCGGCTGTAGTTTCAGCTAAGCCCGTCCAGCCGCCACGCCGCAGGCCATCCATGGCGAGGAATCCGCCGCCGAGCAATGCGGCATTCGAACGGCCCAGCGCCGACAGCTTCTGCGACATGCTGGCCGCCTGCCAGGTCGTCGCAGCGCCAGGCGCATACTGCACGCCCCCGCCGAATCCCAGGAACTCCTTCAGCCCGGCGAGACCGCCCACACAGCGAGAGGCAAGCACGCCCGCGGACGTCTGCGCCGCCGGATTCAGCGCTGACACACTGGCAGGAAGAAACGGCGGCGTCCCTGCCGCACCGGCGCCCCCGCCTAAGACAGGCGCCGCGCCGATGCCGAGCAAACCGCCGAGGCCGGCGAGCATCCCGGCGTCGCCTGAAGCTGCCGGGCGCAAGTAGACCGACGTGCCCTTAAACATCTGCATCAGCAACGCGGCCACGCGCGAGGTGACCACGTCCTTGATGGCGGTGAGCAGCGCCGTTTTGAGCGAATTCCCTATAGCTGCCCAGATCGACTGAGATTTCGTCAGCAGTGCATCGAAGACGCCCTCGGCCTGGCGCTTGAAGGAATCGAAGATCCCCCGGTTGTGGTCCCGGATCAACTCCGCGGTCCGGTTGGCCGCGTTTTGGCGCGCAGCATCGATGGCAGCCGAGGTCTCATCCTGGTTGGCCCGTTTGATCTCGTCGCGCTGAGCCGTCAATTCGGCGATCCGCGCCCGGATCTCGTCGGCTCGGTAGCCGAGCCGCGCCATCGCCGCTTCCTCATCGATGAGCATCGTTGAGGTTTCAAGCTCGAACATCCGCATCCGGATCCCGTGGACCCGCTCGATATGGTCGATCTCGATTTGCGCCCGCTGGGCCTCGACTGCCGCCTTCTGCTCAAGGGTCTGGGCATCCACAGATTCAAGTGCACGCAGACGGGTATCGCGCGCGAGCGTCGCGCGCTGCTCCTCGATCCCCATCGTGCGGTCCAGATAATCGAGGTTCCTGCGCGCGATCTCTTCGTTGTATTCCAGCCGCTTCTGAACGACGGAGGCCTCGACTGCCAGCCGCCGCTGTGCGGCCTCCTGCTCGGCTTGAACGTGTTCGGCCAACTGCGCCCGGGTGTCGCGCTGGTACTTCTCCCGGAACGCCGCCCAGCGGAGCGAAAGCTCTTCGATGACGTTCTGCCAGGCGCGTTTGGTGAGCCCCGCCTGGTGCTCGACGCCCTTGTCGTCCGTGAACGTCCCCCACTTCTTCGCCTGATCGCCCATTTGAGCCATTTCGCGGGCGAAGCCGGTCAGATTCCCACGCCGGGCATCGGTGACGGCCTGCGCGGATTCGCGCTCAGCCTGGATCTGGTGCTTCCCGATGTCCTTGGCAAGCGTCTCGGCTTCTGCCTTGCGCTTCCTGGCCTCTTCGGCATCGATGCCAACCCGATTCAGGTCGCTCATCCGCTTCCGGAACTCGTCGTTGTCGAAGGCGTCGAAGAACTCCTTCGCCCCCTGCTTGCCGCCGAACATCGCTGCGCGCACCTGCTCGAGGCTGAAACCCATCTTTTTGAGATCCTCGATGGACTTGCCGGCGTTGATGGCCTCATTGATGCGCTTCAGATCGTCCGCGGCCCGCTGCATGGCCACGAACTCCTCGTTGACCTCGAGGGTGCGCTGGTTCATCTCATAAATCGCCGTGCCGGCCACCGCCGCGCCCACGGCAATCGCCGTGAACGGATTCCGGGTCATGGCCAGGGTGAGGGCATCCACGGCCCGCTTGGCGCCCGCAATCCAGCCAACAAACTGCGCCACGGCAGCCCCGATCGCTGCCGCCGCAATCGCCTTCGCGAACAGCCCGAGCGCATCGGAGTTTCGGTTGACCCACTTGGCCAGATCCGTGAGGCCTTCGATCATCCGCCGCATCTCCGGGAGAAACTCGGCGCCGATCGCAGCCTTGGCCTCTTCGATGTACCGGCTCAGCGACCCCATCTGCTTGCCAACAGTGCCGAGCGAGGCTTCATACGCCCCGGCGATCTTCGGACCCTCGGCCAGCACGACATTCAGCGCGGTATTGCGGCGCTCGAACTCAGTCATGTCCCGGCCCAGCCGCCGGCGTGCCTCGGTGAACGCCCGCTCGAACTGGATGTTGATGCCGTAAGTGCGCAGGACTTCGATCTGCTGCGTCGTGATGCCGCTCATGATGCCCTGCAGTGCGGCGCTGGAATCCTGGCCGGCAACGACGGCGGCATCCTGGGCCAGCCGCGCGAGGTCGGTCGCCTTCGACAGATCCAGTTGCGCGGCGATCATCTTGTTGACGATGTCGCGCGAAGCCTGCGTGGTGATGCCCAGGTCCTTGATCCGGGTGACCAACCGCTCAATCGAGCCCTCGTTGTACCCATTGACGCGGGCGAGTTGCGCGTTGACCACAGCCAGAGTCTCGTTGCGCGCCGCCAGGCGGCTGGTCTCCTCGATTTGCGTCTTCACCCAGCCCACCACACGCTCGAACGCCGAAGCCAGCACGCCGGCGGCCGCGGCGCCCTTGGCGACCGACACGGTCAGCCCGTCGATGCCGGAAGAGGCTCCGCGCGCGGCTTTCACCGCCGTGGCTTCCAACGACGACAGGCCAGCATTGACGCTCTTGATCGAGGCGTTGGCGCGGTTGACGTCGACTTCAACAACGAGCTCGAGTTTGTTGTCAGCGGGCATGGATGCAGGGGCGCATACTTCCGGACTGGGCCGCTCGATCCGAAGGGAATCAGGGGTATCGGACTTTGCTCAGATGTGCGTTTTCTCAATAGCCGGCATGGTTGCCCAGACCGACAGCACGCGCTGCGCGATCCACCTCAATACTTGGCCGCGGCAGCAACATCACCGCCTGAGGAGTATCCGTCGTCACCAAGGGACATACAGGGCTGCGCTACTTCCGGATCGCGCGTACTATAAGAGCAATCCGGACAAAGCACATGTACGACATGGCGACAGTACGACATGGCGACTGCGCAGCCCGATGCGTCGCTTCCGGATTGCAGACAAACGGGTCGGCGCCACCGACCGCCCATCAGCGCGTGGGACTAGTCCTCCTCCTGTCGGGCTTTGCCGCACTGGTCCGCTGGAAGTTGGGTCACGTTTTGGCGGAAGACCCGCGCGTCCCCGGGCGCGAGTTTCGCTGCAAGCCTTTGCGGCATTTGCTACTTTGCCTTTGGCTGAGATGATCCAGTACCCGGGGCTACTTCTTCGGGCGCCGTTTCAGATCCTTCTCGATCGTTCCCTTGATCCCGACCTCCACCTCGGCCAGGACGTCCGCATAGTCTTCGAAGTTCCCCGCCCACAAGGTTCGGTCGTCTTCATCGGGCGAGAACAGGACGTACTTGGCGGCCGGCACGTTGACCAGGCGGAATCGGCCATCTGCGCCGGTCACCGCGCTGAACGTCGCATTGCTCGTCGTCAACGAAATCCCGGTGTTGACCAGTCTCACCGAGGCTCCGGCCACAGGACCTTTTTCGTCGCGAACGATCCCGGTGATCTCGGCTTCCGCCGTGCCGAGTACTACGGTCAACGGCGCGCCGCCTGTTCCGTTCGTCAGGTCGATTAGGTTGCCTTCCATCTCGACCGTCCCCAGCCGGATCGAGCGAACGCTGGCGCGCCAGCCATAGACGAAGCGGTACTTGCCAGGTTGCAGGTTGGCGAAACGGAACGACGCATCTTCTGTCACCGTCATCGGCATGCCGCCGGTCGACGGGCCAATCTGGGAGGCCATTTGGAGATTGAACCGTGGCATCGGACCGCCGTTCGCGGGCGGCTTCGGTCGCGCGCTGTCGCCCTCGAATTCTATCTTGCCCATGACCTCGAACGCCGGGACCAGCCGCAGTTCGAGACCATCGACGTGGTCCCGCGCGATCTCGACCTCCACGGGCGCGCTCTGGATTTGGCGTCCCTGCATCGACACTCTGGCGCTGACGGCGTACTTGCCCGGCGTCACATTCCAGAGCTGGAAGGCGCCATTCGCGTCAACGCCGTTGAACGTCTGGCGGCCAGCGCCGTTGGAGAGAAACGAAATACTGACGGTCTGCGGCCGAACGCCGTCCGGAATGCCCGCAACCATGCCCGAGACCCGCGTCTTCGGGATCCGCTGCAGGCGGATGTCGATGTCGGTCAGATCGATCGCGGACCGCACCTGGACGCGCGTCGCGCCCGAAGAGGTGAGCGACTCCGGATAATAGGTCGCGACGGAATGAGGTTCCTCGCTGCCGTCGATCCGGACTTCGGGCGGGAACGGCAATGCCGTTGGCATGGCGCGGACACGGTACTTCCCGGCGGCGAGCCCGCCGAGGCGGTACTGCCCCTTCTCGTCGGTGGTCGCGCTGACTGGCACGCTCATTGAACTGGCCCGCGCGCCACTCTCGATGATCACCCGCACGCCTTCCAAGGGATTGTTGTCGGCGTCGAGCACTCGGCCGAGAATGGCGCCTGTCCGTTCGAGTTTCAGCTTTACGTCAGATTTCTTCTCTCCCTCACGCAGCGTGGTCCGCAGCCCCGGCGTGCCGCCTTCGATCGGCGCCACGTACCCGATTCTCTCGGCGGAGAGTTGGTAGGTGCCAGGTGGCAGGTTGGAGATGGAGAATTTGCCCTCGGAGTTGGTCAGGGCTCCGAACTGCTGCGCCTTGCCGGCCTGGTATCCGTCGCACGTCACGTGCGCGCGGACGATCGGCGCGCCGGTGGCCGCATCAACCACAGTGCCGGAGACGGCGACGAGTTTGTCCTCTGCAGACTGCGCCCACACGGTTGCAGCCGCAGCCAGAATCAGGATCGCGCTACTTCTTGGCATCGAGGTCCTCCCGCGAGACGGCGCGTATGTCCTTGCGAAGGCGGTCGTTCGCTTTCACTTCCACCTCCTCGGCGAGCACCGAAAGCTTTTTCAGCAGTTCCGAATCGCCGCTCCCAAGCCGCAGGAGGTCGAGCCCGAGCAATTTGTACTTGCCGGGCGCGACGCCGCGGAGCGTGTACGTTCCGTCGGAGGATGCGCGCGCCGAATGGCGCTCGTCGGTGCTCGTAAACTCGCCCTTGGCATCGCTGATGATGACCATGGCGAGGTTGTTCGCCTGTTTGTCGCCGTCCGCGCCAAGGACCGACCCCGAGATCTGACCGCCATCGGTTGCGACCGTTGCTTTCAATCGTGCCGGGCGCGCAAGGGTGACGGCATCCGACGCGAAGGCGGCGCCGTCCACTTCCACCGACTTCACGTACCCGTTCTCGGGAAGCGACTCCACCAGTAATTGGTACTTGCCGGGGAATACACCCGTGAGCTTGAAGGCGCCCTCAACGTCGGCGTCTCCTGACAGGGACTCGCTTCCCTGTAGCCGAATGGCGTGCTTGCCGCCGACGCCGGTGAGCGTGCCGGTGACTTCGAATCCAGCGGTCAGGCGCAGTTCCACACCCGACGGCGGCGCGCTCTCGCTGAACTCAACGGTCTGACTTTTTAGCAGGCGTCCGTTTTCATAGGCACGGGCGAATAGCTTGTACGCGCCACGCGGCGAAAACGGAATGGCGAAGCGGAACTTGCTGTTCGTCCCCGACTGGATGCTGCGGGCCCCTTGCCCGGGCTCGGCGAACTCTAGGTAGACGGACGCAGTGGGAACGCCTTCGGGGAGTCCGGTCACGATACCATCGACCGCGGGACCGCCGCTGCCCGGTCCTGCCGCCGCTGCGGACATCCGTATGTCGATGCCGCGTACATCCGCGCCCGCCGCCACTTCCACCGGCGTCGCCCGATCAGCGACCGGCGTCCCGGGATAGAAGGTCGGTGTATAAGTGATCGGCGCGGTGCCGTCCGTCCGGGTTTCGCTGCGGGTCATGCCATTAAACGTGGCCTGCACCCGAAAGCGCCCGGGGCCGACCAGCAGACGATACTCGCCGCGATCGTCGGTCGAGGTCGATTCTCCCGCGAGGAGCAGCGCAGTGGAGGCTTCCGCCGAGACCGGCCTGACCTGCACGTTGATGTTCTGCATTGGGTCGCCGTACTCGTCGAGCACGCGGCCGGATATGGTCGAACGCGGCATCAGTTCAAGCTTGAGGTCTGTCTTGTGCTCGCCTGCCTTCACGATTACGTTCGGGACCGCACTGGAGTTCTTGCGCATGGCTACGTAGCCGGGTTTCTCGCCCAGGCACACGTAGGTCCCGGCCTGCATGCGGCCGATCAAGAAGCGGCCCTCGCGATCGCTGACCGCACCGTAGGCACGGCTTTCCGTACCGTCCGGGATGCTGAAGACCCGCACCTGGACGCCCGCCAGCGGATGTCCAGTGTCGAGGTCCACGGTTACGCCTTCGAGTTGCGCCTCCTGCGCCCAGGACGTGGCGCTTAGGACTAGCAGAAGAGTCCAGTTCCTCCACATATGCCAAGATATTAACGGGATGCGCCAGCCAGCACAACCCCTTCTCGTTAACACCGCTTCTCGTTAACACCCCCGCAGGTCTCGGATGTTGACGGGGCCATCGAACTGACATCCGGACCGCGCGGTCGTCTCCCCTGGTCGACTCGATTCCGAGCGTGTCACGCGCCTCTCGGGACTTGGGGCGGTCAGTCAAGTTGACGGCTAACGCCCAAGCCACCGAAGTGCCGACCGGCCGGTTGCTCCCGGATCGTCGGCAAACCGGACAAAGGGTCGCCTGGTAGGGGCTGATGACGCGACTGGGCCAGAAATCACATCGAACGGGAGTCGGGCTCGCGTTCGTATCGCCCCTCCTCTTCTTCAAGCATCACCAGTGCATGAAACTCGTCGGCTTGAATCGTGCCTAAGCCCACATGAACGCCGAGTCTGAGCGCGGTACGGAGATCCAGCGCGCGCCGGAGGAGCATTCCGGCCTCAGACGACTGCGCGGCGTCGAGCCGGTCCAGCGGGCAGTGGTCACACCGGCCGCCGTCGTCCGGCGCGTCGTGGCAAAGCCCCGGGTCGCAGAGCTCATCCCGGCGCAGGGACCAGTCAATCAGGAATCGCAGGGAGGGCTTTTCGGGCCACTCCCCGTTGGTCAGTTTGGGTCCGCGGTCTCCTGGAAGGCGGCGTCCAGGGCGTCGATGGCGGCTTTCACCGCCACGGCCTGATGGATGATGGGCACGTCGCCGGCGTAGCCGTCGGCCGCCTGCACCAACCTTCTATACAGTGCGCCAGCCGGCGCAAGGTTGATGATCAACTCTTGCCGGTTGTAGGGCAGGTCGAGTACCCGGGCGAAGCCGCGCCGGTACTCGAACACATCTTTCGCCGAGGGCATCCGCAGGGAGTGGGTAACGATCCCGCCGAGGACGCGCAGCGTCACTTCGAAACCGTCGCCCATCTGCACCACGTCATCGACTTCGGCCTGGCCCAACTGCTCGATGACCCGGCTGGCCTCGAAGGGATCCACCTCAGGCGCGTCCGGCTCCGGCACGCGGATCTTCGCGAGCAGCGCGGCGTCGGCGTCCTCGGAGTTCGGGATCGTCGTCTCGGAGACGCCGCGCCCCAACTGCTTCACGATTACCTTGCGGCGCCGCTGGCGCTCGATCCACTCCTCGTCAGTCGGGAAGCGCACGCGGACGGTTTTCACGCCTGCAGGCGTCCGCAGGTTCAGCGCGACCGGGCGCGCGGCATCAAAGACACTCTGGGTCTGTTCCATGAAGAAGTCTCCTCTGATGACTTCAGGTAAATATTCCTGAAGTTGTCCTACTGGCCAATGCTGTCCACGCCGCATTTGGCCACGGCGGAGACGATTCCATTGGTTGCGTCCCACATCGGCAGGCACTCGACGGCGACGGTGACAATGCCGTCGGTCTCGCCGACTTCGGCCGTCGCAAACGACACCTTATGCCAGGTGATCTCCAGCGAGTTTGTCGCGTCGTAGGCGAGCGAGATGACCGCTGTGCCGCTGGTCTGGCTCTTGAGTTTGGTCAGTTCCGACGAACCGTTCTCAAACCGCGCGACGAATTTGAGCGTCCCCTGCCGCTTCCCGAATTCCAGCCGCCCGCGGATGGCGCCGCTCGTGGCGTCGCCGGCGGTCTGGAAGCCCGAGCCTGGAAAGAAGCCCGCGTCGAGCAGGATGTTGTTCTTCCAGGAGGTTTCGAGCGAGACGACATTCTTGCTTGAGACGTAGTTGACTCCGTTGATCGACAGCGCCAGCGAGGCCGACGGCAACAGTTTCTCCAAGGTCGCCGCCGGGACCACGATGGCAGACGGCTCGGTCAACTTGCCAGAGCCGACGAATTCGACGGTGATTTTGGAGTTGGCGCGGCCCGGCCCGCTCGCGATCGAGATCGTCCAGCCCTCAATGGCGCAGCCCACGGCCATCCGGTCGAGCACGACGCCCGCGCCCGGGCGGATCTGCTCGACGAAGCTGAAGTACGGCAACTCGGCGGCATCGCCGTTGGCCGGAAACAGCGGCGTCGAGGTGTAGGTGAAATCGGGCGCGGTGCCGGATTTCACGACCTTGCCGAGCGAGAACGCCATCGCCCAGGCCGCGATCTCGGCGCTCAGATACTTCTCAAGTGTGCTGCCTGCGTCCCAGGACGTCTGGAACGACTGCGTGGCAAACTCGTGGCCCTTGCCGTACTCGTCGGCGTCGTTCTCGGTGTTGAGCTTCGGGTTGGCCAGCTGGGCGTTGAGCTTGCGCAGCTGCCACATCTGGCCAGCCGTGTTGGCCGTCGCAATGTCGGTCTGCTTCTGCTTGCCGAAGCAGATGAGCACTTCCTGGAGTCTAGCTGTCGACATGGGACTTCACCTCCTGCTTTTCTTTCTTCGGGGGCGGCGGGCACTGTGCCCAGCCAGCGACCAGGCGGGGTACGAGCACCGCCGGCGTCGCCTCCACTTCCTCCGGTTCGCCCTCGCCATGCGGCGGACGGAGCCACACCGTTGTGGGTTTACTCATCACCGGCCTCCACAAATGCCAGTTGCACCTCGAAGTAATCGAGACCCTCGGCGTCTGTCGCCCGCTGGATCGACGGCACATCCATCGGGTAGCAGGACGGATGGACTGCCACATTCAGCATCGGCGCACCTGCCGATGACGGGACACCCTTTGTGATCAGCCGGAACAGCTTGTAATAGGCGGTCGGCGGGTCGCCGTCAAAGGTCTCCCTTGCGCGAAGGTACAGAGTCACCTGATGCTTCCAGACATCGGCGCCGCCGAAACTGCCCGGCACGGTCCCCTGCCAGGCGGCCATGACAGACGGCGCCGGCATCTGGTGGATGGCCAGGGCCAGGCTCGCCCGCTTTGGATACTGGTCGTGATAGGCGTAGATCCGGCTCGCGTCGCCGGCCATCTCAGCGACGAGTTCCGGGATATCGCGCAGCAGTGCGACGAGAGAGTCGACAAGTTCAGAGGTGTCAATCATGAGAGTCCTTGGGGCGACTCCGCCGCAATTGCGGCGAAGTTACGGAGTTATCGCTGGCGGCCGCCGAAGTGCTTCTGCAACACGAGCCGCCGTTTCATCTCGTCGAAGATCCGCCGCGCCGCCTCCGTCACGGCGGCTTTGTTCTTGGGCGAAAACACGAGCCACGGCTCGATCTTCTGGTTCGCCCATGCCTTCAGCCGGTCCTTGCGTGTGGAGAGCCCTGCCTTGGCCCGGTTCTCACTGACCGTGCGGACCGCGAGGTTCTGAAGCATCGAGCCGGTCAGAGACAGGTTGCGGCGGTTGCCCAGGCCCAGCTTCGACTTCCGGATGGCGTACTTCTTCGTCAGCGGCTTGGCCGGGGAGTCCGCGGGACCCTGCGCCGCGCGGAGGCGGTTCTTCACCACGCCCGCGCCGACATTGCCGAGCATAAACATCTGGCGCTGGGTGAAGTTCAGCCGATCGAGCCGTAGCTGTTTTTTCTGCCAGACGCGGACCGAAGCCATCCCTGCCTCACTCCTTCCGCAGGGCGAGCTTCACGCCGCCGCCAGCGTCGGTTTCCATCTCAAACACCTTGTAAGTGTCCGCGCCGATCTCCACCGCATCGCCCAGACCCGCTCCCGCCGGCAAACCGGCAGCCTGCAGGAACAGCACAGCATAGACGCCGGGCGCGCGGCCTTCAAGCTGCACGCCCGTCTGGAGGATCCCGCGAAGCTCGACCGGGGCGCCCGCAGCGGGCCGGTAGGTAACCAGCCGCCCGAACGCGGCGAGGCAGGCCGAGTTCAGCGCCCCGATCGAGTTGTCCCACGCCATGGCTTATGCCTTGGTCGCCTTCACCAGCACTTCGGGCCGGTGGCAGATGGGCAGCGGGTTGGACTGGCTGTGCAGATCCGTACCCCGCCCGAATTTACGCGGCTCCTGCTTGGCGTAAAGCGGCAAGCCGAGCGTGTTGGCGGTCTCATTGAAATCCGCCGGCGCGAAGTAGGTTTTGAAGGTCGATGCCGTGCCCAGCGGGAAGAAGTGCGCCTCATCGTCGGCGATGAATTTGCGCACATTGCCGGCTGCGTCGGTGGCCTGGCCTCGATACTCCTCAAACGTCACGCCGCCGAAGGTGAAGCCCATGCGGTTGTCCGACAGCAACGCGAGGCCGTTTTGCCAGCGCGAGTAGGCTTCCTTCACCTTCGGGTGCGTGGTGAGCGCGTCAAAGAAGCCCGCCGAGCACAGGCACATGATCCCGCTCATGAACTCGCCCTTCAGGTTGTCCTCGATGTGGCGTTTCACTTCGAGCACCTTAGTGAGCACCTCGGTGGTGTTCGTGGTCAGCGCGAAGTTGACGGTCTTGGCCGTGATGCCGAACTCGGTGTAGAGGTTGTAGAGCGTCGAGCCGTCGGCATCGAGGATCACGCCCTTGAGCGCCCCCATGCGGAGATGTTCGAGCGTGATGGCATGCTTGCTGCGCATGGTCTGCAGCTTCTGGGCCATCAATCCAGCCAGTGCCTCGGTCTCGGTCTCCGAGCCAAAGGCCCGGATGCCCTGGACCTCTTCGGGCAGCACGGTGTCATCGTGCGGGATGTGCGGGATCACGAAGCTGCGGACCTTGCGTTTCCCTTGCGTGCCCAGCGTGCCGGGCGCGCCGACCGGCTGGGTGGGGAGCAGGTTCAGCACGCCGCTCATCTCCTCGATGATGATGGTGCGCAGACGCACGCCGGTGGCCGGCATCAACGCCAGCTGCTCGAGGCGGCCGTAGGTATTGGGGATGCGGTTGATGGCGGCAGTGAGAGCCACCATGTTGAAAGCATCGATGGTGAACGGATTCAGCATGGACATGGGTTTTCCTTA
>PNKE01000066.1 GCA_013822245.1 Candidatus Solibacter sp.
GGAATCACTTCTTGACTCCAGGCTCATTTGTGGATTGGAAAATGCTGAAACGTCCGTCCTTGAGCCAGCGCCGCGTCAACTCGCGAAGAAAAGCACGTGCCCGCAGTCGTCGCACACCATCGCCCGCGACTCCTTGTTCGCCCAATCCAGCCCGAAAAACGTCATCCCCCGGCTGTTCAGCAGCACCTTCTTCTCCCAGAAGAACTCGTGCCCGCACATCGGGCATCGGATCGCCTTGCCCTTCACAATCAGTTGCGCCGTCTCCCGGTTTTTCTTCTTCGACGCCTCCGGCATCGATCCAATCGCATGGGCTGTCGTCCTAGGCATTGCTCTCTCCTTCACGGAAGTAAACGAACCGGCTCGCAGGCAAGTTCGAAAAACCGGAAGCTGTCCTCCGCACGCGCTACTCCAGCGTCCCGCCGTCCCACTTGTGGCCCGCATCCGGATAGAAGCACACCCCGCCGTCTACCTTCACCAGCCACCCGCCCGCCACCTTCCCCCTCAACATCGCCCCCTTGTTCGTCCGCACCGCCTGCCACACAAACCCGCCCGCTGCCTTCACCGCCGCTTTCGGAGCCGGCGCCGGCGCGGCCTCGACAACCGGTTCCCCGATCTCCACCTCCTCCGCCCCTTCCCACTCCTCTTCCACAACCTTGGCCGCGGCGTCCTCGATCTTCTCGATCGCCGACTTCAACACCTTCTGCGCGCACTGGTACGGCTGCCCCAGGTAGTAGAAGCGGTACATCTCCCGATCCAGTTTCAGCCCCTCCAGAATCGCCGTGAACGGCAATTGGATCGGCGGCTCGCTCAGCGGGATCAGGCTCTTCGGATGGAGCTTTTTCGCCTCCACCATCTTGATCACCCTGTACTTCGGCCCGGTCTTGTCGAATGCCATGCTTTCCTCCGCAACGGCTCAATTCTAAACGAGTGTACACCCGCCTGCTTCGTTTAGCGCAGTTCCATCCGCAACTCCATCTTGATCTGGTCCTTCAACTCCATCCGCAACTCCGGCTTCAGCTCCTGTTTCAGCTCCTGCTTCAGCTCCATCTTCAGTTCCTGCCTCAACTCCGCCCTCAACTCCTGTTTCAGTTCCTGCTTCATCTGCGTCCGGATCTCCTGCCTCACTTCGTCCGCGATCTCCCGCTTCATCGTCTGCATCTGCGCCACGCTCAATCCCGCCGCCGGCGCCGTCTTCGCCTGCTCCTGCTTCGCCGGCGCCTGTTTGGTCTGCGCCATCAGCGGCACGCCCGCCAGCGCCGTCCACACCATTATTGTTCTCAACATGTCTTTCTCTCCTTCGGGCCCTCCTTCGGGCCCTCCTTCGGGATATATTCATCTCTGTGATGACCCGTCGCGACTTCACCACCCTGCTCGCCGGCGCCGCCGCCCCATCTACCGCCCGCCGCAAGCGTCCCAACCTCATCGTCATCCTTGCCGATGACCTCGGCTATTCAGACATCAGTCCCTACGGCGGCGAAATTGCCACCCCCAATCTTCAAAGACTCGCCGACCGCGGCGTCCGTTTCTCCCAGTTCTACAACTGCGCCCGCTGCTGCCCCACCCGCGCCTCCCTGCTCACCGGCCGCTACCCCCATCAGGCCGGCGTCGGCCACATGATCCAGAACCGCGGCCTGCCCCCCTATCAGGGCTATCTCAACAACCAGTCCGTCACCCTCGCCGAAGCCCTCAAACCAGCCGGCTACACCACCCTCATGTCCGGCAAATGGCACGTCGGCGAATCCCGCCCCCACTGGCCCACCGACCGCGGTTTCGACCGCTACTTCGGCCTCATCTCCGGCGCCTCCAGCTATTTCGAATTGAGCGCCGGCCGCAAAATGGCCCTCGACTCCGAACCCTACACGCCCGAAGACCCCAACTTCTACATGACCAACGCCTTCACCGATCACGCCGTCCGCATGATCCGCGAAGCCTCCTCCAAGCCCAATCCTTACCTGCTCTACCTCGCCTACACCGCCCCACACTGGCCTCTCCACGCCCTGCCCGGCGACATCGACAAGTACCGCGGCAAATACATGAAGGGCTGGGACGTCCTCCGCCACGAGCGCCACGAGCGCCAACTCGCCATGGGCCTTCTCGACCGCGCCACCGGCATCTCCCCCCGCGACGAAGGCGTCCCGGCCTGGGACTCCCTCTCCCAATCCCAGAAACAGGAATGGGACCTCCGCATGGCCGTCTACGCCGCCCAAATCGACCGTATGGACCAGGGCATCGGACGCGTCCTCGCCGAAGTCGAGCGCACAGGGCAGACCGACGATACCTTTGTGATGTTCCTCACCGACAACGGCGGCTGCGCCGAGGAGAACATCGGCGGCGAAAAGGCGGCGAAATCGCCTATCCCCGGCGGCCGCGATTCCTTCACGTCATACCGCAAACCCTGGGCCAACGCCTCCAACACCCCCTTCCGCAAGTGGAAGCAACTCACCCACGAGGGCGGCATCTCCACGCCCGCCATCGCCGCCTATACCCGCGGCATCCGCCAGCCCGGCTCCATCTCCAACGAGGTCGGCCACGTCATCGACATCATGCCCACCCTGCTCGACCTCGCCGGCGCCAATTACCCCCAATCCAACAAGGGCCACACCGTCGCTCCCGTCGAGGGCGCCTCGCTCACCACCTGCCTCATCCACGGCGGCGGCGTCCCCCGCTACGCCCCCGGCCTCTATTGGGAGCACCAGGGCCACAAAGCCATCCGCCAGGGCTCCTGGAAGCTGGTCTCCAGCAACCGCCAGCCCTGGGAGCTTTACAACCTCTCCCCCGACCGCTGCGAATTGAACAACCTCGCCGCCAAAGACCCCCAACGCGTCAAGCGCATGGCCGAGGACTGGCAGCGCTGGGCCAGCCAATGCGGCGTCGTCGAATTCGACTCGCTCCCCAAAGCACGGGCCTGACCCGCGCCACCGCCGCGAACCGTCGCCCCTGCGATTCAGGCAGTGGGCAGCGGAAACTTCGCCGCATCGTCTTCGAGGATCAGCAACCGGTCCTGCCCCCGGCCCGGCGTGGGCGGCGTATAGGTTTGAAAGGCCCGGTTGTCGCCTGTGTGAATGTGGCGCGCCAGGCCGTGGCGCGGGTCCCTCCCACCAGATGTTTTTCACGCGTTCGGCCCTGATCACGCCCCGGTGCGCGGTGAACGGCACGCCTCCGCCTCCGCCGGCGCCCTCCGCGGATTCACCGCTCACCCGTTCATCTTCGACGAAGCCGCCCGCGTCCCTCTGGTTGTTGTCCACCCCCAACGGCCCCGACGGCTTCTTCCACGACGCCTGGCACTTCCCCGGCCCCGACGGCAGCGTCTGGCAGAGCGGAGGACTGGTAGGCCGAGGCCGCTCTCGCAGGTACGCGCTTGGGCCGGGGTGCGGGGCAGGCGGATCTCCCTCGCACTCTCATGCGAGGCTCGCCGGAGGGTTTGCCGGATTGGTTTGCCCGCGGTCTCCGCCAGTGGTAAGGTCGATCCATGTCTCTACGCCGGCTGACTGCGCTCGTCCTACTGGGGGTGGCGGCAGTGCGGGCCGCGCCGCCCGAGGCAAGCCCAGGCCCGATCCGCACTTTGGCGCGCCCGCCGTTTGACCCGGCGCGTGCGCATGGCCGCGATTTCGTCCCCAGCGGCAGCCTGCGCCGGCTCAGCGAGAACCTCTATCTCTATGACGATTCCTGCAATGTCTACATCATCAGGAACGGCCCGAGCGCAACGCTGATCAATTTCGGTACGGGCGGCGTGCTGAAGGCGCTGGCGGGGATCGGCGTGAGGACGATCGACAGGGTGCTGGTGACGCACCACCATCGGGACCAGGTGCAGGGCCTGGCCGATTTGGGCGGGTATGGGTTTTTGGTCAGCGTTCCCGGCGTCGAATCGCGCTACTTCGAGAACGTGGAGGCTTTCTGGCAAACGGCGAAGATCTACCTCAACTACGACCTCCGCTCGCATTGGAATACGCTCCGCCGCAGCATTCGCGTCGACGAAAAGGTGGCGGGCGGCGACAGAATCGAGTGGCGCGGCATTGAATTCCGGGTGCTGGACACGCCTGGGCCGACGCCGGGCTCGGTTTCCTATAGCGCCGAGGTGGATGGCCGGCGCGTCGTTTTCACCGGAGACCTGATCGCCGGGGCAGGGAAGGTGAACAACTGGTTTGACCTCCATTGGGACTACTACGGCTTCACGCAAGGCATCGACGCTTCGGAGAAGTCGTTTGGACGTGTGCGGGGCGAGTCGCCCGCGTGGCTGCTGCCTTCGCACGGCGGTCCCATTGAAGAGCCCGCCGCCGCCATGGCCGAGAACAGCCGCGTCTATGCACAGTTGCGCGAATTGCTTGTGCCCAATACGTCGCGCCGGGCCAGGAGCGAGACACGCCAGATCCTGCCGCATCTGATCCACCTTGGCGGCCCGGCCGCGGAAGGCACAGGATCCCTGACTTCCTACGCGATTGTCTCCGATGGCGGCAAGGCGCTGATTTACGACTACGGCTATGTGAATATCGAGCACCTGCGACAGTTCAAACGCCAGTACAAGATCAATCACATCACGGTGACTTTCAGCCATTATCACGACGACCACATCATCCGAACGTATGAACTGCTGCGCGACGGGGAGATCGACATCTGGATCCTGGACAAGATGGCCGACGTCTTGGAGAACCCGACGCGCTACCGGTTGCCGTGCCTGATTCCGTTCCCGATCAAGGCGAGCAGGGTGGTTCGCGACGGCGAACGGGTGAAGTGGGAGGGCTACGATCTTGAGTTCTTCCATATGCCGGGGCAGACGGATTTTCACCAGGGGCTGGCGACGGTGGTGGACGGCAGGAAGGTGATGTTCACGGGCGACAATACGTGGAATAAGGGCGACCTGAAGCGGGTGCGCAATGGCCCGGTGGTGCCGCACAACGAGTATTTCCTGGATGGCGGTTTCATCGCCTGCGCCAGGAAGATGCTCGATTATCTGCCCGACATCGTGCTGCCGGCGCACACGGAGGAATATTCGCCGTCAAAGGCGGATCTGGAGGAGTTTCTCGGCTGGGCGCAGAGGGTGCGCGAGGTGATGACGGGCCTCATCCACCAACCCGACCCCAATTTCGGCATGGACTACAGGTGGACGCATTTCTATCCGTTCCGCCACGTGACGGCCGGCGAGGCGCCGTTCACGGTGGAGTTGGTGGTCCGCAACCACCTGTATAAGCCGGCGCGGGTGGAGGTGAGGCTGAAGCTGCCGGATGGGGTGAAGTCGCCCCGGCCGGCGCGGTCGTTCACGATGGAAGCGAAGTCGCAGGTGGCGGTTCCGTTCAGGCTTCAGCGCGCTGCCGGGTCAGGACGGCGGGTGGTGGTGATGGCAGATATCACGATGAACGGGCGGCGTCTGGGCGAAGTGGCGGAGATGGTGATCGAGTAGCCACGCCGCCGAATCCGGGACAGGCTACCCGCGTTCCGCGTTCCGCGTTCCGAATTGACACCAGTCGGAGCGCACAGTACACTTTCCGACAAAGGGGCGTTGCTATGAGCTCTTTATGGTTGCTATGGAAGGTCGATGGGGAGAGTATGACTCGCCTTGTTAACACCTTGTGCTGGATTGTAGCGATGGCATATTTCTCTACGCCTGGTTATTGTGCGCAGGTAGAGATCAAGGCTTCGATCACGTGCCGAGTGGTAGACGACATCGAACTGAAGGGGGTCGCACGGGCCAGACTTTCGCTCTTGCCATCCACGGGCGGCGACAGGATCACAGCCTTCACCAGTGAAACAGGCGCCTGCACTTTCCCGGATCTCCCTCCAGGAAAGTACGTAATGAACGTAGAGAAGGCAGGCTACTTTCCACTTTCCGGACCGAAAGCCATTGAGTTCACCTCAGCGCCGCCCAAAATCGACCTGGGCGACATAGTCCTTGGCGTGATGAGGAGCATTCAGGGCACCGTCCGGTGGAAGAACGGCGATCCTGCTGACAACGTGATTGCACACGCGTTGGTTTTGCGTGCCGGTCGAGGGGTATTTCGCCCCGGAGACGTGAAATTGGCGATGACGAACGAACGGGGCGAATTTCGCCTGGAGAACTTACGGCCAGCCGCCTATCTGTTGTATTCGTATACACTCGGCTTCCGGACCGATCCGCCTGGGCGATCAGCGCTTCCTGTTTTCTACCCGGATCTGCCAGACCCCAATCCTCACAGTGCGATAGACCTTAGGAAGACTAAAGAAGTTTCCGACCTGACACTCACGCTGCAGGACATAGAGGGGGTGAGCGTGAGCGGAACTGTAACTCCGTCGCCGAAGCTACCCCAGGGCTCACCACTGTATGTCGGGTTGATGGTTCCAGAAAACCCGGCGCAGCCCTTCGTGGGCGTACAAACAGAAGTGGGCAAAGCATTTCAGTTGCAAGGAGTGCCGCCTGGAAACTACATCGTCATTATGGTTGATAGGAACACACCCAACAGGAGCGCTTTTCCTCTTACGGTAGGCGCGAGTCCAATTGTCGACATGAGTCTCCACTTCGTCGACTCCCATGAGATTGAGTGCGGCCTAGAATACGACCCCACACAGCCTCACGACGCGCCGATCGCCCCGGCAACTCCCGGCAACGAGGCTGCCGCTCCCGCGAATTTATCAAGCTCTCGTGTCTGGGCGATGTCGGCACAGTTGCAGATGTTTGGAATGCTTGCCGGGCGCGTGGGATCCAATGGTGACACTCGTCTGCAAGGAGCGGTACTGGGCTATCGCTACGCGCTCGACATCGATCCACCCGCGGGTAGCTACATTTCTCGCGTCATGCAAGCAGAAACTGAACTCACTGGCAATCCGCTGTTAATAGGTGCGGACGACGGGAGGGTCCGAGTTGTCTTAAGGAGAGACGGTGGCTCGCTGAGCGGTTTCCTCTCTGACAAGGACGGCAAGCCAACAACCGGCTTCGTAGTGTTGGCGCCGGCGAATCGAGCCAAAGCATACTGGTTGAAAACTGCCGCACCAGGCGGCGATGGGAAGTTCGAACTCACCATGATTGCACCCGGCAAGTACAGGCTGTTCGCTCTGCCACATAACGACAATGACTCCTATTTAGACGAGAAGTATATCCAGCGCTTCCCCTCCACGGAAATAACAATCGCCGCGAATGCGAAACAGGCAGTCGACGTGCGGCTCCCCGCCAAGTAGTCAGTGAGGGAAGGCTGACACTCCTGTACCGTCACGCAGCGCGAGCGGGACACAGGGCGACCCGACGCTGCCTGCAATTGGCGAACGGTGCAGCGTGTATCCCGTTCCTGGGCTCTATGCGCGGGCCGGGTTAGCGGGCGAGGAACGGCCAGGCGGGGATGAATTTCAACCCGTACACGCTCATGGCCATGTATCCGCCCAAAGCCAGGATGGCGGCGATCACTGCGAGCCAGATCAGAACCTTGCCCCAGGGGAAGCGGCGGCCTTCGCGGCTCAGCACCAGCAGGTAGCTGGCGAAGACGCCGACGAAATAAAGCAGGATCATCGGCACGGCGAAGATGGTCAGGTTGTAGACGTCCGGGGTGGGCGTGATGATGGCCGCGCCGACGACGATGAGCAGGATGGCGTAGCGCGAGTTGCGCAGCAGGAAGCGGGGCGAGGCGATGCGGAGCAGGGTGAGGAAGAAGATGAGGACGGGGAGTTCGAAGACCAGGCCGACGCCGAGCATCACGTTGATGAACAGGTCAGTGTATTCGGTCATCGAAATGACGGGCCGGACGCCGATGTTGACGCCGATGCCGAGCAGGAAGGTGAGTCCAAAGCGGAAGGCGACGAAGTAAGCGAAACAGCCGCCGAGGATGAACAGGCCGGCGGTGGTGATGATGAACGGCGCGGCGAGGCGGCGCTCCTTCTTATAGAGTCCGGGGGCGATGAAGGCCCACACCTGATAGAGGACCCAGGGCGCGGCAAGGAACAGCGCCGCCAGAACGGGCAGCTTGATCCAGATGATACTGAAGGCTTCGGTGGGGGTGATCTGGGCGAGTTCGCCGGGGAAGCCGAGCTGTCTGAGGGCGTTGGCGGCGGGCTGGCGGACGGCGTCCCAGATCTTGTCGGCAAAGAAGATGCAAACGGCAAAAGCGACGGCAATGCCGGCCAAGGCGCGGATAAGTCGCAGGCGAAGCTCTTCGAGATGCTCCATGAACGACATGCGGAGCATGCCATCGTCATCGTCGTCCGGTTCAGGGTCCTTGGTCCCGGCCGGCGCGGGAGGAGGCGCGGGAGGCGGGACGGCTTCCGGGGTTGATGACGTGCTGGAGGGTTTGACGACGGCTGTTTCGGCGGGTTGGTAACCGTCGTAGTAGCCCGACTGGGGGTCGTAATCGGAAGAAGATGAGGCGGGATAGTCCTCGGGCGTGATACGGCCGTCGTCTTCGGGCGCGGGCGCCTGTTCGGGCATGATTGGGGGCGTGTCCGGGGAAGCGTCCCCGGAGGCGTTGCCGGGCAGGCCGGCGCCGCCGGGTTGCTGCTCCGGACGTGGATCCTGTTCTGGGTTGGCGTCTGCCATCAGTCCTCTTGCCGAACCATCCTTGGCACTACATACTCTGACGGGGGATTACCGTGCCTGAGCCGACTCCTGGGGCCCTGGGCTTTCGGCGGGTTCGCCGGCGGGGATATCGCCATCGGCTGCCACCGCGCCTTCAGCGGCGGCGACGGAAGGACCGTCGTCCGGGCCGGCATCGGCAACCTCGGCGCCGGCTTCAGCGCCTGCTCCGGCGGCTGCCGCGCTGGCGGCGTCGTCAGCGGCGGCGCCGGCTGGCTTGGTTTCGCCATAGGCGCCGTAGTCGTAGGACGAATCGTAATTGTAGTCGTAGCTGGAATCAGGGTAATCGTAAGTGGATTGGACCGCTTCCTCGGTCTCCTTCTTGATCTCGGCGGTTTCCCGTTCGATCTGGGTCATCTCGCGCTGCCAGGTGTCCTTCAGTTCGCTTGACGCCTTGCGGAACTCGCCGATGGCCTTGGCCAGGTTCTTGCCAAGTTCCGGCAATTTCTTGGGACCAAACAGAAGGAGGGCGAGCACGAAGATGACGATCGTTTCTTGCCAGCCCAACGAACCCATGTTCTCGCTCCTTACCTACGTTTCAAGGGTATCACAGCCACCCCTGCCCGGCCCCATTCCAGGCGGCTGATGCCCATGGTGGCCAGCATCATCTATGGCTACCATGGATATGTCATGGCACGCATACTGATGGTCGCTTCCGAGGCCACGCCCTTTGCCAAAACGGGCGGACTGGCCGATGTGGTTGGCGCCCTGCCGGCGGCGCTTCAAGAGGCGGGCGAACAGGTGGCCGTCGTCATGCCGCGCTACGCCCAGATCCCGTGGGACTCGACCGAATCGGCGTACGACAACCTGCGGCTGTTCGCCGGGCCGCATCCATGGAATGTCGACATCCGCACGCGGGTGGAAAAGGGTGTGCGGTTCTATTTCGTGGAACACCCCATGCTGTTTGAGCGCGAGGGGTTGTACGCCCAGCGCGCCTTCGACTACTGGGACAACCACCGGCGGTTTGCGGTGCTGGCGCTCGCCGGCCTGGGCGTGGCCCAGACGCTGTTCAAGCCCGATATCATCCATTGCCACGACTGGCAGACGGGCATGGTCCCGGTCTACCGCCACGACCAGCAGTGGTCCAACCCAGATTTCTTCAACACGCGGACGGTGTTCACCATCCACAACCTGGGCTACCACGGGCGGTTCAGCCGCGACGTGTTCCCCGACCTGGGCCTGAACCCCGGCTGGCTCAGCCCGGACAAGCTGGAATACTACGGCGATATCTCGTATCTCAAGGGCGGCATCGTGATGTCGGACTGGGTGACGACGGTGTCGCCCGCCTACGCCCGGGAGATCCAGACGCTGGAGGGCGGATTCGGATTCGACGGGATCATGCGATCGGTGGCCGGGCGGCTGTCGGGGATTCTGAACGGGGTCGATTATTCGGAATGGTCGCCGGAAGTGGACGAATTCATTGCGGCGCGCTACTCGGCCAAGGACCTCTCGGGCAAGAAGGCATGCAAGAAGGCGCTGCTGGAGGAGTTCAAACTGCCGGCCGGCAATCTGGACCGGCCGTTGATCGGCATCGTCTCACGTTTTGCGGGGCAGAAGGGCTTCGACCTGATCGCCGGGCTGGCCGAGTTCTTCGCCGCACAGGATGTCCAACTGGTGATCCTGGGATCGGGCGAGCCGCGTTACGAGAACATCTTCAACGGCTGGCAGCGCTGGCAACCGGAGAAAGTGGGCGTCTGGCTGGGCTACAACAACGCACTGGCGCACCGCATCGAGGCCGGCGCGGATATGTTCCTGATGCCGTCGCTTTACGAACCGTGCGGCTTAAACCAGATCTACTCGCTGCGCTACGGCACGGTGCCGGTGGTGCGGGCGACGGGGGGGCTGGACGATACGATCCAGACGGACACGGGATTCAAGTTCCAGGACTATTCGGTGGCGGCGCTGGAAGGGGCGCTCGACGAGGCGCTGGCGGCGTACAGGAACAAACGCTCATGGACGGCGCGGATGAAACGCGGCATGGCCAAGGATTTCAGTTGGACCGCGTCGGCGAAACAGTACAGCGAACTCTATGCCCGGATGCGGGCAACAGGCTGAATCTTTCAAAGGTTCTGTCACATCTTTTCAACTGGAGAATCCATAAGTACATGGCTGGCAACAACACACACGCTTTCACGACCGACAGTTTCGATCAGGACGTCCTGCAATCAGAAGTTCCCGTGTTGGTGGACTTCTGGGCCGAATGGTGCGGCCCGTGCCGGATGATCGCACCCACCGTTGACGCCTTTGCCGACGAGTATGCGGGCAAGGTGAAGGTGGGCAAGGTGAACGTTGACGAGCACTCCTCGATCGCGGCGCGCTACAACGTGCGCGGCATTCCCACGCTGCTTCTGTTCAAGGGCGGCAAAGTGGTGGACCAGCGCGTTGGCGCTGTGGGCAAGGGTGAACTGGCGAAGATGGTCGAGACGATCGGCTAAGCAGAACCACGGGAAGAATTGAGCGGGCCGGAGCCTTTGGAGGCCACCGGCCCGTTGCTGCGTCTTTGGACAGGTCAGACGGATCTTCCCCCC
>PNKE01000006.1 GCA_013822245.1 Candidatus Solibacter sp.
GCCGGCTGATCCGCCCCAGCCTCGCTTGGCTGTCAGCTCCGCCTGGTCTCCCGCCGGATCTCGTCCAGAATCTCTGCCCGCTCTTTTGAACCAAGCGCCCGCTCCATCCTCCGCAACGCCACCCCCACCACGTCCCGGTGATGCAGCTTCGCACCGAGGCTCTCTTCCTCGGCCAGTTGCAGCCAGATGTCATGCACCCGGTCCACGTCCTCCGGCCACAACCGCGGCGGATGCGGCCCCAGATTCACATACGCCGGCTCGCGGTCCGGGGCGATAATCTCCAGCGAAAACGGCGTCCGCGGCTCCGGCAGTTTCTCCCACTCCAGGCCGATCCTGCGCGCCAGCTCTCCGCTCGCCATCGCCCTCGATACGCCCGTCACCAGCCTCGATGCCTTCAGGTTCCGCGCCGTCTGCACCATCGCCACGAACGGGTCCGTCGCCGGCACCACCAGCAACTCCACCGGCTTGCCCTCTTTCTCCGCCAGCGCCACAACCCGCGTGAACAGTTCCCGCTCGTAGCCGCTGAAGATCTGCTGGTCGCGCAGTTCATACTCCGCGTCGCCCGCCACCAGCGGCCTGACCGTCATCACCACCACGTCGTGCCGCTTCAGGTTCGTCCTTGTCAGCACCCGCTTCAGATGGTCCATGTTGTGGAAGTCCCTGATCGCCACCAGCACCGCCCCTGGCCGCGCCTGCACGGTCGTCGCCCCGACATGCTCCTGGTGGTCCAGGTTGAACTCCTCCAGCCCTTTCTTGCCCGCCTCCCGTTTCGTGTTCATCCTTTCCGAAATGTAGAAAATCAGGTACAGCGCGATCGTGAAGCTGATGCCGTAGATCGTCGCCACCTTCTTTGTCAGCAGGTTCGCGATCGCCACCATGAACAGCGCCAGCACCGTCGCCGCCAGACCCACCGGAATCTCCGCCTTCCCGATACGGAAATTCAACGGCATCTTGTATTCCTGGTCGCTGCGCTGGAACCTCAGCACCAGCACTCCCATCCCCTTCATCGCGAAGCTCCACACCACGCCGAACGCATACGCTTCGCCCAGCAGGTAAACGTCGCCCCGGCTCAGGATGATCGTCCCCAGTTGCAGCAGCGTGATCATGTTGATGATCCGGAACGTCGTGCCGTACTTCCGGTGCGGCTTCCGGAACCAATCGGTCAGCACCCCGTCCTCGGCCACCCGGTTCAACACGCCGTTGGCCCCGATGATCGACGTATTCACCGCGCCCGACAGAATCATCCCGCCAACAATCACCACGAAAATGTGGAACCCCAGCTTCAGCACTTCCGGCCCCGCCAGGCTCATCGCCAAACCCGCAATCAGGTTGTCGTAATACTGCGGCCGGATCGCGTCCGGAATAATCATCACGGCGAACAGCGAAATAAGCCCCGTGCTCATCAATGCATACGTGCACACGATGTTCGCCGTGATCTTCAGATTCCGGATCTTCGGCGATGCAATCTCGCGGTAGATCTGCGCCAGCGTCTCAAACCCGCTCATCGCCAGCAGCGAGTGTCCGAAGGCGATCAGCATCGCCGCCGCCCAGATCGACGGCCAGAACGTCCCCTCCAGCCACCCCAGCGAATGGCTGTCGAATTTCAGGTTCTCGAGCGACGGCGGCGGCGGCAGCTTCACGTTGTCCTGCAGCAGCAGCGTGATGGGGCACCAGATCAACAGCGCCACCACCATCACCGTCGTCACCTGCATGATCCGCAGCGCCTTCGACGACGATTCGTGGATCCCCTTCACGTTCTGCCGCCAGAAGTAACCCGTCACCGTCACCCCAAACAGCACCGCAAACCAGTTCTCGTTCAACCGGAACGGCGAGTGCAGCATCTCGCTCAGCTCGTTGAACAGGTAACCCAGATAGTGGCCCGCGCTGACGCTCGATATCGGACCCGTCAGAATGTAGTCCACCACCAGCGCCGACACCGACAGCTTCGCCGTCTTCGGCCCGATGCTGTCCCTCACCACCACATACACGCCGCCGCGGACAAACATCCCGCAGCTCTCCATGTAAATGGAGCGCACCGCGAATCCAAAGAACATCACCGCCAGCACAAACCACGGCGCCGACGGTCCAACCGCCCGCTCCGTGATCCCGCCAACGTAAAACATGGTGGAGGCGAGATCGCTCAAAACGATCGACGCACCGCGCCAGAAGGAAATGAAGGAGAGTGCGACCGTGGTGGCCACTACTACTTTGGTGGTGGCCACCTGCCGCTGTTCTGGGTCAGTCATATATGGATGTGGGCCTTGCGCTCACAGTTTATATCCTACTATCGAATCAGGATGAGCCTTCTCCTCATCGACGCCGGCCGCCACGCCTGCGCCCGTCTCCACGATGCCGGCCACCAGGCCTTCTTTGCCGGCGGCGCCGTCCGTGACCGCCTCCTCTCCCGTCCTTTCACTGACCTCGACATCGCCACCTGCGCCACCCCCGCCCAGGTTGCCGCCCTGTTCCCCGACGCCCGCACAGTCGGCGCTTCATTCGGCGTCGTGCTTGTCCAGTGCCTCGGCGTCGAACTCCAGATCGCCACGTTCCGCTCCGACCACTCCTATTCAGACCATCGCCGCCCCTGCTCGGTCACTTACGAAACCGACCCCCGCGCCGACGTCCTCCGCCGCGACTTCACCATCAACGGGCTGCTCGAAAACCCCCTCACCGGCGAAATCCTGGACTACGTCAACGGCCGCGCCGATCTCGACGCCCGCATCATCGGCGCCATCGGCGACCCCGTGGTCCGCTTCGCCGAGGACGCCCTCCGAATGCTCCGCGCCGTCCGCTTCGCCGCCCGTCTCGGCTTCGCCATCCACCCCGCCACGCTCGCCGCCATCCAGCAAAACGCCCCCGCCATTCAGGCCATCTCCTCCGAACGCGTCCGCGACGAACTCTCCCTCATCCTCACCGAATCCAATCCCCGCCAGGGCTTCGTTCTCCTGGATCAGTCCGGCCTGCTCCCGCTCATCCTGCCCGAAATCGCCGCCATGCGAGGCGTCGCCCAACCCCCCGAATACCATCCCGAGGGCGACGTCTTCACCCACACCCTGCTCTGTCTCGGCTATCTCGAAAACCCATCCCTCGAACTCGCCCTCGCCGCACTGCTCCACGACGTCGCCAAACCCGCCACGTTCAACGACTCCTCCGGCCGCATCCGCTTCGACGGCCACGCCGAACCCGGCGCTTCCCTGGCCCGCGGCATCCTCACCCGGCTGCGTTACCCCAACGCCGTCATCGATTCAGTCGTCTCCCTCGTCGCCAACCACATGCGCTTCATGGACGTTGACCGCATGGGCCAGGCCGCCTTCAAACGCCTCCTCCGCCTGCCCCGTTTCGACGACCAACTCGAACTGCTCCGCGCCGACTCGCTCGCCGCCCTCCGCCCCCTCGCCACCTACGATCTCGTCCGCCGCCGCATCGCCGAAATCCCGCCCGAGCAAATCCGCCCTCCCCGCCTGCTCACCGGCGGCGACCTCATCGCCATGGGCTTCCCCGCGGGCCCCCTCATCGGCGAAATCCTCCAGGCCATCGAAACCGCCCAACTCGACGGCGCATTGTCTACCCCCGACGACGCCCGCGCCTTCGCTGCCTCCCGCTTCCACGATTGAACCGCCGTCTGGAAAGTCCGCCGAGCTGGTCCGCCGCCGGCCACGCAAGGTCGTCAGAGCTTCCCGGACGGCATTTTGCCTGAAGGCGTTTCCGATCCGGGCTTATACTGGCCGCTGTATCCGGTATAGGTTCCCGAACCGGCAATCGCGCCGTTCACAGGCTTGTTCTCATCCCACAGTCCGAACTGAATGAATGTGGCGATGGCTCCGCCCGAATAGGTGTACCTTGCACCCCTGAACGCGTTCGTCTTCTTCAGTGTGGTGGCGGTGAGCTTTTGCACCGACACATGGAGCATCGAGGACTTGCCGCCCGGGGCTTTGAGCTGTTCTTCCAGGCGGCTGCTCCGTATGAGCCGGCTCAGCAGCGTGAGGCCCGACCCGGCTTCCTTTAGCAGCGCATCCCGGTAAGCGTCTCCAGCCTCAAGCGCGGCAGTCAGGATCTTCAGCAGCTCGACGAGCTGCGCCCTGAGCTGCTTGCTCTTGTTCAGGTTGCTCTTCCATGGCGTCTCATCGAGCTTCGCAAATGCTGCCTGCGCCTTCTTCAACTCGGCTTCTGCCGCCTTCAACTCCTTCTCCACGCCTGGCTTGTCCTTGGCGCCGGCTTTGTCTAACTTGTCCTTCAGTCCTTTGACTTTTTCCTCCAGCGAAGCGATCGTTTTCGCCACTTTGCCCATCTCTTCCAGTGCCTCCGTGGCCGCCTCAATACTCTGATCCTCGGCCACCTTCTCCTTGGTCCTCTCAATCAACCTCAGCCGGATCTTGGCTGTGTTTTCCGCAACACTCTTCAACCACCCCGTCAGCGACGCGGGGCCGTCGCTGGAAGAGCCTCCAATCTTGAGTTCTTCGAGCAGCGATGCCGGGACGAGTTCGGGATACAGAATCGCGCACCCCCCACTGAGCTTGCCTGCCAGAATCGCGATGAGGGCCTTGTCGTCGGGCGTGATGTCCTTGGCGCTGATCTCCCGGTCCACCCGGAACAACTTGGTGATGTCGATCAGTGACTGGATGAGCGGGCCGGCCAGCGCGACAGCCATCGGGACACTCGCTTTCCCGAACTCGGGTGGCTTCGTCTTTGGCTTCACCTCCTCGCGATCCACCTCGGAGTCGGCTTTCAGGGCCTGGACAAGATGATCATTCAGAACGCTCGACTGCAAGCGGAACGCGCTCAGGCTTTCGAGCGCGCTGATCTCGGCGGCGCTGAAGATCATGATCCGGCCGTTGGCGTCGCACTTGATGTCCTTGGCCATCGCCGTGGCGATGCCGGAGAACGATTGATAGGCGAGGTGGACCGCTTCAGCCGGCGTGTCGCCTGAAAACGTGGTCTTGCCCTCGAGCCCGCCTGTGATCTTCGGCACGGAGGCATCCGCAAGCGACTGCATGTTGGTGGCGCGAGTGACCTGTTCGGAGAGCATCGCATTCTGGTCAAGAAGCCGCTGAAGCGCGGCGTTCGCTGGTGCATTCGCTTCCTCAATCTGCTTACGTGCCTGGAGTATCTTCAGTTCTTCTTCCAGCTTTGCCCTCTCATTTTGAAGGCTCTTCAATTCAGCGTCGGTGGTTTGTGCCAACGACCCGGACGCAAGGCTCACCATGAGCAGACAGCGAACCGCCGTATTGACAGACATCGGATGACACTCCCGTCCGCTCCCTATATGCGGAGCGTTTTGTGTGGGCTTCCCAGAATCGGCTCTCCGTTGGATTTGAGCGCTGCGCTCAATTCTATCTAACAAGACACACTTGTCAAGCAATTTTTGAAGAAATCTTTACGCGAATCGACAGTTTGTGGGGTCCAGCATGACGGCCGCGCCTTCGCCAGAGGCAGTTCGAGGTCACGCAAAGCCTCACGGCGAACCCTGATTGTGCTGGACCTATCGATCTTGGGGCATACGCCGGCGCCGGACATTCAGGACGCAACCTCATGCACCGGGAATCCGCTATCGTCATTAATGCGCCACCGGTACACCAGCGGGCCGTTCCGAATCCGAACCGCTTGCACGAGGCCGCGCCGTCCAAGCCAAGGATGGGACGGGGAGCGCATCTCGCGGACATCCGTACGCGGCTGCTACCACGGGCTGTTCACGTACCATTCGGAACCCGTTGATTCTTCGAGCGGACCGTATTATTGCGGGCCACGGTCCCACGTATTTGGCGTAGAGCCGAAACGCTTGATGGGATGGTGCTGGAGGTGGGGGTCGAACCCACATGACCAGTGAAGGTCGCGGGATTTTGAGTCCCGTGCGTCTGCCAGTTCCGCCACTCCAGCGAGATGAGGCGAGCGGAGCCACAAGCGGCTCCATAATGATGCTAACATACGGGGCCGGAATTTGAGGGCGGCGGGAGCGTCTGCGGCAACCGGGCCGGCGCGAGTACAATAGGTCGAAGCATGGAGGTTTCAATGACTGCAAAGACAATCAACTACTATTCCGTTGTCGTGCCCAACAAGGCCGGCGAAGCGTCGAAAGTGCTTGGCGCGCTGAAGGAAGCCGGCGTGAACCTGACGGGCTTTTGGGGCTACCCGATCAAGGGGAAGAAAGCGGTTCTCGATGTGGCGCCTGAAGACGGGAAGGCGTTCCAGAAAGTGATCAAGAAGCTGGGTCTGGAAGCGAGCGCGAAGAAGCAGGCGATTTTCGCGGCCGGCGACGACACCGTGGGCGCGCTGCTTGAAGCGACTTCGAGGATCACGGCCGCCGGGATCAACATTCACGCGGCGCAGGCGATTTCGTCGGGCGCGGGGCAGTATGGCGCGTTGATCCAGGTGGACGAGGACGATTTCAAGAAGGCGAAGAAGGCCGCGGGCGCGAAGTAGCGACAGACGCTCCCGTCCGGTGATACAACGGATAGGAGCATGAAACAACGACAACTCGGAAACAGCGATCTGCGGATCACGCCGTTGGGCATCGGCGCCTGGGCGATGGGCGGTGGAGGCTGGCAGTTTGGTTGGGGGCCGCAGGATGACGCCGCTTCGGTGCGCGCCATTCATGCGGCCCTTGATGCAGGATTGAACTGGATCGACACGGCGGCGGTCTATGGCCTTGGACATGGCGAAGAGGTGGTGGGGCGGGCGTTGGAAGGGCTGTCGCGGAAGCCGTATGTGTTCACCAAGTGCGGGCGGGTCTGGGGCGAAGACCGGCAGATCGGGAGGTCGCTGAAGAGGGAGTCGGTGCGGCGGGAGTGCGAGGAGTCGCTGAGACGGTTGAGGGTGGATGTGATCGATTTGTATCAGGTCCACTGGCCGGAGCCGGATGAAGAGGTGGAAGAGGGGTGGGAGACGCTGGTGCGTCTGAAGGAAGAAGGCAAGGTGCGGTGGATCGGGGTCTCGAATTTCTCGACGGCGCATCTGGAGCGGGTGGCGGCGATCGGGACGCCGGCGTCGATGCAGCCGCCGTATAACATATTGAGGCGGCAGATCGAGGGCGATCAACTGGCGTTCTGCAAGTCGAACAACGTGGGGGTGCTGGTGTATTCGCCGATGCAGTCGGGGCTGTTGTCGGGGCGGATGAGCAAAGAGAGGCTGGCGGCGATGCCGGCCGACGATCACCGGCAGCGGACGCCGTATTTCCAGGAGCCGCAGTTCAGCCGCAACCTGGCGCTGGTGGAACTGATGCGGGAGATCGGGGCGCGGCACGGACGGACGCCGGGCGAGGTGGCGATCGCCTGGACGCTGAGGTTGCCGGAGATCACGGCGGCGATTGTGGGGATACGGTCAGTGGAGCAGGTGGAGGGGGTGACCGGAGCGGCGGAGTTCAGGTTGACGGAGGGGGAGATTGGGGAGTTGGAGGCGTTTCTGGCGGCGAATCCGGTGTGATGGGTTTGCGGAGCCAGATGTAGCAGTGGTTGCCGAGGCGGTAGGCGTAGGGCATGCGCATCAGGTAGAGATCGAGGTAGCGCAGCGGCCAGAGGGTCCAGCCGAGCAGGCCGTGGGCGAGGACGCGCCACCAGCGCCAGGGCAGCAGCATTTTGGCGAATTCGATGGTGAAGACAAGCATGGTGGCCGCCGGGCCTGTGCGCCAGCCGGTCTCGATGACTTCGAGCAAGCCGGCCATGGAGCGCAGGCCTTCGGGGGTGAAGCGGCGGTAGTCGCTGGGGTAGGCGTGGAAGGGGTGGCAGAAGGGGGCGACGGCATGCGCCCAGCCGCCGGGGGCGAGGACGCGTTCGATTTCGCGCACGACGCGTTGGGGGTCGATGACGTGTTCGAGCACGGCATCGCACTCGACGCGGGTGAACTGGGCGTCGCGGAAGGGGAGCAGGTGGGCGTCGGCCTGGATGTCGACGCCGGGGGCGGGGTCGATGTCGAGGTTGACGTAGCCGTCGACGTGGCGGTTGGCGCCGCCGATGTAAAGGTTCCATTGGCCGAGAGGAGCGGCGGGGTGGGGTTCGCGGGGGTTGCGGATGAGGGGTTCGGGCGGGGCGAGGAGAGAGGCGAGGCTGCGAGTTGCTTTCATTGGGCGGGTTGGGATGTGGAGGATGACGGGCTCTCAGGTAAACGACTGGGGAGAGGCGGGCAGGTAAGGGTGCGAGGCATGGGGTTGATGACTTATCCGATTCTAGCCATTTTCCCGTAGTCGGCAGAAGACGGTAGGCCGGATGTAGGTGTTTAGACCTAGCGACGGCAGCATTAGCACCTAGTTTTGCACTTAGCGTAAATTTTTCGCGCTGGACCCCTCATATTGGAGGCAGGTAACTGCCGATAGGCGAAATAGAGCCATGTGTATTCAGCCACAGTTCGCGGAGGGGGAGAGCATGCGGACATCTGGACGTCGTTTTGGATCGCTTCGACCGAGGCAGCGTGGATTTGTGCTGGTCGTATCCGCACTAGCAGCCGTCGTGCTTATCGGCTGCCTGGGCATGGCGGTCGACTTAGGCAGGATGTATCTCATCAAGAGCGAAGCGCAGAATTTTGTTGACTCCACCGCGCTGAGAGCGGCTGCCACTCTGGATGGCACGTCCAACGGCATTCTTCGTGCCGCGTCGTTTGCTCCGCAGACGAGCGAGCGTTTTGACTTGGCTTCACGATCCTTCACCAACGTGCGCACTGAGTTCGCACAAACAGTCGCAGGCCCATGGTATGAATCATCGTCCGCGCCAAGCCGGAGCAGGTTCGTCAGAGTTTCCACCAGGCTGCAGGTGCCGATGTATTTCATGACGCTCGTAACGGGGAACAGGAATGGGACCGTTTTCGCCTCCGGCACGGGCGCGCAGGTGGAGAAACGCTCCTTCAGGGAAGGTATATTCCCATTCTCCCCCTTTGCCCATAGTACGCTCGGTCCCCATTATGGTTTGGTGCCGGGTCAATTCTACACTATCCGGTGGCCGGCCAAGCCCAAGTTGGGCGGTAACATCTGTGCCGGCGATAATGTTCAATCAGTCATTGATATGGCGGAGGCGGCAGGCGCTGAGGAACGCGGCTTCATTGAATCGACGAGCGCAGATCTCATCAGGCAGACGATCATCAATGACTACCAGAGTGTCACGCGAACCATCGGGGATTTTGTCGATCTCACCGGCGGCGCGAAACAGACCATGTTGGACGCGCTGACCTCTCGAATCAACCAAGATTCCGACAACCTCTCGCAGACTTACTCGCAATATGCGTCGGGGGGGTACGGAAACGGCCGGCGCCTTGTGGCGGTGCCAATCAATGACGGCGGCATGCCTCTTGGCGTGAACCATCGCATCGTCAACATCGCGCTCTTTTTTCTCTCGCCCACCGGGAAGTACGGAAAAGGGGGGGGGCAGCCGTGGTGCGCGGAATATGTGGGCGCGTATGTCGAGGGGTCAAACACCAAGGGTGTTGAGAACACCGGGGCGTGGGTTGTCCGCCTCGTGAAGTGAGATGCGAGAAAGGGAGGAATCCGATGCTTCAGAGATCCCGCCACAGAACACAGAAGAAAGGCAACGCTCTCATTGAATTCGCACTGGCGTTCGTTTTCCTTCTTCCCATCTTCCTGGGCACCTTCCAATTCGGGTTGACGTTTTTCTACTACAACGAACTCGTCAACTCCGTCAGGGCCGCGGCTCGCTTCGCAGGCATGCGGAACTACGATTCGCCGAATTCCACACCGAGCGCAGCTTACGTAGCCTCAGTCAAAAACGTTGCTGTGTACGGGAATCCATCTGGCGGAACCACACCAGTAGTGCCCGGCTTGAAGCTAGAAAACATTCAGGTCTCGCTGACCTTCCTGGACGGGGTGCCGGCCACAGTCCGCGTCGGAGTGGTCAACTTCTCGATGAATGCCATCGTAAAGAAGATCACGGTTTCCAAGCCGTACTCCGTCTTCCCGTACCTTGGCGTATACATGCCCGCCCAGTGAGACTTCAATAGAGACCGCCATGAGAACACAACGAGACCGAACGAAAGCGGAAAAGGGTTCGACCATACTCGAATCAGTTCTTGTCCTCCTGGTCTTCATCATCGTAATGGTCGGAATCGCCGACTTTGCCACATTCCTTCACTTGCATCAGGCAATAGCGGAGCGCACGCGCAGCGTAGCCCGTACGGCGTCAATAGATGATCTTAGTGCTGCTGATATAAGCAACTTGATCGCCTACGGCGCCGCCACCGTCTACCAGGATCCACCACCAGCGGGCTATTTCGGTCTGGGCGCCTCCAATATAGGGGTTCAGATACTGGATCGTGGTCAGTCATCCCAGAGGATCGTGGTGACAGTAACGAACCTCACCTTCCCTCTGATCTCACCGCTGCTGACGCAAAGAGGGCGGAACATGCCCATCCGTATCGCCGTTCCGCTCGAAACGCCCTGAGTACCGCTTCTCTGGCGGATCTTCCCCCCTCAACCGGGCAGCATTATCGCGTCTAAGTGTAAGATGCCGTGATGGTTACGGCTCGCTGCCAGTCGTC
>PNKE01000056.1 GCA_013822245.1 Candidatus Solibacter sp.
CTTTCCTGTCCGCGCGCAAGCAACCGAAATTCATTGCCGGCATCCCATCTGAACCGCCTTCAGACACTCGGCCCCCCGCCTGTCGCACAGAACCGGGGGGGGGCGGAGGCACTACCAGCCCCTTGTCTGCAACAGTTCGGTCTCCGGAATCTGGCGGATATCCAGACCCGGCATCGCGTCGCCCAGCTCTTCGCTGGCTTCCAGCACCGCCTTCGGGTCGTTGAAGTGCGTGCAGGCTTTCACGATCGCCTTCGCCCGCCGCTCCGGATCAGAACTCTTGAAGATGCCCGATCCCACAAACACCGCCTCGGCGCCCAGCAGCCTGCAGAACGACGCATCGGCCGGCGTCGCCACCCCACCCGCCGAAAAGTTCGGCACCGGCAGCTTCCCATGCGCGTGGATATACTCCACCAGTTCCAGCGGCGCCATCAGCTTCTTGGCTTCGGTCACAAGCTCTTCCTGGCCCAGCACCTGGATCTGCTTCATCTCTTTCACCACCGTCCGCATATGCCGCACCGCCTCCACGATGTTGCCCGACCCCGCCTCGCCCTTCGTCCTGATCATCGCCGCGCCCTCGGCAATCCGCCTCAGCGCCTCGCCCAGGTTCCGGCAGCCGCAGACGAACGGGACTTTGTAGTCCCTCTTCCAGATGTGAAACTCCTCGTCGGCCGGCGTCAGCACTTCGCTCTCGTCGATGAAATCCACTTCCAGCGCTTCCAGCACCCGCGCTTCGGCGAAATGGCCGATCCGGCACTTCGCCATCACCGGAATCGACACCGTCTTCATGATCTCTTTCACCTTCGAGATCGCCGCCATCCGCGCCACGCCGCCCTCTTTGCGGATATCCGCCGGCACCCGCTCCAGCGCCATCACCGCGCACGCGCCCGCTTTCTCCGCGATCTCGGCCTGCTTGGCGTCGGTGACGTCCATGATCACCCCGCCCTTCAACATCTCGGCCAGCCCGGCCTTCACTCTGAAATCATCATCCAAATACGGCATCTCTCTGCCTCCTTCTCTTTTCCTGACCTAAACAATCACCGGCGACTTGTCCTCGCGCCACGCCGCGCGCGCCCTCGCCAGTTCATCCTCAAGCACAATCCCCAATCGCCCGATCCCCTCCTCGATCCGTTCCTCCGATAGGTGCGCGAAACTCAACCTCAACCCGTCCGTCTCCGCCCCAGCCACCGCGAAATACCTCGCCGGCAGATACGCCACCCCGCCCGCGAACGCCCGCTCCAGCAGCGCCGATGCGTCCAGCGGCTCCGGCAAACTCACCCACAGATTCATCCCCCCCTCCGGCTTCATCACCCGCGTCCCCGCCGGCAGCCACGTCCCGCACGCCGTCACCGCCGCCTCCAACCGTTTCCGCCCGGCCTCCACCATCCGCCCCACATGCGCCTCCAGCCGCCCCGATTCCATAAACCTCAACAGCACCGCCTGCGACAACTGGTCGCTATGCAGGTCCGTCACCTGTTTCCGCGCCGCCATCGCCGCAATCAACTCCCGCCTCCCCGTCACCCACCCCACCCGCAGCCCCGGAAACGCAATCTTCGAAAAACTGTTCAGCCGGATCACGATCCCCGCCTCGTCCATCTGTTTCAACGACTTCACCGGTTCGCCCGAATACCGCAGCGCCCCGTAAACGTCGTTTTCCAGCACCGGCACGCCGGCCGTCCGCGCCGCCTCCAGCAGCCGCCTTCGCGCCGCCTCGCCCATCGTCGCGCCCGTCGGGTTCTGGAAATTCGGCGTCACCGCCACCAGTCGCAGCTTCTCCCGCTTCGCCAGCGCCTCAAACGCCTCCACGTCCATCCCATCCGCGCCCACCCGCACCCCCAGCACCCGCACCCCGGCCTGCTGGAATACGCTCTTCAACCCCGGATAGATCGGATCCTCCACCGCCACCGCATCGCCCGGCTGCGTCAACACCCGCTGCAACAGGTCCAGGCCCTGCTGGCAGCCGTTGGTCACCATCACTTCGTCGTCCGCCCCCGCCTCGCCCCGCGCCACCGCGTCTTCCAGCAGCCGCCGCCTCAACGGGCCATACCCCTGCGGCGCCCCCAACTGCAATATCCGCTCCACCTCGCCCGACCCGATCACCTCAGCGCATACCGCCCTGAACTCCTCCAGCGGAAACAGATCCCCCGCCGGCCGCGCCGACGTGAAATTTACGCAGTCCTCCGGCATCGGCGGCAACGACGCTTCGGTTAATGAGTCCCCCCCAATCCGCGCCGTGAAAAACGTCTCCCCGCTCCCCGGCTCCCCCCCGGCCACGAAACTCCCCCGGCCGGCCCGCGTCTGGATCAGCCCCTCCCGTTCCAGCAGTTCATAGGCCGCTTTCACCGTCGTCCGGTTCAGGCCCAACTGTGAAGATAAATCCCTCGTCGGCGGAATCCGGCTCCCCTTCGCCAGTCGCCCCGACACGATCTCCCCCCGGATGTGATCGTAAAGCTGCCGGTAAATCGGCTCGCCAGAGCGCTCATCGAACTGTAGGAGGCTCAACATATCCCAGGCCACCCAATCATACCACCGATTGGGTGGCCTGGAATGGGTGGTCTTGGGTGGCCCACCACCTTCAGGCGGGATTCAGCCCGTTCCGCCTACTCCCCCACGGCCCTCACCAGCAGCTCAAACTCACCGTTTCCGTTTTTGTTTTCAATCACTTGCGAGCCATGGAGTTCGTTTGGCGGCGTTTCCGGAGCCTCCGCCTCCTCGCCCACGCCCGCCACCGCTCGCGGCGCCTGGCTGATCGGTTCGCACACCGGCAAGTCGTCGCCCGCCGCCGCCGAAAGCTCCTTGAAACGCCGCGCCGAAACCAGCACCCGCGTCTCCAGATTCCCCGCCGCCCGGTTATACGCCGACACCGATTTTTCCAGCGACCGCCGCAACTCCTCGAAGTGGCTGGTCAGCGTCGCCAGCCGCCCATACAACTGTTTGCCCAGTTCGCTGATTTCCATCGCGTTGCGCGCGATGCTCTCCTGCCGCCAGCCATAGGCCACGGCCTTCAGCAGCGCGATCAGCGTCGTCGGCGTCGCCAGCAGCACCCGGTTCTCCACGCCGTATTCGATCAGCTCCGGATCGGCCTCCAGCGCCGCCGAGAAGAACACCTCGCCCGGCAGGAACGCCACCACGAAGTCCGGCGTCGTCGCCAGTTGATCCCAATACGCCTTCGATCCCAGCTTCGCCAGGTGCGCCCGGATCTGTTGCGCGTGTTCGGCCACCTTGGCCTTGCGCGCGCCCTCGTCGTTCTGGTCCAGCGAGTTCAGGAACGATTGCAGGCTCACCTTGGCATCCACCACCACCTGCCGGTTGTTCGGCAGCCTGACAATCAGGTCCGGCCTCAGCTTGCCCTGTTCGGTGTCGATCGATTCCTGCTGCACGAAATCGCAGTATTCGATCATCCCCGCCATCTCCACCACGCGCTTCAACTGCATCTCGCCCCAGCGCCCGCGCACGTCCGGCGCCCTGAGCGCCCGCACCAGGTTGGTCGTTTCGGCTTGCAGCCGCGAGTGCGTCTCGGCCAGGTTCTTCACCTGCTCGGTCATTCCGGCGTAGGCCGCCGCGCGCTCTTTCTCCAGGTCGTGAATCCGCTGGTCCACCTTGTCGAGCGACTCCTTCAGCGGCTGCACCCACTGCGTCATCTCCTGCTTCCGCAGTTCCAGATCGCCTTCGTCGCTCACCTGCGCCTTCTCCAGCGTCGACTTGGCCAGTTCCAGGAAACTCTGGTTGTTCGCTGCCAGCGCCTCGGCCGCCGTCGCCCGGAAAGCGTCGCCCAGCTTCGTCTGGGCCTCGTCGAGCATTCGGAGCTTCTCGGCCTGGCCCTTTTCGGCCTCGTCCAGCCGCGTCATCAGACTCGCCATCCGCACCTTGTGGTTCGACAGATCTTCGAGCGCCGCCGCCAGGGCCTTTTCCCTTTCGCCCAGTTGCGTCTCGATGCGGCCTGCCAGCGCCGCCCGCTCTTCAGCGGTCACGCGCGCCGTCATCGCATCGAGCAACTGCTGTTGCAGCTTCGACGCCGCCTGACGCTCAACCTCGACGGTCAGGCGCAGTTCCGCAATGGTCGCCTCACGCTCCTGCACCTTCGTCTTCAGCGCCGCGGAATCGCCCTCGCCGTCGCCCAGATCAGGCCTCGACTGCCCCCTCAAGAGGAAGCTGGTCAGCACCGCGCCGCCCGCCAGTCCGATCAGGACCATCAACAGGTTCAGTAATGGCTCCATTGGGAACCTCCGTTCTCTTTAATCGCCTGAAGCCGTCCGGCGCTGTACGCCCGCCGGGCCGCCGACCTCTAAAACAAGCGGCATGAGCCATTTATTAACCCGGACTAAGGTGTCTGCCCTCATATATTTACCCTACCCTCGCCCTGTGGCGGCACGATCACCGCCGTCCGGACCAGCAGATCCGGGTACGACCGCCGCCGCCGGTCCACCGCCATCATCACCACCGCCGCCGCTCCCGCCGCCGCCGCCACCCACGGCCAGACCGGTACGGCCGCCAGCGGCAGGGCCTTCAAAGCTGACCTGCCGAGCGCCCGTCCAAAACCGACCCTGCGCCCGTCGGCCTCGATCGTCCGCATTCCCAGCAGCCGCTTGCCCGGCGACGCCTGCCACGGCGAGGCTTCAAACGCCGTCCACCACAGCGCCGCCGCCGCGCCAGCGAGTACCGGCGACTGCGAGGCCAGCAGCGCCGCCGGCGCCAGCAACACCGCGTCAATGAGAAACGCCGCCCCGCGTCTCGGCAGGGCGGCGTATTCGAGTGGCATTGAACTACCTTCCGCTGCCTAGGAGCAGCCCGACGTCCCGCCGCAGTTCTCGCACTTGTAGCAGGCCCCGTTGCGCGTCATCAGCCCGCCGCATTCGCTGCAGATCGGCGCGTCTTCCATGCCGTCGGCCGGGGCGAACTGCAAGCGCTGCTGCGGCTCGGGCGCCGTCGGCCGCAGCCGCATCGATTCGCCGGCCTCGTTCTCAACCGCGTCCGGCCCCAGGAACTTGAACGCCAGCCAGCGGAAGATGTAGTCCATGATCGACTTGGCGTACGGCACCTTGTCGTTGCCCGTGTAGCCCGACGGCTCGAACCGCACGTGTGAAAACTTATCGACGAAGAACTTCAGCGGCACCCCGTACTGCAACCCGTAGCTGATCGCCGTGGCGAACGAGTCCATCAGGCCCGAGATCGTCGAGCCTTCCTTGGCCATCGAGATGAACAACTCGCCCGGCATGCCGTCTTCGTACAGCCCGACGGTGATGTAGCCCTCATGGCCGGCGATCGAGAACTTGTGTGTGATCGACTGCCGCTCGTCGGGCAGTTTGCGCCGGATCGGGCGGTAGACGATCTTCTCTTCCACCCGCACCGGGCCCGCGGCCGGCAGCGGCGCGGCGGCCTTCTTGTCGCTCTTGTTGGTCGACAGCGGCTGCACGCGCTTCGAGCCGTCGCGGTAGATGGCGATCGCCTTCAGGCCCAGCTTCCAGCCCTCGACGTAGGCGTCCATCACCTGCTCGACGGTCGATTCCTCGGGCATGTTGATGGTCTTCGAGATGGCGCCTGAAATGAACGGCTGCACGGCGGCCATCATCTTCACGTGGCCCAGGTAATGGATCGAGCGCGAGCCGTTCTGCGGCCGGAACGAGCAGTCAAACACGGTCAGGTGCTCGGGCTTGAGGTGCGGCGCGCCTTCGATGGTCCCGGTCGAGTCGATGTGGGCCACGATCGCCTCCATCTGATCCGGCTTGTAGCCAAGCCGGATCAGTGCTTGCGGGACGGTGTTGTTGACGATCTTGATGACGCCGCCGCCCACCAGGCGCTTGTATTTCACCAGCGCCAGCTCGGGCTCGACGCCGGTGGTGTCGCAGTCCATCATGAAACCGATGGTGCCGGTGGGGGCGATGACGGTGGTCTGGGCGTTGCGGTAGCCCGAGCGGCGGCCGAGTTCGAGCGCCTGCTGCCACACCAGGTGGGCGGCTTCGAGCACCTGCGGCGGAACCAGCTTCGAATCCACCCGGTTCACCTGTTCGCCGTGCATCCGGATGACGTCGAGGAACGAATCCTCGTTGACCGCGTAGCCGGGGCAGGGACCTGTGCATTCGGCCGTGCGGGCCGAGGTCAGGTAGGCCTGGCCGCACATGATGGCGGTGATGGCGCCGGCCCAGGCGCGGCCATGGTCGGAGTCGTAGGCCACGCCCATCGACATCAGCAGCGCGCCGAGGTTGGCGAAGCCGAGGCCCAGCGGGCGGAAGTCATGCGAATTCCTGGCGATCTTCTCGGTGGGGTAGCTGGCCGAATCCACCAGGATCTCCTGGGCCAGGATGACGGTGTCGACGGCGTGGCGGAAGGCTTCGATGTCGAAGCTGCCGTCGGTGCGGACAAACTTCATCAGGTTCAGCGACGCCAGGTTGCAGGCCGAGTCGTCCAGGAACATGTACTCGGAGCAGGGGTTGGAGGCATTGATGCGGGCCGTCGATTTCGACGTGTGCCACTTGTTGACGGTCGAGTCGAACTGCATGCCCGGGTCGCCGCACTGCCAGGTGGCTTCCGAGATCGACCGCATCAGGTCGCGGGCGCGGTACTTCTTCACCGGCCGCTGGTCGACGATCGACCTGGTCCACCAGTCGGTATCGTCAACCACGGCCTGCATGAACTCGTCCGAGGCGCGCACCGAATTGTTGGCGTTCTGGAAGAAGATGGACGCGTAGGCTTCGCCGTCCAGCGACGAGTCGTAGCCGTTGTCGATCAGCACGTGGGCCTTGCGCTCTTCCTTCGCTTTGCACCAGATGAACTGTTCGACGTCGGGGTGGTCGGCGTTGAGGATCACCATCTTGGCGGCGCGGCGCGTCTTGCCGCCGCTCTTGATGACGCCGGCGAAGGCGTCGAAGCCCTTCATGAACGACAGCGGCCCGGAGGCGCGTCCGCCGCCCCACAGCAGGGCGTTCTCCTCGCGCAGGTTCGACAGGTTGGTGCCGGTGCCGGAGCCCCATTTGAAGAGCATGCCCTCGGTCTTGGCGAGGTCGAGGATGGATTCCAGCGAATCCTGGACGGCGTTGATGAAGCAGGCCGAGCACTGGGGCTTGTGGACGGACTTGTCGAGTTTCCTGATGGATTCCGACGTTTCGTCGTAATACCAGCCGTAGCCGCGGTTCTCTTCCTTCACGCCCACGTTGAACCAGACGGGCGAGTTGAAGCAGGCCTTCTGGGTGAGCATGAGGTGGGCGAGTTCGTCGCGGAAGCTGTCGGCGTCCTCGCGGGAGCGGAAGTAACGGCCGTCGAAGCCCCACTCGGCGATGGAATCGACGACGCGGTGGACGAGCTGGGCCACCGAGCGTTCACGCTCGGGCGTGCCCATGCGTCCATGGAAGTACTTCGAGGCGACGATGTTGGTGGCGGTCTGCGACCAGTCTGCCGGGACGTCGATGTCGCGCTGCTCGAAGATCATGACGCCTTTGCTGTCGGTGATGGAGGCGGTGCGCTGCTCCCAGGTCACCTCGTCGTAGGGGGTGCGGCCGGGTTCAAGCCGGGCGGAGAAGTAGCGCGGAAACGACAGACCCGTCCGCTCGGCCGTCTTCAGATTGCGCCTGACGTGGCTGAACCGCGCCGTGACATCAACACTCAACTGACCCATTTGGGTGAACCTCCCGAGCTAATTATGGTCCCAGTCTGACAGGACGGTCTGACGCCCCGGCGTAGTCCTCAGACGGCAATGAGGAATTGAGGGGGCACTGGTAACAGTACCCCAATATGTTGTGGACGGTCAATCCTAAAATCGATAGCTTGTATCTAACTGATTGAGCCAAAGGGAAAAGTAGGTACGCCTGTTTCAACGGGATGACGGCTGGCGTGCGCGTGGGCATGGGACGGCCTTACGGCAATCGGCGGGGGAGGATAACGATAGCATGGCAAAGATCGAGCGCCGTGTCACGAATGATGTTCTAAGTTATTGTCAGCAGGACAGATGCACCGCTTGCGGCGCGGGCGGCTAAACGGCGAGCAGGTCCGGGTGGGCGCCGAAGGCGGCGTCCCACCACCGGGCGAGGAGGTCGAGGCTGGATTCGCCGGGCAGGGGGGCCTGCACTTTGGCGCCGAGGGCGAGGGAGAGTTGGCTGGGGTCGCTGATGTCGCCGGGCGAGAGGCGGGCGCGGGCGCCGGGCAGGGGATAGCCGGTGGTGATCATGCGGCAGCCCATGGCGCGCTGGAGGGTGAGCCAGTTATCGAGGCCCTGGATGCCGAGCCACTCGTTGTCGGAGTCGGGATCGGATGTATCGGGGTAAAAGATGACGTCGAGGCGGCCGGGCAGGGGGAAGGCGATCCACTCGGCGCCGGGGACATTCAGGAAGTCGTCGAAATTGGTGATATGGGGCAGGGAGACGACGCCGATGCGGGGCGCGCCGGGGCGGTAAGGGGGCAGGGCCTCGACCGCGGGCAGGATTTCGGGCGAGAGGGTGACGGCGGGCGGGGCGGGCAGTTGGAGTTTGAAATTGCCGCCGGTGACCAGATAGCCGGGGCCTTGCTTCACGACGGCGAGGCGGCGGCAGTGGTCCAGCGGTTGGTTGAATTCGGCGGCCTGGATGACGAGCCAGTCGAAGTCGCGGCCGAATTCGGAGGGGTTCAGGCCCTCGAAACGGGCTTCGGGGAGGATGCCGCAGGCTTCGGCGAGGATGGCCGCGGGGCGGGAGATTGTGCCGCCTTCGGGGCAGGGAAAGGTCTGCTGGGTGGGCGGGCCGAGGTAGAGGGGGGCGACGCGGAAGCCGTGGAGGCGGAGCGAGCGGCAGACGGCGGCGGTGACGAGGGAGAGACCGGGCGAGGAGGCGGAGCCGGTCAGGACGACGTAGTTCACATTGACATTGTCGCAAGGATTGGCGGGCCGGCTCCGGGGGCGTTGGAGCGGGCGTGGAGCGGCCGCGGGGAGTAATAAAACCGTCACAACATATATTGCATTCGACGGCCACCTTTGATAGCATCCTGTGGAGCTTTGGGGTAGTGAGCCCAAGGTATCGATTCTTAGACAGGGGAGGTAGGCTTTGGTGAATCACCAGGTTCTACGCATTTTTGCGCTCATATGCCTTGCCGCGTCTCTCGGCATGGCACAAGATTTCCGAGCCACGATCTCAGGACGAGTGTATGACTCGTCGGGCGGCGCGATACCAGGCGCGCGCGTCCAGGCAGTGAACGTGGCCAACAACGAAGCGTCGTCGGCGGCAACCGACACCAGCGGCGCCTATGCGATCCCATTGCTGCGTCCGGGCAATTACCGGATCACGGTAGCGGCGGATGGATTCAAGCAGTTCATTCGCGAGAATATCGTTCTTGAAGTCGGACGCGTGGTTGGCATCGACGTCACGATGGAGGTCGGCGCGATCACGGAGAACGTGACGGTAACGGCGGAAGCGGCTTTGCTGGAAACGCAGACCGCCTCTCGCGTGGGCGTTGTGAACCAGCAGCAGGTGAGTTCGCTGCCGTTGAATTCGCGCAATCCGTTCATGCTGGGCGCGATGATGTCGGGCGTCACGTTCCGTGGCGCGGCGATCTGGCAGCGGCCGTTTGACAATGGCGCGATCGCGGAATGGTCAGTGAACGGCGGCCGTCAGTCGAACAACGAGTTCCTGATGGACGGCGCGCCGAACAACGCGCAACTGGGCGGCAACAACATCGCCTATGTGCCGATCGTGGACGCGGTGCAGGAGTTTTCGGTTCAGCAGAACTCCTACGACGCGCAGTACGGCAAGACGGGCGGCGGCGTGTTCAACGTGGTGCTGAAGTCCGGTTCGCAGGACTTCCACTTCACGGCGTGGGAGTTCATGCGCCGGCGCGCCTGGGACGCCAACACGTTCCAGAACAACGCGCTGGGCACACCGCGGCCCGACCACACGCTGGACCAGTACGGCTTCCAGCTCGACGGGCCCATCTACATCCCCAAGTTCCTGAAGAAGGACGGCCCGGTGAAGCTGTTCTATCTGGGCAGCTTTGAGAACTACTACGAGAAGTGGCCCCAGTTCCTGCGCAATTCGTTCCCGGCGGCGGAGATGCGGACGGGCGATTTCAGCAAGCTGACCGACCCGCAGGGCCGCCCCGTGACCATCTACGATCCGATGAACTACACGATGGATGCGGCCGGCGATCCGATCCGCGTGCCGTTTGCGAACAACCGGATTCCTTCCAACCGCATCCATCCGGTGGCGGCGAACTTGACCAAGTACATGCCGGCGCCCAATGCGACAACCGCGGGCGTGCGCTATGCGACGCAGAACCTGTTGAATCCGGAGTACGCGGCCGAGGACAAGTTCTACAACCTGATT
>PNKE01000048.1 GCA_013822245.1 Candidatus Solibacter sp.
CCCTGATCCCCACCGGCGCATCCTCAATCATCTCCGCCTCCCAGATCTGCCTCACATCGCCCGGCGGCTTCATCCACGCCAGCCTCGCCTTGCCCGAAGCCGCGCCCCAGTACAGCCCGCCCCCGCCCCAAGCCATCCGCGCCAGCGCCGAGTCCTCTTCTTCGTGAAACAGGTTGATCGCAAACAGCCGCCAGTGCCCGCCCGCCTCCCTCGGCCGCTCCAGCCAGTAATTGCCCCAGATCAGGTCCATCCGCCCGTCCCCGTCCACATCCCGCTCCATCAACCCGCCCTGCTTCGACGGCGTGTAGATCGAATACAAATCCTTCGCCGCCTCGCCCTCGACGTAGAACCTCAATAGGAGGTGCAGATGTGGCGCCAGCACTCCCGCCCGTCCGTCCATCGTCCACGCCAGACAGTCCTGAAACTCCGTATCGGCTTCCAACTCCCGCCCTTCCGCATACGGCCTTGCGAACCGCATCAGCCGCCGCCCCTCCAGCAAATACAGCGTACCGTCCTTCGCCGCACACCCTGCGCTAAACCGCCTGCCTTGGAGGAAATGACGGACCGATCCGCCCCCCGCCGGCCATTCCCTCACCCCGTCGCCCCATGCCACAACCACCGGCCTCGCCCCTTCAATCAACGCCGCCCCGGCCACCTCCTCTGGCCGCCCAGGTTGCGCCGCCAGTTGGAAAGCCAGAACAACTGCCAGCCACGCAGCTCCCGCCAACACGCACCGCCCCGGTTGCCTGTTCCCCTTCGGCATTCCCTGTGCCCTGGCAGGGCTTGCCATCTCTACTTATAGTCCCCTTCCCACTTCTGTCCTGGGAGAATCTGCGCTTTGACGATAAAACGCATTTCCCTGATCAACCTCACCTGAAACACGCCCTTTCCCGGTGGAAACAGCTCGCCGGGAGAATACCCGGTGAACGGTTCCAGCTTAGCCAACCGTTCCGGACCCGAGATGGTGATCTTTCCGCCGATCATCTTCTGCTTGTGTTTGAGGAGGTCGGCATCTGACCACCCCTGCTCTGTCTTCAACAAGGCTTCCATCTGGAACGGGGCGCGCTCGGCTGGCTTCAGCAGGTGCCCCTGCACTGCGCCATCTGAAAAATGCGTATAGCCGCTCAGTTGAAAATCATGCGGGCCGGGAACGCTTTGCAGAAACAGCACGCTTGCCCCGGCGGCGAGCCGGCTCTGTTCATACCCAAGCAACTCCGCCAACTCCCGGAGCGTCTTTCCGCGAAGGTGTAGGGCATGGGTGCAAAACCCTTTCCTGAAAACGGTCGATCCGATCATGGCTGTACCCGGCATTGCTTCTCCCGGTTCCCGTCAGGCGCTGAGCCTGTGTAGTCGTAGCCTTCCATCCGCCAGTTCGCCGGCGCCGGAATCGCCTTCCAGGCCGCATCCTTGAACTCCGGCTTATCGAAGTCCGCCGGCCGCGACGCCGGGTTCTTCGACCAGGCGGACTTCCACGTCCCGTTCAGCGGCTGGGACCACGGCGGCTGCACCCGGTCCTGCGTCTTCGCCAGAGCCGCCGCCGGGCAGACCATGATCGTCGCGTGCGGCTTCTCCGCGCCCGCCTGAAACACCGCCGCGTTGTCCCATTCCGGCGGCTCCTGCGCCCACACAGCCGCCATGACCATCGTCACAGGGAGAAGAATTCGCATAAGTCCATCCGATTTGCCGAGCGTATCATAACCCCGGCCCGCGCCCGCCCGCCTGCGTAGAATCTTACGTGGAATTCTCCGCCGAGCCTTCCGGTTAGGGCCGAGCCGCTGCTCCGCCGCCACGGCCCGGCCTCCTGGATGGCAATCCCGCCGGAGTGCAGCCGAGGAGCCACTGCCCGACTGACAAATCAGTCACCCCACCCGCCGGGCCCCTCTCCTGGATTATCCTGGGTCTGTTATGAGACTACTGCTCGCCTCACTCCTACTCCTCTCCGTTGCCTTCGCGCAGCGGCCCTCCGGCCCCCGTCCTCCCGGCGAGGACTGGGTCCAACTCTATAACGGCAAGGACATCGCCGGCTGGAAAAACGTCGGCAACGAGCAATGGGTCGTCCTGCCCGACGGCGTCCTTCAGGGGAAGACCCTCACCAAGGGCTACGGCTACCTCGAAACCGATAAGGACTACAAGGACTTCACTGTCTCGCTCCGCTTCAAGTGCGTCGGCACCGGCAACTCCGGCGTCTACTTCCACACCCGCTTCAAGCCCGGCACCGCCGACGTCAGCCAGGGCGCCCAGGTCGAAATCGACTGCACCATCGGCCGCCACACCGGCGGCGTCTATGGCTTCGGCCGCGCCTGGATCGTCTGGCCCTCGCCCGACAAGGAAACCGTCGTCCGCCAGAACGACTGGAACGAGATGACCGTCACCATCATCGGCAACCGCTACATCTCTTATCTGAACGGCGTCCAGATGATCGACTTCACCGATCCCCGCGCCCCCTTCCTCGACGGCACCATCGCCCTCCAACTCCACTCCGGCGGCGAAGGACACATGCTGTTCAAGGACATCTGGGTCCGCGACCTGTCCAAACGCTGACCCCGGCCTCCAACCCGCCATTTCCCCCCGAGCCTCCGCCCCTGGAAGCGGAGGCTGGCTCCGTTTGGTCCTGCCCGCCCGGCCGCCTCAGCCCGCAAACCCCGACACAAACCCCAGCAGCCTCTCCACGTCCGACGCATTCGACACCACCCCCACGCTCACCCTCACCGCCCCCGACCCCTTGCCCGCCACGCACGACCGGAAATCGTCCACCGTAAACCGCTTTGACTCCTCCACCTCCTGCTGAGTAAAGCACCCGCTGAGTTCCTCCGGCGTAATCCCCAACGCCACCTCGCCCCCGCCCGGATTGCAGAAACACCCTGTCCGAATCGAAATCCCCTCCCTCGCCGCCGCCGCTTCCACCTCCCTGTGGTCGATCATCCCGCCCGCGGCGTCGTAGAGGTTCATTGTCACCGTGCCGCCCCGCATCTCCGTATCCAGCGGCCCGTAGATCCTTACAAGCTCCCGCCCGTTCCCGTGCCGCATCCCCGAAAGCCCCTTCAGCAGCGCCCGAGTCAGGCACGTCACCCGGCTATGGATCAGATCCATCCCCACCCGCTCCAAATGCTCCAGCCCAAATTCCACCGCCGGAATATTCAGGTAATCCGGCGTCCCGTCCTCGAACGCCGCCGAGCCGTCGGCCATGAAGTACCGGTCGCCCTGAACGCTGGCCACCGTGATCGTCCCGCCCGCAAACCACGGCCGCCGCAGTCTCCTCAACGCCTCATACCGCGCCAGCAGACACCCCACTCCGGTCGGGTAGCCGAACAGCTTGTAGAACGACAACGTCACGAAATCCGGTTTCCACCGCGATAGATCCAACCTGTTCGTGGGCACAAACGCCGCCGCATCCAGCAGCACATCCCACCCCAACTGCCTCGCCCGCCCGATCCACTCCAGCGGATGCTGCACCCCGGAAAAATTCGACTGCGCCGGATACGCAAACAAACTTGGGCCCCCCCTCGGACCCGCCTCCAGCGCCGTCACCAGTTCGCCCTCATCCACCCGCAGGTCCGGCAACCGGATGCCCGCGTACCGGATCTCCGCCCCCCGCGCCCGCGCAAACTCCCTCACCCCGTTCACCGAATTGTGGTTGTCGAACGTCAGCAGATACCGCCCGCCCGGCCCAAACGGATAGCTCTCGCCCACCAGTTTCAACGCCGCCGACGCGTTCGCCGTGAAGATCGCCACATACTCGTCCGCCGGCGCGCTGAAAAACTCCAGCACCCGCCGCCGCGCCCGCTCCACCAGCCCCGTCATCTCCTCCGACGTCGGGTTATGCGAATGCGGGTTGCCGAAGACGTGGGTCCGCAGCAGGTGGTTATGCCGCTCGATCTGTGAATCCGAATACAGCCCGCCGCCGGTATAGTCCAGGTAAACGTGGTTCAACCGGTCCAGCCGGCCGTAATCGTTCGCCCGCAGTTCATCGATCGCCCCGGTCTGGGCATACTCAGGACAGCACCTGAGAATGCTCTCAAAATGGTTCTTGCTCATCCGAATCCCATTTTCCGCCATCCCGCGCACTGAAAGCGCGCGGTTCGGCTCTCCGAACCTCCGGCGAAACCTTTTCGAAGCCTTTGCGAAGCACTTCCGCCGCCTTTTTGCCCCCATACTCTCCCCATAGGTCACACACATATGACACCAACCACCCTCGCCGCCATCCGCACCGCCGTCCTCTGGGCCGCCCGCGCCGCTTGTCTCGTCCTGACCCTTCTCTGGGGAGCCTTCTTCGTCGAACACATAAAGGAATGGTTCATCGATCCCAAAGGCGTTTGGCCCCCGCCCTCGGTCTGGTTCTTCCAGGCCTTCCACGGACTCATGCTCGCCGGCTTCCTCGTCGCCCTCAAATGGGACCGCATCGGCATGGCCCTCGTGCTCGCCGCCTCGGTCGCCTTCTTCGGATTGTTAGGGTTGAACCGCTTCCCCTGGTTCGCCCTGGTGAACCTGATCCCGGCCGCCCTGTTTGGCGTCTACTGGTGGCTCGCCCGCCGCACCGCCTGACCGATCGTCAGGCCCCCGAGTAACTCCCCGCGGCCGCCGGCTCGAGGATCGCCGTCATCGAACCTTTGCACTTCGGCATCCTCCAGTCCGGCCCGTAGCCGTGGATCTGGTCCTTGGCAAACTCGGCCGCCTCCAACTCGCACGTCATCACAATGGTCCGCCCCGCCGAGTCCACCTCCACGGCATGGTTATACGCCTCGGCGGCGGTCTTGAAGAACAGCCGCATCAGCATCTCGATCACGTAATCGTAGGTGTGGTCGTCGTCGTCAAGCAGCACAACATTCCACAGCGGGGTGAGTTGTTCCTGCTCGCCTCCTTCCACCGAAGGTACCGCCGACGGCGTCGCGAATGACATATCGAATCCGATCCTCCAGTCTCTCACGCACCGCCGCCATTGCGCATGCGTTTCTCTCCATTCCCACGCGCCTTTCGTGACATCATGAAGGTATCGAGGACTCACCCATGATCGACATGAAACAGGCCGTCCAGATTGCGAAGCGGCAAGGAGCGGAACTTCTCGGCACTACGAACCTGAGCCTTGAGGAGGTTGAGCGTACGAAGTACAACAGGCGCGACGCGTGGATGATTACTCTGAGTCATCCTTTGAGTAGCGTCGAAGGTCCATTTGCCGGACTTGGCCGGGCAAGCCGTGATTACAAACGCTTCTATATTGACATGCAGTCTGGTGAACTCCTCGCGATGAAGCTTCGCGAAGTTGCCGCGGCATGAATTCCGCGGACGCTTGGGCCTCGTGTGCTCGCCGGGTGGGCATTCTCGTAGACTCCAACCTGCTCGTCCTACTCGTCGTTGGATCGGTTAACCGTAAACGAATCGGACAGTTCAAACGAACCAGCAGTTTTGTGGAGGCGGACTTTGACCTCCTCCGGGATCTGCTTGGCAACAGCCGTATCTTCTCCCTGGCCCACGTTCTGGGCGAGGTGAGTAACCTGACCGATCTTTCAGGGGCTGAACTGTCGGAGGCGCGCGAGGTTCTCAAGCGAACCATCAACAGCATCGAGGAACCAAGCATGCCCAGCCTGACAGCAGTTCAGAACTTGGTCTACGCGCGGCTCGGGCTTACGGATGCGGCAATCGTTGAATCTGCTCGTACTCATGGTTGCGCGGTGCTGACCAACGATCTCGATCTCACCCTCGCGCTTCAACAGCAGAACCTTCCGGCTGCGAACTTCACCCACTACCGGGCATCAATTCTAGGGCTTTAGATCCTGTGGAACTCCGCGATCAAGTCGCGCTCAGTTCTCACCCGTAGGATCACCCGTGGCCTCGATGACAAGCGAGTACCCGAGATCAAGCATCTCTCTACGACGCCCCTACAATCCTGACCGCTGACGGCGCCCGCTACTGATGCACCGAGTGCTGCGGCTGCGGCGGGTTGAGTTTGACATCGATGGTGCGTTCGGCTTCTTCGATTTCGTAGGATTCGCCGAAAGTCTGGTAGCCTTTGGCGATCACCTGGACGACGAAGGCGCCCTGGGGCAGCGGCGGGATTTTGGCGACGCCGTCCTGGTTGGTCTTGAGTTGGTAGGAGGTGATCACCTTCTTGCCGAGTTTCAGCTTCGAGCGGCCCCGGTCGTAGCGCACGATGACGCTGGCGCGATCAATGGGCTTGCCGCTGAGGGTCCGCACCTCGACGCGCAGGTTGGTCATTGGCGGGTCGGCGAGAGCCGGCACGGCGAAGGCAAGCGGAAGCAGCAAAGCCATCAGTCGCATGCGCATGACTCCATTTTAGGCGATATCGGGCAGCACGTAGTTGGACGGACGGCCGAGCCGCGCCGTTGCATGCGATGCAGCGATGTATCCGCTGCGGACGGCGCCTTCCATGGTGGAGGGCCAGCCGGAGCGTGTCCAGTCGCCTGCGAGCGAGAGGTTTTCGTAAACCGTCCCAGCACCGGGCCGGTGGGCTTCCAGGCCCGGCGCGGCGGAGAACGTCGCCTTCACCTCCTTGACGGCGTGGGCGTCGATCAGCGTGGCCTGGCTGACGCCCGGCAGAAATTCAGCGAGTTCCTTGAGAGCGAGCGCCACGATGTCGTTCTTCGACATCTTGAGCAGCGATCGCGAGGCGCTGACGACCAGTTGGAGATAACGGCCGTCCTGCTTGTTGAAGAACCACTGAATGGTTCGGTCGAGCAGCGAGCCATGGGGCAATGCCGTCACAGGCCGGTCGAACCACAGGTGGATGCCGGTGATGGGTGAGGGTTCGAAGCGGCTCCATTCGATGCCGAGTTCAGGCGCAAGCAGAGCCAGGCGGTCAGACGGCAGGGCCGAGACGTAATGGTCCGCCGTCAACGTCTCGCCGCCGGATTCCATGCCTGCGACTCGGCTGCCGGAGGCGCGGATGGCGGTGACTGCCGAGCGGAACCGGAACTTCACGCCCGGCATCGACGCCCAATTGCTTTCGCTGTACAACTGGCTGAGAGGGATCGTGGGGATGCCCATCTGGTAGCTGGTCTTCGATGCCATGAAGCCGAGCCAGAAGACCTGGAAGCCATGCGCGGCGGCCATGCGGCCGAGGTCTTCGTTGATGGCGCTCACCAGCACCGGATGCCAGAAACGCTCGATGGCGCCGCGCGTCTGGCGCTTCTCGCTGAGCCAGTCGAGCATCGAGATCGTGTCGAGATCCGTGCGGCGAAGGCGCTCACTTCGCAGCGCGAGCAGGGCGCGGGCCACGGCGAATTTGTCGGCGAGCGAAAGAAACTTCAGCGAGGCGAACGATCCGGCGAAATGCAAAGGCGCGGGCAGCGCACCGGCTTCCATGGTGGAGATGCGGCCGCCGGGTTCGATGAAGTTGATACGCGAGTGGAATTCAATGGCGTCCTCGACGCCCAGGCGGCGGTAGAAATCGAGCAGGTTCACGCAGCAGCGCAGCAGGATGTGCTGGCAGTTGTCGATCGAGTGGCCGGCGCTCAGCCCGGGGATTTCGTATGAGGCCGCACGCCCGCCTGGAAAGGGTTTCGCTTCGACGATTTCGACATCATGGCCGTCGCCGCCCAGGGCCGCCGCGGCGGCCAGTCCGGCGAGTCCTCCGCCGATGACGACGATGCGGGCCATTGCTCAGCAGGCAACTGGAAGACGCGACCTCTTGCCCCCGCCGATGTCGGAATCCCAGTTGGCGGCGATCCAGATGACGATCAGCAGGAACAGGATGTAAATGACGTCTGACAGCTCCATCGGTCCTTTCAGTTTTCGGTCAAACTTCGTAGAACGCAATCCCCCAAAGGTCCTGGTACTCCAGGCAATCGCCTGAGGCGCAATTCACCCGCTGCGTTTCCTGCGCCCGAACTCTTCCACCATGTTACGGATCATCAACTGCCCGTGGCCTGAATCCTGCGACAGAAGCGATTCGGGATGAAACTGAACGGCCTCCACCGGCAGGTCGCGATGGCGCACGCCCATGATGACGCCGTCCTCGCTCTCGGCCGTGATTTCCAGGCACTCGGGCAGCTTTTCGCGGATGGCGTAGAGCGAATGATAACGGCCCACTTTCACGCGTTGCGGCAGTCCGCGAAACACGCCCTGGCCCTGATGGATCACCGTGGACGGCTTGCCGTGCATCGGGTAATCGAGCACGCCCAGCTCGCCGCCGAACGCTTCGACGATGCCCTGCAGGCCGAGGCAGACGCCGAACACCGGAATGCCCGCCGCGGCTGCGTAGCGCGCGACATCGGGGACGCCGAAATCGGCGGGCCGGCCTGGGCCGGGCGAGATGAGGATGATGTCGGGCCGGATCTCGTGGATCATTCCGAGCGGGAAACCGGCGCGATAGGTCACCACATCGGCGCCGGTCTGGCGGACGTAGTTGGCCAGGGTTTGAATGAAACAGTCGTCATTGTCCACCAACAGAAGTCTGACGCCGTTGCCCGGCTGTGAGCCGTCTTCTCCACCCACACCCGCGTCCTTTGACGGGTGGAGCGAGCGGAAGAAGCCGGTGGCCTTGAGGCGCGTCTCGGCCTCTTCTGCGGCGGGGTCTGAATCATAGAGCAGCGTCGCGCCGGCCGGGTACTTCGCCAGTCCATCCTTCAGATGGACCGTGCGGATGAGGATGCCGGTGTTGATATCGCCGCTCAGCGACAACATGCCGACGGCGCCGCCGTACCAGCCGCGGGCGTCCTTTTCGAGATCCTCGACAGTCTGCGCGGCGGCCTTCTTTGGCGCGCCGATGACGGTCACCGCCCACATGTGCGACAGGAACGCGTCCAGCGAATCATAGCCTTCGTCCAGGATGCCTTCGACGTGATCGACGGTGTGGAACAGCCCGGCGTAGCGCTCGATGAGCCGGCGCCCGATCACCTTCACCGACCCTGGCACGCAGACGCGCGACTTGTCGTTGCGGTCGACGTCGGTGCACATCGTCAGCTCGGACTCCTCCTTGGGCGAGTTCAGCAACTCGCGGATCGCATCGTGGTCGCGCAGCGGATCGCCTGTCCTGCGGGCCGTGCCCGAGATCGGGCAGGTCTCCACGCGTTTGCCCTCGACGCGCACAAACATCTCCGGCGATGCGCCCACCAGTTGCTCGTCGCCAAGCTGCAACAGGAACTCGTAGGGGCTTGGGCTTTGCGTCTGCACACGCTCAAACAGCTTCGAAACGCTGCCGGCGAATCCGGCCGTGAAGCTCTGGCGCAGGACCACCTCGTAGTAGTCGCCCACCTTCATGCCTGCGCGCACCCTCTCCACCTTGGCCATGTACTCTTCGGGCTTGTGGTCGGAGACGATCTTGCGCGGCGCCGCCGCTTTCGACGGCATCTCGACCGGCGACGTCTCGCGAGGCTGCCCGCTGGTGGACTCGCCGCCGAGGGCGAAATCGTACTGGAAGCGCTCGATCACCTCACGCTTGCGGTCCATGAAATGGATGTCGTCGCAGAGGAACAGATGGAGGTCTTTCTGTTCGCCGCGCGGCAGCTTCAGCTCGATTGGATCGAACTGGAACAGCAGGTCGTACCCAAACGCGCCGACCAGTCCAAGGCGCCCGTCTTCCACGTTGGCGAACTCCTGAACCAGCGCCCGCAGCACGGAAAACACCGACGGCTGCTTGCTGCGCTCTTCTTCCGGAAACAGCGCCGGCAGCGGCTTCAGCGTGCCGGAGAAGCCGTTGCCGCGGACCTCAAGTTCCGCCCAATGCGGGTGGCCGGCCAGCACCTGGTGCATCATGCGCACGATCGTTTCGCCGCGCGGATTCAATGCGTTGAAACCCACCTGGCGGCCGCGCGAAACGATCTCCAGCGGCGGATTCAGGCTGGCGACATCCCATCGCGAATACCGTTCCGGGTACTCGTAGCCGGACGACAAATAGATGCCGCGGCGGCTGTCGAGTTTGCGCAGCAGGTGTTTGAGTCCGCGCTGGTAGTTGAGCCGGGACACGGCCCGGGTGACGACAATACCGGAGGGTGTCGTGTATTGAAGTTGTCGCATCGTGAGAATCGCCGAAGCGGTGCTTAGAATTCAGGTTAGCACCTGGGGGCGGCGGGTCTGGAGAGTGGTGGGCCCTGCAGGACTTGAACCTGCAACCAACGGATTATGAGTCCGCTGCACTAACCATTGTGCTAAGGGCCCGC
>PNKE01000005.1 GCA_013822245.1 Candidatus Solibacter sp.
GTCGCCTCCGGCTTCGCCTGCCCCATCGTCCCTTTCACGCAATGCGCAGGCCACACCCGAAACTCCGCATCGTTCTCCGCATGGGCATCCACCGTCGACACCACCGCCTCGCCCCTCTCCCACGCCCTCTGGTTCATCGCCGCAACGCCCGCAATCAACCTCTCCGCTCCCGGCGCCGCCAGCGCCCCCGCCGGTGTCATGAAATCCATCTGCGTGTCGATATCGAAGTAAACCGTCTTCATCCCCCGTTGCCCTCCATCTCCGACCTCACCGTCTCCGACAGCCCCTTCAACCGCCCGCTCAACTCCACCTCCCACGGCGGATCGCACTCAAACAAACTCCTCAACTTCTTCGGCAACCGCCCCACCCGCTCCATCGCATTCCGCCGCGCCTCGGCCGCGCTCGGCAACTCCTCGATCAACTTCCCGCCATAAATCACCGGCCTCAGCAGCGCCTCGCAATCCCCCGTCCCGCAGTCGTCCGCCGTGCTCAAAACGTCCCGCTGGGCATACCGGAAAACCTGCTTCGCCCCCGGCAGCGTCGACTTCTCCGCGCTATACTTCGCCGTAAACCGCCGCTCGCCCTCCGTCTCCAACTCCACCAACTTATAGATCGCCCCATGGTTCGGCGCGTCGCTCGAAATCACCAGCTCCGTCCCCACCCCAAACACGTCAATCGGCGTCCCCCCGGCCACAAACTCCAAAATCTTGTGCTCGTTCAAATCCCCCGTCGCCATGATCTTCGCCCCACGGTATCCGGCCTCGTCCAGGACCACCCTCACCGCCCGCGCCAACTCCGCCAGGTTGCCCGAATCCAGCCTCACCCCCCAAAACTCTCCGCCCAACTCCGCCGCCCGCCGCGCACCCTCCAACGTGTCGTACGTATCGATCAGATACACCGTCCCAGCGCCCAGCAGATCCTGCAGCCGCCTGAACGCTTCGGCCTCGTTCGGAAACGCCTGCACCCACGAATGCGCCGCCGTCCCAAACACCGGGATCCCATACTTGAACCCGGCCAGCGTGTTCGACGTCCCGATACACCCGCCGATGTAGCTCGCCCTCGCCGCCAGCACCCCCGCCTCCGGCGAATGCGCCCGCCGCGTCCCAAACTCCACCACCGCCCTGCCCCCGGCCGCCTCCACCAGCCGCGCCGACTTCGTCGCCACCAGTGACTGAAATCCCACCGTCGCCAGCAGGTACGTCTCCGGAATCTGCGCTTCCATCAACGGCGCCCGCAGCGTCAGGAACGGTTCGCCCGGAAACAGCGGCGTCCCCTCTGGAACCGCATACAAATCCCCCGTGAACCGGAACCTTCTCAAGTCATCGAAAAACCTCTCCGGCATCCTGGAAAACTGCGCCAGGTCCTTCAGATAGCGGACCTCCTCCTCGCCGAAGCTCAGATTCAGCAGATACTCCACCGCTTGCTGCAACCCCGCCGCCACCACGAAATTCCGGTTCGGCGGCATCCGCCTCATGAACAGCTCGAACACCGCCCGATCCCCCGTCTTGCCCGCCAGGTGATACCCCGCGGCCATCGTCAACTGGTAGAGATCGGTCAGCAGACCATTCATCGGTTCACTTCTTTCCCCCCGGTTTCGGCTGCGACACCTTCACGTCCACCGCCGCCTGCCGCAACGCCTCCACGTCCGGCCCCGCCAGCTCATACACCGCCGCCTCACCCGCCCTCACCGCGAAATGCTTCTCTCCCAGCCTCGTAATCGTTACCTTCTCGACCTTCTCGCCCGCCTGCACCGTGATCCCCATCTCCGCCTGCCCGCCGCCCTTGGCCGGGAACCCGGCCGCCGTCAGATCCCTCAACCTGTCGATCAACGACTGCACCCCGATCACGTCCATCGTCTTGCCGCCCTCGGCCCACGTCTCGCCGGTCTTCACAAACACCCGCGTCTTGCCGCCCGCCGTTACCTCCACCTTCCCCGGCTCCGTGAACCCGAAATCAAACAGCTTCTTGCTCCTGAAATCCGCCGCCGTCTTCTCGATGCCCTGCAACGCATCCGCCGCCAGCGCATGAACCCCCGGCGCCTCCGAACTCTTCACCAGCAGCCCGTCTTTCGCCTTCCGCGCCTCCAGCGTCTGCACGCCTTGCAGATCGGTCAGCCGCACCGTCGCCGCCACCGCCGCCGACGCAAACGCCCGCTCGTTTTTCGCCGCCGTCTCGTCGCTCACCGTCGCATCCAGCTTCGCCTCGCCCAACTTCCTCAACAACTCATCCACCTGCCACCCATCGGCCCGCATCTCGGCCGGCTTCACAATCTTCCAGTCATTCTGCCCCGCCCGCGCAAACTCAACCGTCCCGGCCTTGGCGACCACCTCCAGCTTCGTCACAAAATCCTTGCCAAACGTCAGCAGCCGCTTATCTCTCACGTCCGCCGCCGTCCTGTCGATCCCCGCTTTCGCAAATCCCGCCATCGTGAACAGCCGCTTATCCGCCCCCGTCCTCACATAAAACCCGCCCCCCGCCGGCGTCTCATCGCCCACCATCACCGTATGCGTCTTGCCATCCTTCATCGTGGCCGTGATCGCCACCACCGGCTCCTTCAATCCATACGGCCCGAAATCCGCCGTCTGCTCATCCACCACCTTCTCGCCATGCAGATCGCTCAACGCCCCCACCAGCGCCGTCATCGCGTCCGGATCCGCCGCATACTGCTTCGGCTGCGAAATCATCCACGGCCCCGTCCCCTCGCGGCTCACCACCGTCGTCTCCCCCTCGGCCCTGCGGATCTCCAACTTCTGGACATCATCCTTCTTCAACGACAACATCAACGGCCCATCGCCGGTTTGCTGGCCTTGGTCGTGCCCCTCGTGGCCCGGCTGCACGCTCACTTCCGGCTTCGATTTCATCGACCACCACACCAGCCCGCCCAATACAACCAGCGCCAGCGTCGCGGCCACCAACCCCTTGAACTTCATCGCTCCCCCTCCTACCGCCGCCGCCACCAGACAATCACGCCCGCCAGAATGATCCCGATCGGAATCACAAACTGGCTCGTTGTCTTCAACACCAGCGCCTGCGCCCGCGTCATCTCCAGCTTCTGGTCCGCCGGATCCTGCGGCCGGATCGAAATCAAATCCTCATCGCTCGCCAGCCAGTTCACCATGTTCAGGAACAGGTCCCGGTTGCCGATGTAGCGCAGCGCATAGTTCGCCGCAAACTCCGACGTCCCCGCCACCACAAACCGCCCTTCATCGGCCGGCGTGTTCCGCTTAAAGCTGCCCGCCGCCGCCAGCACATGCGCATCGGCCTTGCCGCCCTCCAGATCCGCCTCCGACAACTCCCCGCCCAGCTTCGTCACCGCGATGCTCGACTTCGACGTCGACGCAATCGCCTCCACCGTCGTCTCCCCGGTCGACGCCGCCGTCAGCGACCTCGTCAATGGAAACGCCACCCGCGCCCCCCGCATCTCGCGCACAATCGGGTGCCCCGTATAGCTCGACGACAACGCCACCTCGCTGCCCAGCCCGGCCAGCGCCTCCAACCCCATCGACAGCACCTGGTCTTTGTTCAGCGTCACCCCCCACCCGCTCAACACACCCAGCAGCGCCGCGTTTTCAGCCACCGGGTTCTTGCGCGTCTTCAGCGGCGGATCAACCATCACCAGCACCCGCCCGCCATTCTCGACATACCCCTTCAACGCGTCCACCGCCGCCTGCGGATACTCATACCTCGGCCCGCCAACCACCACCACCGCGCACCCCTGCGGCATCTCCGCCTTATTCGGCAGCTCGATCGTCCGCACCTTGTAATTATTCTTCTCCAGTTGCTCCTTGGCTCCCGAATAGCTCTCCGGCGTCGCCTCTTCCAGCGGATGCTCGCCGCCGCCCTGCATGAAGCAAACCGTCTTCTCCTCCGTCTTCAACACCCGGATCAACGCGCTCGTCACCTCTTCCTCTGTGAGCGACCGCGCCTCCTGCAACTTGTCTCCCCGCAGCAGGAAAATCGACCCGTCCCTCGCCCCGATCTCCCTTGCCCGCTGCGGGTTCTTCAGCAGGTCCACATACTCCACCTTCAACTTCGCCGACAGATTGCCGTACCTGTCCAACAGATCCCGCGCCGTCGTAAACTTCCGCGGATCGTCGAAGTACTGAATCGTCACCTCGTCCTTCAAATTCGCCGCCAGCTTCACCGTCTGGTCCGACAAGGAGTACCGCTTGTTCGACGTCGCATCGAAGCTCTTGTTGTGCCGGTTCGCCAGCCAGTTCCCCGTCGCCAGCACCGCCAGCACCACCACGATGTATGCCGCCGCATAGGCCGCAAACTTTGTCTGCCGTGTCTTGATCCAGTTCGTGTTCATCGCCTTATGCCCTCCAGCGGAGCGTCTCGAGACTCCGCGCGGCCATGAACAGGCCGAAGTAAGTCAGACTCACGAAGTAAATCGCATCCTTCGTATCCACCACGCCTTTCGAGAACGGCTCGAAATGCGCCACAACAGACAGGTAAGCCATGGTCCGCGCCCATGCCGCCGTCTCGTATCCGCCCACCCACTCAAACACCCACAGCAGCAGACACACCGCAAACGTCACCCCGCCGGCGATGATCTGATTCTTCGTCAGCGTCGAGATAAACGTCCCCACCGCCAGCAGCGCCCCGGCCTGCAACATCAACCCCGCCAGCCCGATCGCCAGCGGCTTCCAGTCCGGATTGCCATGCAGGAACAGGAACCCGAAGTTCAGGCAGCAGATCGCCAGCGTCATCCCATACAGCATCAGCGCCGCCAGCCACTTGCCCAGAATCACGTCCCAGTCCCTCACCGGCGACGTCAGCAACAGTTCGATCGTCCCCTGCCGCTTCTCTTCCGCGAACAGCCGCATCGTGATCATCGGGATCAGGAACAGACCCACCACGCTGAAGTTCATCAGCATCGGGCGCACGATCATCTCGTTGATGTCCATCGGCATCGGCCGTCCCATCATCTGCGCCTGCAAACCCGCGGCAACGAAGTAGCCCACAATATTCCAGAAAAAGAACCCGAAAATAATGGCAAACATCGCCATCATCAGGTACGCAATCGGACTGGCGAAGTAGCTCTTCAGCTCCTTCCGGCAGATCGTCCAGATGTTTCTCATGGCTTGTCCGTTCCCCTACTTCTTCTTTCCCTTGTCATCGCCCTGCTCCGGCGCCGTCAGCTCCAGGAAGATCTCCTCCAGGCTCACCGACGCCGTCTTCAGCTCATGCAACCCCCACCCCGCATTCACCACCGCCCGCGCCACCTCCGTCCTCACATTCCTGCCCGCCACGCTCTCCACCTCCACCACCAACCCCCCGCCCCGCTCTTCTTTCGCCGTCACCCGGCTCACCCCGTCCACCTTCTCCAACCTCTCCTTCACCGCCCCCGCATCCACCCGTCCCTCGATCTCCACCGAAACCGTCTCCTGCCCCCGCAGCCTCGACGTCAGATTCGCAACCGAATCCTTGGCCACCAATTTCCCCTTGCTGATGATCACCACGTACTCGCAGGTCTGTTCGACCTCGGGCAGAATATGCGTCGACAGAATAATCGTGTGCTCGCCGCCCAGTGACCGGATCAGATCCCGCGTCTCGTGGATCTGTTTCGGATCCAGCCCCGCCGTGGGTTCATCCAGCACCAGCACATCCGGGTTATGCAGCAGCGCCTGCGCCAATCCCACCCGCTGCCTATACCCCTTCGACAGCTTCGAAATCAGCTTCTTCGAAACATCGGCCACCGCGCACCGTTCGCTCACCTGTTTCACCCTGCTGGGAATCTCCGCCGCCGGCATCCCCTTCAACCGCCCGACGAACGTCAGGTACTCCTCCACCTCCATCTCCGGATACAGCGGCGGCGTCTCGGGCAGATACCCGATCCGTTTTTTGACCTCCATCGACTGCGTCATCACGTCGAATCCCGCCACCGACGCCTTGCCTTCGGTGGGCGGCATGAAGCAGGTCAGTATGCGCATCGTCGTCGTCTTGCCCGCGCCATTCGGCCCCAGGAATCCGACAATCTGGCCCTTCTCCACTTCGAAGTCGATGCCGTGGACGGCCTCGAAGCGGTCGTAGCGTTTGGTCAAACCTTCGACCTTGATCATTGAGTCATCCTTATCTATTGCGAGAGGATCGAGCCGCCGCTGCGGCCCTCAACGTCTTAAGACGCGCCAGGCCCCATCTGGTCCCAGCCGAACACCAGGATAATTAGCCACTTCTCCACCTGTCAACGCACCTCTCCCCCGCCACCACCCCCGCCACTCGTCACCTGTTCCCTGCTCCGCCCGCCAAGTCAATGCTGCTCAGCCGGGAGATCCCCTTTCGATGGCCTGCCCGCCGCGCTTCGGCCCCGCCTTCAACCCCTCACTTCAGCTCCGGATGCGCCTTGCTCCATTCCTCATACTCGCCCACCGTGTAGAACGCCTTGTGCCTGTACAGCCGCCCGGCATCCTCCGGCAGACCCGTCCAGTCGTTCGACCACGCGTCGCCCGATTCTTTCATCTTGCGTTCCAGTTGCCTCTCCATCTCGCGCATCAACGGCGCCGCCGGCCGCTCGTCCACCAGGTTCCGCAACTGGAACGGGTCCTTCTCAATATCGTGAAGCATCCACGGCCTGTCCTGGAATCGCGCATAGACATGCGTCCGCGTCCGGATGCCCCGCCACGCTCCCGGCGTGTCGTCGCCCTGATAGCTGCCATGAATGGCCAGGTACGCCGCATCGTTGGACTTCGCGCTACGCCCCGTCATGACGTCGGCCAGGTTCTGACCCTGCATCTTCGCGTTCGGCTTCAACCCCGCCAGACCCAGCAACGTCGGCGCAAAGTCCACGTGCGAGAAGATCGCATCGTTCCCCGGCCCCGCCTTGATCCGCCCCGGCCACCGGATGATCCCCGGCACGCGGATCGACTCCTCCCAGGGCTTCCTCTTCAGCCGCAGCCCGTGCGATCCCAGCATGTCGCCATGGTCCGAGGAGAACAGCACGATCGTGTTCCCGGCCAACCCCAGCGCGTCCAGTTTCGCCATCAACCGGCCCACCTGATCGTCAATCGACGTCACCATCCCGTAGTAGTGCGCAATCTCCTCCCGCCCCGGCGCCTTGGCCGCCGCCCGCCAGTTCGGCCGCATCTCCAGCTTCGCCGCATCATACATTCGCCGGTAGTTCTCCGGCGCCTTATACGGATCATGCGGCGGACCCCATTGGATCGTCAGGAAAAACGGCCGCGCGTCATTCCGCGTGTGCTCCAGAAACTCCACCCCCCGGTCCGCCCATCCCTCGCTCTCAAACTTGCCCAGGCGCTTCACCTCCGGCGTGTCCCGGAAATACGTGTTGTCGAAATGCTGGTGGCTGCACTGGTTCGCCGCCCAATACTCAAACCCCTGCCTCCGCTCGCCCGGCGGCACGAACCCCGGCATCCGCGGACCTCCATCCAAGTGCCACTTCCCCACAAACCCCGTCCTGTAGCCCGCCGCGCCAAACTCCTTCGCCCACGACACCCCGCCCTCCCGCAGCCTCAAATCATTGGCCACCATCCCGTTGCGGTGCGCGTACTGACCGGTGAGCAGGATCGCCCGCGCCGGACAGCACACCGGCGTGTTGGCGATCGTGTTCCGCAACATCAGCCCCTGCGACGCCAGCTTGTCGATATGCGGCGTCTTCACATCAGGGTTTCCCGCGCACCCCATGGCGTGATACCGCTGCTGGTCCGGCATCAGAAACAGGATGTTCGGCCGCTCCCGTTGCTGTCCCATCGCCGTGCCCGCCGCCGCCGCCGCTGCCGTTGTCGTGAACAACTCTCTTCGGGTCATCATGCCGACGCCAGAATATCGTAAACCCGGCCCACCCGCTGCACAAATCGACTCCCGGAACCGATAACCTGAACCAGAAGGAGAATCGGTCACCGCGCCGTCCACCGCCCATGAGCTACAACGCCGACCTCACCCGCCGCGCCTTGATTCAATCCACGGTCGCCCTGCCCGCCGCCGCCGCCGCCGCGCCCGCCTCCGCGCCGCCCCCAGACCAGACCCGCCTCCTCTCCCCCGTCGCCGCCGACTCCGGCTCCGCCTTCCCCTTCATCGATCAACTCGCCGGCGCCGTCCCCTATCCCCTCTCATTCCTCGACGGCCGCTTCCATTCCATCGACGCCTGGCGCGACGAAACCCGCCCTGCCGTCCTCCATGCCCTGGGCCCCCAACCCGCCCCCGTCCTGCCTAACCCCGAGATCGTCGACCGCCGCGATATGGGCGCCTACATCCGCGAGAAAGTCGTCTTCTCCACCACCGCCAACTTCCGCGTCCCGGCCTACGTCCTCATCCCCAAGAATGTCCGCACCCCCGCCCCGGCCATCGTCGACCTCCACTCCCACGGCGGCATGTTCATCTTCGGTAAGGAGAAAATCCTCGACCTCGAGCCCTCCCACCCGGCCATGCTCGAATACCACAAAGTGAACTATGAGGGCCGCCCCACCGCCACCGCCCTGGTCCGCCGCGGCTATGTCGTCATCACCATCGACGCCTTCCCGTTCGGCGAGCGCCGCATCATCATGGACGACGACCTCAAGTACGGCTACGAACGCTCCAAATACTCCCTCGACGACGTCACCCGCCTCAACAACCGTTGCCGCACCCGCGAATCCACCCTCGCCAAATCGCTCGCCTACGCCGGCCACACCTGGCCCGGCATCACCGCCTGGGACGACATGCGCACTGTGGACTACCTCATCACCCGCCCCGAGGTCGATCCCCGCCGCATCGGCTGTCTCGGCGTCTCATTCGGCGGCTGGCGTTCTCTCTTCCTCTCCGGCCTCGACTCCCGCATCGCCGCCGGCTGCGTCTCGGGTTTCATGTCCACCGTCCGGCCCATGATCCGCCGCCACATGGACACCCACTCCTTCGTCCACTTTGTCCCCACCCTCCATCGCCTGCTCGACCTGCCCGATGTCGTCTCGCTCCGCTGTCCCAAACCGCTCCTGGTCCAGCAGTGCCGCCGCGACGGCCTGTTCCCCCTCCAGGGCATGGAGGAGTCGGCCGAAAAGATCGCCGCCATCTACAAAAAGGCCGGCGCGCAGGAGCGCTTCACCCCACGTTTCCACGACCTGCCGCACATCCTCAACGTCGCCATGCAGGACGAAGCCTTCGCCTGGTTCGACCGCCACCTGAAACCCTGACTCCGCACCCCACCGCGCTCCGATTCGTCACTCCGGCCGGCGCGCCACGAAGAACTCATAGGCGTAGCAGTCTGAGTGCCGCCGGTGCATCTCCGGTTCTGCGGCCAGCATGTCCATCACCGCCAGCGCCTCGCCATCGCCTGCATACTTGCGCCGCATCTCAGCGATCCGCGCCTCCATCGGCGTGTAGAAGTCCCCCCACCAGGCCTCGTCCGGCAACGTGAAATGCCCTTTCAACTCAAACCCCGAACGCTCGATCACCTCCATCACCCCAACCGCCGTGCTCATCGCGGGGTAGTCAACTTCAAAGCTCTTTCTGACCTCGCCGGGCGGGTCGTTTCGCCTCCAGACCGCGTCGGTGAACGCTACATACCCGCCGGACCGCAGCAACCTCCGGCTCAGGTGCATCGCATTCCCGATACCGATGTTGTAAAGCGCGCCCTCTGACCAAACCAGGTCGAAACTCCCCTGCGGAAAATCCAGATTCAGCATGTCTGCCGCCACCGCCGAAATCCGCCCTGAAAGCCCCCGCCGCCCGACTTCGGCCCGCAGCCGTGCCACGCTGCCCTCATGGCTGTCCACGGCCACAATGCGGCTGCCGTCCAACAACCCGGCCAACTGAATCGTCTGCCCGCCGGCGCCGCAGCCCAGATCGATCACGGATGGTCTGTCCGGCAACCCGGGACAAAGCGCAAGCGCTCTCCCGGCACACTGCCGGTTGCCTGGACCCTGCCGGGGGAGTGATTCGTACAGTTCAAGGAACAATGGCCAGAATCGCGGTGAGAGATCGTTCATATCCATGACTTCCACCCACGCCTTGGGTGCACGGCATGGCTCTGACGGATCTTCCCCCTCAACCGGGCAGCATTATCGCGTCTAAGTGTAAGATGCCGTGAAGGTTACGGCTCGCTGCCAGTCGTCTTCCGCCTGACTACATCCTATTTTGTGGGCAGGG
>PNKE01000002.1:0-7500 GCA_013822245.1 Candidatus Solibacter sp.
GATCACCCGCGCCGGGCCGGCTTCCAGTTCCGCCGTCATGCGCTGGCCCAACTTCTCCCAGACCGGGTTCCACTCCCATGGACTCTGTCCAATGAACTGCTGCATCGCTTGGACGTTTCCATCGGGCAGACGTTGCGCCATCGGTTCGATCGACTTGCGCTCGCCGTTCAGCAACAGGCCGCGCACGTAAACGGAACCCCGCCGGCGGCGCTCGCTACGCCCGACCGGCTGCAACAGATCAACTAGAAATCGTTCCAAACGTTCAGGGCAATTTCTGATTTGAGTCCCGGTCATGGGAGAGACTACGATGACTCGAAACAGGGGTCGATGCTTAACGTTGTAAGACTAGTCCGTACCGGCCCACGAGGCGATCTCTTCGCGCTTCACGCGCTTCTGCTCGCCCGTCTCCATCCGCTTCAGCGAATACTCGCCCGCCGCCAGTTCGTCGTCGCCCAGGATCAGCGTCCAGCGCGCCGCCGTCTTGTTCGCCGTCTCCAGCGCACGTTTGAGTTTCTTGTCGGAACTCACTTCCACAACCAGCCCGCCGCGCCGCAGTTCGCGCGCCAGCAGCGCGGCATGTTTCAGCGCCGCGACGCCCATCGGCGCGACGAAAAGGTCGGGGCCGCTCACGGCCTGCCCGGCCCGCGCCTCTTCGATGGTCATCACCAGCCGGTCTTCGCCGATCGAAAACCCGATGCCTGGCGCCGGCACGCGCGAGCCCAGCGATTCGGCCAGCCCGTCATAGCGGCCGCCGCCGCAGACCGCGCTTTGCGCCCCCAGCGCCCCATGGACAAACTCAAACGTCGTCTTGGTGTAATAATCCAGCCCGCGCACCAACCGCGGCTTCACCTCAAACTCGATGCCCCGCGCGGTGAGCAGATCCTTCACCGTCTCGAAATGCGCCGAACACTCGCCGCACAGATGCTCCAGAATCGACGGCAGCGCGTCGATCACAGGCTGGTCTTCGGGCACCTTGCAGTCCAGCACCCGCAGCGCATTCGTGCCGGCCCGGCGCTGGCAGTCGCCGCACATGTTGCCCTTCACCTCATGCAGGCTCTGCTTCAGCGTCTCGATGAAGCCCGGCCGGCACTTCGGGCAGCCCACGGAATTTACCAGCAGCTTCGCACCCTCGACGCCGCAGCGTTCCAGGATCTCGACCACCAGTTCGATCACCTCGGCATCCACCGCCGGCGCTTCTGATCCGATGCACTCCGCTCCGATCTGGAAAAACTGCCTGTAGCGCCCCTTTTGCGGCCGCTCCCGCCGGAACATGGGCCCCAAATAGTAAAGCTTCATCAATCCGACCCATTGATCCAAGCGGTGCTCGATGTAGCTGCGGATCACCGACGCCGTATTCTCCGGCCGGAGCGTGATCGACGTCCCGTCACGGTCTTCCCAGGTGTACATCTCCTTGGAGACAATATCTGTCTCTTCGCCCACGCCGCGGGCAAACAGCGTTGTCTCCTCGAACAGCGGCGTCCGGATCTCCTGGTAGTTGAACGTGCGAAAGACCTCTCTCGCCGCCGCCTCAACGCTGTTCCAAACCCCCGACGACGGCGGCAGAATGTCCCTTGTCCCACGAATGGCTTTGATCAAACCGGTTCTTCCTTGAAATCCTGGCGGTAGCGGATGTAGCGCTGGGCGTTTTCGGCGAAACGCGCCATCTCCTCCGGCGTCACCTCACGCCGCACCTTGGCCGGCGTGCCCATCACCATCGATCCCGGCGGCACCTGCATGCTCTCCGGCACCAGCGATCCGGCGGCGACGACAGAACCCCTGCCGATGCGCGCCCCGTTGAGCACAATCGCGCCAATGCCGATCAGGCAGTCGTCTTCCACCACGCAGCCATGGAGGCAGGCCATATGGCCCACCGTCACACGGTCGCCGACGATCACCGGGAACTTGTCCAGTTCGCCGTGCAGCACCGAGCCGTCCTGGATGTTTGAATCCTCGCCGATGACAATCCTGTTCACGTCGCCGCGCAGCACAGTGCAGGGCCAGACGCTGGCGCGCTCGCCGAGCGTGACGTCGCCGATCACATGAGCCGCCTGGTCTACGTAGGCCGATTGTGGAATGCGCGGCATGATGCCGCGGTAGGGTCGAATCATAGTTGTTGGTCCGGAATCGTCCATTTTAGCAAGCCCGGGAAGTTACAATTTGGATATGCGCGTCGTTGCCGTCGTCCTGCTCGCCCTCTTTCCGGTTTCCGCTTTCGCCCAGTCGAAGGAGCCCTTCAACTTCCAGGCCATGATGCGGCTGAAGCGCGTTGCCGAGCCGAGCCTCTCGCCCGACGGCCAGCATGTGGCCTTCACCGCCGCCACCGTCGACGTCGAGGCCAACTCCACCCAGCGCCACATCTACATCACGCCCGCCTCCTCCGCCGCGCCCAGGGCCATCGCCATTGAAGGCCGCAACTCCCACCCGCGTTTTTCGCCAGATTCAAAGACCATCGCCTTCCTGTCGTCCCGCTCCGGTTCCTCCCAGATCTGGCTGATGAAGCCCGACGGCACGGGAGCACGGCAGTTAACGAAGCTCTCCACCGGCATCGAGGAGTTTGAATGGGCGCCCGACGGAAAACTGATCCTTGCCGTCTCGGCCGTCTTCCCCGAATGTTCCGATGACGCCTGCAACGCCAAAAAGATCGCCGACGAAGAGAAAAGCAAAGTGAAGGCGCGCATCTACACCACCCTGCTCTACCGCCACTGGTCGGAGTGGCGGACGGCCCGCCGCAAACACATTTTCGTCGTCCCGCTCGACGGTGCAAACCCGCGCGACCTCATGCCCGGACTCAACTTCGACGTCCCTCCGTTCGCTCTCGGCGGCGGCGGCGAATACGGCGTCTCTCCCGACGGCAAGGAAGCCGTCTATGCGGCCAACCTCGATGCCGACCAGGCCCTGTCGACGAACGCCGAAATCTACACCGTGCCCATCGAGGGCGGCGAAGCCAAGAAGATCTCGACCAGCCCAGGCGCCGATACCGCGCCGAAATACTCGCCCGATGGCAAGTTCATCGCCTGGCGCATGCAGGTCCGGGCCGGCTATGAAAGCGACCGCTGGCGCCTGGTCATCATGAACCGAGAGACCGGCCAGATCGACACGCTCACCGAAAACCTCGACCGCCACGTCGACAGTTTCACCTGGCACCCCGATTCCAAACGAATCGCCTTTACCTTCGGCGACCGCGGCCGCCAGTCCGCCCACCTCATTCCCATCACCGGCGGCGGCACGCGCGCCGTCATTCAGGGTGCATCCACCGTCGGCGACCTTCAGTTTTCAAGCGACGGGCGGACGCTGGTCTACTCCGAAGTGACGGGATCCTCGCCCACCGAGATCTACCGTGCATCGTCCGCCGGCGGCGCGCCCGTCCCGCTCACCAGGCTCAATGCCGATCTGCTGGCCGCGTTCGATCTTCGCCCGCTTGAGGATTTCACCGTTGCCGGCGCCGAATCCGCGCCGGTCCATTCCTTCCTGCTGAAACCCCCGGCCTTCGACCCGAAGAAGAAATACCCCGTCCTGTTCCTCATCCACGGCGGCCCTCAGGGCGCGTGGGGAGAAACGTTCAGCTTCCGCTGGAATCCGCAGGTCTTCGCCACTGCCGGCTTCGTGGTCGTGATGCCGAATCCACGGGGATCAACCGGCTATGGGACAAAATTCACCGATGACATCAATGGCGACTGGGGCGGCAGGGTCTATGAGGACATCATGGCCGTGGTCGATCACGTTGCGGCCCAGCCCTATGCCGACACCGGCCGCTTCGCCGCCGCCGGCGGTTCCTATGGCGGCTACATGGTGAACTGGATACTCGGGCGTTCGCAGAGATTCAAGGCGCTGGTTTCCCACGCCGGCGTGTATGACCTGCGATCGATGGGTGGTGAGACAGAGGAGCTCTGGTTCTCAACCTGGGAGATGAAGGGCTTCCCCTGGCAGACGCCGGAGTTGCACGAGAAATGGTCGCCGTCCAGCTACGCCGCCGAATTCAAGACGCCGACTCTGGTCATCCACGGCGAACTCGACTTCCGCGTCCCCTATGGACAAGGCCTGCAACTGTTCACCGCCCTGCAGGCCAACAAAGTCCCGTCCAAGCTGCTCATCTACCCCGACGAAGGCCACTGGATTCTCAAACCCCAGAACGCGATGCTGTGGTACCAGACCTTCCTCGACTGGGTCGGCGAGTGGACTTCCAAGGAATAAGGACGCCCTCGCCCAAGCCCGCTACCAGTGCAGCGAGTGTCCAGTCCGGGAGACAACCTGTTCTCAGCGAACGGGGAACTGTCGCGATCACTCCTGTCTCAACAAGGGGGTCCACTCCAGTCCGCTTTCGCGCCCCTTTCGCCCTTTCGTCCCGCCGGTATCGATGGGGGTCAGGCGGAAGATGCAAGCTAAACTCGGCGGGTGGGCCAGCCGATCTAAGGGCATGTCAAGACGAGGGAAATCGTTGTTCAGCGCGAAAGAGATGGTGTTCATGGCGCTGCCATTGCTGTGCATAGCGGCACTGGCGTTCGAGGAAACCTTACTGCTTGCGGTGTATGCGTCGGGGCGTTCGGGGATCTGTCCGATGCGGCAGTCACTGGCAGCGGCGGATGTGGCCGCGGGAATGAAAAAGGCCAACGACGAGATTTCCGCCGGCAGCAGGGTGGTGGAAAAGGACGGGAAGGCGGGACTGGTGCGGTGGAGGACGCCATATGGCGACTATTGGGCGCCACGGGCCACCAACGTGCCGTTCCTGCTTGCCGAGCAGGCGACGCGGGTTTATGGTGACGGCGCGCTGCGGGTAAGAAAGGGCGACATCGTACTGGATTGCGGGGCGAATATCGGGACATTCGCTCGTGAAGCGCTGAACGCGGGGGCGAGAGTGGTGGTGGCGATTGAACCGTCGGAGGAGAATGTGGAGTCGCTGAGGCGGAACTTCGCGGCGGAGATCAAACAAGGCCGCGTGGTTGTGTATCCGAAGGGGGTGTGGCACAGCGAAGAGGTGCTGAAGCTGTACAGCTATGACAACTCGGCGCTCGATTCGTTTGTTCTGAAGGAGCGGTGGGAGACGACGACGCTGCCGAAAGAAGTGCAGATGCCGGTGAACACGATCGACCGTATCGTAGAGGAGTTGAAACTCGCGCGCGTGGACTTCGTGAAGATGGACGTGGAAGGGGCGGAGCGGCACGCGATTCGAGGGGCAAGAGAGACGCTGCGGCGCTTCCATCCCCGGATGTCGATCGCGACGGAGAACCTGGCCGACGATCAGTATGCCGTGCCGCAACTGGTGCGGCAGACGTGGCCGAGCTACCGGCAGGAATGCGGCAGGTGCGTGGCCACAAGCGATGGCAGGATCCAGCCGGATGTGGTGCATTTCTACTGACGCAACCGGGCGCGGAGGCGGGCAGGAAAGAGAGACCAACGGCCGGGCGCCGCGCTCGATGAACGCAGGCGGCGTCCGGCACGGAGAAACCAGTCAGATCCAGACGCGTTCGGGTTCGCCCTGGATGCGGTGGGAGGCTTCGGCGACGCCGTCGTCGGCGTAATACATGGCGTCGAGTTCGACGAGGTAGTAGAAAGGGAGGCCGCCGAAGCTGGGGGTTTCGGGATTGGGCTGGTAGACGATGACGGCGAGGGCGACGACGGTGGCGCCGTAGGATTCAATCAGTTCGCGCAGTTCGGTGAGTTTCCTGCCGGTGCGGAGGATGTCGTCGACGAGCAGGACCTTTTCGCCGGGCTGGGGGTGGAGGTGGGGGCGGAAGGTGAGCGGGCCGCGGGGTTCATTGGCTTCGGCCCAGTAGACCTGCTTTGCCTGCAAGGCCTCGCAGACGCCGAAGGCGACGGGCAGGCCGCCGGTGGCGGGGGTGACGATGGAGAGATCGGGGATCATGGCGCGCAGGTCGCTGTGCTGGCGCAGTTTGCGGCTGAGGGCGACGCTGAGCAGTTTGGCGTCCTGATAGTGCCGCATGGCGATGGGCACTTGCAGGTACATGTCGGAATGAAGGCCTGAAGGGTAAATGAAGTGGCCGGTGCGGAGTGCGCCTGTTTTGCGCAGCAAGTCGAGCACTTCGTCATGAGTGGGTATGAGTTGCATCGGTCAATGCGCTCCTTTGCCGGAGAGGACGTAAGGGACCGTTCGAAGCATGATGAACCAGTCGAGCCGGAGCGACCATGTATCGATGTAGGCGAGGTCGAGCTTCATCCACTCCTCGAAATCCAACGCGTCGCGGCCGGCCAGAGTCCAAAGGCAGGTAAGCCCAGGGCGCATGCGCAAGCGGCGGCGCTGCCAACGCTCATATTCTGACACTTCCGAAGGCACGGGCGGGCGGGGTCCGACGATGGCCATTTCGCCCCTGAGGACGTTGAAGAGCTGGGGGAGTTCGTCGAGGGAGAATTTGCGGAGGAAGCGGCCGATGGGGGTGACGCGGGGGTCGTTGGGGATCTTGAAGGCGGTCTTCTTGACATTGAGGTGGGCGAGGGAGAGTTGCAACAGTTCGGCGTTTTCGACCATGGTGCGGAACTTGTAGAGCATGAAGCGGCGGCCGTTGAGTCCGCAGCGGACCTGTGAAAAGACGACGGGTCCGGGAGAGCCGAGGCGGATGGCGAGGGCGATGAGGGCCAATAAAGGCAAGGCGAGGAGGATGGTGACGAGGGCGATGAGAAAGTCAGTGGCGCGCTTGACGGTGAGGCGGAAGTCGTCGTGGGGGGCGCCGGCGAAGGTGAGCAGTTGGGCGGCGCCGAGGGATTCGAGGGAGACGCGGCCGTGGACATGGGGGAAGAAGCCGATGTCGAGGCGGGTGCGGACGCCTTCGTCGTCGCAGAGCAGGAGGAGGTCCTCGATTTCAGAGAGTTTGGCGGAGTCGACGGCGACGATGAATTCGTCGATGACGTGGCGTTCGAGAAGAGCGGGAAGGTCGCGCCAGGGGTGGACGGGGTAGGCGCGGCCGAGGTGAATGGAACCGGGCTGGTCGGAGAGGAAGCCGATGAGTTGGAGGCCGTGGCTGCGGGAGTGGGCGACAGTTTGGGCGACCTGGCGGGCGCGGGGGCCGTCGCCGCCGATAAGGACGTGGCGGGGTTGGGCGAGGCTGGAGGCGAGGGCCGGGGCGGCGGCGCGGAAGATGAGGCGGAAGAGAAGCAGGAACAGGAAGGCAAACAGGAGAAACAGGCCTAAAAAAGGGCGGCTGAGGTCGAGGCGGAGGGCGAATTCGATAAGAACGACGCCGACGCCGCCCCAGAAGCACTGGAGAGAGGTGCGCCAGGCGATATCGGGGGCTGAGATGCGCGAAAGGCCGTCGTAGGCGCGCAGCCAAAGGGCGACGACGACGAAGGCGAGGGCGGAGACGAGCAGGAGGGTAACTTTGGTGGAGGGGGTAAGGAAAAAGAGGCGCGGCAGGGGGAGGAAGGAGCGGACGAGATAAGCGATTTCGAAGGCCGCCCAGATGAGGAGGACGTCGGAGAGGGCGAAAACGGGCCGAGATTTGCGGTCCTGGCGGCTGAACACGGCTTTGAGACAGCATATCACCGTGGGGG
>PNKE01000049.1 GCA_013822245.1 Candidatus Solibacter sp.
CGCGCGCAGCGCGGACAAGCGGGACTTCACCAAGGGCTGCTAGCGGACACCGAAGAGTCCGCCGTAGTTAGCGTGAAGTGATCGAATCGACGCACATAACGGACTCCGCCCGTGTTTGACAGTGGTTGGTGCGGGTTCCTACAATTCGGAAGGTGGGTTCCGCGTGTGCCCAAGCGAGGAATTGCCGTGCCTGTGGACCCAAACCGGCCTATCCGGCGTCTAAAAGCGAAGGAAACCGAAGACAAGCCCAGCGGGGCGGCCGTCCGGCCGTGCGCCTTGAAGCGCCGGCGGCGATGAGGAATCGGGATTCACGGGCGAGGACGGGATATCGGCGGCGCCCGGACGGGACCGGGCAGAAGTTCTTTAGGATTGGAGAGCGATGATGATGATGAACAAAGTGATGCGGCCAATGCTGCTTGCGGCGGCGATGCTGGTGACGGCGGGCGCCGCCAACGCGCAGTTGAAGGTGGGGGTGGTGGACTTGCAGAGGGTTCTGCAGGGCACCGCCGAGATCAAGCAGGCCGAAGCCGAACTGCAGGCGCGGTTCGGGCCGCGTCGGGACGAACTGGCGGCCGTCGAGAAGGAACTGGCCAAGCTGCAGCAGGATTTCGAAGCCAACCAGACGAAGTACACCGAAGCGGCGCTGGCCGACCTGTCGGCGCGCATCCAGAACCGGCAGCGCATTTATCAGCGGAACGCGCAGGCGTTGCAGGATGAAATAAACCGTGACCGCCAGGATATTCTGAACCGGGTGGGGCAGCGGTTGCAGGAGGTGGTGAAGAAGGTGGCCGAAGCGCAGGCGTTCGATCTGGTGGTTGACGCGCAATCGACGTTGTACGCGAAGCCGGCGATCGACGTTTCGGCGGCGGTGACGACGGCCTACGACGCCGCGTATCCCGTGAAGAAGTAAACAGGGGGCCCGCATGGCCGGTTTCTTCGATCAGTACGAGACAAAGAGCAGTTTGCGCGAGCGGATGGCGAAGTGGTTTTTCCTGGCGATCCTGGCCGTGGCGTTGGTTTGGGGCGTGGACTGGGCGCTGGCGAGGCTGGGCAAGAACAACCTGACCGACTTCCGCGCCCAGTGGCGGGCGCGGTCGTTCGTGAAGGCGCTGGAGGCGAAGAGCTACGAAGAGGCATACAGCATGTGGGGCTGTACGAAGGCGACGCCGTGCAGGGATTACGCGTTTGACAAGTTCATGGAGGACTGGGGACCGAACAGCGCGAACGCGGGGCTGGTGAACGGCGAGAAGCTGGTGACGCGGCACTGCGCGACGGGCATCATCCGGACCGATCTGCTGCCGAACAAAGAGATGGTCCACCTGTATGTGGACCGGCGGGATCTGAATATCAGTTTCGCGCCGTGGGGGGATTCCTGTCTGGCGCCGACGATGAAGGTACCGTAGGCGGGGATGGCGCCGGGTGGCGCAGGCGGAACGACGGGAGCCGGGCCGAAGCGGCCAGGACGCGATTTGCCGAGGGCAATCCCGAGGCGCCCTCGACAACAGTGAAGCAGGGGGAAGCGGCGCGGAGTGAAACCGGAGCCGGCGGCGGTGCATCCAAAAAACCGAAAGGAAACGCCAGGTCAGCAGGCGTCCGGCGAGGGGGGTTTAGAACCCGAGGCGGGACACGAGGCCGGCGGCCAGTGAGTGTCCGGTGTCACTTATGCGGAGACGAATCAGTTATTTGCTTTTAGCCCTGACGGGCGCTATCGGAGCGCAGGCGCAACAGGAGGTCCAACTGCTGGACCCGGCGAAGCACCCGAGCCGTGCGACGGTGGAGCGGGTGAAGGCGGACCGGACGGCGAGGCAGGCGGGGGTAAGCCGGAACGTCTGGGTGTTTGACACGGCGCGGGTGTTTCCGCACCTGGCGGTGGGGCAGGAGTGGGAGACGTCGTTTGTGATCGTGAACATGTCGACGGACCCGGCGCGGTTCAACCTGGGGTTTTTCGACACGACGGGTGCGCCGATGACGGTTTCCTACTCTGATGGCAAGTCGGCGCCGGCGGCGAGCGGCGCGGTGGTGACCCAGACGCTGGCGGCGGAGGGGAGCACGGTCATCACGGTCTACAACGACGGCAGGCCGTTGCGGACGGGTTTCGCGATTCTGGAGCCACCATCGGAGACGCAGCGGCTGGGCGGCTATGCGGTGTTCAAGCAGCGGGTGGCGGGGCGGCCGGATTTCGAGGCAGTGGTGCCGTTGACCGACTACGACGACTGGGCGGTCTACCTGCCGTTTGACAACAGTCCGGGGCTGGACACGGGGATGGCGCTGGTGAACCCGTCGAAGGATCAGACGGCGACGGTGGATTTGTACTTCATCGACGAAGCGGGGGCGCGGATCACGAAGCAGACGCTGACGCTGAAGCCGGGCGAGCAGACGGCGTTCTCGCTCACGGAGAAGTATCCGGCGCTGAAGGGCAAGCGGGGGACGCTGTACGCGGAGAGTTCGATCGACTATCTGTCGGTGCTTGGGCTGCGGTTCAACCTGGGCGGGGGCGGAGCGTTCACGTCGCTGCCGGCGATGAACTGGAAAGGGATGTTCCCGGAGTAACCGGGGATCAGCAGGCTTGCGGCGGCTTTTGGAACAGAAAGAGATCCTGTTCGGGGTTGCCCAAAGCGCCGCGGGCGCGAAACGCGGCGCATCTCAGGCTTGAGCCGAGGACTTTGCGGACATAGGATTCGGGGGTGTAGGTATTGCAGAGGTTCGAACCGGCGGAGCCGGCGAATCGCTCGACAATTCCGCCGGCGGCGAAGGCGGCGCGTTCAGCGGGCGACAGCACGGGGATGTAGTGCTCGCCGTGGGTGGAGATGGCCAGGTAGCCGCCTGGCTTGAGGACGCGGCTGAGTTCGGCGATCCAACGCAGAGCGACCGGCTCGGGCAGATGGGTGAACACCGAGAGGGCGAAGACGAGGCCGAAGGACCCGTCCGTCCAGGGCAGCGGGGGTTCGAGACCATTCAGGCGGGCGTCGATACCGGGGAGATGGCGGCTGACCCAGGCGATGAGGTCTGGATTGAGGTCGCAGCCGGCGATGCCGTCCGTTCGATCAAGGCAGGAGAGGACGCGCCCGCAGCCACAGCCGAATTCGAGGATGGCGCTGTGGGTATCGAGGGAGGAGCCGGCGGCGCGGAGGATGGAGTCGATGCTGTGGACCGCCTTGCGGCCGCCGTCGATGTAGTCGTAGGCGAGCGGGGTGCCGGCGACCTTGACGCGCAGGGAGACGGGCGGCAGGGGCCCGGCGCCGGCTGGGGCGGGGCCGGAGGGCCGTAGCGAAGCGAGGGATTGGTAGATGCGGAACAGGGGGGGCGCCAGACGGGTCCGGTCGAGGAAACGAAGCAGGGTCGGGGGCGGAAACGGCAAGCTTCAGGCTATCATCGGGAACGCGCTACAATCAAAGATTCCCGACGGGTCCGGCCGGCATGGAGCCTGGTGTCAGCACGCCGGGCAATGGGCCGGAAAAGGTTAGAAAAGATGGGCCAGAACGTAGCACTTGATTTCCTGGGAGACTTGCGCCGAACCCACGACTGCGGCGCGCTGCGGGCGTCCGACGAGGGCAAGCGCGTTGTGTTGATGGGCTGGGTCTACCGGCGGCGGGATCTGGGCGGGGTGATTTTCATTCACTTGCGGGACCGGGCGGGCGTGACGCAGGCGGTGTTCCGCGCCGAATGCGACGCGGCGCTGCATGGCAAGGCGGAGGAGCTGCGGTCGGAGTATGTCGTGGCGGTGGAGGGCGTGGTTGAAACGCGGTCGGCCGAGACGATCAATGGGAACATTCCGACGGGCGAGGTGGAGGTGGTGGCCGAGAAGATGTGGCTGCTGAACACCAGCGAAACGCCGCCGTTCCCGATGGAAGAGCATGTGGACGTGAGCGAGGATGTGCGGCTGAAGTACCGTTATGTGGATCTGCGGCGGCCGCATATGCAGCGCAACATCATCCTGCGCTCGAACATATCGCTGGCGGTGAGGCAGGAGTTGTACGGGCAGGGGTTCCTGGAGATCGAGACGCCGTTCATGACGAAGTCGACGCCCGAGGGGGCGCGGGACTTTCTGGTGCCGTCGCGGATCCAGGCGGGCAATTTCTATGCGCTGCCGCAGTCGCCGCAGATCTTCAAGCAGTTGCTGATGGTGAGCGGGTACGACCGTTATTTCCAGATCGTGCGGTGTTTCCGCGATGAGGCGTTGCGGGCCGACAGGCAGCCGGAGTTCACGCAGATCGACCTTGAGATGTCGTTCCCGCAGGAAGCGCAGATCTTCGAGGTGATCGAGCCGCTGGTGGAGCGGATCTGCGCGGTGGCGGGCTATGAGGTGAAGGGTCCGTTTCCGCGGATGAGCTACGCCGAGGCGATGCAGGGTTACGGGATCGACAAGCCGGATCTGCGGTTGCCGCGGTTCTGGCCGGTGGAGGATCTGTTCCCGGCCGAGGCGCTGCTGACGCAAGACGGGTTGCCGCTGGTGGCGATCACGATTCCTAATACGGGCCAGGCGAGCCGCAAGGAACGCGACGAGTTGAAGGACTTCGGCCACGAGCGCGGACTGCGCGTTTATGACGACGCCAAGCGCCTGGAGCGGGATTTCCCGGAGCAGATGGCGAAGGTCCGCGAGCGCACGGGCGCGGGCGAAAACGACCTGCTGATGCTGGCCGGATGGCCGGGCAAGCCGGAAGGGCATCGTCCCGAAGAGACGGTGTTCAAGGCGTGCGGGCAGTTGCGGTTGCAGGCGGCGCAGAAGTTCGCAGACCGCCACAAGCTGCTGGACCCGAAGGATTTCAGGTTCCTCTGGGTGCTCGATTTCCCGATGTTTGAATGGGACGACGAGGACAACCGCTGGATGGCGGCGCACCATCCGTTCACCTCGCCCAATGACGAGGATCTGGCGAAGCTGGAAGGCGATCCGGCGCGGTGCCGGGCGCGCAGCTACGACATCGTTTTGAACGGCGTCGAGTTGGGTTCGGGCTCGATCCGTATCCACCGCCAGGACGTTCAGTCACTGGTGTTCAAGGCGCTGGGCTTCAGCGAGGAAGAGGCGAAGAACCGCTTCGGATTCCTGCTCGAGGCGCTGACCTACGGCGCTCCACCGCATGGCGGAATTGCGCTGGGGTTGGACCGGCTGGTGATGATCCTGGCCGGGGAGAGTTCGATCCGCGACGTGATTCCATTCCCGAAGACGGCGCGGGGCAGCGATCTGATGTGCGACGCGCCATCGCCGGTGTCCGACGCACAGTTGAAGGAACTCCACATCCAGCACAGGCGCGGCTAGCGCAGCGCGGAAGCCGTTCGAGGCCGGCCTGGCCGGAGGCCGCGGTTGAGCACGGGTTTACATCGTTCGAGGCCGTTCATCCTGCCGCGAGTTACCATGAGAGAGGAATCATTCAGGAGAGCCTCATCATGGAATTTCTTGCCACCAGCCTGCTGGAACTGATCACACAGACATCGACGAATCTGCCGCCGGACGTGCGCGCGGCAATGGACGCGGCGCGGCTGAGGGAGGAGACTGGAACGCGTCCGGAGCAGGCGTTCAACATCATCGCGTTGAACGTGGACATGGCGCATGAGGACGAAGCGCCGATCTGCCAGGACACGGGGATGCCGACGTTCATCGTGCATACGCCGGCCGGGACGAACCAGATCAAACTCGCGGCCGAGATCCGCCGGGCGGTGGCCGAGGCGACCGTGCGAGGCAAACTGCGCCCGAACTCGGTGGACTCGCTGACGGGGGCGAATTCGGGCAACAACCTGGGTCCGGAGACGCCGGTGATTCACTTCGAGCAGTGGGAGAAGGACGAGATCGAAGTGAAGCTGGTTTTGAAAGGCGGCGGCTGCGAGAACAAGAACATTCAGTATTCGCTGCCCTGCGAACTCGACCATCTGGGCAAGGCCGGGCGCGATCTGGCAGGGGTGAAGAAGTGCATCCTGCACGCCGTGTGGCAGGCTCAGGGACAGGGTTGCGCGCCGGGCGCGCTGGGCGTCTGCATTGGGAGCGACCGCGGCCACGGCTATGCGGTGGCGAAGATGCAACTGTTCCGGACGCTGGACGATGTGAATCCGGATCCGGTGCTGGCTCAGATGGAAGGCGAGATCATGGAGGAGGCCAACAGGCTGGGAGTCGGGCCGATGGGGTTCGGCGGCAAGTCGTCGCTGATCGGCTGCAAGATTGTGGCGGCGAACCGGTTGCCGGCGAGTTTCTTCGTGTCGGTGGCGTATAACTGCTGGGCGTTCCGGCGGCTGGGCGTGGCGGTTGATCCCGCGACTGGTGCCATCACGAAGTGGCTGTACCGCGATCCGAATGAGTCAGTTCAGAAGATGGCGAAGATTGAAGGCTTCCCGCTGACGGGGCGCGAGATCGTTCTCGAACCGCCGGTGACCGAGGCGCAGATGCGGGCGTTGAAGGTGGGCGATGTGGTGCTGATCCGCGGCGAGATGTATACGGGCCGCGACGCGGTGCATCATCACCTGATGTCGAGCCCGCCGCCGGTGGATCTGACGGGGGCGATCGTGTATCACTGCGGACCGGTGATGCTGAAGGAAGGCGAGGAGTGGAAGGTGAAGGCGGCGGGACCGACGACATCGAGCCGCGAGGAGCCTTACCAGGCGGAAGTGATGCGGCGCTACGGCATCAAGGCCGTGATCGGCAAGGGCGGGATGGGGGCGCGGACGCTGGCCGGGCTGAAGGAAGTGGGCGGGGTTTATCTTCATGCCATCGGCGGCGCGGCGCAGGTGTATGCACGGACGGTGGAGAAGGTGGTGGACGTTCACCTGATCGAGTTTGGCATTCCCGAGGCGATGTGGCATCTGAAGGTCCATGATTTCGCCGCCATCGTCACGATGGATTCGCATGGCAACTCGCTGCATGCCGAAGTTGAACAGGCGACCGGCGAGGCGCTGGCCGCGTTGAAGAGATAAGGGCCTTCAATCCAGCCGCGCATGGCGATATAGTGTTGCAATGCGCGGCTTCGTACTTGTGCTCTCCCTTCTGGCGGCCGCGGCCGCCACGGCTCAGGAACAGGGCCGTTGGTTTCCGTTCAGCATCGATCAGGACAGGATCACGGGCGCGGTTGATTTTTCACATCTGAACAAGCCGCTGACGGCGGCCGACCGGATCAGCGCCCGGAACGGGCATTTCGTCAATGCGCGGGGGGAGCGGGTGCGGTTCTGGGGCGTCAACATGTCGTTCGGGGCCAACTTCCCGGAGCAGCAGGACGCGGCGCGGATCGCGAAGCGGTTGCGGCGGCTGGGGGTGAATCTGGTCAGGCTGCACCACATGGACACGTCGCCGGACGCGGACCCGGCGGCGTGCCGGTCGATTCTGACCAGCGGGCCGTATCCGGCGTTTAATCCGATCGCCATGGCGCGGCTGCGGGCGTTTTTGAGCGCGCTGAAGGCCGAGGGCATTTACGTCAACCTGAACCTCCATGTCGGCTACCAGTTCAGGCCCGATGTGGACAACGTGCCGGGTCCGGCGCCGCTGCCGACGCACTCGAAGCCGTTGCACATCTTCTACCCGCGGATGGTGGACTTGCAGTGCGAATTCACGAAGAAGCTGATCGAGGGCTTGAGGCTGAAGAACGATCCGGTGCTGGCGATGGTGGAGATCAACAACGAGGCGTCGCTGCTGTTTTCGCACCAGGCGCGGCAGTTGGAGAAATATGTCATCGGCGAGTACAAGGCGGAGTTCGACAGGCAGAAAGCGGCCTTCCTCAACGGCCGCGCGGAGACCGAGGAGTTGTTTCTGGATTTCCTGGCGGACCGGGACCGGGTGTATCTGAACCGGATGAGGGACGTGGTGCGTGCGACGGCAAGCAAGACCGTACCGATCGCCGGAACGCAGGTGGAGTTTGGCGGACCATTGACGTTCGACTCGCACGACGGGCTGGACTACCATGACGACCACTTTTACATCGACCACTACAACTTTCCGAACCAGCGCTGGGATGGGCGCGACTGGCGGATCAGGGATTCGTCGGGCGCGGGGACGGGCTACCGGGTGTATCTGCACAAGGCGTTTGGGCGGCAGGCGGGCAAGCCGTACACGGTAAGCGAGTTCAACGCCGCGTTTCCGAACCGCCAGGCGGCGGAGATCGATCCCACGCTTGCCGCCTTCGCGGCGTTGCAGGACTGGGACGGGCTGATGCACTTCGCCTACGAGCACAGCCGCGACTGGGACCGCAAAGGCCCGTCGGGATTCAACCTGAACGGCGATGTCACCAAACTGGCCGGTTTCGCGCAGGCGGGCTGGATGTTCCGCAGCGGGGCGCTGGAACCGGCGAGGCACGAGATCAAAGCGGGCATGCCGAAGGAGATGCGCGTGAAGGCGACGGCCGAACGGCAGCAGTTTACGCTGGCGACGTTTTTCGAGAACAACGGGCTGGATCCGAACGTGGCGTTTCAGCACCGGGTGGCGATCGACACCGCGGCGGCGGCCGGGCCGAAAGCCGCGGCGCCGTTACCGCCGTACCGGGCCGATACAGGCGAGATGGCCTATGATCCGAAGCGGCGGCTGTATGTGATCAGCGGGGCGAAGGCAGCGGGTGCGTTTGGATTCGCGGGAACCGAGCCGGTGCAGGCGGGACCGATCGAGTACAGGTTGGAGGAGGGCGGGCGCGGGTTCATCGCGTTTCTGGCGACGTCGCTGGATGGCAAGCCGCTGGCGGCGTCGGAGAGGATGCTGATGACCAATCCGGGGGCAACGCGCGGAATGACTGAATTCGTCCATTACCCCGGCACAACCGACTGGTGGACACTGGCGCCCGATCCGGGCACCAACAAGCCGTCAGGCCCATATTCGATCCCGCAGACGGTCCCGTTGATGGAGCGCAACGATGCCTCGATCACGCTTCGCAGCACGGCGCGGAGCCTCACGGTCTATCCGCTCGACAGCCGCGGCGCGCGAGGCCCCGGGGTGGCGGCCGAGAAGACCCCAACGGGCTTCCGGCTGAGGCTCCCGGCCGAAACGCCCTGGTATGAAGTGGCGGCAAAATAGCGCACACGCCGATTTGTCTGGTAAACTGAAAAACAACCGATGGCCAGGTAGCTCAGTTGGTAGAGCGCGGCCCTGAAAAGGCCGGCGTCGGCGGTTCAAGTCCGTCCCTGGCCACCACC
>PNKE01000071.1 GCA_013822245.1 Candidatus Solibacter sp.
CCGCAGCCGCCGCATCCGCATCCGCGAACTGTAGAGCGGCCCTTCGTCTCGTGGCGCGCTCCGCGCGCGGAGCCGGCGAACCGCTTGCACAAGGAGCCGCCCCGGCTCGCCGCCGCGTCTTCCAACGCCGCCAGATCACGTGCGATCCAACCGTCCTGTTGCCCTCCCGCCCATCAACGCGCAATCGCCCCCCCGGCCGGCGCCCGCGGTGACCGGGGAGAGTTTGACGCCGGCGCGCTGCTCCCGCGTCAAACGCAGGATATCTTCGACACGACCGGGATGACCGGCCACGCGGAGCCGTGGTTTACCGCCGCGGCGGAAGGATCCGACGATGCGGTAGTCGCGATGACCGTGAGAGCCGTAAGCCTGAAGGGATGCCAGCAATTAGGTATATGCACCTGAACGGACAAGCAGGTCATTGTCTGTTTTCTTTGCGCCGGATGGAAGATTGCCGGGTGTCCAATCCGGCATATACCGGCCAGGACCGCTGAAGTCGTTGAAACGTAACGGCTTGACTGAAATCAGAACCGGGGACTGAATACACTCCCGCTAGTCGTATTTCTCGAAGATGATGCGGCTCTTTTCGAAACCGCGGGCGGCGAGCAGGCTGCGGACCTCGTCGACCATGGCGCGGAGTCCGCAGATGTAGACATCGAGGTCGGTGCGCACGCCAAGGATTGAATCGATATGGGCCTGGACGCGGCCGGTGCGGCCTTGCCAGGCTGGAGACGGGCGGGTGATGGTGGGCAGGAAACGGAAGCCGGGGCGGGTGCGTTCAAGGGCTTCGAATTCGGCGCGGTAGAGGAGCGACTCCTCGTAACGGGCGCCGAGAAGGAGGGTCACGGGGAGGTGGGAATCGAGGACGGCGGGGGACTGAAGGAACGACCGGAAGGGGGCGATGCCGGTGCCGGTGGCGACGAGGACGGATTCGGCGAAGGGCAATTTGGGGACGAATGAGCCGAGCGGGCCTTTGATGGAGACCGATTCGCCGGGTTCAAGGCGGAATAGCCAGGGCGAGAAGAGGCCTTCCTTGACGCGGTTGAGGCAGAGTTCGAAGCGGTTGCCGGAGGGGGCGGAAGCGAGCGAGTAGGCGCGGGTGGTTTTCTTGTCGCGGACGATTTCGGAGATGGAGACCCACTGGCCGGGCGTGAAGTCGAGCTCGGGCAGATCGGAGACTTCAAAGGTGAAGTGGCGGACCTCCGGGGCGATTTCGCGGGATTCGACCAGAGTGGCTTTCATGGCTGTCGTCGGCATTCGGCTTACTTCGGGTAACTATTCGATGATGGGTGCACCGGCGGGGGATTCGCCATCTTCCCCGGGAGGGGGCACGAGTAAGAACAGGGAATCGATAAAGGCGCGGCCCTTGCGGCGGCCGTTGGAGCGCTGGAGTTCCATGCGCTGCCAGAAGACGAGGACGCCAAGGAGGTCCTTTTCCTTGACGGCGTGGGTGCCGGTCTGTTGGGCGACCATTTCGCGGAAGCGCTGGACCTCGGCCTGGAAACGCTCCTGGACGGCGGCGGCGTAGGTGTTTGTGGGACGGGACTGGTAGACGAGGCCGGAGTCCGCGGTTTTGTAGGTACGGACGAGGGCGTCGAGGGCGTCGCGCATGTCGGAGTCGACGATGCCCTGGGTGTCGAGGGCGCCCAGGAGGAGGATGCGGCCGGTGAAGATGGCGAGGTCCTGGTTGCGGTCGAGGAAAGAGTCAGTGAGTTCAATGTCGGAATTGGGGACGGAGCGGGCGTCGAACTCGGGGAGCTTTTCGTGTTTGCGGGCTTCGCGGAGGTGTTCGCAGTCCAAGGGGCAGTTGAGGGACTGTTCCCGCTCGGCGCCGCAGCAGGGGGCGCAGATTTCGGCTGTGATGGCGGGGCAGAAGCGGCGGGGCGGCTTCTTTTCGCAGAGGCGGCAGAGGGTACGTTCGCTCATGGTGCAGGGCCTCATCCGCCGTGGCGGGGAGCGCCGTGGCGGGAGGGGAAAGCATTATCGTATCATCCGGACGATGAAGAGCATTGACGTATACCTGAAGGTGGAGATCGACGTGGAAGAGGGCGAGTCGCCGGAGAGGCTGAGCCGGGAGATGGTGAGGATGATCCAGAAGATGTATGGGGTGAGACGGGCGGAGGTGCAGAACATCCAGACGCTTGGGGAGGAGTGAGGGTTGTGGCACGCTTCACATGCTCCATTTGCGGTCACCCGCGTCCGGCTATAAGTTCCACAGATTCAACTGGTTAGAAATTGCCCCCGATTTTTGCTGGGAGTCCGCGTCGTGGAAGGCCTGCAAAATGGGCATTTGCTCGAAAAGCGTGACGCTCAGCACCTGTAGGATTTCGTGAAGACTCGCCTCCAGCGCCAGGCGCTCCTTCAGGATCGCGGCGAGGACGTAAACCGGCGCCGCAATCCAGATCTGAGTTTTGACGGCATTCTCGCTATATCCGTAAGCCGCCTTGATCCGGAGGTGCTGCTTGATCCACTTGAATATCTCCTTGTTCTTTGTGCTTCCTGCTCTGACCCGGCTTCACGCCACCGGCTTCAGGAACAGTCCAGCGCCGACCTTCGCAGCTTCCGACCCGGCGACGGGATGCAGATAGTTGCGCCTGGTCTGATCGCGCTCGAAGGCGACCGGCTGGTCCGTCACCCTCGTTCCCGACATTTCCATAAACGACGGGTCGATGTCCGTGTAATCCAACCTTGCTCCCGTGCCCGAACCCGCCAGCCGGCGGTTGCCAGCGAAATAGCTGTCCACGATTTTGTAGCGCGTGGGATCTTTTGGTTTGGGACCGGCAGCGGATGCCGGCCTTCCACCGCGCCCCGCCGCGTCGGCCGCGGCCGAAGCGCCGCTCTGGTTGGTCCAAACGTAGTTGCAGTTGGCGATGACGTTGTTCCGGTAGTCGAAATCGCTCTGGATGCCGGACGTCCACACGCCGCTGCCGTAGACTCCGTCACAGAAGCAGTTCCGCATCGCGTGCCCGCCGCTGCCGCCGCTCCAATACACCACCGAGATCTTCAAACCGCGAAAGATGCAGTGATGCACGTTCACGCCGTTTCCGTGGGCGATGACGGCCACGTGATTCGGGTTTGTGAGGTCGTCGCCCAGGAATAAGCACTGGGCGATCTCCAGGTCCTCCAAGTCACGGCGAAGGCGGCTGATGGCGTACAGGCGTTGGATCAGACCAGGCTTCGGCGTCTCGACCACGGGCAGGCCCAGGACCTTCAGCCCTTGAATCGTCACATGGCTGGTCTCGATCATCATGCCGTCGGCCGCACCGCCGAGGGGATCGGGCCGTCCGTTCCAGGTTTTGGGAAGCGGCATGGTGTGGATCAGGGTCGGCATCCGGCCCGTGTGCCAGTCAGGGTCGTCGGGCAGTACTTCGGCGCGGACGGTGAGGCGCTCGGTCCTGGTGAAGCTGCGGCGTTCGGGCTTCAGGAGAGTTGTCTCGCCGATGACGTGGATGCCTTCGGTGAGAACGATGGTGGCGGCGCCCTGACCGGCGCCTTGGTTCACGCGCCGGGCCGCCTCGGCCAAAGTGCGCAAGGGTAATGCTTTGGCTCCGGAGTTGGTGTCGGCGCCGGCTGCGGGATTGACCCATATCTCCGCGGCCGCGGCCGATTGAGCGGAAAGCGGGCCGGGGCGAAACGCCGCCGCCGCACCGGTGAAGGCCGCCTGCAGGGCCTGTCGTCTGTTCAGCATGATCGAAATGTCTCCCTTCCCGCCTTTGGACGATGGGGGAGGGCGCAGTGTGAAAAAGGTGATCAGAATTCGCGAGCAGGATCGAGGTGCATGTCCAAGGTGGCGGCGAGCCGGCGTGCAAAATCGACAGAGGTAGGACGCGGATGGCTGGTACGATGGACCTGCAACGCCCAACGGGCCTCCTCAACCTGGCGGACCAGGGCACGGGTCTGTTGGAACGAGGAGGGAGCAGCCGCGAAATCGCAGGCCGCCGCCCGGATCTTTCCAGTGTTCAGGGCGGCAGGCAACTGGCGATTGCACGAGCACGGCGCCGAGTCCGACGCCAGACCGCAGTAGCGGCGGGTGAATCCCAGAATGGCTTCCCGCGCATGCTGCAGGCGCTTGCGGAACAGAGCGGGTTCGATGTCGAGAACCTCGGATGCCTCAGGTCCTGACATCTCCAGGATTTCGCCGAGCACGTAGACAAGCCGGTGAGGGCGGTCCAGGCATTGCAGCATCCCGAGAGTACACGCCACCTTGACCTCCTCAATCAATAGGGAATGCTCAGTCTCCTCGGGCGCTGCCAATCCCAAGCCACCCGTCAGATCGTCAGCAATCCGCTCGAAGCTCAGGTGAAGGCGTTCCACCGCGCTCTTGCGGACGTCGAGGATGTAATTGACAGCGATCCGGTACGCCCACGTCGACAGCTTGCTGCGAAAGTCGAACTGCGAGAGTCGGGTTACGATGCGGACCAGGATTTCCTGAGTTGCATCTTCGGCGTCCTCGCGGTTGCAGAGCATGCGCAATGCGAGGCCGTAGATGTTGCCCTGGAGCGACCGGACGAGCCGCTCAAGGGCGGCGCGATTGCCGTTGATAGCGAGCCGGGCATCGTCTTCGAGCGCAAGCGCGCTTGGGTCTGGGCGTTCGGGTTGCATTCAGGTCCAGGGGGTTTGCTGTGACCACCAGCATAGCGCGGCTGTAATGGACATTTCGGCAGCGATCTCTCTAAGCCGAAGTTCCACCACCCACCGAACGCTATCTCACTGATTTAACGCGGGAACGTGGCGAACCGGCGTTCCTGTTTCTGGCTACGGGCCGAGCAGTTGGAAGGCTTGCGCCTGCAACGGCGTGGGCTCGGTCAGTTGGTGGAACGGGGTGGCCGTCTTTGTGGCCTACCGGCGGAGGATCGATTTGACTGGCAAGGTCCGCGAGCACAGGACGGTCCAGTGGCGGTCGCCGAACAACATCGATCCGGCAGCGGCGTTCACCGCGTTTCTGATCGCCGTGCCGGTAGGCGCCAGGCGATTCGCGCACGTCAACTGGTTGGGTGGCGGCCGGGCCTTGCAGGCGCTGCTGGGCATGAGCGGTTCCCGTGCGACGACACCATCCGCAATCTGTTCCGGCAGTTCAGCATGGGCCATGTCCAGCGGCTGTTTGAGCCGCTGATCGAGTGGCAGATGCAACGTGTGCCGGTGCGGGCCGAAGGCTACAGCCTGGACCTGGACTCGACCATCTTTGAGCGCTACGGCCGACAGGAGGGGTCGCTGAAGGGGCACAACCCGCGCAAGCATGGACGGCCGAGCCATCATCCGTTGCTGGCGGTGCTGCCGGAGGTCCGCTTCATCCTCCACGGCTGGCTCCGCAGCGCCCGGCCCAGGGGGCGCCCCGGGCTCCAGCCGGGGAGTGGTCGAGTTTCTCGAACAAGCCCTGGCGCTATGGGGACAGCGCCAGAAAATCCGTCTTGTCAGAGCCGATTCCGGTTGCTTCGACGACAAACTGCTGAGTTTCCTCGAACAGCGTTGTCTGCCCTACATTGTAGTCACGCGTCTGACCAAGTGGGTCAAACGCGAGGCCCAGCGAGTCCAGCAGTGGGTCGAGTTGGACGCCAACTACGCCGTGGGTGAGTTTCGCCTCACGCTCCACGGCTGGACCACCCAGCGGCGCTTCGTGGTGATTCGCGAGCGCGTGCGGGAGAGCCGCGCCAGCGTGGGACGCAAACTGATCGAAGTGCCCGGCTATACTTTTCGCATCTTCGTCACCAGCCTCGACGGCCCTCCGGAGGAGATCTGGCGCGACTACAACCGACGCGCCGATATCGAGAACAGGATCGCCGAACTGAAACACGACTTGAACGCCGACCACTTCTGCCTGAAGCAATTCCATGCCACAGAGGCCGCCTTCCGATCGGTGCTGTTGCTGTTCAACCTGCTGGCCGAGTTCCAGCGCGCCGCCGGTATGCCGGGCGTCGAGGAGGTCAACTTCGGAATTCCGGCATATCATGGACATCGCCTTGGCCTGACCCATGGCCCCCCTTTGGCCTTCCGCTTGAAACACACCTGCATATTGTGTTTAAATCAAGAACGGGATATCACTATCATGAAGAGACCTGCCGCATCGCTACTCCTGTGCCTGCTCCTGACTCTGGCCGCCGCCTCGGCCGAGGACGCCGCCGCACCACCCCCAGGCCGTATTCAGGGCATGGTCACTCTCGCCGGTCCAAATACCCCCATCCACCACGCCACCATCGTTCTGGTCCCCTCGGGCCGCACCGTCGAAACCGGCGACGACGGAGCATTCTCCTTCTCCAACGTCCCTCCCGGCCAGTACGCCCTGCTCGCCCACATGCACGCCCTCAGCGACGAGCGCAAAGTCGTCCAGATCCGGTCGGGTGAAACCGCCCAGGTTGCGTTCTCCCTCCGCCTCCAGCCCGTGCGAGAAGCAATCACCGTCACCGCCACCGGCCAGCATGCCGAAGTCATGGAGACCTTCCAATCCGTCCTGTCCAAGCAGAACTACGAACTCACCGGCAAAGCCGCCGCCCCCTCCCTCGGCGACATGCTCGACGGCGAAGCCGGCGTCGCCAAACGCAGCTTCGGGCCCGGCACAGGCCGCCCCGTCATCCGCGGCTTCGACGGCGACCGGGTCCTCATTCTCCAGGACGGTCTCCGCACCGGCACACTCTCGTCCACCTCCGGCGACCACGGCGAACCCGTCGATCCCAGCGCCATCGAACGCGTCGAAGTCGTCCGCGGGCCCGCCACCCTGCTCTACGGCAGCAACGCCATCGGCGGCGTCGTCAACGTCCTCACCGAACACCACATCCTCCACCAGCACCCCCACGAAGGCGTCCGCGGCTCGCTTTCCGCCACCGGCGGCACCGCCAACGCCATGGGCGGCGGCTTCGGCAGCTTCGAGTTCGGCAGGAACGACTGGATCTTCTACGCATCCGGCGGTGGCACCCGCACCGGCGACTACCTGACCCCTCTCGGACGCATCGGAAACTCCGCCACCGAAATGAAACAGGCCACCGGAGGCCTCGGCCACTACGGCGAAAAGTTCTCCTTCAACCTCGGCTACGGCCTCCAGGAAGGCGTCTACGGCGTCCCCGTCAACTCCAACGAGGACGAAGACGATCACGACGGCGAAGAAGACGGCCACGGCGTCCGCTCCTCCGTCTACGCTCGCGCCCTCAACTCCACCTCCCTGCTCGCCCCTCGCGCGGAAGACGGCGGCCACGACGAGGAACACGGCCACCACGGACCCGTCAACCTCAGATGGCGCCGCCACAACACCCGCTTCCATGGCATCGTCAAGGAACTCGGACCCTTCGTCGAACAACTCCAGCTCTCCGCCGGCTACACCGACTGGAACCACACCGAAATGGAAGGCGCCGAAATCGGCACCCGCTTCTTCAATAAACAGTTCGTCTACCGCGGCACCTTTACCCAGCGCCGCCAGGGCCGCCTCGACGGCAGCTTCGGCTTCTGGGGCATGACCCGCCGCTTCGACGCCCAGGGCGTCGAGGCCATCGCCCCCAAGGTCAGCCAGAACGCCTTCGCCCTGTTCGCCCTCGAAGAGGTCAGCTTCGAACGAGTCCGCCTCCAGTTCGGCGGCCGTCTTGAAAACAACCGCTATAGTCCCAACGGACTGCCCTCGCGCTCATTCACCGGCGCATCCGGTTCGGCCGGCATCTTCGTCCCCCTCTGGAAGGACGGCGCCGCCGTGCTCAACTACATGCACTCCTACCGCGCTCCCTCCCTCGAAGAGCTCTATAACAACGGACCCCACCCCGGCAACGCCGTCTACGAAATCGGCAACGCCAACCTCCGCCGCGAACGCAGCGACGGCTTCGACCTCGCCATCCGCCACCGCGGCCGCCGCATCCGCATGGAGACCAACCTCTTCCGCTACCAGATGCACGACTTCGTCTACTTCCAGCCCACCGGCGGGGAAGACGATGGCTTCCCGGTCGCCGAGTACGCCCAGGCCAACGCCCGCTTCACCGGCGCCGAAGCCCGCCTCGAAGCCGCCCTTCACCCGTCGCTCTGGCTCCTGCTCGGCTTCGACGCCGTCGACGCCAACCTCACCTCCTCCCGCATGAACCTCCCCCGCATCCCCCCCACTCGCGGCCGTCTCGGCTTAGACTATCGATTCAAAGGACTTAGTGTCCGCCCCGAACTCGTCCTCGCCAACCGCCAGTGGCAGATCGCGCCACTGGAAACCCCCACCGCCGGCTACGCCGTCATGAACGTCAACGCCAGCTACACCTGGGCATCCCAGCACCTCATGCACACAGTCTCGGCGAACTCCTTCAACCTCGGCGACCGGCTCTACCGCAACCACTTGAGCTTCATCAAAGCCTACGCCCCCGAAATCGGCCGCGGCATCCGCTTCACCTACACCGTCAACTGGTTCTAACTGGGCCCCTTCGCGGCCTGCTATATTCTCTTTCAGCGCGGATGAGCCCCCAGCCCCGCGCTGAAAGAGCCCCACCATGATCTCGCGCCGCACCTTCCTTCAATCGTCCGCCGCCCTGGCCTCCGCCCCCGCCCTCCGCGCCGCCCCCAGCGACAAGATCCGTGTCGGCTTCATCGGTATTGGCTCTCAGGGCGCCGGCCGCCTCCGCGAGTTTATGCGCCACCCCGACGTCACCGCCGCCGCCATCTGTGACGCCGACCAGCTCCATCTCGACGCCGCCTCCGCCGCCGTAGAAAAGACCCAGGGCCACAAGCCCGCCTCCTTCCGCGACTTCCGCGCCCTCCTCGACCGAAAAGACATCGACGCCGTCATGATCGCCACCCCCGATCACTGGCACGCCCTGCCCTCGGTCCTCGCCTGTCAGGCCGGCAAGGACGTCTTCGTCGAAAAGCCCATGGCCTACTCCATCGCCGAGGGCCGCGCCATGGCCAACGCCGCCGCCCGTCACTCCCGCGTCACCCAGCTCGGCAACCACATCCACAACGATCTGCCCAACTACCGCCGCGTCGTCGAAATCGTCCGTTCCGGCATGCTTGGCTCCATCAACCGCGTCTATTGCGGTCTCTCCGGCGGCGGCCTCTCCCTCCCCCAATCCACCACCGCCGCCC